>JAIETR010000012.1 GCA_019745075.1 Qipengyuania sp.
AGGGCGGCGATGAGGCCGTATTCGATGGCGGTCGCACCCTTTTCGTTGCGAACGATCTTCTTGATGAACTTCATGGTGTATCCCCACAGACCCGGAGTTGACGACAGTCGCGAGCGGCCTTTTTGGCTGACGACATGGGGAGACATTAGGCGGAGATAGTTAAATATTGACGAAGATCGTCCGCCTGGCGCCAATAAAACAAAAACGGCGGGGTTGCCCCCGCCGCTTCGTTTGGTCCGACCGGCCGCTGTTACGCGGTGGCTGTCATGTTGTTCGACACCTTGGTGAAGGTGCTCGACAGGTTGTTGCCGAGGCTCTGCATCGCGGTGATCGCGGCGACCGCGATCAGGGCGGCGATGAGGCCGTATTCGATGGCGGTCGCACCCTTTTCGTTGCGAACGATCTTCTTGATGAACTTCATGGTCGTCTCCTGGTTTGGTCTTGGTACCCCACCCTCACCGCAGGTCTCGATTGGTTCGGGTCATTTGCTTTTTTCAGAGAACGGTTGAGAAAAACCTAACCTCTCGCGCTCTCCCTCACGCCGAACTGCTGACGGCGTTGGAAACACTGTTCCAGACGCCGATCGCGCTCTGACCAAAGGCGGTGATGCCGCCGAGCATGGCCAGAAATACCAGAGCGAGGATCAACCCGTATTCGACTGCCGTGGCGCCCTTCGCGTCGCGACCCAGTCTTGCGAGAAATCCGAACATCGATAGTCCCCCGAACAGTCGTGTCAGGCTGATGGAGCAGGATTACGCGGCGAGGTCTTAAGATAATCTTGCGAAGGATCGGTTAACTGGCAAAAAACCCGACATGGCGGTGCATAGTGGCGGCGGCGCTGCGGCGCCGGGACGGTCGCTGGCTCATGCATCGCAGGCCCGCGCACAAGGACCACGGCGGGCTCTGGGAATTCCCCGGCGGCAAGGTCGAAACGCACGAAACGCCCGTATCCGCGCTGGTTCGCGAGCTCGAGGAAGAACTTGGGATTGCCATTCGCCCCGGGTCGATGAAACCGCTGGCCTTCGCTCACGGACCGTCCGTCGATGGCGCCCTGTTGACTGTAATCCTTCTTTACAGTGTCGATGAGTGGAGCGGGGACCCGCGTGCACTCGAGGAGGGCGCGGCCATCGGCTGGTTCGCGCACGACGGAATGGCCGCGCTCGATCGACCCCCACTGGACGTGGACCTGTGCGAGCAGATTTTCGCGGCGGGGGTGGCGTCGGGCGCTTCCCGATAGCTATTGCCAAGCCAGCGTCGTCTCCCTATTGGGCCCCCTCCGATGCGCGCCCGTAGCTCAGCTGGATAGAGCACCAGACTACGAATCTGGGGGTCGGACGTTCGAATCGTTCCGGGCGCGCCATTTCGGTTCAAAACCACGAACGCCTAGCACCGTCGCCTCCACGCCAGGGGCCGCGGTCAGCGTCCGAAGCAATTCGCTGCGCAAGGGCGCGAATCCTGACCTCGGACTGGCTCACGCCTTCCGATCGCTGCGCGAACGCGCGAACTTGATCGCGGGCTGCCGTCCAGCGCCGGAGAAGGCGAAACGGCGACGAGGCCGACTCAAGCTCTGGCTCAATTGGTTCCACACTCGCAGCGCCCCCAAAAAAGGAGCCAGGGCCCATAACAGCTATTGCGAATCATATGCAAATAGATGACATCTGCTCTCCAACGAGAAGGGGATTACATGATCATCCGAGTTTTTGCAGGCGCGGCGATCCTGGCGGGAGCCAGTGCGACCGCGATCGCGGCGGATGCCGGGAAAGGGCCGGAGGAGTCGGCCGACAGATCGATAATCGCCACTGGAGCGCAGACGAAGGGCCAAAGCCTCGGCGCGAGTGGGGACGGGAAGGCTCGTACTCGCCTCCGCACTATGGGGCGCGCCAGCCCCCGGGATCGGGTGGCCGAACCGGAACTACCGGAACACGCGTCAGAGCAAGCAAACGCCGTAGAAACGATTACCGTCACTGCGACGCGCCTGCCCACACCGGTACAAGAGGCGCCGGCCACGGTCACGGTGATCGATGGCGAACGCATCGCCGACGAACTCGCCACCGATGTCCGTGACCTGGTCCGGTTCGAGCCTGGGGTGAGCGTGCGGCGTGCGCCCGCGCGCTTCTCGGCGGCGTTCGGCTCGACCGGGCGCGAAGGCAATGCCGGATTCAACATCCGCGGCCTCGGCGGCAACCGGGTTCTGATCCAGGTCGATGGGATCCGGGTTCCCGAGGGCTTCGCCTTCGGCGCGCAGGCGGCGGGGCGGGGCGACTATGTCGATATCGGCCTGATCAAATCGGTCGAGATATTGCGCGGGCCGACCTCGGCGCTTTACGGTTCGGACGGGCTAGCCGGCGCGGTGAGCTTCCAGACGAGCGACCCGGCCGATCTGCTGGCCGGTGGGCGCAAGCGGACCGCGCTTGTCCGCAGCGCCTACGATTCAGCCAGCAAGGAGTTTTCCGAAACCGCGCTTGCCGCCGGTCGTTCCGCCGCCTGGTCGGGACTGATCGCCTACACCCGCCGCGACGGGCAGGAACTCGACACCAAGGGCGATGTGGGCGGTTCCGGCCCCACCCGGACCTTGCCCAACCCGCAGGACACGCGCTCCAACGCCTTCCTTGGCAAACTCCTGTTCTCTCCCGACGACCGGCAGCGTATCCGGCTCACCGGCGAATATTCGGACGGCGTCACGCTCACGGATGTGCTCAGCGCGCGCACTGCCGCCATCGCCGGCCTCATCGCGCGCGACCGGATCGAGCGCAGCCGTATCGGCCTCGACTGGCGCTACGACGGCGGCGGCCTTCTCGATTTCGCCCAGATTGTGCTCTACTGGCAGGACGCCCGCAACCGGCAGTTCGCGCGCGAGGACCGGACGATTCTTCCGGATCGCGAAAGGCTCAATACCTTCAACAATCGTGTTCTCGGCACCAGCGCGGAAGGACGCACCGCCTTCTCCACCGGCGCGCTTCGCCATAATTTCGCATTCGGGGGGGACGTCTCGGTCACCCGCCAGTCGGGCGTTCGCGATGGAACCGTTCCGCCCCCGGGGGAGAGTTTTCCGACCGCAGCCTTCCCCAGGACCGATTATACGCTTGCGGGACTGTTCATCGCCGACGCGATCGAACTCGCGGGCGGCCGCCTCACGCTCCATCCGGCGCTCCGCTTCGATTATTACAGCCTCGATCCGCAGCAGGACAGGCTGCTGGCGAACTTCACGGCCGCTGCCCAAAACGGATCGCGCGTGACCCCGCGCATGGGCATGGTCGGCCGGCTGGGGGGCGGCTTCAGCCTATACGGAAACTATGCCCAAGGCTTCAAGGCGCCTTCGCCGACACAGGTGAACCAGTTCTTCGAGAACCCCGTCTTCAACTATACCTCGCTGCCCAATCCGAACCTGGGACCGGAGACGAGCGAGACATACGAAGCGGGGCTGCGCTACGCGGACGCCGTCCTCACCGCTTCGCTGACGGGGTTTGTCGGGCGCTATGATAACTTCATCAGCCAGAAGCTCGTTCGCGGAACCTTCCGGCCCGGCGATCCGGGCGTGTTCCAGTTCGTCAACCTCGCCCGGGTCGAGATCGAGGGCGTGGAAGGCCGCGCCGGTCTCAGTCTCCCGGGCGGCTTCAACGCGAATCTGGCGGTCGCCTGGGCGACCGGGGAGGTGATCGACCCTTCCGGCCTGGTCTCGCCGCTGCCCACTATCGACCCACTCAAAATCGTCGCCGGTGCCGGCTGGCGCGATCCCGCGGGAAGGCTCGGCTTGCAGCTTTATCTTACCGATTCCACGCGCAAGGCGCTCGAAGACACGGCCGGCGTCTGCACCGGCCCGTGCTTCCGCCCCAAAGCCTTCACCATTCTCGATGCCACCGCCTTCTGGCGGATCGGCGAGGCGGTCACGCTGCGCGCCGGCCTCTTCAACATCGCCGACAGGAAATATGCGTGGTGGAGCGACGTGATCGGCCTCCCTGCGAGCGCGCCCGACCGCGACGCCTACACCCAGCCGGGGCGCAATTTCCGCGCCTCGGTCAGCTTTCGCTTCTGAGGAGGTCACATGACCAGATCGATCACTGCAATTGTCGCGTCGTTCGTCCTGCTGGCCGGATTCCTTTCGCCCGCGGCTGCCCGAGAGAACGGCGGCTTCGGCGTGCTGGCGATGGCTCATGGCGGCGGATCCGAGTGGAACCGCGAGGTGGAAACCATGCTCGATCCGCTGCGGCGCGACTACCGCATGGAGATCGCCTTCGGCATGGCCGACCCGGCCACGATGCAGGAGGCCGTGCGGAAGCTGGAGGCGCAAGGAGTTAGCCGGATCGCGGTGGTTCGCCTCTTCATCAGCGGCGAGAGCTGGCGGGAGCGGACCGAACAGATTCTGGGGGTTCGGCCCGGCGCCGCGCCGAGGTCTGCCGGCCAGCAAAATGGCGGCCATGGCGGGCACGGCATAGACCTATGGCGGATCGAGACAAATTCCCGGTTCGCCCTCACCGGCGAGGGTCTCGCGGATGCGCCCGAAATGGCCTCGGTGCTGGTCGAGCGGGTCAGGACGCTCAGCCGCGATCCCCAGCGCGAGAGCGTGCTCATCCTCGCTCACGGGCCCGAGGACGATGCCGAGAACGAGCGCTGGATCGGGCAGATTGACGCGCGCGCCGATGCCGTGCGCGAGCTTGCGCCTTTCAGGCGGGTGCGCGTCGAGACGCTGCGCGAGGACTGGCCGGAGAAGCGGAGAGCATCGGAGGCTCGGATTCGCGGCTTCGTAGAAGAAGCGAACCGCCAGGGCGGGCGCGCCGTTGTAGTCCCCTATCGGATTCAGGGTTTCGGACCCTACGCCGAGGTGCTCCAAGGTCTGTCGTATGTCTCGGACGGCCGAGGGCTGCTGCCCAGCGCCAACGTTCGACAGTGGGTGCGCCGTCAGGTGGAGGCATTGCGACCCGGCCTGTTTGCAAAGCGGGGCTGACGCGAGCAGACGTTCCGGACGCGCCATTTCGGTTCAAAACCACGAACGCCTGGCACCGCAGCCTCCACGCCAGCGGCGGCGGTTAGGGTTCGGAGCAACTCGCTCCGCGGCCCGCAAATGCGGATCTCCCTCTTGCTGACTGCCTCCACAGGGGAGTGTTGTGGGCCATGCTTGCCACCGTCGAAGGCGTGGGAGGGCTGCTCCCGCTCTCAACGGATCAACCCGCGGTCGGCAGATCGTGCCGCGCCGACAGATAGTGCCGGATCTGCTTCTCGTCGTCGATGTAGCGCCGGCCATCGGCGCTCTTCGTCTCGACGCCGCTCACGTTCTGGGCATCGTCGGCGAGCACCAGGACCGGCACCGATTGATGTTCTTCGCCGATCAGATCGACAATCGCCTGACGCGGCCGGGGGAAGCCGATGTAGGTGACATCTACGCGATCGCGCAACTCGGGAAAGAAGCCGAGTAGCCCCTCCACCGGAACGGAGTCGCCGCAATAATAGGGCCCGAGACCGGCGTTGGTGAAGCCGGGCGTCATCAGGAAGAGCTTGTCTTTCACGATATTCTTCGCTGCGATCAGATGGATTTGCGAAGGCGTTGGTAGCCGATCGCCACGCCGGTGATGCTGAAGACGAACCCGAACAGCAGCGGGATCATCACCATGGTCTGACGGAGCATCCGATGCTCGGTCAGGACTGGGAAGTTGAATGTGTGCAGCGCATAGTAAATCCACGCGTAGGCCTTACGACTGCGGCTAAGGACCGTGAGCAACTGGCCATTGGTGCCGTTGACCACGATATCCGGTCGCAGGCCGGGTACGCCGCTGAACAGGAGGGCGTTGCCAGGCCACCCCTCCGCAAGGGCGTAGGTGTCCGTCGCGGAAACGCGGGCGGGACCCGAAAGCGGCGGACCGGCCCATGCGGCCGCGATGCCGGTCGCGGCGAGTGCCGCGACCTTGCCCGTGTCGAGCGGCGTCCCGTCGGCCAGAAAGCGCTGAGCATTTCCCGGCGGATGCCACGCGGTGATTACGGCCTGCCCGCCCACCATCGTGAACTCCAGCTCGTGAGCACCGTCCACTCGGCTGAGCGTCCTCGGGGAGACCGGGGCAAGCCCGACGCCGAGTGAGCCTCCTGCGTAGCGCGCGAGCTGCGCCTCCGTGGCGTGACCGCGCGAGAACAGCCGACCATGATCCATCGAAAGCCAGCCGCTGAGGATCCAGGCGAGAACGAACACGCTGGCGAACAGGCCGAGAAGGTGATGCCAGCGCATCCATTTCAGGCGAAAGAAGGTGAGCGACGGCTTGCGCTGCCGCTGGGCCGCGAGGGTGCGGATAACGCCGAGGATTGTTCCTGCCACCGCCACCAGCAGGGCGGCGAGCGAAAGCCACCAGACTGTCTGGTCCCAGACCGTGAAGCTGGACCGGATGGGAGTGAAATAGGCCCAGTGAAGCACCGCGCCGACCCAATTCCAGCCCCGATCCCAGCTTGTCGTGCGCTGGACGATCTCGCCGGTGCGCGCCGACAGGTAGAGGCGTGTCCCCGCAGCGTCCTTCATGTCGAGGCGGTAGAATGGACGGAGCGGGTCGAATTGGTTGTGGACCACCCACTGGTCATAATCGAAGAGCGAGGTGGCGCGCGCCGCCGACCCTCCCAGCTTCCTCGCCAGAGCGCTCGCTGTCGACTGGCTGATCATCGGCAGCCGCGCGCCTGTTCGCGCGTCGATCGGCACCAAGGCTTGCGCCGTCCCGACGAGATAGGCTGGTTGCGCGTCGCGCTGGACGAGCCGCAATGCGTTGCCTCCCCCTGCTGCCTGCATCGCCCGTTCAGGAGACATTCGCACCTTACCGAGCGCCACTGGCTGCTCAAGCGAAAGCTGGTCGCCACGACTCAAGGCGGGGAACGGCTTGAACACAAGGACGGCGCCGCTCGCGAACCACAACGCGAAGACGAGGCAGGTCGCGATCCCCAGCCAGCGGTAGAACCAGGCGATTTTCTTGGTCGCCTGGTCCTTCCAACGTCGTGATCTAGAAGCGGGCAAGAGCGCTGACCTCGAAGCGGCGAGGCTCGCCAAGTGTCACTTGGTAGGGATAGTAGATATCCGCCCATTGGACGAACTTCTTGTCCCACAGGTTGTTCACACGGCCCGTGATCGAGAGCTTCGGATCGAGCTCCCACGTGACGTAGGCGATGCCGGTCGCATACGGCCTTAGGATGAGCGTGTTGGGGGTGTTGCCGGTACGCTCGCCGACATACTTCACCCCGCCGCCGGCCTCGATCGGCAGGCCTGCGATGTGGCGGACTGTCGTCCAGATATTGCCGGTCCACCGCGGCACGTTCGGCGGGCGATTGCCTGAAGCGGAGATGCCATAGGTCGGATCGATGAAGTTCTCGTACTTTGCATCGACATAGGTCGCGCTTCCGATCAAAGTCCAATCCTTGGTGACCTTGAGTTCGGCCGAAGCCTCGGCACCGCGCGACTTTTGAGCGCCGACATTGCTAAGCTGGTCTCGGCCGACAAGCGTGAGGATATTCTCTCGCCTGATGTCGTAGACGGCAAAGGTCAGCGATCCCCGGCCGTTGGCAATGTCGGCCTTGAGGCCCGCCTCGAATTGCCGAGAGCTGCTGAGCCCGAAATTCTCGTCGGCATTCAGCAAGAAGATGTTGTTGCCCGGCGGATCCTTCGCGGTCGTGAACGAACCGTAGGCCGTGACGTTGCGAAGGAGGTCGTATACAAGACCAACGCGCCAGTTGAACAGCTTGTAGGTCCGCGTGAAGCTCGTGTTCGCGTTGAACGATCCGTCGACGTTGAAGTTCTCGCGGGTCAGGAAGATGCGCTCGCCGCGTGCACCACCGACGAGCTTTAGGCGGGACGTCAGGGCGAGAACGTCTTCGGCGAACAGGGACACCTGATCCCAACGTGTCGGGCTCACACGCGGAACGAGCGGTCCGAAAGTGCCGCGAACTGGATTGTAAAGATCGACACTGTCGCCATCTGGAAAGCCGCGAGTGCGCGTGAAGTCGAGGTGGCTGTAGTCGGCACCGACCACCAGTCGGTTATCCAGTCCGAACAGGCTATGATTGAAAGATGCCGAGAACTGGTCGCCCATGAGGTTCTGGTTGTGGAACACGAAGAAGCGATCGCGATCGATCTGGCGCGTCGTAGTGTTGAAGACGTAGTTCTCGGCGTTGATCCACTGCCGCTCCGCGCGGAAGTAATAGGCCGTGTTGGTCAGCGTGAGAGCGTCGCTGGGCGCCCAGGTGACGACGATCCGCGGCCAGATCTGCCAGCTCTGCGCGCGAGCGTCGGAAACGTTGTAATATTTGAAGCGCGTCGGTTCGTCGATGACGAGGCCGGCGGTGCTCGTCAGAATGCCGTCGATCGGGTTCCGCGCGAAGGCGCGCGGAATGAGCGGCGTGCCGAAATATGTCGACACGTCGTCCCGCAGGTAATCGACGTTGAGCTCGATCGAAAGCGTGTCGGTCGGCTTGTAGATGACGTCGCCCGTGACGTTGAACGAGTTGGAACCCCCGTAGTCGACGAAGCCGCTCGTCCGCTGATAGCTGACGTCGAGCCGCGCCGCGAGATTGTCCGAGACGATCTTGTTGCCGCCGATGCCGAGGCTCACCGTGTTGAACGTGGCGTAGGAGGCGAGCGCCTGGAGGCTATCGACCTTGAAGTCGGCGGATTTGTTGACGACGTTGACCGCGCCGCCCACGGTCCCCTGGCCGTACAGCACCGACCCCGGTCCTTTCAGGATATCGACGCTGGCAATGTTGAAGGTGTTGCCCGGTCGGTTCACCATGTTCGACGGGCCGATGTACAAACCGTTTCGAAGCAGGGTGATCTGCTCCCCGGAAAAGCCCCGCATCGAGAAGAGGGACGGGTCGCCCGGCGTGCCGCCAGAGATCAGTCCCGGGAGGCTGACCGTCGCTTCCTCGATCGTGCGGAAACCGCGGGTCAGGATCTCGTCGGCCCCGATCTGGTCGATGGTTGCCGGCGTCTCCCGGATCGAGAGGCCGAGCCTGCTGCCGGTCGAGCCGGACTGATCGAGCTGGCGCAGCCGCCATCCGGTCACGGTGATCTCGCCGCCGTCGTCGGGCTCGGCCGTCGAGGAACTCGTGCTTGCCGGTAGCGGCGCGGATTGCGTAGTCGGTGGGTCACTCGCGGCCGGTGCGGTAGGCGGAGTAGGCGCCGGTGCGCTCGGACTTGAACCGATATTGTCGAGCTTGGGCTGTCCGTCGACGGGCATGAGTTCGGGGCCCGGCACGTTGGTGTTCGTGGTTGGTGGCGGGGTGGCTTGGGCGCAGGCGCTACCGGCGAGGCAAACCCCCATGGCGAACGAAGATGTCCGGAAAGCCAAGTGCAAAAGCGAACAGCGCATCATTTATCCCCTTTTCGTGGTCGATTCGTTCCTTGGCGACCGCTTAGCTCATTTGTATAGTCAAAAGAAACTGACTCGGATACGAGCGCTCGTCAAGCGGGGAATCGTGGCACCAACGAAACAAAAGCGCGGCGGGTTTGCCGTGGCTGGCGGATTGAGGCATTATCGCCGCACCGCCTCCGCGAGCGGATCGCATCGAGTATGGAGCCTGGATGTTCACAAGTGTCGAGGAACGAGCAGCCGTCGATGTAGTCGATGGGGTGCGGATACCTCCGCTCGACGGCGAGGGCCCGATATGGCTCCAGATCCGGCGCTCATTGGCCTTCGTCATCCTGACCGGAGACTGGCCCGCCGGGACTCGCGTGCCGACCGAACTCTATCTGACGCGCTACTACGCCACCTCGCGGATGACGGTGAACAAGGCGCTGTTGAGCCTCGCCAGCGAGGGCCTCATCGAGCGCCGCCCCAAGCTCGGCACCGTGGTCACCTCGCGCGCGCGCGAGCGGCCGGTCTTCGAAATCTGGGATGCCGCGGACGCCGTCCACCGGATTGGCGGACACTATGGCTACCGGCTGCTCGAGTGCGGGATCATGCCGGCCGATGCGCCCGAGCGCGGTGAGCTCGCTGTCGACACGAAGACGCCGATAATTCGGATGATGTGTCTGCATCTCTCCGACGAGCGGCCGTTCCAGCTCGAGGAGCGGCTCATCAATGTCGAGGCGGCGCCCAAGATTACCTGTCAGCCGCTCGAGGATGTCAGCCCGGGTCAGTGGCTGCTCGCCAATGTTCCGTGGACCGAAGCGCGACATGCGATTTCGGCACGGGGCGCATCGCCAATGGTCGCGGCGCACCTCCAGCTCGATGAGGGCGATGCGTGCCTTGTCGTGGAGCGTCGGACGTGGAGCGGCAGCGTGCCGGTGACGCTCGGGCGTTTCTGGTATCCCGGCGACAATCACAGTCTCGAGGGTCGGTTTCGGCCTTCCTGGTGAACTGCCGCACCGCCGCCAGCGCATGAGCGGCGAAATCGACTATCTCCCGAAGATCGTCGCGCGCGACATCGCCGACCGCGACCGGATCCACCGCAAGCCGACCAAGATTGCTCCGCTTCACGACGTGAGTTCGTCCTCGCCATGCAGGAAATCAAATCGAATGACGGCGTTGCCGCCGTTCGGCTAGGCGAGAAGCCGGCGGGCGACCGCGGCGAAGCGCCGTTCGACGGCGGTCCGGTCGCGATGCCGACCGTCGGCCACCGCTTCACGACCGGCGCGCCACACCCGATCGATCCTGCCGGTGGCGAACAACCAATGGTCGAGGGCGCGGTCGCCCCCGTCGAGCACCGCCGGTGTGAGCCCGACCAGATCCGCCGAGGCGCCGGCGACGAGGCCCTCACCGCCGCCGAGCGCCAAGCGCCCGCCGGCCAGCGCGCGATCGAAGAGCGACCGTCCGGTCGAGCTCTCGCCGCCGGTCAGCACCGTTCGACGACGCCGGGTGAGCCGCTGGCCGTATTCGAGGAGGCGCAGTTCCTCGGCGAGATCGATCCGTACGTTCGAGTCGCTGCCGACACCGAAGGTGCCGCCTGCGTCGATGAATTCGGCTGCCGGGAAGATGCCGTCTCCGAGGTTGGCCTCGGTGACCGGGCAGAGTCCGACGACGGCGCCGCTCGCCGCGACCGCCGCGCACTCGGCCGGCGTCACATGCGTTGCATGGACAAGGCACCAGCGGCGGTCGACCGGCTGGTGGTCGAGCAGCCACTCGACCGGACGTTGCCCGCTCCAGGCGAGACAGTCATCGACCTCCTTGGTCTGCTCGGCGATGTGGAGGTGGATCGGACCGGCGGCGGTCAACGCGACTAGCGCCGACAGCTCGTCCGGGGTGACGGCGCGGAGCGAGTGCGGAGCAACTCCGAGCACCGCATTCGGAAGCGCGGATACCGCGCGCGCGCTCGCCTCCCGCAGCCGCGCGAAGGCATCCACGTCGGTGATGAACCGTCGCTGTGCCTCGCTAGGCGGCAATCCGCCGAACCCCGCATGCGCGTAGAAGACCGGGAGCAGGGTCAGCGCGATGCCGGTGGTGGCCGCGGCACCCGCGACGGCCGCAGCCATCTCGGCGGGATCGTCATAGGGCCGACCGTCCGGTCGGTGATGCAGATAATGGAACTCGCCCGCGCGGGTGAAGCCGCTCTCCAGCATTTCCACGAAGGCCATGGCTGCGACTGCCTCGAGGTCGTCGGGCTCGATCGTGGCGAGCAGCCGGTACATGAGCTCGCGCCATCCCCAAAAGTCGTCGCCGTCGGGTCCGGCGCGCGTCTCGGCGAAGCCCGCCATGATCCGCTGGAAGGCATGGCTGTGCAGATTCGCCATGCCCGGCACCGCCGTGCCGCCGCGCTCGTCGCCTGGCGCGGGATCGACGCCCGGTTCGATCCGGGCGAACCGCCCGTCGGCAAGGTGGAAGCGCACACCGGCACGCCAGCCTTCCGGCAAAAGTGCCTGCGCGAACCACAATGTTGTCATATTGTGCTCTCCGCCCTGGTTTGGGGTGGACAATAAACACCGTTCGTGATTTTGTATAGACAAATGGGGGAGCTGATGGCGAACCGAGTGTGGTGCAATGCGCGTCTGGCGACGATGGTGGGCGAGGGGCTCGGCACCGTCGAGGACGGCGTCGTCGCGGCGGCGAACGGCCAGATCGTCTTCGCCGGACCTGCCGCCGCGGCGCCGCGGTGGGCCGACGCCGAGACGATCGATTGCGGCCGACGCTGGATCACGCCCGGCCTGATAGACTGTCACACCCACCTCGTCCACGGCGGCAACCGGGCGGGCGAATTCGCGCTCCGCCTGGAGGGGGCGAGCTACGAGGAGATCGCCCGCGCGGGCGGCGGAATCGTCTCGACGATGCGGGCAACACGCGCGGCGAGCGAGGCCGAGCTCGTTGCCACGGCGCTGCCGCGGCTGGACGCGCTGCTCGCCGAAGGTGTGACAGCGGTCGAGATCAAGTCCGGCTACGGTCTCGCTCTCGAGGACGAGCTGAAGATGCTGCGTGCGGCACGGGCACTCGGCGTCGAGCGCGACGTACGGGTGGCGACCACCTTTCTCGGCGCGCACGCCGTTCCGCCCGAATTTGCCGGCGATGCCGACGGCTATATCGACGAGGTCGCGCAGCGCATGATTCCCGAGGTCGCCGCGAGCGGGCTGGCCGACGCGGTCGATGCCTTCTGCGAGGGTATCGGCTTCACGCCAACGCAGACCGCGCGCGTTTTCGCCGCGGCCGCGAGGCATGGCCTGCCGGTCAAGCTCCACGCCGAGCAGCTTTCGGCGCTTGGCGGCGCGTCGCTTGCCGCGCGAAGCGGCGCCTTGTCGGCCGACCATCTCGAGCATGCCGACGAGGATGACGTCACAGCGATGGCGGCGGCAGGCACGGTGGCGGTGCTGCTCCCCGGCGCGTTCTATTTCATGCGCGAAACCAGACATCCGCCTATCGCCGCGCTGCGGGCGGCCGGCGTGCCGATCGCGCTCGCGACCGATTGCAATCCCGGCACGTCACCGCTGACCTCGCCTCTCCTGGTCCTCAACATGGCCGCGACGCTGTTCCGCCTCACCGTCGTGGAGGCGCTGCGCGGTATGACCGTCAATGCCGCCAAGGCGCTTGGAGCGGACGCCGAGATCGGCACGCTCGAGCCCGGGAAGGCGTGCGACCTCGCGATCTGGTCGATCGAGGACCCTGCCGAGCTCGTCTACCGAATCGGTTTCAACCCCCTTCACTCCCGCGTTAGGAACGGCCGATGATCCTGCGACCCGGCGATGTCCCCTATGCCGACTGGCACGCCATCTATCGTGGCGCGGTGCCGGTCCTCGACGATGCGTGCCGGCCCGCGATCGAAGAAAGCGTCGCTGCGGTCGAGCGGATCGTCGCCCGCGGCCAGCCGGTCTACGGCATCAACACCGGGTTCGGAAAGCTCGCCAGCGTCAGGATCGACCTCGCCGATCTCGCCACGCTCCAGCGCAACATCGTGCTGAGCCATGCCGCGGGGGTCGGCGAGGCGATGCCAGTGCGGGTCGCGCGGCTGATGATGGCGTTGAAACTCGCGAGCCTGGCCCAGGGCGCGTCGGGTGTCCGTCCGGCGACGATCGCGCTCATCGAGGCGATGCTGGCGCGCGGGCTCACTCCGGTGGTTCCGGCGCAAGGCTCGGTCGGCGCGAGTGGCGATCTGGCGCCGCTCGCGCACATGACCGCCGCCATGCTTGGCGTAGGCGAGATCGTCGTCGATGGCCGGATCGTGCCGGCGATCGACGCGCTGGCGGCGGCCAGCCTCGCGCCGCTCGAGCTCGGGCCCAAGGAAGGTCTCGCTCTGCTCAACGGGACGCAGTTCAGCACCGCCTATGCGTTGGCGGGTCTGTTCGAGGCGGAGCGGCTCTACCGGGCCGCGCTTGTCACGGGCATTGTCTCGACCGAAGCGGCCAAGGGGTCCGATGCGCCGTTCGATCCGCGCATCCACGCGCTGCGCGGCCACTCCGGGCAGATCGACACGGCGGCAGCGCTGCGCCGGCTGATGACAGGCTCCGCGATCCGCGCCAGTCACCGTGAGAACGACGTGCGGGTGCAGGACCCCTATTGTCTGCGCTGCCAGCCGCAGGTGATGGGCGCGGTGCTCGACCTGCTTCGCCAGGCGGCAACGACCCTGATCGTCGAGGCGAACGGCGTCAGCGACAATCCGCTCGTCTTTCCAGGGGCCGACGGGCAGGGGGACGAAGCGCTGTCGGGCGGCAACTTCCACGCGGAGCCGGTCGCGTTCGCGGCCGACATGATCGCGCTGGCGCTGTGCGAGATCGGCTCGCTCTCGGAGCGCCGGATCGCGATGCTGGTCGATCCCGCGCTGTCGGGCCTGCCGGCCTTTCTCACCCCCAAACCCGGCCTCAACTCGGGTTTCATGATCCCTCAGGTGACTGCCGCGGCGCTGGTCGGCGAAAACAGGCAGCGCGCCTATCCCGCCTCGGTCGACTCGATCCCCACTTCGGCCAACCAGGAAGATCACGTGTCGATGGCGGCGCACGGCGCCCGCCGGTTATCGGCCATGGCGGCCAACGTCGGCTCGGTCCTTGGCATCGAGCTGCTCGCCGGCGCCCAGGGCTGCGACTTCCATGCCCCGCTTGCATCGAGCAAGGTGGTCGAGGCGGTTCGGGAACGGCTTCGCCAGGACGTGCCAACGCTCGCCGACGACCGGCACATGGCGCCCGACATTGCCGCGGCGACCGCTCTCGTCGTCCGAGACGTGCTCGCCGAGCTCGCCGGCGAACTGCCGGGTGTCGTCGTATGACCCCGGCATGGCTGACGGTCCGGCGCGCGGACACCCCGCTGATCCTCGCCATGCCCCACGGCGGCACCGAGCTTCCCGACGACTTCATCGGCGGGTTCCGCTCGCCGTGGCTCGCGCGGCGCGACGCCGACTGGCACATCGCGGCGCTATACGACGGCCTCGCGCAGACGACCGTCGTGGCGACCGATGTCTCGCGCAGCGTCATCGACGTCAATCGCGACCCATCCGGAGCGTCGCTCTACCCGGGACAGGCGACGACCGAACTTTGCCCCACGACGACCTTCGACGGCGACGCGCTGTACCGCGATGGCGCGGCACCGGACGAGACCGGCATCGCCGCGCGGCGTTCCACCTGGTTCGACCCTTATCACGCGGCGCTTGCCGCCGAGATCGCCCGGTTGAGAGCGATGCATCCCCGGGTCGTCGTCTACGATTGCCACTCGATCCGCAGCCGCATCCCCCGCCTGTTCGAGGGTACGCTTCCGGTGTTCAACATCGGCACCAACGGCGGCGCAAGCTGCGACCCCGCCCTGCGCGACGCGGTCGCGGCGGCCTGCGCGACGTCCGGGCACAGCCTCGTCGTCGACGGGCGGTTCCGCGGGGGCTGGACGACGCGCCACTACGGGCAGCCCGACGAGGGCATCCACGCGATCCAGATGGAACTCGCCATCCGCGGCTATCTCGCCGAGCCCGATCCGGTGTCGCCGGATAACTGGCCGCCACCCTTCGATTCCGCCCTTGCCGCGCCAATGCGGGCGACGCTCTCTTCCATCCTGACCGCTTGCCTGGAGTTTGCCCGATGAACCGGCTCGATGCTTCCCGTACCATCATCCCGGCCACGGGACCGGCATTGACCGCCCGGAGCTGGCAGACCGAAGCGGCCATGCGGATGCTGATGAACAACCTCCATCCCGATGTGGCGGAAAACCCGCACGAGCTGGTGGTCTACGGCGGCATCGGCCGGGCTGCGCGCGATTGGGCAAGCTACGACAAGATTGTCGAGACCTTGCAAAGGCTGGAGGACGATCGGACGCTGTTGGTTCAGTCGGGCAAGCCGGTCGGAGTCTTCCGCACGCATCGCGATGCGCCGCGCGTGCTGATCGCCAACTCGAACCTCGTGCCGAAATGGGCGACGTGGGAACATTTCGACGAACTCGATCGCGAAGGCCTGGCCATGTACGGCCAGATGACCGCCGGCTCGTGGATCTACATCGGCACGCAGGGGATCGTGCAGGGTACCTATGAGACGTTCGTCGAAATGGGTCGCCAGCATTACGATGGCGACTTGTCGGGCAAGTGGCTTCTCACCGCGGGGCTGGGCGGCATGGGTGGCGCACAACCGCTCGCGGCGGTGATGGCGGGCGCCTCTTGCCTTGCGATCGAGTGCCAGCAGAGCCGCATCGACATGCGCCTCAGGACCGGTTACCTCGATCGCGCGACCGACAGCCTCGACGAGGCGCTCGAGATCGTCACCACAGCGACGACGCCGACCTCGGTCGGCCTGCTCGGCAACGCCGCCGAGCTGCTCCCCGAACTGTTTCGCCGCGGGGTCAGGCCCGACCTCTTGACCGATCAGACCAGCGCGCACGATCCGGTCAACGGCTACCTGCCCGCCGGCTGGACGGTCGATCGATGGATCGCGACGCGCGAGCAGGATCCCGCCGCGGTGGCGGAAGCGGCCAAGGCCTCGATGGCGCGTCATGTCGAGGCCATGCTCGCGTTCCAGGCCGACGGTGTCCCGACCGTAGACTATGGCAACAACATCCGCCAGATCGCCAGGGACGAGGGCGTCGCGAACGCATTCGATTTCCCGGGCTTCGTCCCCGCCTACATTCGTCCCCTGTTCTGTCGCGGCATCGGGCCTTTCCGCTGGGCGGCGCTTTCGGGCGATCCGGAGGACATTTACAGGACCGACGCGAAGGTGAAGGAACTGCTGCCCGACGACGCTCACCTGCATCGCTGGCTCGACATGGCGCGCGAGCGGATCAGGTTCCAGGGATTGCCGGCCCGGATCTGCTGGGTAGGTCTCGGCGATCGCCATCGGCTCGGGCTCGCCTTCAACGCGATGGTGGCGAACGGGGAACTGAAGGCGCCCGTCGTCATCGGCCGCGATCACCTCGACTCGGGCTCTGTGGCGAGTCCCAATCGCGAGACCGAGGCTATGCGGGACGGCAGCGACGCCGTCTCCGACTGGCCGCTGCTCAATGCGATGCTCAACACCGCGAGCGGGGCGACCTGGGTGTCGCTCCATCACGGCGGCGGCGTCGGCATGGGCTACTCGCAGCATTCGGGTATGGTCATTGTCGCGGATGGCACGTCGGAAGCGGCCGCTCGGCTCGAACGGGTTCTCTGGAACGATCCCGCGACGGGAGTGATGCGCCACGCGGATGCCGGCTATCCGATCGCGCTCGAATGCGCGCGCGAGAAGGGTCTCGACCTTCCGGCCATCCTGTGAGCGCTCCGCTCCTGCTACCCGCGTCGGCCCGAACCAGTCGACCGTGGAAGAATGGTGGCGGCAAGACCCGGGATGTGCTGGCGGTCCCCCCAGGGAGCGGCATGGACGATTTCGAGTGGCGCATCAGCATCGCCGAGGTGAAATCTCCTGGCCCCTTTTCACAGTTCCCGGGGGTCGATCGACACCTCGCGGTGTTGTCCGGGCGGATGTCGCTCGCCCACGGAGGGGACGACGAGCGGACAATCGGCCCCGGCGATCTGCCCTATTCCTTTCCGGGCGACCAACCGACTTTCGGGCGTCCGATCGGCGGACCCGCCCGCGATCTCAATCTGATGGTCCGGCGCGACCGGCACTCGGGTTCGCTCCATCGCATCGTCGGCAAATCCTTCGATTGCGACGCCGATATAACGGTGATCGTCGCGCTGGTGCGCACGACCGTTTCGGTGGGCCCCATCGCGATGACGCTGGCGCCGCTCGACGCGATCGTGCTCTCGAACGAAGCGACCGTTCGCGGCGACGGCCCGCTGCTCATGGCGGAGGTTCGACGCATGCGCTGAACGCTTCCACCTCGCTCGCACGCGGGATGGAGGCGCCTCCGGTCGAACCCAACCGGCGTCCGATCCACCGGTCTCGGCGGCGACCAGCGGGAGCTTCGTCGTTGACGCGGCGAAGTTCGATCCGCGGATCAAGGCCTTCGCGGAGGCGGTCCGAAGAGTGCAAGAACAGCGACAGCCGAGAACGGCTGTCAGCTCGCGATGCGTTCTGGCGGCTGAAACTGGGCGGGTCGCCGCGCTTCCTCGCCAATGCCCGCTTTCACGACACCCGGTAGATCCATTGCCCGTGCGAAGGCCAGGCCCGCGGTCCCTTTCGAGCACCACGCGACCCTGGCGAAGCACCAATCGATGGCGCCGGGCAGCCGCACACGCAGACGATCGCCCAGAAGCAGAGTCTTGCCGGTCGCGATCTTGATCCCGCACTCGCTGAGATCGCGCACCCGCACCAGCTCGGGCGGCTGCTCGCCGATGCGTATCTCGCACAGGATCATCGTGGAGATGCGAGGCCGGCGGCGACGGTCTTCCGGGTTGTTGCTCATGCCGCCAAGGATGCCGGGGGTCCTCCGAACAAGCCCGCAAGCCCGCCATCGGGAGGATTACCTAGAGCCCGGCTTGGGCCTCGAGCGCGTGCATGTCTTCGTCGCTGAAGCCGAAGTGATGCCCAGCCTCGTGGATGACGACATGGCGGACCAGCGCCTCGAGCGACACGCGCGTGGCGCGCATTTCGGCGACCAGCGGCATTCTGAACAGCCAGATGCGCGGCGGCATCTCGCCCGATTGCCAGATCGAACGGTCGGGAAGGGGCCTGCCTTCGTATAGACCCGACAGCTCCCAGCGGTCGAGGAGGCCCACCGAAGCGAGCTGCTCGGGAGTCGCGAAATCCTCCACCATCAAGACGACATCGGCGCAATGCGCGCGGAACGGTTCGGGCAGCGAGGCCAGAACCTGCCGGGCGAGAACGTCCATTTCCTCGGCGGAGACGGTGATGGCCATGACGAGGATGTGGGGCGGAGGGCGGCGTGAGGCAATGGCGGTTGGGCAAAAGGGCTCCGGCGTCGCTTCTCGCCGGGCCAGGCCCACCGTAACGGGCGGCAGTCAGGAGTCGCGCCCCGATGCTGAACGGGTCGATCGGCCCAACCCGCCGAGACCTGCCGCGCTGGGCCTTCCTGCCGGGAGTCGCGGCGGTGGCGGTGCCGCAGATCGCGGTCCAGTCGCCCGATCTCGCCGGGCTGTTGGCCAATCTGCGCCACGAGGGTCATCCGCCGCTCGCGCCGGAATGAACCGGAACCAGCCCATCGCACGCCTGTTCATGGCTCGACATCGCCGCAAAGGGGCATTCGACATGGATGGATCGGAAGACATTTTCGCCCGGCTCAAGGAAGATCACGACCGGCACCGCAATCTGCTCGACCGGCTGCTCGACACCGCCACCGCGGGAAGCGCGGCGCGCGCCGCCATCTTCGAGACCTTGACCAAGGAGCTCAAGGGCCATGCCGCGGCCGAAGAGCAAGCGCTCTACTCGACCATGCTCCGCAAGCCTCGGACGACCGCCGAGACGCGCCACTCCGTCGCCGAACATCACGAGATCGAGGAAGCACTCAACAATCTGGCAGCCACCGACATCTCGAGCGACGCCTGGCTCACCAGGTTCAAGGAGCTCGACCACCGCTACCGCCATCACATCGACGAGGAGGAAAACGAGCACTTCCCGGATTTCGAGCGGTACTTGACGGACGAGGACCGCGCGTGGATGCGCTCGGTGTTCGAGCGCCGCAAGCGCGAGGAAACGGCCGCGGCGGAAGTGACCCCGGAGAAGAAGGAAGACGCAAAGGAGTAGCGGTGCCGGGGGAGGAAGACAGGAGGCGCGACGGATCCGGCGGAGCGGATCACGGGGCCGAAGCCGATGGGAGCGTGTGGCGCTACGCCCACGCCGAGCGCGCCAGCGTGATCGTGGATGCCGAGGACTATTTTCTGCACATGCAGAGCGCGATGCTGGCCGCCAGGACGCGCGTGTTCCTGATCGGATGGGATTTCGACACCCGCATCCACCTCACCCACGGCCGCCGCTGGTGGCAGCGGCCATTTCGCAAGACACACCCCTCGCGCCTTGGCAGTTTCATCGGCTGGCTGCCCCGCCACCGCCCGGGCCTGCACGTCTACATCCTGAAATGGCGGGTTAGCGTACTGCAATTCCTGACGCGCGGCACGATGTTCTGGGACCTGTTGCGCTGGGCGCGGCACACGCGGATCAGCTTCAAGTTCGACAGCGCGCATCCGCTGGGCTGTTCGCACCACCAGAAGATCGCGGTGCTCGACCACCGCCTCGCGGTGTGCGGCGGCATCGACATGACCGACAAGCGCTGGGACACGCGCGCGCATCGCGAGAACGAGCCCCGGCGGCGTACCGTGCATCGCACGCGCTACTGCCCCTGGCACGACGCGACCATGATGATGGAAGGCGATGTTGCCGCGGCGCTGGCAGAGATCGGACACGGCCGGTGGGAACGCGCGGGAGGCGGCAAACTTCCATCGATCGAGGCGCGCAAGGCCAGCCTCTGGCCCGAAAAGCTGCCGGTCCAGTTCGAGAACGTGGAGATCGGAATCGCGCGCACCCGCGCCGAATATCGCGATTGCGGCGATCTGCGCGAGATCGAGGCGCTGTTCCTACGCCATATCCGCGAGGCCGAGCGCTTCATCTATGCCGAGAGCCAGTATTTCGCCTCGCGCAAGGTGGCCGAGGCGATCACCGCGCGTTTGCAGGAAACCGAGCCGCCCGAGATCGTGATCGTCCATCCCGCCAATGCCGACGGCTGGCTCGAGCAGCAGGCGATGGACCATGCCCGCGCGGCGCTGGTGCGGGCGATCGACGAGGCCGATCGCCACGACCGCTTTTCGCTATGGATGCCTTTTGTCGGAGACGCGGCGATCTACTGCCATGCAAAGCTGATGATCGTCGACGACGCGGTGGTGCGCATCGGCTCGGCCAATCTCAACAACCGCTCGCTGGGCCTCGACAGCGAGTGCGACGTGTTCATCGATTCGCGCCGGCCGAACAACGGACATGCAGCAAAGGCGATCGCCGCTTTGCGCTGCTCGTTGCTGGCGGAGCACCTCGGCTTGCGCGAGCATGACATGCCTCAGCTGTTCGAGCACCATGGTTCGATGCGCTCTTTGATCGAGAACGAGGGCACCGCCGGTGGCCGCCATCTGAAGCGCTATCGCCCGCCTGTGCTGAGCGAGGTCGAGCGCAGGCTCGCCGAGTCCGAACTGCTCGATCCGGAATGCCCCGAGGACATGTTCGAACCCTTTGCCAAGGGCGGGCTGTTCCGGCAGGGAGGGCGTCTGGCGCGCCTCGAGACGCGCGCGTTCCGGCGGCGGAGAAAGGCCCCACGATGAGCAGCCTCGTCGGCCCCGACGAAGACGATCCCACCGGCAAGCCGCCGGTGCCCGAGGCGGTCCGGGCCGCTGTGCGAACACTGATCGAGTGGGCCGGGGACGATCCCGGCCGCGAAGGTCTGCGCGACACGCCGAGCCGGGTCGCGCGGGCGTGGAAGGAATATTGCCTGGGCTATGGCGAGGATCCGGCCTTTCACCTCAGCCGGGTGTTCCAGGAGGTGGGCGGCTACGACGAGATCGTGCTTCTCAAGGACATCCCGTTCCAGTCGCATTGCGAACATCACATGGCGCCCATCATCGGGGTGGCGCACATCGCCTATCTGCCGACCGATTTCGTGGTGGGAATCTCCAAGCTGGCGCGCGTGCTGCACGGCTTCGCCCGCCGACTTCAGGTGCAGGAGCGGCTCACGGCGGAGGTCGCGCAGTGCATCTGGGACCATCTCAAGCCGCAGGGCGTGGCGGTGGTGATCGAGGCCAGCCATGCCTGCATGACCGCGCGCGGCGTGCGCACGCCGGGTGTCCGTATGACCACCAGCCGGATGATGGGCGCCTTCCGGGACGATCAGAAGAGCCGCGAGGAAGTGCTCAAGCTGATGGGCTATTGAACGGGTGAGGGCGGGGCGCCTTTGCCGCGCCCTCACCCGATTTTCAAAGCTGGCCGAGCATGTGCTCCGCGCTCGAGACGGAGAAGTCGCCCGGCTGCTCGACGTTGAGTGACTTCACCACGCCGTCCTCGACGATCATCGAATAGCGCTGGCCGCGCTTGCCCATGCCGAAGCCCGAGCCGTCCATGGTCAAGCCGACCGCCTCGGCGAACTCGCCATTGCCGTCGGCGAGCATGGTGACATCGTCGGCGCCGGCGGAGGCTTTCCAGGCCCCCATTACGAAGGCGTCGTTGACCGAGGTGGCGACGATCTCGTCCACGCCTTTCGCCTTGAGTTCGGCCGCCTTGTCGACATAGCCGGGCAGATGGCGCGCCGAGCAGGTCGGCGTGAAGGCGCCCGGCACCGAGAACAGCGCCACGGTCTTGCCCTTGAAATAGTCTCCGGACCGCACCTTTTCCGGACCCTCGGAGCCGGCCTTGGTCAGTGTGACATCGGGAAGCTTGTCGCCCACGGAAATCGTCATCGTCTCGGATCCTTTCGCCTGACGTTGGTCGCCCGACTTAGTTGCACGAGCGCCGGGCGCAACCCCGCGGGCATGGTAAAGATCGCTTCACCGTGCATCTTTAAATCTAAGTAAACGCCTTTGCGCCATCATTCTCCAGACGGGCACGGGAGCCCGTGGGGAGACCAGGGTCATGACATTCATCAAATTCGCCGCCGCGTCGTTCGCCGCCGCAGCGGTTCTCGCAACGCCTGTCTCGGTGCAGGCCGGTTCCGCCAACGACCAGGCCGAAGCCGTGCGCAAGCTCGACATCATGCTGATGGTCACTTCGCTGCGCTGCCGGCGCACGGCCGACAATTTCCAGGCGGATTACCAGCGCTTTTCGAGCAGCCACCTTACCGCGCTCAATGCCGCGAGCCGGACGCTGCAGGCCGATCTGGTGAAGAAGGGCGGAGCCGCCGGGGCGAAGCGTGCACTCGACAAGATCAGTGTAGGCATGGCCAATGAATACGGCAACGGCCACCCTTGGCTGGGTTGCGGCGAGCTCAAGCAGATCGCTCGCGAACTCGCCGCCGACAAGAACTCGGCGCAGCTGGCGTCGGCCGCCGACGATCTGCTGGCGAGCCGGCCGCGCGGTCAGTGGGCGATGGCCGGCACACGCTGAGGCATTTCGACGGGGGCCGGGGCGGGGGCGGTTGCCCTCGCCTGCGGGAGGGGCTAGGGGCGGCGCCGATTTCTCGGCGCCGCCCCCGGTTCGTTTCGGGTCGTTCGGGCAGCGCACCCATGCCGACCCGAAGGACACCCCGTGATTCAGTTCACCGACTATGTCGTCAAGGACATTGCGCTCGCCGATTATGGCCGCGCCGAAATCAGGATCGCCGAAACCGAGATGCCGGGCCTGATGGCCACCCGCGAGGAATTCGGCGAGGCGCGGCCGCTCGAGGGCGCGCGGATCACCGGCTCGCTCCACATGACGATCCAGACCGCGGTGCTGATCGAGACGCTGGTGGCGCTGGGCGCGGAAGTCCGCTGGGCGACCTGCAACATCTTTTCCACCCAGGACCATGCCGCCGCCGCGATCGCCGCGGCCAACATCCCGGTGTTCGCGATCAAGGGCGAGAGCCTGGCCGAATATTGGGACTATGTCGGCAGCATCTTCGATTGGTCGACCGACGAGGATCCCGACCGCACGGCCAACCTCATCCTCGACGATGGCGGCGACGCCACCATGTTCGCGCTGTGGGGCGCGCGGCTCGAGGCGGGCGAGACCCTGCCGGAGCCCGGCAACGCCGAGGAAATCGAGTTCCAGCGCGCGCTCAAGGCCTTCGTGAAGGCCAAGCCGGGCTATCTCACCGCCAGCGTCAAGGCGATCAAGGGCGTCTCGGAAGAGACCACCACAGGCGTCCACCGCCTCTATCACCTCGCAAAGCAGGGCAAGCTGCCGTTCCCGGCCATCAATGTGAACGACAGCGTCACCAAGTCCAAGTTCGACAACCTCTACGGCTGCCGCGAATCGCTGGTCGATGCGATCCGCCGGGCAACCGACGTGATGCTGTCGGGCAAGGTCGCCTGCGTTGCCGGCTATGGCGACGTCGGCAAGGGCAGCGCGCAGAGCTTGCGCAACGGCGGCGCGCGCGTGCTCGTGACCGAAATCGACCCTATCTGCGCGCTCCAGGCGGCGATGGAAGGCTATGAGGTCGTGACGATGGAGGATGCGGTGACCCGCGCCGACATCTTCGTCACCACCACCGGCAACGAGGACGTCATCACCGCCGAGCACATGAAGGCGATGAAGCCGATGGCGATCGTCTGCAACATCGGCCACTTCGACAGCGAGATCCAGATCTCGGCGCTCAACAACTACGAATGGACCGAGCTCAAGCCCGGCACCGACCTGGTCAAGTTCCCCCCTGAAAATGACCAGCCGGCCAAGGAGATCATCGTGCTGGCCAAGGGCCGCCTGGTGAACCTGGCCTGCGCCACCGGGCACCCGAGTTTTGTGATGAGCTGTTCGTTCACCAACCAGACGCTGGCGCAGATCGAGCTGTGGACCAGGTCGGGCGAGTATGAGAACGACGTCTATGTGCTGCCCAAGCACCTTGACGAGAAGGTCGCGGCGCTTCATCTCGACAAGCTGGGCGTGAAGCTGACCAGGCTCAGCCGGCGCCAGGCCGACTACATCGGCGTGCCGGTGGAAGGCCCCTACAAGCCCGAGCATTACCGGTATTGAGAGCGGCCGGGCGGTGAAGCGTGGCTGCCGCCGTTGCATCGCGGCGGGGCTCGCCTTAGCGACGGCGGCATGAGCGACGCCTCGCCCGCCCTTCTCGTCGTCGTCGGACTGTTGCTGGCGTTGTGGACCGCCGGCGCGGGGTGGGTGATGCTTCGTGCCAGCACGCGCGCGGCGCAAAGCGAGGGCTCGCGCAAGACCGCGCGCCGGCTTGCGCGGATGATCGAGGATGCGCCCGCGATCCCGATGCTGGTGCGGACCGACGGGCGGATCGAGGCTCCGGATCGGCTCGCGGGCTGGCTCGGCCTCGAAACCCTGCCCCAGTATCTCGGCGATCTGGCCGGCGCCGACGGCAAGGGTCTGTCGGCGGACCAGGTCGCCGATCTCTCCGAAGCGGTGCGGCGCACGCAGAAGACCGCGGCGCCCTTCGCCTATTCGATCACCCCGCCCGGCTCGCGGCGCGGACTGGCGCTGCGCGGCCTGCTCGCCGATCCGGCGGTGTCGCCAAGCGGCTCGGCGCTGGTATGGATATTCGACTTCACCGAGAGCGAGCGCGAGCTGGCTCAGCTGCGCCGCGAGGCGGCGCGCGCTCGCGAGGATTTCGCCGCGCTGGTCGGCCTGATCGAGGCCGCGCCCATCCCGATGTGGTTCCGCGGCAACGATCACAAGCTCCGCCTCGTCAACGCATCCTATGTCTCGGCGGTCGGCGGCTCGGGTCCGGAGGCGGTGGTCGAGGGACAGATCGAGCTGGTGGAGGAGAGCGGCGGCCTCACCGCGGGCGAGGTGGCGCGCCGCGCCGCCGACCGCCGCAAGCCGCTCGAGCGGGTGGTCACCGCCACGATCAACGGCGCGCGGCGCACCCTGCGCGTGACCGATCTGCCGCTCGCCGCCGAAGGGGTCGCGGGTTACGCCATCGACATCGAGGATATGGAGGAGGTGGCGCGCGCCTTTCGCGCCTTCCGCGACGCGCAGCGCTCGATGCTCGATCAGATCTCGATCGGGGTGGCGCAGTTCGATGCCGAGCGGCGCATGTCCTTCGCCAATCAGCCGTTCTACCGGGTCTTCAACCTGCCGCCGGGCGTGGTGGGAGAGCGAACCGCGTTCGAACAGGTGCTGCGCCTGGCGCGCGAGCAGGGCCGCATCCCCGAAGTGCGCGACTTTCCCGCGTGGCGCGAGGAGAAGGCCGACTGGTTCACGCGCAGCGAGCCCATCGAGGAGCATTGGCCGCTTCCCGACAGCGTCCATCTGCGCATCGTCGCCCAACCGATGCCCGACGGAGGGCTGGTGATGATCGCCGAGGACCGGACCGAGCAGCTCGCGCTTTCGGCGGGCCGCGACACGCTGCTCCGCACCCGCGCGGCGACCTTCGACAATCTGTTCGAGGCCCTGGCGGTGTTCGCGCCGGACGGGCATCTCGACCTGTGGAACCGCGGCTTCCCCCATGCCTGGGGGATCGAGCCCGAACAGCTCGAGGCCAAGCCCCAGGCCGGCGCGATGCTGGAGGCCATCGCGGGCAAGCTGGCCGATCCGACGCGCATCGGCGCCATCGGCGAGGTGATCCGCCAGGCGACGCTGGATCGCCATCGCGGCGAGGGCGTGGCCGAACTCGCGGATGGGCGAACGCTCGACTACGCCTGCGTGCCGCTGCCCGACGGCAACGGGCTGTTCACGGTGCTCGACGTGACCTCCTCGCGCCAGGCGGAAGACGCGCTGCGCGAACGCAACCGCGCGCTCGAGGAAGCGGACGCGGTCATGACCCGGTTCCTGGCGAACATGAGCTATGAGTTCCGCACGCCATTGACCTCGATCGGCGGATTCGCGGAGCTGCTGGTCAGCGGGGTCGCGGGCGAGCTGAGTCCGAAGGCGCGGGAATATGCGCAGGCCATCGCGCTCTCGGCCGGCAAGCTGACCGAGCAGGTCGAGAACGTGCTCGACCTGTCGCAGAGCGAGGCGGGCCTGATGCCGCTCCACAAGCGCCCGCTCGAATTGCTGGAGCTGCTGTCCAAGATCGTGAGGGAGCGCGAAGGGCGGATCGTGGACGCCGGCCTGACGCTCAACCTGCGCGGCGACGCCGGCCGCAAGATCGAGGCCGATGCCGCGCAATTGCAGCGCGCCTTCGCCCATTTGCTGGACAATGCCATCGCCGCGACCCCGCCGAACGGCCGCATCACCATCGAGATCAAACCGCTCGAGAACGGGACGCGGGTGACGATCGCCGACAACGGCGCCGGCATGACCCAGGCCGAGCTGGCCCGCGCGCTCGAGGGCTTGCGGGCGAGCGGCGACGGGATGGCGATGGAACGCCGCCAGGGCCTCGGCCTTCCGCTCGCCCGGCGCCTGATCGATGCACATGGCGGCACGCTCGAGCTTGCCAGCCGCAGGGGCTCGGGAACCACCGCCACCGTGACGCTTCCGTGATCGTCGATCTGCCCGATCTCGGCCGGGTGACCGCGCTTGGCTCGCGGATCGCAAGCCGCCTGCAAATCGGGGACGTCGTGGCCCTGTCCGGGCCGCTGGGCGCCGGGAAGACGACGCTGGCGCGGGCGATCGTCGCCGCGAGCGGGTACGCGGGGGAGGTGCCGTCGCCCACCTTCACGATCCTCGAGACCTATCCCGATTGTCGGCCGCCGCTGGTCCATGCCGATTTCTACCGTCTCGACCACCCGCGCGACGCCGCGGAACTGGGTTTGGACGATTATCGCCAGGACGCGGCGCTCATCGCCGAATGGCCCGAGCGCGCCGGCGGCTTCGCGGACGAGCCGGGTTGCCTTTCCGTCACGCTGGAAGCCGTGGGCGAGGGGCGGCGGGCCATTGTCGAACCCGGCACGGCCTGGCTAGGGCGCTGGGGATGAGTGCGCTGCCCGACGGGATCGAAAGCTTTCTCGCGACGGCCGGGTGGGGCGATGCCCGCGTCGCGCCGCTGCCCGGCGACGCCTCGTTCAGACGTTATTTCCGCCTCGTCGGGCCAGGCGCGGCGACCGCGATGCTGATGCACGCGCCGCCTCCCCAGGAAGACCCGCGTCCTTTCCTGTCGGTGGCGCGGTGGCTCGCAACCAACAGCCTGCGGGCTCCACGCATTTTCGCCGAGGATGCCGCCGCTGGCTGGGTGCTGCTCGAGGATTTCGGCGACTGGCGCCTGCGCGAATGGCTCGACGCCCACCCGGAAGACGAATCCCCGCTCTACGAGGGCGCGGTCGATACCCTGGTGGCGCTGCACCGCCTGGAGCCAGCCCCATTCGCGCCATACGATCTCGCCGAATACCAGCGCGAAGCCGGGCTGTTCGTCGAATGGTATTGCCCGGCCAAGGGGCTGGAGGTCGATGTCCGCGGCTGGCGCGCGGCGTGGGACGTGGCGCTGGCCCCGGTGCTGACGCGGCAGCGGCCGGGCGTGACGGTGCTGCGGGACTATCATGCCGAGAACATCATGCTCCCGCCCGACGGCACGCAGGGCCTGATCGACTTCCAGGACGCGCTGGTCGGCCACCCGGCCTACGACCTGGTCAGCCTGCTGCAGGACGCGCGCCGCGACGTCATGCCCCTCGTCGAGCGGGCCATGCTCGACCGCTATGTCGCGGCGGCGCGACCGGGAGCGGAGTTCGAGGCCGATTACGCGGTTCTCGGCGCGCAGCGGAACGCCAAGATCGTCGGCATATTCACGCGCCTCGCCAAGCGCGACGGCAAGCCGCGTTATCTCGAGCTGATCCCGCGCGTCTGGGCCCTGCTCGAGCGCGACCTTGCCCACTCCGCGCTGAAGCCGGTTGCGGCCTGGTTCGCCGAGAACATTCCCCAGACGCTGCGGACCAACCTGGGGGGCAACATCCAGTGAGGCTGGCTGCCGATACCGCGATGGTCATGGCCGCCGGGCTGGGCAAGCGGATGCGCCCGCTCACCGCCTCGCAGCCGAAGCCGCTGGTGCGCGTCGCGGGCCGGGCGCTGATCGATCACGCGCTCGACCGGATGCGCGACGCCGGCATCGCCCGCGCGGTCGTCAACGTCCACTACCTCGCCGATGCGCTGGAGGCGCATGTGCTCGCGCGCGAGGCGCCCCGGGTCACCATCTCCGACGAGCGCGACAGGCTGCTCGAGACCGGCGGCGGGATGGTCAAGGCGCGGACGGCCGGACTGCTCCCCGATCCGTTCTTCTGCGTGAATGCCGACAGCATCTGGCTCGATGGCCCACGCAACGCCTTCGCGGATTTGTCGGCGCACTGGGACGCGGCACGGATGGACGCGCTGCTGCTGGTGGTCCCGCACGCGCGCGCGCGCAATTTCGTGGGCGTGGGCGATTTCCACATGGACCCGGCGGGGCGGCTCAGGCGCAAGCAGGCCGGCCGCATCGCGCCTTACATCTACACCGGGATCCAGCTCGTGTCGCATCGCCTGCTGCGCGACCCGCCGGAAGGCGCGTTTTCGACCAACCTGTTGTGGAGCCGCGCGATCGAGGAAGGCCGGCTGTACGGAACGGTATTCACCGGCCAATGGCTCGAGGTTGGCGAGCCGGCCCATGTCGCGGCGACGGAGGGTCATCTGGCGGGTGGCTGAGCGAGCGGGCCCGAGAGTCTATTCGATCGCCGCGCATCGCGGGTTCGCCGATGCGCTGGTGGCGGGGCTGGTCCCGCGTTACCGCGAGGATGGCTTCGGTCTCGCTCGCCTGACCCTGCTGGTCCCCAGCACGCGCGCCCGCCGCACCATCGCCGAGGCCTTCATCCGACATTTCGGGGCTCGCGACGAAGCCGGGCTGCTGCTGCCGCGGATGGCGGTGGTGGGGGACCTCGATCTCGACGAAACGCTCGGGCCCTTGCTCGATCCACTGGGCGCAAGCGACATCCCGCGCGCCGTCGATCCGATGCGCCGTTGGCTGGCGCTGGCGCGGCTGCTGCGCGAGGAATTGGGCGAGAAAGCCCCCAAGGGCGCCACATTGCTACGCCTCGCGCGCGAAACCGCGCGCACGATGGACCGGCTGCTGGCCGAGGAGATAGCCCCCGACGATCTGATGGGGGACGGGGTGAAGACTATCGTCGGCGACCTCGCCGAGCACTGGCAGGCCTCGCTGGTCGCCTTCGCGCGGGTGCAGCAGCGCTGGCGCTTCCAGCTCGATGACTGGGGTGCGGTCGATGCCGCGACCCGGCGCAATCTGCTGTTCCGCCATGCCGCGCGGCGCTGGCGGGCCGAGCCCCCGGCGACGCCCATCGTCGCCGCGGGCGTGACCAGTGCCGCGCCCGCGCTGGCCGGACTGCTGCGCGTCGTCAGCGAATTGCCCCAGGGCGCGGTGATCCTGCCCGATCTCGACCTCGCGATGGACGAGGCCGTCTGGGAAGAACTGGGCAGGGCGGGCGCCGCGCCCGAGCCGGGGGCCGAGCCCTTCGCGCGCGGCGATGCGGTCAGCCATCCGCAATACCATCTCAAGCTGCTGCTGGGTCGCATGGGCGTGGCGCGCGGCGAGGTGCAGCCCTGGCACCGCCGCGGCGAGGCGGCCGCGCCGCCCGAGCGCAGCCACGCGATCTCGGCGCTGTTCCTGCCGCCCGAGGCGAGCCGGCGCTGGATCGACCTGCCGGCGGACAAGCGCCGCCTCGCGGGCGTGCGCGTCATGCAATGCGCCACGCCCGAGGAGGAGGCGCAGGCCGTCGCGCTGCTGGTGCGCGAGGCATTGGAGGTGGCGCAAAGGCGCGTGGCGGTGATCACCCCCGACCGCGCGCTGGCACGGCGGATCGTGGGACATCTCAAGCGCTGGGGCATCGAAGCCGACGACACCGCCGGGCGGCCGCTGTCGCAGACCGCGGCGGGACGGCTGCTGCTGCTCGCGGCGGAGGTTGCGGCAGGGGGCGCGGCCCCTGTCGCGCTGACCGCGCTGCTGATGCATCCGCTGGCGAACGGCGGGATGGACCGCCGCGACTGGCTGGCGCGGGTGAGGGTGCTCGAACTGGCGCTGCGCGGCCCGCGCCCGAAAGACGGGCTAGCGCCGCTCACGCGGATCGTGGGCGAGAGGGCGCGCCGCAATCCCGGTCTCGCCGAGTGGTGGGACGAGGTGGAGGGGATCCTGTCGCCGCTTCTCGCCTTGCCGGCGGAGATCGCGCTCTCCGATGCGATCGCGGTGGTGGTTTCCGCCGCCGAGGCGCTGGCGGGCGAGCGGCTGTGGGCCAGGGAGGACGGGCGCGCGCTGGCGCGCTTCGTCGAGGAACTGTTGCTGACCGCGCGCGAGGCCGGCACGCGCGTCGAGACTCCGCAGTTCGACCCGATCCTGCGCGACGCGATGGAGGAGATCGCGGTTCGCCCGCCGTGGGGCGGGCATGGCCGGGTGGCGATCTACGGCCTGCTCGAATCGCGCATGAGCCGCGCCGATCTCGTCATCTGCGCGGCGCTCAACGAAGGAAACTGGCCAGCGAGGGGCGCCGTCGATCCGCTGCTCGCCCCGCCGGTGCTGCGCGCGCTGGGCGTACCGGGAGCGGACTTCCGCATCGGGCTTTCGGCGCACGATCTCGCCGGGGCGCTAGGCGCGCCAGAGGTGGTGCTGAGCCGTTCCGCCCGCGACGAGAGCGGCCCGGCGATCCCCTCGCGCTTCCTGCTACGGGTGCAGGCGCTGCTCGGCGATCTGCTCGACCGGCATGCCGAAACCCGCGCGGTCGATTTGGCGCGCGCACTGACCGAGGCCGATCCCGCCGAACCCTATCCGCGCCCGGCGCCCGATCCCTCCGCCGATCGGCGCAGCGTCGATATCTCCGCCACCGCGCTCGACCGGCTGCTCGGCGATCCGTTCCAGTTCTACGCGGGCAGGATCATGGGTCTGGGCGAGCTGGAGGCGATCGAGGACGAGCCCGGACCACAGTGGCAAGGCATAGCCGCGCATGCCATCCTCCAGCGCTGGCACGAGGCGCGGCTGAGCGACCCGGATGCCGAGATCGCCCCGATCATGGCCGAGGTGATGGAGGAGGCCAACGCCCACCCGCTGATGCGCGCGCTGTGGGAACCACGGCTATTGGCGGCGCTCGAATGGGTGGCGAGCGAGGTCCGCGCTTCGGACCGCGAGGTACTTGCGGTCGAGGCCAAGGGAGAGATGCGCTTCGACGGGGTGCGCGTGCATGGCCGCGCCGACCGCATCGACCGGCTTCCCGGCGGCGGACTGGCGATTGTCGACTACAAGACCGGCGCACCGCCGTCGCCCACCCAGGTCAAGGCCGGCTATTCGCTCCAGCTCGGCGTGCTCGGTCTGATCGCCGAGCAGGGGGGATTCGCCGACGCGCCCGGCGATCCGGAGGCGTTCGAATACTGGTCGCTCGCCAGATCCGACGAGAGCGACACCGGGTTCGGGTTTCGCGAAAGCCCGGTCGGACGGCGCACGGGCCCGACCGCGGAGGAGTTCCTGCCCGCCACCGCAGCCAGGCTGCGCGAGGCGGTGCGAGACTATATCGGGGGGACCAAGCCGTTCCGCGCGCGCGAAAACCCCGATTATCCGGCCTATGGAACCTACGACCAGCTCATGCGTCTCGCCGAATGGCTGCCGCGCATGGACGAGGAGGAGGGGCGGTGAGCGGGGAAGTTCACCCGCTCGTCGGCGAACAGGCGAAGGCCGTCGATCCGCGCGACAGCGTGTGGCTGTCGGCCTCGGCGGGGACGGGCAAGACGCAAGTGCTCTCGGCGCGGGTGCTGCGGCTGCTCCTCGAGGAGGGGACCGATCCCTCCGCGATCCTGTGCCTCACCTTCACCAAGGCCGGGGCGGCGGAGATGGCGGTGCGCGTGGGCGAGGTGCTGGCGCGCTGGGTGCGGATGGGCGACGGCGATCTGGGGCGCGAACTCAGCCATGTCGGCGCGCCGGTCACCCCCGAGACGCGCGACCGCGCGCGCTCGCTGTTCGCCAGGGTGCTCGACTGCCCTGGCGGGGGTCTCAGGATCGACACCATCCACGCTTTCGCGCAGTGGCTGCTCGGCGCCTTCCCCGGCGAGGCCGAGATCCTGCCCGGCACGCGCGCGATGGAGGACCGCGAACGCGCGCTGCTGGCGGACGAGGTGCTGTCCGAACTGGTGGCGGAAGCCGACGCGCCCACGCTCGCGGCGATTCGCGAAATGAGCCTCCGCAAGGGCCCCGACGGCGTGCGCAAATGGCTGATGCGCTGCGCCGGAACGCTCGAGCTGTGGCAGGGGCCGGCGGGCTGGCAGCCGCCGATGCGCGAGCGCGTATGCAGATTGCTGGGCCTGGCGTCGGACGAGACCGAGGAGTCGCTCGTAACTCGTTGCGAGGATGGCCTGTTTCCTATCGAGGCGCTGCATCTCGTAAGCGCGGCCAACAGCGCCTGGAATGCGAAGAGCGGGCTCGAAACGGCGGCATTCCTGTCCGATTGGCTCGCGTCGTCACCGGACGGCCGGCTGCGTGGCCTGGACGGATTCTTCGGGACGCTGTTCACCAAGGAAGGCGCGCCGAAGTTTCTGTCCAACCTCCTCAAATACGAATCCTCCTATGGCGAAGCGGCGGAAGAAGTGGCGACCTCCATCGCCGCGATCCGCGAGCAACAGCTGCTGATCGCGCTCGCCGACTTCCTCGCGCCGCAGCTCGAAGTCGGACGGCGCTTCGCGCTGGCCTGGGACGAGGCCAAGACGCGCGAGGGGCTGGTCGATTTCGACGATCTGATCCGCCGCGCCGCCGGCCTGCTGTCGAACAGGAACATGGCCGCCTGGATCAGATACAAGCTCGATCGGCGGTTCGATCACATCCTGATCGACGAGGCGCAGGACACCAACGAGGCGCAATGGCGCATCGTCGACGCGCTGACCGACGATTTCTTCAGCGGCGAGGGCGCGCATGGCGCGCGCATCCGCACCATCTTCACCGTCGGCGACATCAAGCAGGCGATCTTCGGCTTCCAGGGCACCAGCCCGCGGAACTTCATGGCCGCGCGCGACCGTGTCGCGGAGCGGATGCGCGGCCTTTCCGAAGGGGCGCTGGAACTGCGTCAGCGCCGCGCGGCGCGCGAGCTGCGCGACCTCGACCTCGGGCAATCCTTCCGCGCCGCGGACATGGTGCTGCGCTTCGTGGACAAGGCCATCGCCGCGATCGGACCGGAGAGCTTCGGCATCGACCGGGCCCTCGAGCATGTCGGGCAGGACCGGCCCGGACTGGTGGCGCAGTGGAACCTCGTGATCGACGGCTCGGCATCGGCCGAGGAGGATGGCGAGGAAGGCGGATCGAGCTGGCTCGCCCGCCACGACCGCCTGCTGGCCGACAAGATCGCCCGCCAGGTCGGGCGCTGGCTGGACGCGGGCTTCCCGCTGGTCAAAGGCAAGACCCCGCGCCGCGCCGGACCGGGCGATGTGATGGTGCTGGTGCGCAAGCGCCGCGAGCTCGCCGCCTTGATCGTGGCGCGGCTCTACGCGCATGGCGTGCCGGTGGCGGGGGTGGACCGGCTGCGGCTCGGCGCGCCGCTGGCGGTGCAGGATTTGATGGCGGCGCTGCGCTTCGCGGTCCAGCCCCTGGACGATCTCAATCTCGCCTGCCTGCTGGTTTCGCCGCTGGGCGGGTGGAGCCAGGAGCAACTGCTCGAACACGGCTATCGCGGGGAGAGCCGCAAGCCGCTGTGGCATCATCTGCGCGACGGCTCCGATCCGTTCGTAACCTCGACCGTCGAAACCCTGCGCGACATAATGCGCCGGGCCGATTTCGACAGCCCGCAGGCGCTGCTGCACTGGCTCCTGACCGGTCCGATGGACGGGCGGCGGCGTCTCGTGGCGCGCCTCGGGCGCGAGGCCAACGATCCGATCGACGAGCTGCTCAACGCCGCCAATGCCTATGCCGGCGCGCATGTCGCGAGCCTTCAGGGTTTCATCCGCTGGTTCGACGCCGGGGAGGGCGAGTTGAAGCGCGAGGCCGGCGCCGCGCGCGATCAGGTGCGGGTGATGACGGTCCACGGTTCCAAGGGTCTGCAGGCGCCGATTGTGATCCTCGCCGACACCGCGATCGGTCCCGATGCCCCCGACGAACTCGATCTGGCGGAAACCGGTGTCGAGGGACCGACCGGTCGCAGCGTGCCCATCCCCGGCATGACCAAAGACCGGCGCGTCGGCCCGCTCGCCGCCGCCTACCAGGCCGCCGCCGCCGAGGCGATGGAGGAGCACTGGCGGCTGCTCTATGTGGCGATGACTCGCGCCGAGGAGGCGCTGTTCATCGCCGGCTCGCTCGGCCCGCGGCAGGCGGGGAAGGGGATCCCCCACGAGGACAGCTGGTATGCCCGGCTGCTGCCGCTGTTCGAGGCCGAGCCCGTGGCGGACGACATCTGGGGCGCGCGGCGCGAATGGGGAGCGCTCGCTCCCGTCCCGCCGGCTGCCGCGAGCGAGCGAGCAGCCGCCGTCGCCATTCCGGGCTGGGTCGACCGCGCCGCGCCCGAGGAACCGCGCCCGCCGCGCCCGCTCGCGCCTTCCGGGCTGGGCGAGGCGGAGGGAAGCGATCCGCCGCTGCCGCCCAATGTTTCGGCCGCGGCGGCCCGGCGCGGCGTGCTGATCCACGCCTTGCTCGAGCGCCTGCCCGCCGTCCCGCCGGGCGAGCGCGAGAGCCGTGCGGCGGGATGGCTGGCGCGGCAGGCGCCCGAGCTTTCCGCGGAAGATCGCGCCGAAATGCTGGCGCGGGTCCTGGCGGTGCTCGACCACCCGGAGTTCGCCGCGCTGTTCGGCCCCGATGCGCTCGCCGAGGTGCCGCTCGCGGCGACGGTGGCGGGGCAGGTGATCGCGGGCACCGCCGACCGGCTGCTCGTGACGGCAAGCGAGGTGACCGTGCTCGATTTCAAGACCGCGCGGCGCCCGCCGGCATCGCTGGAGGAGGTGCCCGAGCCTACGTTGCGCCAGATGGCCGCCTATGTCGCCGCGCTGGAGGCGATCTACCCCGGCAGGGCGGTGCGCGCCGCCGTGCTCTATACCCAGACACCCCGGCTCATCGCCTTGCCGCCCGCGCTCATGGCCGCCTACAAGGCGCGCTTCGACAGGGCCGAGGAAAGCTTTGCCCTGCCGCCCGTTGATTGATTTCGCGCCGTCTCCCACATGCGCGGCACGAGAAACAGGAGATTGCTTCATGGCCACCGTCGCCGTTACCGACGCCAGCTTCCAGTCCGACGTGCTCGACGCTTCGAAGCCCGTGCTGGTCGATTTCTGGGCCGACTGGTGCGGGCCGTGCAAGATGATCGCCCCCGCGCTCGAGGAGCTGAGCGACGAGCTGGCGGGTCGCGTGACCATCGCCAAGATGGACATCATGGAGAACCCCGACGTGCCGGGCCAGATGGGGGTGCAGTCGATCCCCTATCTGGTGCTGTTCAAGGACGGCAAGCCCGCCGCCAACATGCGCGGCGCGGCGCCCAAGAGCCAGCTCAAGAGCTGGCTGGAGGGGGCGCTCTAGGCGGTTTGATTCGCGGAAATGCCCATTGAACTTTCTTCTCGTCATCCCCGCTTTCGCGGGGGTGACGAAGATTATCTAAGTGAGCGGCTCCAAACGCCTGGCCAATTCTTCCCACAGTCGTTCGCTCGCCGCGCCGATCAGGCCTGGGCGATGGTGTTCGTCGACTCGATACGGGCTTCCATCGGGCCGCGCGACCTTTCCGCCGGCCTCGTTGACGAACAACGCACCCGCGGCATGGTCCCACGGCAAGGTGCGCTCGAAGATCGCCACGTCGTTCTGGCCCAGCACCAGGCGGGGATATTGCTCGGCGGCGCAGCGCGGGATGTCCACCAGCGTGTAGTGCGGCGCGATCGCCGCGCGCACCGCCTCGCGCCGGTCGGGACGCATGTAGATCAGCGAATTGGCGGCGATCGGCGGGTTGGCGCCGGTTTCCCGCGCCGTTATCCGGTCGCCATCGACGAACGCGCCGCCCCCGCGCCGGGCGTGGCAGAACCGCCCACTCAGGCAGTCGTAGATCCACCCCGCGACCGCCTCGCCGCGCTCGGCCAGCGCGATCAGGATCCCGAACGGCGGCTTGCCCGCGGCGAAATTGTTGGTGCCGTCGAGCGGATCGAGGATCCAGCAATCTTCCGACAGCCGGTCGAGCACCGCCGGGTCGGCATGGGCCGCCTCCTCGCCGACGATCGGCAGGCCGGGGATGAGTCGCTGGAGACCTTCGGCCAGCATCGCCTCAGCTTCGCCGTCCGCGACAGTGACCAGATCGTCGGGCGCCTTCTCCGCGATCTCGCTGTCCGCCAGCTTGCGGTAACGGGGCAGGATTGCGTCCCGGGACACGCGGCGCAGCAGAGCCGCCATTTCGCGGTGCAAGTGGACGTGAGTCATCGGTTCGCTTTTGCCTCTTCGCCAAATTGCGGTATGGGGTTCCAAATGAATGCTCCATTTGGACATAACCGCAGGATAAGCGCGCCGGGGGGGCGAATGTACGCAATCGTTTTCGATTTGGATACCGCCACGCTCGAACAAACCTATCCAAATGCGAGCCGGCGGAATGCTTACCAGGAAATCCGCAAGGTCCTCGAAGATCGCGGCTTCGAATGGCAGCAGGGTTCGACTTACTTCGGTTCCGACACTATCACGGCGGTGGACTGCGTCTTGGCTGCGCAGGAGTTGAAACGCCAGTATCAATGGTTTCAGCCGTCGGTGCGAGACATCCGCATGTTGCGCATCGAGGAAAATAACGATTTGGGCCCCGCCTTGGACTAGCTGCGGTAATCCGCGTTGATGCTGATATAGCCGTGCGTCAGATCGCAGGTCCACACCGTGGCGCGGCCGTCCCCAAGGCCGAGATCGATTTCCACGCTGACCTCCCCGCCCTTTAGATGCGCGGCGACGGGCGCCTCGTCGTAGTCGGCCAGGGGGACTCCGTCGCGCGCCGCCCAGATGCCGCCGAAGCCGATCGAGAGCTTGTCGCGGTCGGCGGGCTCGCCGGCCTTGCCGACCGCCATCACCACGCGGCCCCAATTGGCGTCCTCGCCCGCGATCGCGGTCTTGACCAGCGGCGAGTTGGCGACAGCGAGCCCGATGCGCCGGGCGCTGGCGTCGCTTTCGGCCCCGGTGACGCGGATGGCGATGAATTTGCTCGCGCCTTCGCCGTCGCGCACCACCAGCTGCGCCAGTTCGAGGCACACTTGCCGCAGCGCCGCGTAGAAGGCGTCGGCGCCGGGGCTGTCCCAGCTTTCGAGCGGCCGGTTGTCCGCCTGGCCGGTTGCCAGCAGCAGCACGGTGTCGCTGGTCGAGGTGTCGCCATCCACCGTGACGCAGGAAAAACTCTCGGCATTGGCTTTCGAGAGCATGTCCTGGAGGAACGCGGGCGCAACCGCGGCGTCGGTGGCGATATAGCCGAGCATCGTCGCCATGTCGGGCGCGATCATGCCGCTGCCTTTCACGATCCCCGCCAGCTCGATCCGGACCGCGCCCAGCATCGCCGAGGCGCCCGCTCCTTTCGCAAAAGTATCCGTTGTTCCGATGGTTAGCGCAGCTTCTTCCCACGATGTCCGAGGTGCGGCTAGCGCGGCAGCCACGCCCGCCGTGGCCTTGTCCTTGGGCAGCGGCACGCCGATCACGCCGGTGCTGGAGACGAACACGTCGCTGGGCTGGCAGCCATAATGCGCCGCGACCTGCGCCATGATCGCCTCCACCGCCTCGCGCCCGCGATAGCCGGTAAAGGCGTTCGAATTGCCGGCATTGACCACCACCGCCCGCGCACGTCCCAGCCGCACCTGCTCCCGTCCCAGCTCGACCTCGCTCGAGCAGCAGACATTGCGCGTGAACACGCCCGCGACCGCGCTGCCCTCGGCCAGCTCGATCAGCGTGAGATCGGCCCGGTCCCAGTCCTTGTAGCGCGCCCGGGCCACGCGCAGCGTCACCCCCGCGATGTCGGGCAGCGAGGGGAATGGCCGGGCGAGGGGAGAGAGGGTGCTGTCCATGTCGCGCAGCGCCCTAACTTGGGGCGCCGGGCGCGACAACGCGCTTTTGCCGGTGGATTTTTTACCCCTGGGCGCCTATGTGCGGCGCGCACCATGATCCGCAAACTGCTCGCCTGCCTTGCCCTCCTGACCGGCCTCGCCGCCGCGGGCGCGCCCGCGCAGGCGGAAGTGGCGGTCGCGATGGCCTCGCGCATGGAAGCAAGCTCGGGCGTGGCGGACAGCTGCGGTCAGGCGCAGGCGGCTCCCGCGCGGCCTGCCGTGGGCGGCGAGTTCGCGAACGAGCGCCTGGCCGAGACCATCGGCGAGCCGGCCTTGCCGGTCCGGGCCGTCCGGCTCCGCAGCGACCGCGCGCGCGAATAGCGCGCCCTTTCTTCGCCACCCACCGGTTCGGCCTGGAGCGCAGCGGCGCGTCCGGGCACTTCGCTAGATTCATCCGAAAGCCCTTTCCGATGCTCAACACCGTCATGAAGTCCATCTTCGGCTCCTCGAACGAGCGCTACGTCAAGTCGATGGGCAAGATCGTCCAGCAAATCAACGCGCTGGAGCCGCAAGTTCAGGCCTTTTCCGACGAACAGCTGCGCGCCCAGACCGACAAGTTCCGCGCTATGCTGGCCGAGGGCAAGAGCCTCGACGACATCCTGCCCGAAGCCTTCGCCACCGTCCGCGAGGCCTCGGTTCGCGTGCTCGGGATGCGGCACTTCGACGTCCAGATGGTCGGCGGCATCGTGCTCCACCGCGGCGAGATCGCCGAGATGCGGACCGGCGAGGGCAAGACGCTGGTCGCCACGCTCGCCACCTATCTCAACGCGATCGAGGGCAAGGGCGTCCACGTCGTCACCGTCAACGACTACCTCGCCACGCGCGACGCGGAATGGATGGGCCGGCTGCACCAGTTCCTCGGCCTCACCATCGGCGTGGTGGTGCCCAACATGAACGAGTTCGAGAAGCGCGACGCCTACAACGCCGACATCACCTATGGCACCAACAACGAGTTCGGCTTCGACTATCTGCGCGACAACATGAAGCACGAGCGCGGCGAGATGGTGCAGCGCCCCTTCAACTTCGCGATCGTCGACGAGGTCGATTCGATCCTGATCGACGAGGCGCGCACCCCGCTGATCATCTCGGGCCCGACGGAGGACAAGCAGGATCTCTACATCTCGATCGACGAGGTCGTGAAGACCGTCGAGCCCGAGTGGTACGAGGCCGACGAGAAGACCAAGAACATCACCTGGACCGAAGAGGGCACCGACAAGATCGAGGAGCGGCTCAAGGAAGCGGGTCTCCTCGCCACCGACAACCTCTACGACGTCGAGAACACCCAGGTGGTCCATCACCTCGACCAGGCGCTCAAGGCGAACATCATGTTCAAGCGCGACATCGACTACATCGTCAAGGACGACAAGATCGTCATCATCGACGAGTTCACCGGGCGCATGATGGACGGGCGCCGCTGGTCGAACGGGCTCCACCAGGCGGTCGAGGCCAAGGAGGGCGTGAAGATCGAGCCCGAGAACCAGACCATGGCCTCGATCACTTTCCAGAACTACTTCCGCATGTATCCCAAGCTCGCCGGCATGACCGGCACCGCCGCCACCGAGGCGAGCGAGTTCTGGGACATCTACAAGCTCAATGTCGCCGAGATCCCGACCAACAAGCCGGTCACGCGGATCGACGAGGATGACCAGTTCTACAAGAACATGATGGACAAGTTCGCGGCGATCGCGGTGGCGATCCGCGAGAAGAACGAGATCGGCCAGCCGGTCCTCGTCGGCACCGTCTCGATCGAGAAGAGCGAACTGCTTAGCAGCTTTCTGGACAAGGAAGGCGTCAAGCACTCGGTGCTCAACGCGCGTTTCCACGAGCAGGAGGCGCATATCGTGGCGCAGGCCGGGCGGCTCGGCATGGTGACCATCGCCACCAACATGGCCGGCCGCGGCACCGACATCCAACTCGGCGGCAATGTCGAGTTCCGCATCGAGGACGAGCTCAAGGACTTGGCCGAAGGACCCGAGCGCGACGCGGCGGTCGAGCGGATCAGGGCCGAGGTCGCGGCCGAGAAGGCGAAGGTAATCGAGGCCGGCGGGTTGTTCGTGCTCGGCACCGAGCGCCACGAAAGCCGCCGCATCGACAATCAGCTGCGCGGCCGTTCGGGCCGCCAGGGCGACCCGGGCCTCAGCCGCTTCTATCTCTGCCTCGAGGACGATCTGCTGCGCATCTTCGGCCCCGACACGCTGTTCTCCAAGATGATGAACGCCAACCTCGCCGACGGCGAGGCGATCGGCTCGAAATGGCTTTCGAAAGCCATCGAGACCGCGCAGAAGAAGGTCGAGGCGCGCAACTTCGAGATGCGCAAGCAGGTCGTCGAATACGACAACGTGATGAACGACCAGCGCAAGGTGGTCTACGAGCAGCGCGCCGAAATCATGGACGCCGAGGCGGTGGCCGACGTGGTCGTCGACATGCGCCACGACGCGATCAACGCCGCGGTGGGCGAAGCCTGCCCCCCGGGATCCTATCCCGAGCAGTGGGACATCCCGGGCCTCAAGGCCAGGCTCGAGGAGAAATTCGGCCTCACCCCCGATCTCGACGCCTGGATGACCGAGGACCGCATCGAGCCCGAGCTGATCGAGGAGCGCATCACCGCCGAGGCCGATGCGGTCATGGAAGCCAAGCTCGCGCAGGTCGATACGCAGCGCTGGCGGGTGTTCGAGAAGGGCATGCTGCTGCGCACGCTCGACCATCACTGGAAGGAGCACCTCGCCACGCTCGATGCGCTGCGCCAGGTGGTGTGGCTGCGCGCCCACGCGCAGAAGCAGCCGATCAACGAGTACAAGCAGGAGGCGTTCGGCCTGTTCGAGCGCATGCTCGACACGCTGCGCGAGGACGTCACCGGGCAATTGCTCAAGCTCGAGATCGCGCCGCAGGCGCCGATGCCGGTGCCGTCCGAGGTGCTGGCGGGACTGCCCGATTTCCTGACCGGCCATATCGACCCGCTGACCGGGCTCGACGACAGCGGCGATTTCGACGGCTCGCGCTTCAACCCCGCCTTGTTCGGCAGCCTGGCCGGCAGCCCGGTCGCGGCGGCGGCGGGGGACAATCCCTGGGCGGATCAGGAGATCGGCCGCAACGCCCCTTGTCCCTGCGGCTCGGGCAACAAGTACAAGCACTGCCACGGCGCGCTGGCGGCGTAGCTCGCGCGCGGTATCTCGACTTCGCCCCTCGACAAGCTCGGGGCTGCGCTCGATACGAACGGAGTTGTGAAGAATACCAACATCCGTTCGTGTCGAGCAGCGGTCCGCGCGCGAGCGCGGATCGCGCCCGTCGAGACACGGTAGCGCTTGTCGTGCGCGCTAACGCGCTTCGCGCTACCGCGCTTCGCGCTCCTTGAGCGCAACCATGATCTGGCTCGCCGCCGCCTTCTTCGCCGCCGCGCTGCTCTACGCCAGCGTGGGCTATGGCGGCGGATCGACCTACAACGCGCTGCTGGCGCTCTCGGGCGTGGATTACCGCCTGCTCCCGGCAATCGCGCTGGCCTGCAACATCGTGGTGGTGACCGGCGGGACGATCCGCTTCGCGCGCGCAGGGCTCACCCCGTGGCGCGGAGCCATGCTCCTCACCGCCATCGCCGCGCCGGCGGCGTTCCTCGGCGGCCTGACGCCGATCGGGGAAAGCGCCTTCCTGATGCTCCTCGGCGCCAGCCTGGTGCTGACCGCGCTTACATTGTTGCTCTCCATAGCCGAGCGGGAAGGGCGCCCGGGCCGCGCCGCCCGCTGGATGCCGCTGGTGGCCGCCCCGCTTGGCTACCTCGCCGGGCTGGTCGGGATCGGCGGCGGCATCTTCCTCGCCCCGTTGCTCCACCTGACGCGCTGGAACTCGGCGCGCGCGATCGCCGCCACCGCGAGCCTGTTCATCCTGGTGAACTCGCTGTTCGGGCTGTTCGGGCAGCTCTTGAAGGGTGGTTTCGACCGTCTCGCCAGCGCCGTGATCCTGGCTCTGCCGCTGCTCGTCGCGGTCGCGATCGGCGGTCAGATCGGCAGCCTGCTCGCCGCGCGACTGCTGCCGATGCATTGGATTCGCTGGCTCACTGCGGCGTTGACGCTGTGGGTCGGCGCGAGGCTGTTGCTGGGCTAGGCGAAAATGGCTCGCCGAGGTCGGCGAAAATGCGAACTACGCATACTCGATTCCGCGACCCAGTGCCACTCCACGGGGGCCGAAAATGCGAAAGCGTGACCGAGACCGTGCTGAAGCAATACGCCTAGCCGGAGGTCCCAAGCCGTCTCTCCGGGAACGGGCGGTCGCGCTGGCGCTCGAACGCGGTGTGGTTCGGACGCGCGACTTGACCGGAATTGGTGTACCGCGCTGCTATCTGGCTCGTATGTGTGACGAGGGCCTGCTCATGAAGGTTAGCTACGGCCTCTATCGCGCGGGCGAACAACGGAACGCGGCCTGACTACAGGATTCGGCCATGACGCCGACACAGCGTACGAGATCCGGCACGCCCGTCTGCGGGGATCAGTCGCCGAAAGCCCGACATAAGGTGACTGGCCACTCCGGACCGGCACTCGCGGTAGGCCGGTCAAGTCGCTGGTTTGGCGGACAGCCTTGGAATCCAGTGCACATAGACGAGCTCGCTCATCAGCTCGATTATCGTCTGGGTGACGACGACGGCGGGAACAAGCGGCACCCCGCCCGGGACCGCGAAGGCGAGCGGGAGGATCACGAGCGAATTGCGCGTGGCGGCGCTGAAAGCCACGGCTCGAGCGCCGCCGGGGTCAAGGCGGACACCGCGCGCAACGAGCCAGCCGAGCACCGGCGCCATGACGGCGTAGGCGAGGTAAATCGGTGCCGCGGTTAGTGCAGCATCCGCAGCCTTTCCGATCTGCGGCATGACGGCGGCCATGACGAGGAAGAGCACGAGGGCCGTGGCCGGCACAGGCAGCAGGCCGAGCGCCGCCGAGGCGCGCTTTGGGGCTGCACTGCGGGTCGCCCATAGCTGAAAGACCGCCGCAAGCAGCAGCGGCACGGCGATCAGCCATAAGAAGGCGTGGATGAAGGGCTCCGGATGGACGAGACCAGAGGCGTCACCACCGAGCAGCACGCGCAGATAGACCGGCAGCATCATCATCTGCAACAGCAGGAGCGCCGGGGTCGCCGCAAGCAGCAGCCTGGCATCCCCGCGCCCAAGGTGAGTGAACGTCACCACATAGTCGACGCACGGTGTCAGCAGCACGAAAAGCACGGCGAGTCGCAACATCGGCTCATCGGGGAGCAACTGTAGCAGCAGCGCCGTGAACAGTGGCATCACGACGAAGTTGGTCGCGAGCAGCGCGACGAGGAAGCGCGTGTTGCGCAGCGCCGATCCGAGTTCCGACAGCGGCACCTGGAGGAAGGTGACGAACAGCATGAACGCCAGCGCCGGACTGATCGCAGCTTCGAGCGCGCCGGCTTCCGGGACGCTAAAGCCGGCAAGCGCCCCGATAGCGATCGCGCCCAGATAGATCGCGACCTGCCGTTCCTCGAGGCTCGCCCGAACCTGCTCCACTCATGCCTCCTTCGCTGCCGGCCTTATCCCGCCGGCGCCCGGTGTCACGCCCGTCCTATCATGTCGGGTCAGGAACCGCGCACATGGCGCTGAGGAGAGATTCTTCCGGCGAATGGCGGAACGCCGCGCAGTGCTTTTCGTAGTTGATTCTGTAGGGACTAGAGGATGCATGGTGGCGAAATCGACAAGGACCATCATGCCGTCTGACTTAACTTACACGCCCGCCGCTGGGCATCATTGGCTCACGCCCTTGTACGACTTCGGTGTCGCAGTGCTGACGCGCGAGGATCGATGGCGGACCGCTCTTGTCGAGCAACTCCGTCCTCGGCCCCACGATGTAATTGTCGACATTGGCTGCGGTACGGGTTCGCTTCTCGTGCGTGTGGGAAAGGCCACGCCATCCACCCAGCTCATAGGGATTGATCCCGATCCGGCCGTGCTGGCGCGGGCGCAGACGCGATTCTCCGCTGCTGGTCTCTCGATCGAGCTGCACATAGGTTTCGCGCGTCAAGCCGCAGAGTTGCTGGACGGACGCCGTCCGACGAAGATCGTGTCCAGCCTCGTGTTTCATCAGTTACCGATGGAGGAGAAGGAGGCCGCGCTCGCCTCGATCCACGCTGCGCTCAGGGCCGGGGGCGAGCTTCACATTGCGGACTATGGTCTTCAGCGCAGCCGCCTCATGCGAGTTCTGTTTAGAAGCGTCGTTCAGAATCTCGATGGACGCTTGAATACCGAGCCCAATGCTCGTGGGGTTCTGCCGAAGCTTATGCAGGGTGCCGGATTCCCAAGCGTGGAGGAGACGGTTGTCATTCCAACGCCGAGCGGCTCGATCTCTCTCTATCGCGGAATTCGTTCGTCATGACGCGAGACGTCCCAAGTGACGTCGAGTGACGATCTTGCCACAGACGTTCATTTCACGGGCCGTCCGGGTGACCCGAAGAGTCGTCGAGAACTTCGATAATCCGGCAAGTCGCGACTTTCCCGTTGTCGCACTCCTTGATCATCCGGGTGAGCTCGGTCCTAAGCCCGAGTAGTCGGCGGATCCGGCTCTCGACGGCGTCGAGTTGATCGGTAGCGATCCGGCTCACCTGTTCGCAGGACGCCTCGGGCACCTCCTGTAGAGTGAGCATCGTCTTAATGGCCGCGATGTCGAATCCGAGGTTCCTGGCATGGCGGATGAACGTCAGCCGCCGAACGTCCTCTGCTCCGTAGAGGCGTCGTCCACTGTCGGTTCGGGGCGGCGGGGGCATCAGCCTGATCCGCTCATAATAGCGGATCGTCTCGATATTGACGCCCGTGCGTTTGGACAAGGCTCCGATAGTGATCATCAGGGGTTGATTCTGTAGTGGCTACAGGAAGTAGGTATAGCAATTGACCGGAGGTGTGTGAACCGACAACGATTATGACCGAGCATGTCGCAGGCCTGATCTGGGACGCCTGGCGCGCTAAGCGCCAGGGGCGCGAGGCGCTCGCGGCTCGCCAGAAGAAGCCGGCTCGCCGAAATGGTGGCGCACGTGCGTGCGTGCTCGCCCTTGTACGGGGAATTCTACCGCGATCTGCCCGATCGCGTCGAAGACCCACGCCTTCTACCGGTCACCGACAAGAAAATGCTCATGGAGCGCTTCGACGAATGGTGCGCAGACCGCGCCGTGACGCTCGAAGCCGCGGAGGCCGTTGTCGGCGACCCCGCCCGGATCGGAGAGCAGTTTCTCGGAAAGTACACGCTCTATACCACTTCAGGCACGACGGGCCGCCGCGGGATATTCGTGGCCGACGGCCGCACGATGGCGGTCGTCACCGCCATGATGCTTCGCTGGATCGGCGGCTGGCTTAGCGCTGGGGACATCCTCAGGATCGCCGCCCGCCGCGGGCGAACGGCGATCATCATGGCGACCGGAGGCCATTTCGCGTCGGCCGTCGCGGCGGCGCGGCTGAAGAGGCGGCAGGGGGAGCGTCTCGAAACGCTTTCCGCGCACCTGCCGATGACGGAGCTTGTCGAGCGGCTGAACCGCTTCCAGCCGGCGATGCTCGCCCCCTATGCCAGCATCGCCGCGCTACTCGCCGACGAGCAGGAAGCCGGCCGGCTCGCCATCCATCCCGTCCTGCTGGCTCTTTCGGCGGAGGGTCTGCCGCAGGCTGAATATGGCCGAATCGCGCGTGTCTTCGGCGCCAAGGTCGGCAACAGCTACGCGGCCTCGGAATGCATGTTCATGAGCGCCATGTGCGAAGAAGGCTGGCTCCACGTCAACATGGACTGGGTGGTGTTCGAGCCGGTTGACGCCGATCATCGGCCCGTCCCTCCGGGCGAGCAGTCGCACACCGTCCTGATCAGCAATCTCGCCAATCGCGTGCAGCCGATCCTGCGCTACGATCTCGGCGACAGCGTGATGGAGCGGCCGGACCCATGCCCCTGCGGCAACCCCTTGCCCGCGATCCGCGTGCAGGGGCGCTCCGCCGACATTCTCACCTTCCGAACTTCGAGCGGCGAGGTCAGGCTGGCTCCGCTGGCGCTCAGCCAGCCGATCGAGGCCGTTCGCGGCGTGACGCTTTTCCAGATCGCGCAGACCGCGCCGGACAGGCTTGAGATACGCCTGCGTATCGCGCCGACAGCGGATGAAGAAGCGGTTTGGCGCGAGGCCGAGACAGGCTTGCGCAAGCTGCTTACGGAGCAAGGTCTCCAACAGCTCACGCTCGAGCACGGCGGCGAGCCACCGGAACAGGGTCGCGGCGGGAAGTTCCGCGAGGTCACCGGGATTTGAATGGTGAGCTGCTGACGCCTCACGTCGCTGCTGTCGAGCTGATCAATGTAATCAGGCCGACGGTTGCCGTCTCGGTCGATATGATCTTTGTTGCTCATGCATTGCACGCGCATCCCGAAGTTCGAGAGAGGCTACGGGCCGAGGATGACGGCTACGCCGGCCGCTTCGTCCAGGAGGTCCGCCGGCACTATCCTTTCTTCCCGGCAGTCGCTGCACGGACGCGGCAGGCCTTCGAATGGAACGGATTCCAATTCCCCGAAGGCCGACGCGTTATCCTCGATCTATATGGCACCAACCAGGACTCCCGAACTTGGGAGAGGCCGGAGGAATTCGAGCCCGAACGATTCCGCCGATGGGACGGGAGCCCATTCAATTTCATCCCGCAGGGAGGCGGGGACCACCGCGCGGATCATCGCTGTCCTGGCGAATGGATCGCGATCGAGCTGATGAAGTTGGCGGCGGAGTTCTTTGCGCGACGCACGAGCTACGACATGCCGGAACAGGATCTACGGATCGAATGGTCGCGGCTCCCCGCATTGCCGCGAAGCCGGTTTGTGATCAGCAATGTCAGGGAGATCTAAAAGGAGCAAACGTTTTTGCCCGAGGCGCCGTGGCGGCTTTCTTTGGTCGCGCCTCCATTCGCGCTTCTGCCGCATGGCCGGCCTATGCCAGTCCAGTGGAAGGCCAAACCAGCCTCGCAACCGGCGGCGGAACGAAAGCGCCCGCAGCGACGAACGCGCCTGGCGGTCGCTCAGCGCGTGGAGTTCGGGGAGTACCGAAGCAACAGACAATAGGCTGGTCACCGTCTTGTGAGCGACTAGCGGCCGGCCAGAATCAGGCCGGCGGCCAGCACATAAGCGAAGCCGGCTGAGGCACCGGTCAGGGCCATGCCGAAGGCGCGGGCGATCGGACTCTTTGCATAGCCGATGGCAAAGGTCGCCCGGCCGAATAGATAGAGGAGAACGAGCAAGGGGATCAGTGCCAGCTCAGAACCGCGCAACACCGTCGCGAGGACGAGATGGGCGCCGACGACAAGCACCGTCTGCTCGAGTGAGTTCTGAAGCACCGCGGCGCGGACGGCGATCGCCTTGCTGGGCTCGCTATATGCAGAGCCATGGCGGTCCGCAGGCGTCCAGAACCGTCCCTGCGAAACGCCGCCCACGCAGCCTGCCAGCCAGACGAAAATCGGGAGATCCCACTTCAGCGCGAACCCGATACGATCGGCCAAGGTCATCCCGGTCGCGACGCCAACCAGGTCCGGCGGCAGCCACCAATATCCCGCGACGAGCACTGCCGCGGCGAGCAGCACGGCGAGCGCGCTTTGCGATACGATCGACCTCTGCTCCGCATCGAACACCATTTCTCCCTCCGTCTTACTCGGATACCGCAGCGTCTCGTTCCGGTGCTGTCGCGCCAATCGGGAGATGCGGCCGAAGCGCGATCCGAATGATCTGCGAGAGCCCCTGCCAGTTGATCGCAACGATCACCGCGGTCAGCGCCAGATAGCCCCAGCCGAGCCAGGTGAGGCTGCGGATGGTCAGCGCCTCGTCGTCGCGGAAAGTGAAAGCGAAGCCGACCTGAACCGAAAACAGCAAGGCAAGCGCGACCGCGCCGCGCAGCCCGAGCCGCAGGCGAAGCAGCAGCGCAAGGCCGAACAGCGACTGGGCGGCGGTGAGGAAGAACTCCTCGTGCTGGCGGGCGTCGAGCGGAAGCGCCGTCAGGCTTCCGGCGCCGACGCTCATCGCCAGCGGCAGCATTCCGACCAGCAAGGTCCACTGGTTGATCTTGTCGCTGATCATGGTGGCGAGCCCGGCGGCGGCGCGGTTCGACAGGACGAACAGGATAGCGACGGTGACGGCCGGGGCCTCGCTGGCCAGGGGCGCGAGCCACTGGATGAGCAAGAACTCGTTAATCCCGAGTACGCGCCCGGAATCGACCATCGCTTCGGCGAAGGGTTCGGCCGATACGAAAATGACGGCGGCGGCGACGATAGCCAGAGCCGCCATCAGCGACCATTGCTGTGCCGCTGGCAGCTTTTCGATCTCCGCCGCCAAGCCGGGCTCCTCCTCTTTTTCATCCCCGTCATCGACTTTCGGCAGGCTGCTCACCCGCCACAGATAGGCGGCGAAGATCGCGATCAACACGACCGCGTCCACGGGAGAAATTCTGTCCCTCAAAAGGATGGTAAAGGCGTAGAGGCTCGGCACCAGCAGGAAGACGATCTCGACGCTATTGACGGGCGCGAGCGGGATCGCCCTGCCGCGCGTGCGCCACCAATGGAGCAGCACCAGCAGCGGCCAGGCCAGGCCGACCAGCAGCCGGTTAGCGCCAGTCATGTTGGCAGCCGCATAATGGACGTAGTTGGACTCCGGCGCCTGGCCGGCACGCCAGGCGTAATAGATGTCGACCGCATATTCGGGCAGCACAGTGATGATCGCGACGACGGCGAGGATCAGACCCGCGGAGATCTGTCCTTCCGCCGTCTCGGCCCCCCAGGACAGCATGAAGCCCGCCGCGAGGATCGCGGCGCCGAACACGGCTGCGTCGATGAGCGGGTCGGGGCGCAAACCGGTCGTCCGGAAATAGATCGCCGGAAGCATCGCGACAATGGCGATGACGATCGAGATCCAGAGCTTGCGCATCCACGGTCCTCCTTATTGGCGCACGGCAGTGTTTCGCCCAAACTCGTCAGTCTCGCGTTGGCTGGAGTTCGCCATTGCCGCAGGCGATTCCCAGCCGTCAGCGTTTGCTGACGTCGCTGCGCCGGATCCAGGCATAATAGACCAGCAGCGCAAGCAGGCTCGCCCAGACGATGACGGCCGTCGTATTCAACTCGCGCGTATAGGCGATCCCTAGCAGTGTGAATTCGGTATCGGTGGCGGCCATGACCCCGTGGGTCAGAACCTGGTTGGCGGCGAACCCAGAAAGGAATTTGGCAATTTCCCTGGCGTGCATGACTGCCCTCCTTCTTCCTCACGAACGCGATGGCCGCATCTCGCGTCGCACGCTTAACAGTTAACACCCTGTAGCCACTACAGAATCAATCTCCTATGGTCGCCATCGGATGCTTTTTGTCCGATCGCTCGGAGCTGGCGAGGCGATCCCCTCCGTACAGGCAACAATACGGGTCGAGACCTCGCGCTACGCCGAGCGCAACAGTATCCAACCGAAACAGCCCGCCACCTGCGAGAAATACATTTGGGGCGTCGTCTGTCACGCAGACGCCTGCGTATTCAGTCTCACCCAAAGTCCGCCCTTGATCCTGTAGTGACTACAGGATGTAGGTTCCGGGGAGGATGAGGAATCCGCCGAGGCCAAGCCGCGAAAATGATCGCCAGGAGACGATGATGAGAGCCGATACCGCAACGATGAGCCCTTCAAGCTCACTGCGATTCAAGGTCGACGGCCTTGACTGCCAGAACGAGGTCCGCGCGCTCCGCGCCGCGGTGGGGCCGTTTGTCGGCGGAGACGATAACCTGTCGTTCAATACTCAAGCCGGTGTCATGGAGGTGATGTCCGACGGTGCTCTGGCGGTTGACGCCATCCTGCGGGCGGTCGCGACGACCGGCATGCAAGCGCATCTTCTAGGGGAGCCGGCGCAACCTGGACCGGCACTGGTGTTCCGGGTCGAGGGGCTCGACTGCAAGAATGAAGTCGCAACGCTCAAGCGTGAGGTTGGCCCGCTAGTCGGGGGTGAGGCGTGGCTGTCGTTCGATACGGCGAAGGGGCTTATGACGGTCGCTCCGCAGCGGCGGGCGACGGTTGACGACATCATCAGCCGCGTCGCGCCGACCGGCATGCGTGCTTCCGCGATTAAGGACGCCGCCGCCGAAACATTGGTTTTTCGCGTTCACGGGCTCGACTGCAAGAACGAGGTGGCGGCCCTCACGCGTGAACTGGGTCCGCTCGTCGGCGAAGACAAGCTCGCGTTTGATACCACGCAGGGCATGATGACGGTGGGCCCCCAGAGCCGGGCGGCTCGTAGCGTGATCGAGGAAGCTGTAGCGCGGACGGGGATGCGCGCCGAGCCTTGGACGCCGCCTGCGGTCTCGCAGGCTGCGCCCGAGCTCTCACCAGTGTCAGAAGATGCGGCGTCCTATTGTGGCGCGGAGGTGCGGGAGGCGCTAAGTCCGCCGATCCCGACCCGCTTGCCCGGCCAGATTGTGTTCCGCATTCACGGCATGGACTGTGCCGACGAGATTGCGGCGCTGAAGCGCGAGGTTGGTCCGCTGGTCGGTGAAGACAAGCTCGCCTTCGATCTCCTCAACGGTCGCATGGCGATCGACGTGGCACCGGATGCGGCGCTCGAAGCCCGCGTTGAGAAGGCCGTTCTCCGCGCAGGTCTGCGCGCCGAGCCCTGGAACGAAGGCAGCACGAGCGAAGCCGCGCAGGCCGAAGAGCGCCGCAGACGTGTGCAGTCGCGGCTGACGACCGCAAGCGGCCTGCTTACGGCGCTCGGCTTCGCAGTCCACGCCTGGCTTGGGGGTGGCGTCATTGCGGCCTTCGAGGCCGGCGAACACGCCTTGGGGTCGACCCCGCTGCCGAGCATCGCGCTCTATACCCTCGCGGTGCTGTCTGCTGCTCGCTACGTCGCTCCCAAAGCTTGGCTCTCGGCCAAACGACTCCGTCCCGACATGAACCTGCTGATGATGGTTGCGGTCGTAGGCGCCATCGGTATCGGCGCGTGGTTTGAGGCCGCCACGGTTTCGTTCTTCTTTGCATTGGCGCTAGCGCTGGAGTCATGGAGTCTTGGTCGCGCCCGCCGGGCGGTGGCGGCTCTCATGGAGCTTGCGCCATCGACGGCGCGCGTGAAGTTCGAAGACGGCTCCGAGCGTGATGTTCCGGCGGCCGAGGTTCGGGTCGGCGCGCACATTATCGTCCGGCCGGGAGACAAAGTGCCGCTCGACGGTCGGGTTGCCGCCGGCGAGAGCGAGGTTAACCAGGCGCCGATCACCGGTGAAAGCGTCCCGGTATTCAAGGCCGAGGGCGAGGAGGTCTTTGCCGGCACCATCAACGGCGAGGGCGCGCTCGAGGTCGTGACCACCAAGGCGGCGAACGACACGACACTCGCCCAGATTATCCGGATGGTCGGTTCGGCGCAGAGCCGGCGTGCGCCTAGTGAGCAGTGGGTGGAGAAGTTCGCGCGCGTCTACACGCCTGCGGTGATGGTGCTCGCCATTGCGATCTTTCTTGTTCCACCCCTGCTCTTGGGCGGGGCCTGGGACGTCTGGTTCTACCGGGCACTCGTGCTCTTGGTGATCGCTTGCCCCTGCGCCCTCGTGATTTCGACGCCAGTGACGATCGTGGCGGCGCTTGCTGGCGCCGCGAAGCAGGGCGTCCTGGTGAAGGGCGGTACGCACCTCGAGACACCTGCGCATCTCAAAGCCATTGCCATGGACAAGACGGGAACCCTCACCGAAGGGCGGCCGCAGGTCGTCGAGATAGTGCCGCTTGGCGGTCGCAGCGAGATGGAGCTTCTCGGCTTGGCCGCTGCCCTTGAAGCACGCAGCGCGCATCCGATCGCTCGGGCCATCCTGGCGAAAGCCGCCGAACTCAAGATCGCCGCCGAGCCTGCCGAGGCTGTCCAAGCCATGATGGGCCGAGGCGTCACGGGCCGAGTGGCCGGCCGCGAAATGTGGCTCGGCTCGCGCCGCTACCTTGAGGAGCGGGCTATCAGCTCAGACGGAGTTCTGCAGCGGGCCGATGCACTTTCGAGCGCCGGTCGCACCATCGTCGCGGTCGGTGACGGTCAGGAGGTCTGGGGGCTCGTCGCCGTTGCCGATGCGGTCAGGCAGGAAGCGAAGGACATTGTCACGGCGCTTCACCGCGCCGGCATCGAGCATGTCGTGATGCTCACGGGAGACAACCGCGCGACAGCGGAGGCGATTGCGAAGCAGACGGGCATCGACGAGGTCCTGGCGGAGCTGCTGCCCGGTGACAAAGTGGCCGCGGTCGAGGATCTGGTGCGGCGCTACGGGTCGGTCGCCATGGTTGGAGACGGAGTCAATGATGCTCCCGCGATGGGACGTGCCAACCTTGGCATCGCGATGGGCGCCATGGGTAGCGATGCCGCCATCGAGACGGCCGATGTGGCGCTCATGGCGGACGATCTGTCGAGGCTTCCCTGGCTGGTGCGCCATTCACGGGCGACGCTCGCCGTTATCCGGCAGAACGTCGCGTTTTCAATCTTCGTGAAGCTCGTGTTCACGGCGCTGACGGTGATTGGTCTTGCGTCGCTGTGGGGCGCCATCGCGGCTGATGTCGGTGCATCGCTGCTGGTCGTACTCAATGGCCTGCGCCTGCTCAACCGTGGCCAGACGACGATTGAGCGCGGCGGGCCTTCGATGGGTTCGCGAGCTCCGGCCCCCGGGCACCATGCGCCCACGCTCGTTGCGCCACGCCCGGCGCGCTAAACATGCCATCCGAAGCTAGACATGAGGACGTATTGACTGTGCAATCTGGAACCTTGCTCGGACGAGCTGCGCTGGCTGGCGCCGCCCTTGCCATCGCTCTCGCTATCGACTTCGTCTCGAAATGGCTGATCGTCAACATTGTGATGGTGCCGCCGCGCACGATCGAGATCGCACCCTTTTTCAATCTCACACTCGGTTTCAACACTGGCGTCAGCTTCGGGATGTTCCGCGAGCTTTTCTTGGAGCAACCACTGTTGCTCGCCGCGATCATGGCGGCGATCGCGGCGGGCCTGTTTGTCTGGGCCCTGAGAACCACACGGCGGATCGAGACATTCGCCTTGGGCCTGGTTGCCGGCGGTGCTGCAGGCAATGTGGTGGACCGGGTGCTTCACGGTGCTGTGACCGATTTTCTCGATCTCCACGTTGGCGATTGGCACTGGCCCGCCTTCAACATGGCGGACGTCATGATCACGGCCGGCGTCGTTCTGCTGCTTACGGGCTCCCTTTGGCCAGCGCGATCAACGGTCTCGATTGCGGAGAGGCCGGGGAGATCGAGATTCACGGGTTGAGCTTCACAAGACATAAACAGGAAAGGACCCATTCCATGTCAAACACACCGATAGCCGCCCCTCAATCGAGACCCTCGGGCATGTTGTGCCCTCACTGCAAGGTCGATCTCGTCATGGCCGATCGCCAGGGTATCGAGATCGACTATTGCCCCAGTTGCCGGGGTGTCTGGCTCGACCGTGGCGAACTCGACAAGATCATCGAGCGCAGCGCCGCATATGACGCGCCTGCGCCCGTACCACAAGGGACGAGCCCGCAGGACGACTACCCGAATCAAGGCGGCCGCCGCGACCGAGACGGTTACGGTCGTCGCGATGATTACGGTGATCGCGGGCACCGGGGCCGCCGCGGGTTCCTTGCAGAGTTGTTCGACTGATCGGAGCGACTGACGCGATCGTCCGGACGCGTGTGCTCGCGGCGCCAATTCGTGGATTTAAGATCTCGATCGGCACTGGCGCCAGCCTTCAACATCTGGCCACGAGACGCCCCACAAAATTGTTGTTGTCTCGCGACGGCTACCGCGATGCGAGGCAACGCCGGTCGATTGGCGTTCGGGAACTATTGGATGAATCAAACTACTAAGAGGCGCGCGCTTCTGTTCTTGAATCCGCGAAGCCGCAGCGGTGGTGATCGCGCGCCGCATGCCGCCATCCAGCAGCTTGAGCGTAGCGGATTCATCTTGACGCGCGCGCACTGTGCTCAGTCGACAGATTTAAGCCGCGAGGTCATCCGGCATGCGCATGAGGTCGATCTCGTGATCGTCGGCGGCGGCGATGGGACTGTCAACGCCGTGCTCAAGGGGGTGCTGGAAACCGGGTTGCCGCTCGGCATCTTACCGTTAGGCACCGCGAACGACCTTGCCCGGACACTTGGCATTGCGAGTCACCCTGCAGCGGCGGCGGCGATCATCGCCGCGGGAAGCACGCGTCGGATCGACGTTGGCCAAGTCAACGACCAGTTCTTCGTCAATGTCGCAAGCATGGGGTTGAGCGTTGAGCTCGCGCGTCGGATGACCGGCAATCTGAAGCGGCATTTGGGGCGGCTTAGCTATCCGCTGGCTGCTATAAAGACGGTGCTTTACACGAAGCCGTTCACAGCCGAGGTGGCCACTGCCGATCGCACGATCCAGCTACGAAGTCTTCAGATCGCAGTCGGGAATGGTGTTTATTACGGTGGCGGCATGGCCGTCTACGAGGCCGCCGAGATCGATGACCGATGCCTCGACTTTTACAGTGTTGCGCCGCGACAATTTTGGCAATGGCCACTTTTCCTGACGGCATTCTGGCGCGGTCGTAACCGAAATCTGGTCGGTATGCGGGCTTTCTGCAGCCCTGGTCCACTCGAGATCCGGACCGACCCGCCGCTGCCGGTCAACACCGACGGGGAAATCACGACAACGACGCCTGCCCGCTTCAAGCTCTTGCCGGGTGTATTGTCCGTCTTCGTGCCAGCGGGCCCACGCCCAAATGGTAAACTAGAGGAGCCTGCATGACGGAAGCTTGTACGCAGGGCGTCGACACCGGATTCGTGGCGTTGGGCTATGCCAAGGTCGCCGTGCTCGGCGTCGTCCAGGGGATCACCGAACTGCTGCCGATCTCCTCGACGGCACATATGCGGATCGTACCTGCGTTGCTCGGTTGGCAAGATCCGGGCTCCGCCTTCTCCGCCGCCATGCAGCTCGCAGCGCTGGCCGCCGTCATCAGCTATTTTTGGGGCGACGTTAGCCAGTTGGCCACGAGCTCGCTCCGCGCCGTGGCGCATCGGGATTTCCGGGATCGCCACTTCCGCTTCGCCGTTTGGCTCGGTCTTGCGACGGTCCCGATCGGCGTGGCGGGCCTGTCTTTGTCGGCGGCGCTGAACGCCTGCGGTTCCCCGCTACGGACCCTCACAATCATCGGCTGGGCCTGCATCGTCATGGCCATTCTTCTCGCGCTCGCGGAGATTTACGCCCGCCACAGACGAACACTCGAAAATGTGTCCCTCACCGATGCAATGGTTGTGGGCGTCGCGCAGATTGGCGCTCTGATCCCGGGAGTGTCGCGCTCGGGCTCTACATTGACCGCTGCACTTGCGCTCGGCCTGAAACGGGAAGAGGCGGCGCGGTTCTCGTTCCTGCTTGGCCTGCCGGCGATCGCCCTGGCCGGCTTCAAGGAACTGTGGGAACTCTATAATGTCCACCTGTCTCTCGACGGCTGGTCCATTCTTCTCGTAGGGCTCGTCGCCGCATCAGTATCGGCCTTCTTCGCGATCTGGGGGCTGATGCGCGTGCTTGAGCGCTTTTCGGCCTGGCCCTTCGTGATTTATCGAGGCGCGCTCGGCGTTTTTCTCATCTCGGCCGTTGCATTGGGCCGACTCACCTGATTTGCGAACGTTGGAAATCTGCATGAGTGCGAAAGAGAAGGTTGAATCCGAATGCATCTTTGGGCCTGGCGCTGCTCGTGGGGGATCTTCGACGTTTTTTTCGTGGGGGCGCTGAGCCGATCGGTTCAGCCACGATTATTTCGGCAGACGCAAACGCAGCAGCGCGACCGGGAACGCGCGGAGGCGCTACGCCTCGCTGGCGGCCCGAAGCCCTCGCTGAGGGACCGGGCCGTCGCCCTAGCCACTGAACGCGGCATGGTGCGAACCCGCGATCTAACGGACATCGGCGTCCCCCGGTGCTACTTGGCCCGTATGTGTGAAGAGGGCCTGCTCATAAAGGTCGGCTATGGCCTGTATCGCGCGGCCAGTCGCCAGGCAGCTTGAGGGTCGCTGGACGCGCGGCCAGTTCCAGTAAACCGTCCCGACGCCAAGGCAGCATTTTGATCCATTTCGGACTAAAATTTCTGCAAACGCGTCTCAATAGCATTCTCCTGCTGGGCTGACTACAGTCCTACCAGCAGTTCTGCCGACCCGAGTCGGTTGCGCTCCCGGACAGTCAAAATTCCGAAGCGCAATTCCCATATTGGTTGAGGCGGTTGCCGCTCGGCCGGGCACATAAATTCCGGGAGTGCCATGACAGGACGTTGCCGGAATCACAGGAGGAGTTCCGATCGCTGGAGGCACATATCGAACTGAGACACCTGCGCTATGTGGTCGCCGCTGCACACTATGGCAGTTTTCGGCGGGCGGCTGAGGCGCTTGGGGTCAAGCAATCGACCCTGAGCCGCTGCATTTCGCAATTGGAAGAGCGTCTGGGCGTCGTGTTGTTCGAACGAACCAGCGGTGGCGTTCGGCCGACTACGGCTGGCATCGAGATATTGCGGACATCCCGGCATCTCGTCGAAACGGTCGATCATATGGCCGCGACCGCCAAGGACATCGGCAGGGGCGAGGCCGGCCGCCTCACGGTCGGATTCTACACCTCGCTGTCGGCCGGGAACCTGCGGGCCAGCCTGATCGAGTATGCGTCGCGGTTCCCGAAGGTCGAAATCCAGACATATGAAGGCGCACGCGCATGCCTGTTCGCCGGCGTCGACGCTGGCCGGCTTGATGTCGCCATCGTGACGGGCGATCCGATCTCTCGCGGGGGGAAGGTCATGGGGCTCTGGAGCGAGCGCATCATGGTCGCGCTGCCCGAAGGTCATCGATTGGCCGGCAACAACATCGTCTATTGGACCGATCTGAAGGACGAGACCTTCCTTTTCAGCCAGCGTGATCCCGGGCCGGAGATCCAGGACATCTTGCTGGCGAAGCTTGCCGCGCCGGGCGAGCGGCCCAAGGTCATCAGTCACGATGTTAGCCGCGAGAACATCAAGAGCCTCGTGGGAGCGGGCTTCGGCGTCAGCCTGATGTGCGAAGCCTGCATAGGGGCCACCTACACGGGCGTCGTCTACCGCGAGGCGCGGGACGGCAATGGCCCGAGCCGGATCAATTACGCGGCCTATTGGCAGAGCGACAACGACAATCCGGTGCTGGCGGGTTTCATCAACCTGCTGCAAGAGCGCTATCCCTCCTTGCCCGCAGGCGACTGACGCGGCCGCCGCGCCTTCGCGAAGCCGCGATCGGTGGCCATGAAGCGCTCCACCATGGGGACGATCAGCTTGGCCGGGTCGCTTACTGGATGGCCGGTCTCGCGGGCCAGGATTTCCGCGTAAGCGACCAGGTCGCGATGAACGGTCGCCGGAAATTCGATCGCGAGCTTGACCGGCTTGTCGTCGGCAACGGCCCCGAGCTTCAGCTTCGCCATGTCAGCCTCCGTAGGGTTCGAGTACGAGGTCGCGGGTGACGATGACGCGAACGGGGAACCCCGGGCGGATCGTCAAGGTCGGGGCAATGTTCAACTGGCGGCGAACGATCTGTTGACCGGCATCGTTGATGGTGTCCTGCCCGCCGTTTCGGATCGCCTGGATCAGGCGGTCGTCGTCGTTGGTGGCGAGCTCTGCCCCAATGCTCAGCAGCGTGGACAAGCCCGCAGCCTTGGCGAGATCCCACCAGTGATAGTCGACGCCATCCTGGAGGCCGGCATAACCTTCGACATCAGCGCCAGGTTGACGCTCGAGCACGATCGAGCGGCCGTTCGGGAAGATCAGCCGGTTCCAGACCAGCAGCACGCGGCTTTGTCCGAACTGAACATTGTTGTCGTACTGGCCGATGATGCGCGTGCCTTGGGGTACAAGAAGGATGCGGCCCGTCGGGCTGTCATAGATGTTCTCCGTCACTTGCGCGGTGATCTGGCCCGGAAGATCGGACCGGATGCCGGTGATGAGCGCGGCCGAAATCACGGCGCCCGCCTGAAGGATGTTCGGCG
>JAIETR010000037.1 GCA_019745075.1 Qipengyuania sp.
GCCTGCCGCGCGCGCTCCGGCCGCTGGCGGTGCTCGACGGGCTCGCGCGCCGTGCGCTGGCGGCGGACCGCGCGCGCCTCCTGGGCGACCGCTGGAGCCCGCTGGCCGCCGTTCGGCTTGGCATTTTCGGGCGGTGAGCTATCGCGGACCGGCGAACGGAGGGCGGCGCCAATGAACCGGACGATCCTGGGAGCGGTGGGCGCGCTGGTGCTGGTCGCCATCGGGCTGTTCTGGTGGCAGGGGCGCGCCCAGGTCGAACGCGGCGCGCCGCCTCCCCAAGCGGCGGTGCCAGCTCCGGCCGAGACCGATATTCCCGCCGCCGACGCCGCGGGACTGGCCGGTCCGCCGCCGCCCGAGGCGACCGAGCTGACCCGCGAGCAGCAGCGCTTCGGCCGCTACGACCGCGACCGCGACGGCCGCGTCAGCCGCAACGAGATGCTCTCCACCCGCACCGATGCGTTCCGCAAGCTCGACAAGGATCGCAACAACCTGCTGACCTTCGAGGAATGGGCGGTGGCCACGGTCGATCGCTTCGAAGGCGCCGACCGAGATCGCGACGCCGAGCTGACGCCGGAGGAGTTCGCGACGACGCGGCCGAAGCGCGGTGTGACGCCGGCGTGCCGGTGCTAGCTTGCGATGGTATCTCGACCACGGACTGCGTCCTCCGCTCGATACGAACGGGTTGGGAAGACCTATAAAAGTCCCGTTCGTGTCGAGCAGCCGCGCGGCCGACAGGTCGCGTGGCGCCCGTCGAGACACGGCAATGCGACCTATCGGGCCGCCAGCTCCTCCCTTGCCGCCCGGTATTCCGCCTCCAGCCGCGCCACGGTCGCCTCGACCGGCGCGACCTCGGTCACCGCGCCGATGCCCTGGCCCGAGCCCCAGATGTCCTTCCAGGCCTTGGCCTTGGTGTTGCCGCCGCTGCCGAAGTTCATCTTGCTCGGATCGCTCACCGGCAGATTGTCGGGGTCCATGCCCGCCGCCTCGATGCTCGAGCGCAGATAATTGCCGTGCACCCCGGTGAAGAGGTTGGTGTAGACGATCCCGTCCGCGCTGCCGCCGACGATGCCCTGCTTGTAGCCCTCGGGTGCATTGGCCTCGCTGGCCGCGATCCACGGGCTGCCGATATAGGCGAAGTCGGCGCCCAGCGCCTGCGCGGCGAGAATCGAGCGGCCGTGAGCGATCGCGCCCGACAGCGCCACGAGCCCCGGGAACCACGCCCTGATCTCCTGCATCAGCGCGAAGGGGCTGAGCACGCCGGCATGCCCGCCCGCGCCCGCCGCCACCGGAATCAGCCCGTCGGCGCCCTTCTCGATGGCCTTGTTGGCGAAGCGGTCGTCGATCACGTCGTGCATGGTGATCCCGCCCCAGCCGCGCACCGCCTCGAAGATGTCGGTCCGTGCGCCGAGGCTGGTGATCATCAGCGGCACCTGCCATTTGGCGCATGTCGCCATGTCCGCCTCGAGCCGGTCGTTGGTCCTGTGGACGATCTGGTTGACCGCGAAAGGCGCGGCCGGGCGCTCGGGGTTGGCGCGGTTATGCGCCGCGAGTTCCTCGGTGATGCGGTGCAGCCATTCGTCGAGCTCGCTCTGCGGACGGGCGTTGAGCGCCGGGAAGCTGCCGACGATCCCCGCCTTGCACTGTGCGATCACCAGCTCGGGCCCCGAAACGATGAACATCGGCGATCCGATGACGGGGAGGCGCAACCGGTCGAAGGGGGCGGGAAGGCGGTTCATGAGTGCACAAAACTCCAGGTTTCCGTTCGTATCGAGCGGAGGACGCAGTCCGTAGTCGAGATACGCGAGCGCCGCACCCCAGTGTCTCGACTTAGTTTATCCTGAGCGGCTGCTGCAAGCAGCCAGCCGAAGGGCTCGACACGAACGCGGTGGGATTTTCAAGCCAGCAGATGCGCGATCCCGTAAACTCGCGCGGCGGTGCCCGCGAACAGCGCGTGCTTTTCCTCGGTGGAGGCGCCCGCGGCGATCCGCTTGAAGGCGTTCCACAGCACCGGGTAGCTCGCGCCCCACCGGTCCGGGGGATAGTTGCTCTCGAACATCGCGCGGATGGGCCCGAAGGCTTCGATGCAGCTCTCGATGTAGGGCCGCCAGAGCCTCGCCAGCTCCTCCGAACCGACGCCCGCGGCCGGGCCGCGATCGGGCAGCTGGACCTGCGCCATGCCCAGCCCGCCGAGCTTCACCGTGACATTCGGACACGCGGCGAGCGCTTGGATCGCGGCGCGCCACCCCTCGAACCGTTCGCCCAGCGTGCCGCGAAAGCCGCCGAGCGCGAGCGGACCGCCGCAATGATCGAGCACGATCGGCTGGTCCGGAAAGGCGCGCGCCAGATCGAGCACCTCGCCCAGTTGCGGCTCGAACACCCAGGCGTCGAAGGTCAGGTCGCGCCCGCCGAGCTCGGCGAAGCCCGCGCGGAATCCGGCCGAGGCGAACAGTCCCTCGGGCGCCATCAGCGCCTCGGGGTAGGCTTCCGGGTCGGCGACCCGCGCGCCCTGGTGGCGGATGCCCCTGAAGCGCGGGCTGGCGGCCTGGAGCGCGTCGAGCACCGCGCCGACGGAGGAACCGAGGCTCAGATCGGCATGGCCGACGATCGCGGCGCACGGGCGCCAGTCGCCATAGAGCCCGCTCGCACCCTGCGCGGCCACGCCGTTCACGAACTCGACCTCGCCGACCACCTTCAGCGCCTCGCCGCGCGACGGATCGTAGAACGCGCCGCATTCCACGAACACGCTGGCGAGGATGTTGTGGCCGCTGCCCGCGTCGGCGTGGAACTGGTCGAAGGTGTAGTAGGAGGCGTCGACCAAGGCCTCGATGAAGGGATGCCGCGGCTCCGGAAAGGCGGCCAGCAAAGGGCGCAGATCCCAAAGGTGATGGTGCGCGTCGACGATCGGCAGCCCGGGCTCGAGAATCGCTTCGGTCATGCGGTGTCCCCTCCGCCGCCGCTCAAAACACAATCAGCCCGGTTTGGCGACCGCGGAATTCGCCGCGCTGAGCACCGCGCGCACGCTGGCGGTGGCGACGTCCGGGTCGATGCCGCAGCCCCACACGACGCGGCCGTCGGGCAGGGCGCATTCGAGGTAGGCCGCGGCGCGGGCGTCCGAGCCGGCGCCGAGCGCGTGCTCGGTGTAGTCGAGCACCTCGAGCTGGACCCCGAAGCTGTCGCGCAGCACCGCCACCACCGAGGAAATCAGGCCGTTGCCCCGCCCGCTGACGCTCTGCTCGCGCCCATCGACCGCGATGGCGCCGGTGAACAGCCGCGCGCCGCCGGGCGCCTTGCGCTCCTCGTAATCGACGAGGCGGAAGTGGCGCGGCTCGATCTTGACGTAATAGGCGCGGCGGAAGGCGTCCCAGATGTCGCTCGCGCTCAACTCGCGTCCGAGTTCGTCGGCGAGGCGCTGGACGTGGCGGCTGAAATCGGCCTGCATCCGCTTGGGCAGCTTGAGCCCCTGGTCCTGCTCGAGCACCCAGGCGAAACCGCCCTTGCCGCTCTGCGAATTGACCCGGATCACCGCCTCGTAGCTGCGTCCCAGATCGACGGGATCGATGGGCAGGTAGGGGACGCGCCACCGGTCCGAATTCTGGCTCTCGCGGGCGGCGAAGCCTTTCTTGATCGCGTCCTGGTGGCTGCCCGAAAAGGCGGTGTAGACCAGCTCGCCGCCATAGGGGTGGCGCTGGTGAACGGGGAGCTGGTTGCAGTATTCCACGGTCTCGATGATGCGGTCGATGTCCGAGAAATCCAGCTTGGGATCGATGCCCTGCGTGTACAAGTTGAGAGCCAGTGTCACCAGGCAGCAATTGCCCGTGCGCTCGCCGTTGCCGAACAGGCAACCCTCGATGCGGTCGGCGCCCGCCATCAGGCCGAGCTCGGCCGCCGCGACGCCGGTGCCGCGGTCGTTGTGGGTGTGCAGGCTGATCGCCGCGCTCTCGCGGTTGGGCAGGTTGCGGATGAAATATTCGATCTGATCGGCGTAGACATTGGGCGTCGCCGCTTCCACCGTGGCGGGCAGGTTGAGGATGATCGGATGCTCGGGGGTGGGCGCCAGCACCGCCATTACCGCCTCGCAAACCTCGAGGCTGAAATCGAGCTCCGCGGTGGAGAAGGTCTCTGGGCTGTACTGGAAGTGCCAATCGGTCCCCGGCCGCTTGCCCGCTTCGTCGCGCATCGCCCTGGCGCCTGCCACCGCGATTTCCTTCACCTCGGCGCGGCTCATCGCGAACACGATCTCGCGCCAGGCGGGGCTGACCGCGTTGTAGAGATGGACGATGGCGGCGCGCGCGCCTTCCAGGCTGGCGAAGCTGGTGCGGATCAGATCCTCGCGGCTCTGCGTCAGCACCTGCACGGTCACGTCGCCCGGAATGCGGCCCGAACGCACCAGCCCAGAGATGAAATCGAACTCGGTCTGCCCGGCACTGGGAAAGCCGACCTCGATCTCCTTGAGCCCGATTTCGACCAGCAGATCGAAGAAGCGGGTCTTCTTCGCCGAATCCATCGGATCGACGATGGCCTGGTTGCCGTCGCGGAGATCGGTCGAAAGCCAGCGCGGCGCCCGCGCGATGGTGCGGCCGGGCCATTGCCGGTCGGGCAGGGCGACGGGAGGGAAGGGCGCGTATTTGGCGCTCGGATCGCGCAACATCGTTCGGGGCATGGGCATCGGAAGTCTCGGGCTGGCTGTCGGCTAGGGCGGCGATCCCCCGGGCGCGGCGCGCGCCCTCGGGCACGCGGGTTCACACCCGAGGGCGGATAAGTCGTAGCGGCAGTCCGGTGCGCGTCATCGGATCAGCATTGCCGAAAACCGCTTCGCGGGCAAGCGGCATTGGCCGCGAAACCGCGCGCCGCATGCACGCTCGCCGGAACGGTCACGGCATTGGGCAGCGGGACGAGCCCGGCGCGAAGCCCGTAAACCAGCAGTCCGTCGGGCTCGATTCGCGCGAGCAGGGTGTAGTCGCGCGCCAGACGCCCCACCACCAGCGCGCGGGTGGCCAGATTGCCCTTGGGAAGCGGCTTGGCGTGAATCACCACGCGGTCGGGCCGGGTGGCGAGGATCCGCCCCACCTCGGCGACGCTATCGGCGCCGATCGCGGGCGCCTCGGCGGCGAAAACCAGGTGGCCGGCGAAGGCGTAGCGGGTGGGGGTGCACCAGCGGTTGATCGCATAGGCCACCGCCGGGCCGCCGTAAGAGAAAGGACAATTGCGCTGTCCCCGCGTGACCGCATCGAGCGCGGCGATGGTTTTCCACCCGCCGGTCTTGCCGCGCTCGGCCCACTGCAGCGCGGCGACCGCGCCCACCAGCGCCAGCGCGGTCACGGCGAGGGCGGCGCGGTGACAGCGCCAGGCGCTGAACGCCGGCGCGGCCAGGATGCTCGCGGGAACCAGCAAACCCAGCAGATAGTGATCGTAGAAAGTACGGTCGTAGGCGCCGAGCGACAGCAGCGCGACGGCGAGCCAGGCGATCAGGAAGATGCGAACCGCGTTTCCAGGGGCGGTTGCCGTATCGCGCGCGCCGCGGCGAATGCTCCAGGCCGCGAAGCCGCATAGCGGCAGGACCATCAGCAGCGATGTTCCCAGATGCCAGGCGTAATCCATGCCCTCCATCGGGGTGCGCAAGGTCGCCGAGGTGACGGTGGCGAAGACCAGCGCGTCGAGATGCCCCGCGGCGGACCAGATGGCCACGATGGCGAGAGACGGCAGCAGCGCGGCGGCCGCGGCGAGCGCGATCGCGCGGAGCGCGGCGAGGGGTGGCAGCGCGCGCCAGGCCAGCACCGCGACGGTCAGCCCGAAGAACGCCGCCTCGAACACCGCGCTTTGTTTGATCTGGACCGCCAGCCCGGCCAGCAGCATGGCGCCGAGCGCGCGGGGCAGCAGCGATCCGCCGCCGGGCCCCCGTTCGATCAGTTGCACCAGCAACAGAGCGGCCGCCGCCATCGGCAGGTTGAAAAAGGCGCCCGCCTGATTGATCGCCCCGCCCGCCAGCGCGGTCCACCATCCATAGGCCACCCCCGCCGCGAGCGCGCCCGTCGGCGCCGTGAGCCTGAGCGCCAGGCGATTGACGAGGACGCCCGTGGCGATCACGCAGACGATCGCGGCAATCTGCGCCTGCCAGATGCCATCGCCGCCGAGGAGCCGGATGGCGGCGTGGATGGCGAACAGCACCGGAGGCTTGCGGTCCCAGATATCGACATAGGGCCAGGCCCCCGTGAGCATGCGGTCGCCGACCAGCAGGTAAAACTGCTCGTCGATATTGAGGATCGGCTGCCCGAGGTAGAGGACGCGTGCCGCGATCGCCGCTACGGCGATCGCGGCGACGACGTAAGCCGAGCCGATGGGCGCGCCGCGCGCCCCATGTGCGCCCTGCGAAAAACGTCTCGTGACCGAATCCATCGGCGCCGCGTTAGCCGCAGCGCGCGCGTACCACTATTCCGCCGGCATCGATGTCCACATTGAGCCGGTCGGGACGGAAGTCCTGCGTGACGATCGTCCCCGGCGGTAGCCAGCGGATGCGGCCGTGCCCGATCTTGCGTCTCGCTTCGGCGCGCAGCGCGGGGGTGTCCTTGCGCCCGATGAAGTCTTCCGCGGCGGCGGAGCCACAGCCATCGCCGGTTGCGACGGGAGGATCCGAGGCGGCGGCGGGCTTCTCGAACGCGGCGGTAAGGTCGAGTTCGACCCGGTCGGACACCATCGGAATGCCGTAGGCGATGCCGAAATCCGAGCGCTTGATGGCAGCGGTCCCCCTGAAGCCGATGTTGAGCCGCTTGTTCGTCGGATGCGGGCCGGCGCCGGTGAACTCGGCGGCGATGGTGACCGGGCGAGTGACGCCGTTGAGCGTCAGATTGCCGGCGATGCTCGCCTTCGTCGCGCCCGTACGCTTGACCGCGGTGGAGACGAAGCGCGCGTCGGCGGGTTTGGTGCCGAAGAAGTCCGGATTCGCGCCATCCTTGCCCGGCCGCAGCAGGTGATCGCGCAGGCCCGCGCTGGCGACGGTGACCTTCGACACCGGGATGGTCACATCGAGCCTGGTCGCGGCCAGGTCGCGCGGATCGAGGTCGAGCGTGCCGGCGACGTCGCCGAAGATGCCGAAATAGTCGCTGATCCCCAAGTGATCGACGCGCCAGCCGACCAGCGTGTGCGCGCCGTCGACGATGTAGCGCCCCGCGGTGACGGGGGCGGGATCGGCCTTGCCAGGTTCCATCGCGGGTCGGGCGATGACGGCGTAGCCGCCGAGGGTCGCCAGCAGGAGGGCAGGAGCGGCGGCGAGGGCTAAGCGGTTCATCGGCTGGCCTTTCAACGCAGAAGGCGGCGGAGACGACGCCCGTGTGACGGCTAAGCTCAGTTGACCGCCTTGTCGACCAGTCTGTTCTTGCCGATCCAGGGCATCATCGCGCGCAACCGGGCACCGACCTGTTCGATCGGATGCGCCGCGGCGGCCTTGCGGCTGGCCTTGAGCTCGGGCTGACCGGCCTGGTTGTCGAGCACGAAGTTCTTCACGAAACGGCCCGACTGGATGTCCTCGAGCACGCGCCGCATCTCGGCCTTGGTCTCGTCGGTGACGATCCGCGGGCCGGTGACGATGTCGCCGTATTCGGCGGTGTTGCTGATCGAATAGCGCATGTTCGCGATCCCGCCTTCGTAGAGCAGATCGACGATCAGCTTGGTTTCGTGGAGGCATTCGAAATAGGCCATCTCGGGCGCGTAGCCGGCCTCGACCAGGGTCTCGAACCCGGCCTGGATCAGATGGGTGATGCCGCCGCACAGCACCGCCTGCTCGCCGAACAGATCGGTTTCGCATTCTTCGCGGAAATTGGTCTCGATGATGCCCGAGCGCCCGCCGCCGAGCGCGCTGGCGTAGCTGAGGGCCAGTGCCTTTGCATAGCCGTTGCCACCCGATTGCGTGCTCTCCTGATGGACCGCGATCAGGCAGGGCACGCCGCCGCCCCTCTGGTATTCGCTGCGCACGGTGTGGCCGGGGCCCTTGGGCGCGATCATGATCACGTCGAGCTCGGCGGGCGGCTCGATCAGCCCGAAATGGACGTTGAGCCCATGCGCGAAGGCGAGCGCGCTGCCGGGTTTCATGCGGCCGGCGATGTCGTTCGCCCAGATCGCCGCCTGGTGCTCGTCGGGGGCGAGGATCATCACCACATCGGCCCATTCCGCGGCCTCGGAATTGGACAAGACCTTGAAGCCGGCGTCCTCCGCCTTTTTCCGCGTGGCCGAGCCTTCGCGCAGCGCGATCGCGACCTCCTTCACGCCGCTGTCGCGCAGGTTCTGGGCATGGGCATGCCCCTGGCTGCCGTAGCCGACGATGGCGATCTTCTTGCCGGCGATCAGGTTCAGGTCGGCGTCGGTCTCGTAGTAGATTTTCATTGCGGAGGGTTCCTAAGCGCGAGTTCGCGAGAAGAGTGCGATCCGACCGGACGGGGTCTTGAAAAACGCATCGGATTGCGCGAGCTCCAGGCGGGAGTCCCGCAGCAGACCCTCGAGGCAACCGTCGGCATTGGGCTGCGTGTCGGCAATCCCGTCCGTCAACTGCACGGTCAGGCGGAACAGGAGTCGCATGAGGCCTTCCTGCTTCGCATAGTCGGCAATGTGCAGCCGTCCGCCAGGCTTCAACAAGGCAATCATGCCGGCAACCAAATCGGCTTTGACCGAAGGCGGAACTTGATGGAGGACAAGGCTGCAATAAACCGTGTCGAAGCTGCCAGGCGGTAAACCCGCCTCATCCAGGAATCCCTGCCGGAATTCGACCCGCGCCGTGGCGACATCGGCCTTGGCCCGAGCGATCTCGAGCACTTTTGCATCTGGATCGAGCGCGACAACCGAGGCGCCCGCTTGCATCGACTTGAGGGCGATGGCGAGCGTGCCCGTTCCGCATCCCACCTCGAGTATCCGTTCTCCGGCCCGCGGCGCGATGCGCGACAGCAGGCGGGGCCGCCAGGTCTGTTCGCGAGTGAACAGGCGGATCAACAGATCGTAGCTGCCGACTCCAGCCAGCCGGCCAGCCGCCGGAGTGAATTCGCGGGTGCTCATCCGATCAGGCTCCCTTGCTTCCCCGCATCATCCCGACGATACCCGAGCGGCCGACTTCCACCAGCCCCAGCTCGCGCATCAGCGCCAGGAAGCTGTCGATCTTGTCGGGTGCGCCCGTCAGCTCGAACACGAAGCTCGATGTGGTGGTATCGACGACCTTGGCGCGGAACAGCTCGGCGATGCGGAGCGCCTCGACGCGCTTTTCGCCGGTTCCGGAGACTTTTACCAGCGCCAGTTCGCGTTCGACATGAGGTCCGGCCTCGGTCAGGTCGGTGACCTTGTGGACCGGCACCAGCCGCTCGAGCTGGGCGCGGATCTGATCGATCACCTCGGGCGGGCCGCCGGTGACGATGGTGATCCGGCTGGTCGCGTGATCCTCGCTGATGTCGGCCACGGTCAGGCTGTCGATGTTGTAGCCGCGCGCGGTGAACAGCCCCGCGATCTTGGCGAGGATGCCCGCCTCGTTGTCGACGGTGACGGTGAGGACGTGGCGCTCGGAGGCGGCTTGCTTGATCTTCATGCTCACCCCTCCCCTTCAGGGGAGGGGATGGGGGTGGGGCTTGTGGCGGAACGCCGGCGGCCGACATCCCCCACCCCAACCCCTCCCCTGAAGGGGAGGGGCTTTTTCGTTTCGCCAATCCCCATCACACCAGCGCCTTGGCTTCGTCGGCCATCGTGCCTTCGACACGGTCGCCGTAGAGCAGCATTTCGGTGTGCGCGGCGCCGCTGGGGATCATCGGCAGGCAATTGGCTTCCCTAGCCACCAGGCAATCGACCATCACCGGGCCATCATGGTCCAGCATTGCCTGGATGCCGGCGTCGAGGTCGCCCCCGTCCTCGATGCGGATGCCCTTCCAGCCATAGGCTTCGGCCAGCTTCACAAAGTCTGGCAAGGAATCGCTGTAACTATTTGAATAGCGGCTCTCATAGGTCAGCTCCTGCCACTGGCGGACCATGCCCATATATTCGTTGTTGAGGATGAAGACCTTGACCGGCAAACGGTACTGGCTGGCGGTGGCGAGCTCCTGGATGTTCATCTGGATGCTCGCTTCGCCGGCGATGTCGATGACCAGCGCCTCGGGATGGCCAAGCTGCGCGCCGATCGCGGCGGGAAGGCCATAGCCCATGGTCCCGAGCCCGCCGCTGGTGAGCCAGCGGTTGGGCGCTTCGAAGCCGAAATATTGCGCGGCCCACATCTGGTGCTGGCCGACCTCGGTGGTGACGATCGGATCGCGGTCCCGGGTCAGCGCGAACAGCCGTTCGACCGCCTTTTGCGGCATGATGGCGTCCTTGCGGTCCGGATAGGCGAGGCATTCGCGCGCCTTCCAGCCGACGATGCGCGCCTTCCATTCGCCGAGATTGGTGGGCTTTCGGTCATCCCAGGCGCCGAGCAGCTGTTCGAGCACCGTCGCGCAGTCGCCGACGATGCCGAGATCGACCGGCACGATCTTGTTTATGCTCGCCCGGTCGATGTCGATGTGGATCTTCTTCGAGTTGGGCGAGAAGGCGTCGAGGCGGCCGGTCACGCGGTCGTCGAAGCGCGCGCCGATCGCGACGATCAAATCCGCCTTGTTCATCGCCATATTGGCTTCGTAGGTGCCGTGCATCCCGAGCATGCCGAGCCAGTCGGGGTGCGTGGCGGGGAAGGCGCCGAGACCCATCAGCGTGCTGGTGAGCGGCGCCCCGATGGCGTGCTGGAGGCGCCGTAGCAGCTCGCTGGCGCGCGGGCCCGAGTTGATCACCCCGCCGCCGGTGTAGAACACCGGGCGCTCGGCCGCGGCGAGCATGGCGACCGCACGCGCGATCTCGTCGTCGCTGGCCGCCATGCGCGGCCGATAGCGGTGCGAGGGGAGGGCGGCGCCCGCCTCCTTGCCCGCGCTGGCGAGCGCGATCTGAACGTCCTTGGGGATGTCCACCAGCACCGGCCCGGGCCGCCCGGTGGTGGCGATGCGGAAGGCCTCGGCCACGGTCGCCGCGAGAGTGTCGGGGCTTTTGACGAGGTAATTGTGCTTGGTGCAGTGCCGCGTGATGCCGACCGTGTCGGCTTCCTGGAAAGCGTCCGTTCCGATCAGCGCCGTTGGCACCTGGCCGGTGATTACCACCAGGGGAATCGAATCCATATAGGCGTCGGCGATGCCGGTGACCGCATTGGTGGCGCCGGGCCCGCTGGTGACCAGCACCACGCCGGGCTTGCCGGTCGAGCGGGCATAGCCCTCCGCCGCATGCGCCGCCCCGGCTTCGTGGCGAACGAGGATGTGGCGGATGTGCGAATGGCCGAACAGCTCGTCGTAGATCGGCAGGACCGCGCCGCCGGGATAGCCGAACACGATCTCGACGCCCTCGGCGCGAAGGCTTTCGATCAGGATGGCGGCGCCGCTGCGCTCCTTGGTCACCTCACGCTCCCGAGGGTTTTCAAACATAAGTCGGCCCGGCGCTGGGGTCCAGAGCGCCGGGCCGACTGAGCCCGCGAGTGGCCGGGTGTCGTTTCAATGTCAAGCAGAAAATTGCAAGAAAAGTTCATCACACGCGCTTTGTAAGCAACTTTGCAACTCAATCCGCCTCCATTCCGGGGGCGGCTGCCGCCGAAACCAAGTGTATTGGCGCTTGGCATATCGCCGCGTCGATGTCTGGCCAGCAAGCAAAGCCTGATCGCGCGATAGCTTGCCTTCTATCCAGCCGGCCACCTCGCGCACCCCGATGGCGCGCATGACGGGAAGCGCGGGATTCAGTCCGCGTGCGAGCAGGGCCGCGACCTCCTCCCTGGCGCCGCCATCCAGCATCGCGGCGAAGCGTCGGTCGCAGCGGGCAGCGAGCCAGTCGCGTTCGGGCAGCAGCACCAGCGCGCGCAGGTCCATGGCGTCGCCGATGCCGCCGCGCTTCTCGCCCTGCCAATGCGCCAGCACCCGTCCGGTGGAACGCACCACCTCGAGCGCGCGCGCGGTGCGGGACGCATCGGCGGGGGCGAGTCGGGCGGCGGCGGCGGGGTCCTCGCGCTCGAGCGCGGCGCGCGCCTCGGCCTGCGGCAGCGCGCGGACCTCGGCGCGAATTGCGGGATCGATGGTGGGCACCGGGGCGATCCCGTCGAGCAGGGTGCGCAGATATAGCCCGGTTCCGCCGGCGAGGATGGGCAGCGCACCATCGTCATGCAGCGCCGCGATCTCGCGCTTCGCCGCCGCCGCCCAGTCCGCCGCCGAGCAGGCCTCGGCCCCGTCCCAGGCGCCGAACAGCAGGTGCTCGATCCCGGCCATCTCCGCCTCGGTCGGGCGCGCCGAGAGGACGCGGAGATCGGCGTAGACCTGCGCGCTGTCGGCGTTGAGCACCACCGCGCGGCGGCCCTCGGCCGTCAGCCGCCGCGCCAGCCGCACCGCGAGCTCGCTCTTGCCGCTCGCGGTCGGCCCTGCGATGAGCGCCAGCTTCGGTTTGGAGGAGGCCCCGTACATGCTCATCGCGCGGCTGATAGCAGAGCCGGACGGGCTGGAAACGCGTCTCGACGCGGCCAGCGCGGCGCTCGAAGCGCGCGGCATCCGCACCGCCGCCGCCGCGATGCTCGAGCACTGCGGCGAGGTGCTTCAGATTTCGCTGCCCGATGGCGATGTTGCAACGGTGCGCGAGCTTCTCGGCGCGCATTTCGACCCATGTGACCTGCTCGTGGCGCGGGACACCATCGAAGTGCCGCGGCTGTTCGTCTCCGACATGGATTCGACCATGATCGGGCAGGAATGCATCGACGAGCTGGCCGACTACGCCGGGATCAAACCGCAGATCGCCGCCATCACCGAGCGGGCGATGCAAGGCGAGCTCGACTTTCCCACCGCGCTGCGGGAGCGTGTCGGACTTCTGAAAGGACTCGAGGAAGGCGCGATAGAGCGTTGTCTCGGCGAAAGAATCGTGCCTGTCGGTGGTGCCCGGACCTTGGTCGCCACGCTCAAGGCGCACGGCTGCCGAACGGTGCTGGTGACCGGCGGCTTCCACCATTTCGCCGATCCGGTGGCCGAGCGGATCGGCTTCGAGCGCGTGGTCGGCAACCGGCTGGCGGTGGCTGACGGCAAGCTCAGCGGCGCGCTGGCGGGCGCGATCAGCGATGCCGACACCAAGGAGGCGACCCTGCGCGAGGAAGCGGCCAGGCTGGGCGAGGGCGCGCGCACGCTGGCGATGGGCGACGGGGCAAACGACATCCCGATGCTCCAGGCGGCCGATTACGGCATCGCCTACCGCGCCAAGCCCGCGGCCCGCGCTGCCGCCAGCGGCTGGATCGAGCGCGGCAATCTGACCGCGGCGCTCAGCCTGCTTGGGATTCCGAAGGCCGACTGGGTGGCGGGCTAAAAACCACCCACCCCGTTCGTGTCGGGCGAAGTCGAGACTCGCTGGCACTGCGCCTCGGTATCTCGACTACGGACTGCGTCCTCCGCTCGATACGAACGGTGGTTGGGGCTTGACCTCTATCAGCCGTGCGCCTCGTCCGCGGGCGAGCTCTGGAGCTGGATGTAGTTTTGCAGCCCCATCTTCTCGATCAGCTCGACCTGCGTCTCGATGAAATCGACATGCTCCTCCTCGTTGTCGAGGATGCCGCGGAACAGGTCGCGGGTGACATAGTCGCGCACGCTCTCGCAATGCTCGATGGCGTCGCGCAGCAGCGGAATGGCTTCACCCTCGAGCGCCAGGTCGGCGGCGAGGATCTCGGGCACGCTGTCGCCGATGCGCAAGGATCCGATGCGCTGGAAATTGGGCAGGCCGTCGAGGAACAGGATGCGCACCGCCAGCTGGTCGGCGTGCTGCATCTCCTCGATCGATTCCTTGCGCTCGTATTTCGCCAGATGCGTGATGCCCCAGTGATCGAGCATGCGGTAATGCAGCCAATACTGGTTGGTGGCGGTCAGCTCGTTGGTGAGCGCCTCGTTGAGATATTCGATGACCTTCGCGTCGCCCTTCATGGCCGCGGCTCCTTGTTCGCTCACGCAAACTCTAGGCCGCGAAAAGGTCAGAAGGCCAGTGAAAGCGACTCGCTGCGAATTGCCCGCAATCAGGCTGCCTGAGGCGCGAATGCGAGGCGTTGGCAGGCGCGTTCGGACGTGACGATCGCCTGAGCGTGATCCTCGCATCCGCCGCACTGGACGCGGCAGCCGAGCTTGGCATAGGCTTGCTCGACATCCTCGGCGCCCTGACGGGCGGCGTGGCGGATTTCGTCGGCGCGAATCACATTGCAGCTACAAACGATCATGGCCCGAATGTATGATACTGCGAATGACTTGCAAGTTAATTTCTGGTCGAAGAGGTCTGGAAAGGCAATTAACATCGGTGTAAGTTATGTGCGACTAGGAGCCCGCCCATGAGTTTCGCCGATCGCCCGCTCGTCCACCCCGACCGCAGGATCACCGGCATGCGCCCGCTCAAGGCCTGGCGCCATTTCCGCAAGCTGGTCGCCAACAAGGAGGATACCGAGCAGGTCTTCCACATCACCGAGGCGCTGAAGGGCCGCCGTTCGCATCGGCAGGCCTGGGCCTTCATCGCCTCGGAGGACGGGAAACGCTACCTCGCCGAGGAAACCGACATTCCCGGCATGCTCGACGATCGTGACCGCTGGGCGGCTTGCGGGCCGAACAGCGTGGCGGCGCATTACATCGCCTTCATGAAGCGCGAAGGACTGACGGCGGCGGGGCTGGTGGCCGAGAGCGAGAAGTTCATGCCGCCTGAAAGGCAGCTCGGCGATCTCACCGAATGGTATTTCAAGCGCCTGCGCGACACGCACGATTTGTGCCACATCCTCACCGCCTATGGCCGCGAGGCGCTCGGCGAGGCGTCGCTACTCGGCTTCACCTACGAACAGAACCACAACCGCGGCGTCTGGTTCATCGCCTATGCCGCCGCGCACCAGATCAGGAAGCAGACCCGCACCCGCGCCCCGATCTACGCCTCGATCGCCGAGGGCCGCCGGCTGGGCCGCGCCGCGGCCAAGCTGGCGCATATGGATGTCGAGCGGGTGATGCGGATGGACATCGCCGCGGCGCGCGCCTGGCTCGGCGTCGGCGAGCCGGTGGTCTATCGCGAGTGCCTGCGCATCCTCGAGAGCGAGGGCAAGCTGGGCGCCGATCTGATGGCGCCTGCCCAGGCGGCGGCGTAATCGCGCCGGCGCGCCTAATTAGGGACAGTCCCCAATTAGGAGGCGGATACGGAACGCCGTTGCACTGGCGGCAACTAATTGGGGACTGTCCCTAATTAAGGCTGACGCAGCTCCTTGCGGATCGCCAGCTTGAGGCCGGACCAGATCTCGTCCACCGCGCAGACCTTGATATCGACGAAGCCGAGCGGCAGCGCCAGCTCGCGGATGGTGTCCTCAGCGATATCGGTCGAGACCTTCGCGGCCCGCTTGGGCCAACTCACCCAGACCTGCCCGTCGCGCGCGATCCGCTGGCGCAGCGCGGCGAGCAACCGCTCCAGCTCGGCGCGTTCCGTAACGAAGACATGGGCCGCATCGACTCCCTCGGCCGGATCGGCGACGAAGATCAGCTCGAGCGCATATTCGTCGATCTCGTCCGCGACGCTCTCGGGCATGGCGTGGAACCACACCCGCTGCCCGTCGCGCAGCGACAGCTTCTTCGCCAGCGGGGTGCCGGAATAGCCGCCGCTCATGCGCCGAGCCGCGCGATCAGCGCCTGCGCCGCGGCGGGATTGCGGACCTTCGCGCCGGAGATGAAATAGACGTATACGTCGCGCCCGGCTTGCGCCCAGACCTTGGCCTGTTTCGCCCAGGCGTCGAGCGCCGCCGCGTCGTAGCCGGTCTCGATCTCGTCGACGGTGCCTTGGAGGCGGGCATAAGTGAAGTCCGCCGTCTGCCCCTCGATGCGCGGGAAGCTGTCGTGATCGGCGTAGACGACCGCCATGTTCCGGGCGCGGGCGAGCTCGAGGAAGGCGGGATCGGCGAAGCTCTCGTGCCGCACCTCGATCGCATGGCGCAGCCTGACACCGTCCTGCGCGTCCGGTATGAAATCGAGGAACCGCGCGAAGTCGTCGCGCTCGAAGGTCTTGCCCTCGGCGAACTGCCAGTTGATCGGGCCGAGCTTCTCGCCGAGCGCGGCGAAGCCCTGCTCGATGAACACCTTTACGGACTGGCCGCCGTCAGCCAGGACCTTGCGCGCCGTGGAATAACGCGAGGCCTTGATGCTGAACACGAACCCCTCGGGCACCGCCTCCGCCCACTTCGCCCAGCTCTGCGGCTTCTGCCGCCCGTAATAGGTGGCGTTGATCTCGATCGCGGTCAGCTGCCGTGCCGCATATTCGAGCTCACGCTTGTGCGCGAGCCCTTCCGGATAGAACACCCCGCGCCACGGCTCGTAGGTCCACCCCCCGACGCCGACGCGAATGGTCATGGGGCGTAGGCCACGCCGAGGCGTTCGGCTTGCAGCAGGAGATTGTTGTCCTTGGTCATGACAGCGCCGTTGCACAGCTTTGCGGAAACCAACAGGTGGGCATCGACATAGCCTACTCCCGTTCCAACGAGGTTTGCCCAGCCGATAAACGCGGCGACGTCAGCAGGACCAGCGACCGGGGCGGGCTTGAGGTTTTCAAGGCGCTCAGCAAAAGCCCCGCGTTTCGGCAATCCGTTCAGCAACAGCTCGCCGTACACGAAGGGATGCAGCAGTTCGAGGCCGGAACCAAGGATGTCGTCCAGCTGTGATCCTATGCCTCGAAGGTGATCGATCCAGATCGAAGTATCGACGACAATCACGAATTCGTGAAGTTTGGCGGACGACGCCTCGGAACCGGGACCTTGCCGAAATCGGGCATACTTCCCTTGAGCGATGCCAGCACCCGGCCAGCCTCTCGCTGGCGCATTTCGAGCAGTGCCTGGCGGACCAAGGCACTGGTCTCCTTGATCCCGGTAGATTCGCGGAGATCGGCGACGATCTTATCGTCCAGGGTGAGGGTCGTTCGCATGCATCAAAACTAGCATCAAATGATGTGCGTCGCAATGCCGATCACCTCTCCATCCACTCGCGGAAGAAGCGCTCGTTGGCGGCGCGGAGGTCGGACAGCGGCACATTCAGCCTGCAAATGCCGTCAACTCGATGATCTTCCCAAATCGCCGCGCCATCCACTCGTCCGAGGTATTCGACGACAAGTCCGGCCGCCGATGCTTGGTCGATCAGCCGCTCAAAATCAGCAGTTTCAATCAGGTAACGGCCTTGATCTTCGCCGAACAGAAGGTCGAGCGTGTCATCGAGCCATTCCGAACCGACTGCTAAGCCACGATCTCCTGCCAAGGCCATCTCGGTCGCTGCCACAAGTAGGCCGCCATCGGAGACATCGTGCACCGACAAGGCGATGCCTGCCGCAACCGCATCCCGGACAAATTCGCCCGCGCTCCGCTCTACGTCCAGATCGACTTTTGGCGGATCGCCCGCTTCATTGCCTTTGATTTCGCGTAGCCAAAGCGACTGACCAAGGTGTCCCTCGCAATGCAGCTTTGGTGACAATTCGCCGTCAGACAGAACGAAGACGAGATTGCCATCCGACTTGAACCCAATCGTCGCCATCTTGGAGTAATCCTCGATGATCCCCACCCCCCCGATCGCCGGCGTCGGCAGGATCGCGCTACCGCCGCCGGTCGCCTTGCTTTCGTTGTAGAGGCTGACGTTGCCGCTCACGATCGGGAAGTCGAGCGCGCGGCAGGCTTCGCCCATGCCTTCGAGCGCGTGGACGAGCTGAGTCATGATCTCGGGGCGCTGGGGGTTGCCGAAGTTGAGGCAATTGGTCACCGCCAGCGGGCGCGCGCCCACGGCGCAGAGGTTGCGGTAGGCCTCGGCCACGGCCTGCTTGCCGCCTTCGTAGGGGTCGGCATAGACGTAGCGCGGGGTGCAATCGGTGGTGATTGCAAGCGCTTTGCGAGTGCCGTGCACGCGCACCACGCCGGCATCGCCGCCGGTCTGGAGCGTGTCGCCGCCCACCTGGCGGTCGTATTGCTCCCAGATCCAGCGTTTGGAGGCGAGGGCGGGGCTGGCCATCAGCTTGAGCAGATCCGCGCCGATGTCGGTGCTCTCGGGAATCTCGCCGAGCGGCTTCACTTGCGCCCAGGCCTTGTAGTCCTCCTTCGAGAGATAGGGACGGTCGTAAAGCGGCGCGTCGGCGGCGAGCGGCCCGAGCGGGATGTCGCACACCACCTCGCCCCGCCATTCGAGCACCATGTGCCCCGTATCGGTGACCGCGCCGATGACCGCGAAATCGAGCTCCCACTTGCGGAAGATCGCCTCGGCCATCGGCTCCTTGCCGGGTTTCAGCACCATGAGCATCCGCTCCTGGCTCTCGCTCAGCATCATCTCATAGGGCGTCATCCCCTCCTCGCGGCAGGGAACATGGTCCATCACCAGGCGGATGCCGGCCTTGCCGTTGGTCGCCATCTCGACGCTCGAGCTGGTGAGGCCCGCCGCGCCCATGTCCTGGATCGCGACGATGGCGTCGGTCGCCATCAGCTCGAGGCAGGCCTCGATCAGCAGCTTCTCGGTGAAGGGATCGCCGACCTGCACGGTGGGCCGCTTGGCCTCGGCATCCTCGCCGAAGTCGGCGCTGGCCATGGTCGCGCCGTGAATGCCGTCGCGCCCGGTCTTGCTGCCGACATAAACGATCGGGTTGCCCACCCCCGTCGCCGCCGAATAGAAGATCTTGTCGGCATCGGCGACCCCCACGGTCATCGCGTTGACGAGGATGTTGCCGTCATAGGCGGGGTGGAAATTGGTCTCGCCCGCCACCGTCGGCACGCCCACGCAATTGCCGTAGCCGCCGATGCCCGCGACCACGCCCTTGACGAGGTGCTGCATCTTGGGGTGCTCGGGCCGGCCGAAGCGCAGCGCATTGGCGTTGGCGATGGGCCGCGCGCCCATGGTGAACACGTCGCGCAGGATGCCGCCCACGCCCGTCGCCGCGCCCTGATAGGGCTCGATGTAGCTGGGGTGGTTGTGGCTCTCCATCTTGAAGATCGCCGCCTGGCCGTCCCCGATGTCGATCACGCCGGCGTTCTCGCCGGGCCCGCAGATCACCCACGGCGCCTCGGTCGGCAGCTTCTTGAGGTGCAGGCGCGAGCTCTTGTAGCTGCAGTGCTCGGACCACATGACCGAGAAGATGCCGAGCTCGACAAGGTTTGGCTCGCGTCCGAGCGCATGAAGGACGCGCTCGTATTCCTCGGCGCTGAGGCCGTGCTGTTCGACGATTTCGGGGGTGATTGCGGGGGAGTCTGCGGGCATGGCGCGCCCCCTAGCGGCGGTAGCGCGCCATCGCCAGCCCCGCCGCGCGCCGGTGCCGCCGGGTTGTCCCCACCCAGCGCGCCAGCGCGACGAGTATGGCGTAGGACAGCAGCGCCACGAGCGGCAGCGCGATGCTCATTTCCTCGGGCTGCGGCGCGAACCAGTTGACCGCCTGGAACAGCAGCATAACCGCCACGAGGATCAGCGGCGGCCCCACCGGCCCGCGCGAATTGCGCAGGAACAGCCAGAACCCCAGCCCGATCAATGCCAGCTCGAGCGGGATCGCCAGCAGGGGATAGTCCCACAGACCCAGCCCGAGCTTTTGCGGCCCGCCGTCGAGCGTGAGGTCGGGGCGGTGCACCAGCAGATCGAGCAGCCAGTGCGAGGCCACCACCACGGCGGCCCAGATCCCGGCGGTCAGATTGCGCGTGACGGCCAGGACCGCCAAGCCAAAGCCGAGGCCCCATAGAGTGGCGCCCAGCAGGCTGTGAGTATAGGGCATGTGATATAGGTCCATCGGGTTCATCGCGATGATCCCTGGCACGACGCGCATGTTCTCGACGCCCATGATGACGAAGGCGAAGAACGCCAGATCGACCAGCTGCGCGGCGACGAACAGCGTGCCGAGCCGGGGCGCATCCGGCGTGGCGGCGCTGGCGGCGAGCGCGGGGGCGAAATGTCCGATATACATGGTCGTTGCCGGAACGGGGTCGCGGCTGAAGCGATCGCAGTCAAGAGCGGTCGGTTCGGAGTCGGAGCGCGCCGGCGCGGAGACGGCGCTGCAGGCGCCTATCCTGCCGCCCCTTTTCTTCGTGGCCGTGGCCGCTATAGGGGGCGGCCCTGCTGGGGCGTAGCCAAGCGGTAAGGCAGCGGTTTTTGGTACCGCCATGCGCAGGTTCGAATCCTGCCGCCCCAGCCAGACCCTAGTTTCAGGGCGGATCATAATATGCCAGGACGGACCGAAAGAGAGCTTAAAACAAAGATTTAGGACCAACGGCCGTGCCAGGATGATCCTGGATGGGTCTTGGCAGCGCGCCGATTTGTTGGTATATTTGTTGGTATCCTCAAAACTGCTCGCACAGATACCAACATGCTTACCGACACCGCGATCCGATCGCTCAAGTCCGAAACCAAGCCCTACAAGAAAGGTGACGGCGGCGGCTTGCATCTGCTCGTCACGCCAGGCGGAGCAAAACTGTGGCGATGGGCGTATCGATTCGACGGCAAACAGAAGACGCTCGCCGGCGGGACGTATCCCGCGACCGGGCTTGCTGCGGCGCGTGAGTGGCGCAATGACTCCAAAGCTTTGGTTGAGCGGGGTCGTGATCCGGGCGAGGTGAAAAAGGCCGCCAAGCGCGAGGCGCGCAGCGCCAGCGCCAATACTTTCGAATCGATCGCCCGCGAGTGGCTCGCCAGCATACGGCCGCATTGGTCGGACCGTTACGCCGCGCTGGTGCTCGGCCGCTTCGAAAACGACGTCTTTCCGAAAATTGGGAAGTTGCCGATTGCGTCGGTCGATGGCCCGGCGTTGCGGGCCATGTTGAAGACGGTCGAGGATCGCGGCGCGGTCGAGTTCGCGCACAGGATCCGGGCGCACTGTGGAAACGTCTTTCGTTTCGCGATCGCCGGCGGCCGCGCGAGGCACGATCCAAGCGTCGCGATGGCCGATGCACAACCCAGGCCTAAGCCGGTCGTCCATCGACCGCGGGTTGGCATCCACGGCATGCCAGATTTCTTCGCGCGGTTCGCCCGCGACGAGGGCCACGAGCTCACGCACTTGGCGCTTCGGTGGACGATCCTGACCATCGTTCGCACGCAGGAAACGCGCTTTGCGCTGAAGGACGAAATCCAGGGGCTGAGCGGTCCGGCACCGCAATGGCGGATTTCGGCCGAGCGAATGAAGATGCGTAACGAGCACGTCGTGCCGCTGTCGCGCCAGGCAGCCGCGCTGCTCCCCAGGATCTTCGAGCTGTCGCCTGATAGCAATTATCTGTTTCCGATGCCCGGCACCAAAAAGGGCGTGATCTCGGAGAACCGCATGCTCGATTGCATGTATCGCATGGGCTATCGCGGCAAGGCGACAGTCCACGGTTTTCGTGGACTGGCGTCGACCGTGCTGAACGAGCAGACGCGGATTGATGATCGCGGCGAAATCGTTCGCATGTGGGATTCGGACTGGGTCGAGCGTCAGCTTGCGCATGTCGAGCAAGACGAAGTTCGGGGCGCCTACAACGCTGCTGAATGGATAGGTCCACGTCGGCGCATGCTGCAATGGTGGGCGGATTGGCTCGAAGAACAGGAACGGGCCGCCTCGAGGCTGGCAGGCGCTACAATGGTAGAGCCTGCGCACTCCCGGCTTAGACTGGCGAGCTAAATTGGCTCATCGTTCTCGTCATACGCCGAGGGATCGGCGAGCCATTTGCAAACCGAAGATTCGCGCCAGCCGGAGCATCGTTCGCTGATTTTGATTTGTCGCGGAAAAGTGCCCAATCGAACCTTCCGATAGAGCGTGGTTCGGCTCAAACCCGTTTGAGCGAGAACAGCGGATAAGCGGAGGAAGCGGTCAGGAGCTGCGGTCGTCATGTCTTCACTCTTGCTTTCGCAAAACCGCGATCAGCTTCGAGAAAACGCGCAAGCATGAACGGAATCAGGTCGGCCACCGCCTCTCGCTGACCGTATGCTTGCTCGTAAACTGCCGCATACTCTTCGAGCGCGCGTTTTAAGTCGGGCGCTACCGTGATCGTCAGTTTAACTGGTGCTCGATCCGGCAGCTTTGGCAGCTTGATGTCGATCATGCTCACCTCGCTGCCTGCCAAGGCCGCAGCACGATGTCCTTGTGGACCACGACCCGCAGCGGCCAACCCGGTCGCACTTTGATGGTCGGCTGGATGCCGAGATTCTTCGTGACGAGCTGATCGCCCGCCCGCGCGCCGCTCTGCTGCGCCGATTCACGGATGGCGCGGACCAGATCACTTTCGCTGCTGCCGAAGCTGAGCTCGCTGCCGACCCCAAGCAGCGTCGACAGCGCGACGCCTTTCAGGAGCCGCCAAGCGTGGACGTCCACCTTGTCGGCCAATCCCGCGAAGCCGGCGGTGTCGCTCGCGGCAACATTGTCGATCCTGACGGACGAACCATCGGGCAGGACGATCCGCTGCCAGACGACGAGCGCGCGCTTCTGCCCGAACGCCACTACGCTATCGTAGCTGCCGATCAGGCGCGAACCTTGAGGTACGAGCACACTCCGGCCGGTCACGCTGTCGTAAACGCTCTCCGTTACCTGCGCAGTTACCAGGCCGGGCAGGTCGGAGTTTAGCCCCGTGATAAGGCTTGCGGCGATGACGCTCCCCGCGCTCAAGGTCCAGGGAGACGCCGCCGGCATGAGCGGATGGGGATTGATGTCGCTCGTCGCATCCTTGCTCGCCAAGAAGTCCGCCTTGCGCTGTTGGCCGCTCGGATCGCGCTCGGGATCGAGCGCGACGCGTCCTGCGGCCGGTGCCTCGGCAGCGGTTGGCGACGGGGCGGCGGGCGAAGTCTGCGCTACCGGCGCTGCGCGGCTGCCTCCCGCAATCTGCATCATCACGCTGGATTCCCGCGCGGCCTTCTGCTCGGCGGCGATCCGCTGCCGCTCGGCCTCGGCCGCCTGAGCGGCTTGATCCGGTCCAGCAGCGGGCGGTCCGGCTTTAATCGAGCGCTGGTGTTCGAGGATCGGCCGCCCGAGGTCGCCGGGCAGCGGCGGCCCGAGCTGCGGCACCTCGCCATAGCTTTTCGGGGCATCGGCAAGCGCATCGGCGGGCGTTTTAGCCGCCACTTCTGAGCGATCGTCACTGTCAGCGACGATGCGGAACGTCGCCGGCTTCAGCGCTACCCAGGCAGTGCCGACTATCGCGGTCGAGCTCAGCGCGGCGATGCCAATAATCGCCCCGCGCCGGAACCGCACGACCCGGCCCGGCGTGCCGCGCAGGACAAGCGTTTCGGGATCGGCTTTGGCGGGCGGTGGCGTGTCGGTGGTCGGCTCGGTCACGACGCCCTCCGCCGACGCTTGCCGCGCTCTTCCTCGCGCGTTATTCGTACGATCGCCTGCTTCTTTCCGCCGAGCCTCAGTTCGGCGGCATCGAACAGCCGATCGACCACATAGAACCGGCCCGACATGCGGTAGTTGACGAGCTGCGCTTCACCGCCGGCGCCGACGACGAACAACGGCGGCGCTTCGCCGACCGCGATGCTTGCCGGAAACTCGATGAAGGTCTGCCGCCCGTCATCGAACGCGCGCAGCGGCCGCCACGGCGGAGTGTCGCCGGTGATCGCATAGCCGAACGAGAGCTGCTCGATCGCGAGTCCGGCCGCGATCGGCGCAGCCGCACGCTCCTGCTCGGTGGCCCGCCGGATCGCGATCAGCTCGTCCTGCGGGTAGGTCCAGGACAGCGCGGCCATCGCGGTCTTCGCCGTGCTCTCGAGCTGGAGATGATAGGCGCGACGGTCGGTGGTGATGATGAGGTTGGTCCTCAGACCGGATGAGAACGGCTTGACGAGGATGTGGACGCGTTTCGCGTCACCGGATCCGCTGAAGGTGTCGCCGACGGTCCAGCGCACGGTGTCGCCAGCCGCGACCGACACGATCGCTTCGCCCGGCTGTAAGGCGATGTCGCTCACTCGCTCGGGAGCGGCGTAAAGCCGGTAAAGCGTTCCGTCGCTGTAGGGATAGACTTGGATCGCGTTGATATACCCGGCGCGAGACGGCTCGCGCGTCGCGGCTTGGTTGGCCGCGGTCACGCGCCCGGTCGGCGGCGTCTGCTCGCGCGCCTGCACGGCGGCGGGCGCGGCGAGCGCGACGACGCTGGCCGACAGGAGAAGAGATCGGATCATTGGGCGTTCCTTTCCGATGGCGTGGGTTCGGCAGCGCCGAGGTTCGGATCGAGCGGCGAGCCGACCGGGATGTCAGCCGGCGGTGCCACTGGCGGCGCAGGACGCGGTGGCGGGGGCGCCGCTGGAGCGGGCGTGTCGAGCTCGCGGCTCCAGTCGATCGCGTCAACGTAGAGGCCAAGCGGATTCTTCCGCAGCGTATCGGCGTTTTTCGGCGGCTTGACGGTCACCGTCAGAATCGCAGTCCAGCGCGAGGTGCCGGCGAGGCTGCCGCGCTCGTAGGCGCTTTCGGTCCATTTGACCTGAAACGAGGTGTCCGACGCGCGAACGACGCTCGTCACCTGCACCGAGACGGTCTTGTCGCCGATATCGGCGAACGGGTTGGAGGAGCGGGCATATTCGCCGAGGAAGATCGCGCCGCGAGGACCGGCGAAGTTATAGGCCGACAGCCAATTCTCGCGCATCAGCACCGGGTCGAGCGACTTGCCGCGGATGTTGGCGATGAACTGCCCGAGATGCCAAGCGACCTGCGGGTCGGTCGGGCGGTAGTCGGTCGCGACCGGGGCGACCGCGCGCGCCTCGCCGAGCGCGTCGACCTCGACCACGTAGGGCACGACACGGCTCTGCATCGACTGCCAGACCAACGCCGCCGACAAGCCGGTAGTCAGGAACAGCCCGCCGAACGCCATCAGCCGCCAGTTTCGCGCCTGCACACGTGCAGAACCAATACGCTCGTCCCACAGTTGCCCGGCGCGTTGGTAGGGCGTCTCGGGTTCGGGCGTTCGCCCATAGCGCTGCACGGCGCGCTTGAATCGCATGGGTCAGTCCCTTTCCTTGATGTCGGGGGTGGCGGACGCGCCGCCGCGGTCGCCGTCCTTCAGTGAGTGGTAGGCGAGCTGGCGGCGGTGCCGGGCGGTCTGTTCGGCGCGGAGGTTGCTCGCCCAGGCGGGCATGGCCTCGCCGCCGCTGCCACCGCCACCGCCACTCGGGGGTGATGAAGATGATTTCTGCGGCCCGTTCAGCGCGGACCAGGCGGCTTGCCGGCCGCGCTCGGCGGCGGCGCTCATACCGAGCGCGCCGCTCATCTTCTGCGACGCTGCGCCTTTGGCGGCGGCCGCCATGCCGCCGATCGCCGAGCCGCCCGTCTCCTTGCCGAGCTGCGCTGCCGTCGAGGCGGCCGATCCCATCGACGTGCCGGCGCGGATCGCGCCAAGTGCCGCGCCGCCTGCCATGCGCGCCGCACCGACCGCTGCACCGCCGCCCATCGCGAGCGCGGCGCCGGCGCCGATCGCGGTGCCTACCGCGGCCCCAGCACCAAGCTGCGGCGCCCCGGCGACGAGGCCCGACGCGATCGACGGGCCGAAGATGCCGAGCCCGAACAGCGCGAGGCTCGCCAGCACCAAGCTCATTGCTTGGCCGATGTCGGGCTCCTGTCCTTGAAGCGCGGACACGAAATCCGCGAAGAACCCCGAGCCGATGCCGACGATCACCGCAAGCACCATCACCTTGATGCCGGACGAGACGACATTGCCGAGCACCCGCTCGGCAAGAAAGGACGTCCGGTTCCACAGCGCGAAAGGCACGAGGACGAACCCGGCGAGCGTGGTCAGCTTGAACTCGAGGATGGTGATGAAGAGCTGCACCGCGAGGATGAAAAAGGCGACGATCACCACCACCCAGGCGATCAGCAACACCATGATCGACAGGAAATTGTCGAAGAAGGTCGTGAACCCGAGCATCTGGCTGGCTTGGTCGAGCAGCGGCCACGCCGCCTCGAACCCGGTGCCGGCGAGCCGTCCCGGTTTGAGCAGGTCGTCGGCAGAAAGCGACCCGCCGCCCGCTGTGAGGCCCAGGCCCGCGAAAGAACGGAAGATGATTTCGGCGAGCGTCGAGAAGCTGTTGAGGATCAGCGCGAACGCGCCGACATAGAGGATCTTCTTCAGGAACCGGCCGATGATGTCGTCCTCGCCGCCCATCGCCCAGAACAGCCCGGCCAAGGTGATGTCGATGCCGATCAGGATCGTAGTCAGGAACGCGACGTCGCCGCCCAACAGCCCGAACCCGCTGTCGATGTAGCGGATGAAAGCGGCCATGAAGCGGTCGATGACGTTGAGGTCGTTCACGGTTTCAGTCCTGATCGGAAGGGTTGCCGCGGGGTCCGCGAGGGGAGACGCGAACCCCGCGGCGAGCCGGCGCGGATGGGGGAGCGATCCCGCGCCGCCTCAGCTCATTGCGGAGTGTAAGCCTTGCCTTTGCCGAGGAAGCGCTTCGTTGCCGCGCGCGCTTCCTCGCTCTCCTGGACGCGGCGCGCCTGCTCGACCGCCTCGCTGCGGAACTGCGCGGCCATCATCTGCTGGAGCTGGAACTGCTGCTTGGCGGTGAGCGCGAGGAGCTGGTTGGTCGCCTGCTGCGCTTGCAACGATCCTTGCGCGCCCTGGCTGCGCGCAACGATCGCCGACAGCGCCTCGGCGTCGTCGCGGACATTCTCGACGACCTGCGCCTGAACGCCCATCGTGTGCCGGAACCCTTCCATGCTGTTGGTGAGCCGGCCGCGCGCCTCGCGGACGCGCGCGTCGGAGCGCAGCAATCGATCGAAGTCGCGCGGGAACATCTGCCGGAACTTGTCGTCGAGCTGGTCGACGCGGAAATCGATGCCTTGCGCCTGGCCCATCAACCGGTCGATCTGCTGGAGGTTCTGCTGGAGCGCTTGGAGCTGCGGGAAGTCGATCTTCTGGAGGTGCTTCTCCATGTCGAGCAGCATCTTCGCCTCGTTCTGAAGCGACGTGATCTGGTTGTTGATCTGCTGAAGCGCGCGGGCGGCCGAGAGCAGGTTCTGGGTGTAGTTGGTCGGGTCGAAGACACTGAGCTGCGCCGACGCCGGCGCGCTCGGCACGGTCAGGCCCATAACGAGCGAGCCGGCGGCGCCGAGGCCGAGCGCCGAGGCGATGACGTATTTACGAATAGGGACGTGCATTACACTTCTCCTTGCTTGGGGGTTTGAGGACCGGGAAATTGCGCGAGCGCGTCGGGCGCCCAGTCGAGGCCGGCGTCGCTCAGGAAGCGGGCCGCGAAATCGCCCGCGCCATGCTCGGCGAGGATCGCGTCGATGCGCGCCTGGGTGGCGGGATCGGACGCGCCGCACAGCGTCAGCGCGATGCGGCCGAGATCAAGCTCGAACAGCCGGTTGCCGCGCGCGGATTGCAGGTAATAATGCCGCTTGGGGGTGGCGCGGCTGACCAGCTCGATCTGGCGCTCGTTGAGGCCGAACCGCTCATAGGCGACGCGGGACTGCGGCTCGATCGCGCGATCGTTGGGGAGCAGGATGCGCTGCGGGCAGCTCTCGATGATGGCGGGCGCGATGCTGCTGTCGCCGATGTCGGCGAGGCTCTGGCTCGCGAAGATCACGCCGACGTTTTTCTTGCGAAGCGTCTTCAGCCACTCGCGGATGCGCGCGGCGAAGAGGGGGTGGTCGAGAAACTTCCAGGCTTCGTCGAGGATCAGAAGCGTTGGCCGCCCGTCGAACCGCTCTTCGAGACGATGGAACAGATAGGTCAGCACCGGCGCGACTACGCCGGCCTGCCCCATCAACGCCTCGGTCTCGAAACACTGGACGGCGGCGATGGCAAGATCGTCTTCGGCTGCGTCTAGCAGTCGGCCGAACGGTCCTTCCAAAGTGTAAGGCGCCAGCGCGGACCGTAGCGCGGTCGATTGGAGCAGCAGCGACAGGCCGGTAAGCGTCCGTTCCTCGATCGGCGCGGTGGCGAGGCTGTTAAGCGCAGACCACACCGATTCCTTGATCTCGGGCGTGACCTGGACATTCTCGTGCGCGAGCAGCGCGCCGATCCACTCGACCGCCCAAGCGCGCTCGTCGCCCTGGTCAATGCGGCGAAGCGGCTGAAACGCGATCGCAGCGCCCTCGTCTTCGCCACCGAGCCCCAGCGCATGATGCGCGCCGCCCATCGCCAGCACCGCGGCGCGCGCCGAGCGGCCCATGTCGAAGATGTAGAGCTGGTTGCCGGGATAGCGGCGGAACTGGAGCGCGATCAGCGCGAGCAGGACCGATTTTCCCGCACCAGTCGGGCCGACGATCATCATGTGGCCGACGTCGCCGACATGCGTGCTCAGGCGGAACGGAGTCGAGCCGCTGGTTTCGGCGACGAGCAGAGGCGGACCGTCGAGGTGCGCGTTGCGCGCAGGACCTGCCCAGACCGACGACAGCGGCATCAGGTGCGCGAGATTGAGCGTGTGAACGAGTGGCTGGCGGACGTTGGCGTAAACATGGCCGGGCAGCGAGCCGAGCCAGGCTTCGACGGCGTTGACGCCCTCGCGGATCGTGGTGAAGCCGAGCCCGTTGACGATCCGCTCGACCTGCCGAACTTTATCGTCGGCGCGGGCGCGATCGGCGTCCGCCACGGTGATCGTAGTAGTGAGATGCCCGAACGCGACATGATCGCCGCCGAGCGCCTGGAGCGCGAGATCGGCATCGACCATCTTGTTATCGGCGTCGCTGTCGAGGAGCTGGACGGGCTGGTTGTAGATGACCTCGCGCAGCAGCGCGGTCATCGACTTGCGCTTGTTGAACCACTGTCGGCGCAGCTTGGTCAGCGCCTTGGTTGCGGCGGTCTTGTCGAGCGCAATGAACCGCGTGACCCAGCGATAGCCGAAATCCTGATGATTGAGCGCATCGAGGATGCCGGGGCGGCTGAGGTTGGGGAAGCCGAGGATGGTCAGCGTGCGCAAATGCGCGTCGCCAAGCCGCGGCTCCAAGCCGCCTGTCAGCGGCGTGTCCGCCAAGATCGCGTCGAGATACATCGGCGTTTCGGGCACGGCGATGGCGTGGCGGCGCTCCGAGATCGCGCCGTGCAGGAAGGTCAGCGTCTCGGCGTCATCGAGCGCGCGAACTTCGGGCATGAACCCGGAGAGCAGGTCGAACGCGCGATCGGTTTCGGCGAGAAAGGCGGCTAACGCCTGCCGCCAGTCTCGGCCTTTCACCTCATCGCCCCGCTCGACCAGCGCGCGTCCCGCGGTGTCCGCTTGGTCGGGCGACGGCATGAAGGTGAGCGTAACGTGGTAACGGCTTTCGAAATGCACGTCGGCATGATCGAGCTCGGCGCGCCGCTCCTCGTCGACCAACCAGGATGCCGCATCGGGAAAGTCGCTCGCCGGGTAGCCGAGCGCCTCGCGACGCTCCGCTTCGAAATGCAGCGCCCAGCCGGTGCCGAACCGCTTCAGGACATTGTTCGCCCGCGCGCAGGCCGAGATCAGCTCTGCCTCGGTGGCGCTTTCGAGATCGGGACCGCGGAACCGCGCCGTGCGCTGAAAGCTGCCGTCCTTGTTGAGCACGACCCCGGGTGCGATCAGCGCGGCCCAGGGCAGATGATCGGCGAGCCGGTCCGTGCGATTGCGGTATTCACGCAAGCTCAGCATCCGAGATGCCCCTTCTGGCGAAGGTGGCGGGTGAGCACCGGCGCGAAGTCCGGGTCGCGCTTGGCGGCGAACACCGCGAGCGTGTGCCCGAACGCCCAGACCACCAGCCCTGCGATCCACTGCTGAAGCCCAAGGCCGAGCGCGGCCGCGACCGTGCCGTTGACGATCGCGATCGCGCGGGGCGCGCCGCCGAGCAGGATCGGCTCGGCGAGCGACCGATGGATCGGCGCCTCGAAGCCTTCGATGTGCTGACCGCTGCCGATCATGCGATCAGCGCCCCGCCGCCGAAGCTGAAGAAGCTGAGGAAGAACGAGCTGGCCGCAAACGCGATCGACAGCCCAAACACGATCTGGATCAGCCGCCGGAACCCGCCCGCGGTCTCGCCGAACGCCAAGGTAAGGCCGGTGACGATGATGATGATCACCGCGACGATCTTGGCGACCGGCCCCTGCACCGATTCCAGCACCTGCTGGAGCGGCTCTTCCCACGGCATTCCCGAACCGGCCGCGAGTGCGATCGCCGGGGCGAGCAGGAGGCCGGTTACGGCGACCCCCAGCGTCGAGGTCAGCGCGGTCGAGCTGAGCAAGCGGGGCTTCGGGGACGGCTTTACGGCGACGGTCATCGTCATTCTCCTTGGCTGATGGGGTCGGGGGTGAGGTCGAGGACGGCGTAGTTGCCTTGCGCGTCGAGGCCGGCGACGCGCGCGATCGTCTCGACACGGCGGGAAAGGCCGCGTCCGGCGATGAACACAATCATGTCGATCGCCTCGGCGATCAGCCGGCGCGGAACGGTGACGACCGTTTCCTGCACAAGCTGTTCGAGCCTGTAGAGCGCGGAGATCGCGGAATTAGCGTGGACCGTCGCGATGCCGCCAGGGTGGCCGGTGTTCCACGCCTTGAGCATGTCGAGCGCTTCGCGCCCGCGCACTTCGCCAACGATGATGCGGTCGGGGCGGAGGCGGAGCGTCGAGCGGACGAGATCGGCCATGCTGACGCCGCTGGTGCCGGCAGCAACGGCGGAGCGCGTGCGCAGCGCCACGACGTCGGGCGCGGCGCATTGCAGCTCGCGTGTGTCCTCGATGATGATCACGCGTTCGTCGAGATGCGCCATCTCGGCGAGGAGCGCGTTGGCGAGCGTGGTCTTGCCCGAGCTGGTGCCGCCAGCGACGAGGATGTTCTGCCGCTCGACCACGGCCAGCGACAGGATGCGCGCCGTGTCGGCGGACATGATGCCGTCGTTCACATAGTCGAGCAGCGTGTAGATCTTCGCGGCCGGCTTGCGGATCGAGAAGCACGGCGCAAGGCTGACCGGCGGCAGCACCCCTTCGAACCGCTCGCCCGCGCCTTCTCCGTGCGGCGGCAGCTCGGCCGACACGATCGGCGAGCCGGAATGAACCTCGGTTCGGGCATGGCTCGCGACCAGCCTGATGATCCGCTCGACCTGCGTAGGATCGAACTTGATCTCGGGATCGACGCGACCTTCGCCCAACAGGTCAAGCCGGAGCGACCCGTCAGGGTTGACCATGATCTCGATCGCGGCCGGGTCGGCGAGCGCGGCGGCGATCGCCGGTCCCATCGCGGTGCGTAGCATCGCGCGGCGGCGCTCGGCGGAAAGCGTGTTGCTCATCGCGCCGCCTCCGCGCCGTCGAGCTCGCCGCTGCCGTTCGCGCCGATGCTGCGCTTGCCGGTGCCGATCTGGCGGCCGACTTGTGTGACGAACGCCTCGAACCGCTCGCGCCCGACCGCGCGCGCCGCGCTGTCCGCCTCGGGCAGCGGCGCCGTCACCATCAGTTGGTAGCGGACGAACAGCGACAGGCTCTCGAGCAACACCTCGATGTCGCGGCGGGCATGGCCGATCTCGCGCGAGATGCGGTCGAGCCGGCCTTTGAGGAGGTCGTCGATCTCCTTGGTGCCGCGCCGCGCGAGATAGGCGGCGAGCGCGTCGCTGACGATCTGCGACTTGTTGGTTCCCGGTTTTTTGGCCAAGTCGTCGAGCGCGTCGCTGAGCGCCCGGTCGATATAGAGGTTCTGGCGGAACTTCATCGCTCAGAAACCCGGCAGCAGGTCACGCCCGCTGGCCTCGTTGATGCCGTAACCGCGGGCGACCGCGCTCAGCCCGCGCGCACGGTCCATCGCCTTCTGGTCGGCGGGAGTGTCGCCTTCCTCCTGGTCGGCGGGAATAAGCTCGAGTTGCTTGGGCGGCTCGGGCTTCCTGACTTCTTCGCCAAGCCCTGGATGACGCTGCTGCTGGAGGCCGCCATCCTCGTTCTTGGCGGCGGCGTCCTCAGCGCGCGCGAGACGGGCATCGGGCCGGCGTGCGAAGCTGCCCCAGTCGTTTGATCGGGCCTGGGGTCGGTCGGCGTAGGCGCCATCGGTGAGCGCGGGCGGCGGGGAGACGCGCGCGGTGAAGTTGCGGTCCTCGTAGTAGCGGAGCTTCTTGGCGCGGATCGGCGCGAGCCCGGATACCAGCACCAGTTCATCGGTCGGCGGAAGCTGCATGACCTCGCCTGGCGTTAGCAGCGGGCGTGCGGTCTCTTGCCGGCTGACCATGACGTGCGCGAGCCAGGGCGCGAGCCGGTGGCCGGCATAGTTTCGCATGGCCCGCTGCTCGGTCGCGGTGCCGAGCGCGTCGGAAATGCGCCGCGCCGTGCGCTCATCGTTGGTTGCGAACGCGACGCGGACATGGCAGTTGTCGAGGATCGAATTGTGCTCGCCGTACGCCTTCTCGATCTGGTTGAGGCTCTGGGCGATCAGGAAAGCGCGAACGCCGTAGCCGGCCATGAAGGCGAGACTGGTCTCGAAGAAGTCGAGCCGCCCGAGCGCCGGAAACTCATCGAGCATCATCAGCAGCTGATGCTTGGCAGGCCCCCGCGCGCGCTCGGCGTCCAGCTTTTCCGTCAAGCGGCGGCCGATCTGGTTGAGCACCAGGCGGACCAGCGGCTTGGTCCGGCTGATGTCCGACGGCGGGATGACGAGGTAGAGCGACACCGGTTGCTTGGCTTCGATAAGATCGGCGATGCGCCAATCGCAGCGCGACGTGACCTCGGCGACGGTGGGGTCGCGGTAGAGGCCGAGGAACGACATCGCGGTCGACAGGACACCGCTGCGCTCGTTGTCGGACTTGTTGAGCACTTCGCGAGCTGCTGATGCGACCACGGGATGGACCTGCGGCACGTCCTTCGTGCCGAGATGGTTGGTGGTCATCATCCGCTTGAGCGTGGCGACGAACGGCCGCTGCGGATCGGAGAGGAAGGTGGCGACGCGAGCCAAGGTCTTCTCTTCCTCGGCATAGAGGACATGAAGAATCGCGCCGACCAACAGCGAGTGGCTGGTCTTCTCCCAATGATTTCGGCGTTCGAGCGCGCCTTCGGGATCGACTAGGATGTCGGCGATGTTTTGGACGTCGCGGACTTCGTTCTCGCCGCGGCGGACTTCGAGCAGAGGATTATATTTGGCCGAGCGCGCGTCGGTCGGGTTGAACAGCAGCGCGTGGCTGAACCGCGACCGCCAGCCCGCGGTGAGCTGCCAGTTCTCGCCTTTGATGTCGTGGATCACCGCCGAGCCGGTCCAGCTCAGCAGGGTTGGAACGACCAGGCCGACCCCCTTGCCGCTGCGGGTCGGCGCGAACGCCATGACATGCTCGGGACCGTCATGCCGGAGATACCGGCCATGCTGTCGGCCAAGGAAAACGCCGGCGTCGTCGAGCAGGCGGGCGCGCTCGATCTCGCGCTGGTCGGCCCAGCGGGCGGAGCCGTAGGTCGTTACGTTGCGTTGCTGACGCGCGCGCCACAGCGAGCCGAAGATTGCCGCCGCGCAGCCAATGAAGCCGCTGGCACCGGCCAGCGTCCCCGCCTTGTCGAAGACGAGGGGGGCGTAGGCATCGTAGTGATACCACCAGGCGAAGATCGCATGCGGCGGATAGACCGGCACCTCGAAGGCAGTAAACCAGGGCGACCCCAGCTGCGGCTGGTAGGCCAGCATCGCCGCCGCCCATTGCGTCGCGGCCCAGACGCCCGCTATGACGATCGCGAACACCACGATAATCTGGCCGATGAGTAGCTTGGTCGGGGTCACGGGGGCGCTCCGCCCGAAGGGCGAAACGGCCTCTCGGGTTCATGCCCGCAAGGATCGATCGAGCGCGAGATTTGGGAAATTACGGTCTCGACGCGCCAAAGCGCGGCTTAGCGCAAAGTGAGTGGAACGACTTTCGTCAGAAAGCTGTCTATGTCGGATTGGACCAATGAGGCCCGGATGATCCATGACCGCGCGCGAGCTCAGCTTCGGCTATTACTCTGGCGGGCTCGACGTGACCGCGGGCAACTTAACAATCAGGCCTTTGCAAAAGCTCGATAAAGCTGTGTCAGCAGTCACCGACGATGAAGGCGTTGACGGCGACTGGATCTACGCGCCTCCCCAAGAGGTCTCTAACTTTGGCGGCGGGATTACCCAAAGGCCATATCCGTCGCGTGTTTTCGGCCTGCCCAAAACGCACACGATCCGACACGCTTCCCCTGATGGCGAAGATCATCTGATTTTCCATTTGTGGGCGCTGTCGTTCTTCACGGGCACACGGCTCACCTCGACCGAGGCCGGCTTTCTCGACGCCACGCCCATCAAACCCGGAAAGCTCGTCGATTTCGTTTTGCTGGGGCGCGGCCTACCGATCGCGATCGAGCTGGCGGAAACTTTCTGGGCAACGCACCGCGCGCAGCCGCAGCGAGCGCGCCTTGTCGCCGCCGCCGTCCATGCTCTCTTTCTCGGTCAGAATCCGCTGTCCCTTCAGTTCGAGCGCTTCTTGATACTCTATACCGCCTTCGATGCGTGCTTCGCCCTCGCCAAGTCCATTCACGGAACTGTCGGGGTTGTTCGACATGCCGAGCGGGTGGCCTGGATGTGCGGCCTGTTCGCGATGCAGATTCCGGTTTGGGCCGATCCTGCCGCGCCGAGCGGCCCCGAGGTCGCGTCGCTTCGCAACGAAACTGTTCATGAAGCCCTCTTCATGGGCGAGCCGCTTGGCTTTGCGCTCCACGGCGTCGGAACCAACAAGAACCTCACGCTGGAAATGGAGGCGCTGATCTGCCGACTGATCGTTGCGCTGCTGGGCGCCTCGTCAGCCGATTATGTGCGTTCGCCGGTCAACACGCGTCAGCGGCACGGGCTCAAACTTGACTAAACTCGATGGCCTGCCTCACTCATCGAGCATCGCGAAGGCCGCTCGTAACCAAGCCGTCTATTTCCGGCCCCAAGAAGCGGGGTGGGAGCGGTGACGTCGGGCGCGCCGAAGCGGCATCACTACGTCCCGCAATTCTACCTGCGGCGTTTCGCCCTCTCCGACGATCCGAAGAAAGTGGCCGTCCTTGAGCAGCACCGCGATTTCTTGGTGGCGGACCGCAAATCAATTAGTCGGATCGCCTACGAAGACGGTCTTCATGACTACGCCCACGACGGCGACTCCGGGTCGATCGAGCATCAGCTGAACGAGACTATCGAAACGCCATTCTCGGCCAGTGCCACATGGTCGAAGATAAGCGGCGGGGGTTCGCATACGCTCGATGAGCGCGACAAGTTGGCGTTTTACGGGTTCGCACGACACCTCCAAAGCCGCAATCTCGAGACCCTGCGCTTCATCGAGACGGAGAATGCCCGTTTCCTAGCCGGTGAGCTGGACACCGACCTGACCGACGAAGAGCGTGAGATGCACCGATGGATCGCGGCCTCGCCGGATGGCGCTCACGCGATGTTTCGGGCCGGGTCGCTCGACACGTCGCTGCCCGCGGATGCGGCGCTCATAGACGTCATGGTTTGCCGATCGCCGATCCCTCTTCGCACATCGACCAGCCCGACGGTCAGAATATCGCATCCCGGCCGCAAGTCGGTGTTTGGATCGATGTTCGATTCGCTGAGGACATGGTGGCTATCACTCGATCGCCATTGTGGCGCTTTCATCATCGCTGGTGGGCCGGCGGGCTTCAGCAATGCGACCATGCCGCTCGACGCCGCGAGAATGGTGAACCGCCAGTATCTGGTGCAGCAACAGAACAGCCGATGGGTGCGTTACTTAATTGCAGACGACGATTTCCTGGCATCGGATCTCGAATGGGCAGGGTATCGGTTTGAGGAGCGCACTAAGAACGGGTTCAGATACCGCAAGGAGTCTGCGCGACCTTAGCTTTACCTGCCAATTCAGGAAATGCTTGGTCCACTGCGCCCGCGACCGAAGCTCCAGCTGATCCCGTTACCGCGTATGATCCCGGCAACGGTCTTGCCGACGTGGCGATCGAGCACCGGCCGCCACGGAACCAGCGTGAACTCTCGCGACCTTTCAATGAGCGCGAGGCGCCCACTAATCGTGTCGACAGGCCGACGGTAAATGCCGCTCACGGCGGCGCCCGTCGTGCTTTCGGCGAATTGCAGGCCAAGCTCGCGCGATAGCTGCGCGCCGACGCGCACGAGCTCGCGGCGTTGCAGGTCAGCGAGCATGCCCGGCCGATAAACGACGCCGCCACCGGATTCCTCGGCGAAACCTTGCGCGATCAGCCATTGCCGCCGTCGCGACTGCGCCTCACGCGCGGCGTGACCGAACCCGGCGTCGCGCAACGGCTCGGCATTCTCGGCTACAAGCTCGCGATCGAGCCAGGTTGCGGCGTCGGAATCGACCAGCTTTTCCAGTGGTTGCGGCGACAACGTCCCGATCGCTACCGGCCGGTCTTTGGCGCGCGCGGCTTCGTAGGCGGCAGCGCGATCAAGGTGATCGGGCGCGACGGTCCATGTGCCGTCCGCCTCGCGCGTCGCGCCGCCGGTCAGCCGCCGCATCGCCTCCAAACGGCGGATATGAGTCTCGGCGAACGCTTCGGTCGCCGACGGATCATGGCGAAGATGAGCATCGACGTCGTATCGACCGCCGTTGGCGGCGGCCACCGCGGCAACGGTACGATCAACCTCCCGCACGCCGATCGCGACCGGCTCGATCCGGACGATCGCGCCATTCGCTTGGGCTTCGACATTCTCGCCCTTGCCGATCTCGACATAGTGGGTGCGCCCGTCGGTGGCCTCGACCAACAGATAGTGGCGGTCATTGAGCTCGTCGGACAGGCCGCGTTCGATCACGCGGCCGACCAGCGGCCGGGCCTCGTGCGCGGCGGGATCGTAGATCGCCTGATCCGCAAGCGCCGGCGCCTGCCCTCGTGCGGTGAACGCGCGTTGCATAGTGCGGATGATGTCGCCGCGCTCGCCCAAGCGTTTCAAGGTGTCGGCGAGGTCGGGCGCGAGCCGCCAGGTCGATGCACCAAACTGATTGGCAAGCCCGAGCCGTTCGAGCTTGCGCAGCCGCCCCATCCGCACCGTCTGGTCGAACGCGTCCCGCACCGCCGAGCTGACGAGCTGCCCGGCATCGGCATCGCGCAGCAACGCGCGGTCGATGCTGGTGAGCCGCTCCTGCTCGACTTCACCGCGCAATCTTTCCTGAATGGCGTCGGTGGTGCGTGGCCCGAGATCGAGATCGACCAGCTCGGCGGCGCGCTCGCGCATCCCCTGGGTGATGTATTCGCGAGCGATGATCAGATCCTTGCCGCGCTCGTCCTTGCCGCGAAGGATGATGTGGGTGTGCGGGTGGCCGGTGTTGAAATGGTCGACCGCTACCCAATCGAGCTTCGTGCCTAAGTCTTCTTCCATCCGCGCCATCAGCCGACGCGTCAGCGGTTTCAGGTCGTCATATTCAGCGCCGTCCTCGGCCGAGACGATGAAGCGGAACTGGTGGCGGTCGCCCTCCGCTTTTTCGAGAAACGCCTTGCCATCGACCTTATCAGTGTCCGCCCCATAAAGCTGGCCGCGTCCGCCATCGCGGGTCGTGCCGTCGCGCTCGACATAGCGCATGTGCGCGCGCGCCGCCGCGAAACCTTTCCCGGCGAGCTTCACGATCCGCGATTTAATGATTACGCGGCGGGCGCGTAAAGCGGCATAACGGTCGCGGCTGCCTAGCACGCGGCCAACGCCCGAGCCGCGTCCGATCCGGCTACCGTCGAACCGGCTATGCCGCGCTCGCAAGGCTGCGCCGCCGCGGGCAAGATTCGCGGCGGCGAGGACGCGGTGAAGAAACTTCTTCCTCTTCTTGCTGCCCTTGGCTCGCATCCGCCCCAGGCGGGGCTCGAAATCGTCGTCGCTGCTCATGTCCGACACCGAAATTATGGAACGAGCGGCGAGCATGACTCGGCCGCTGACCGCTGAAAACCAGTGCTAAAATTGTCGAGGATTTCCGCGGCACCCAGGTATCAATGGTGCCACCTCTGGTGCAGTAGTGTCGGCCAGTCCGCCGAAGGCGGAAGAAAAACGATGTGCAGACAACAGCTTATGGCGACGGGCCGCAGGACCGGCACCATTGCTTCATCTTGCCTTACGCTGCCTCCCCCTCAAACAGCCCTCCCAACCCACTCCAGACCCGGCCTCCCAGGGCGAGCCGAGGCAAAAAAGGGAGCGACGCCCGTGTCCGAGCGCCGCTCTTCGATTTCCGTGCCAGTTATGCGTCGGCAAATGCTGCCCGAGCCTCCCGCTCGCGCCGGAAATCGCGCTTGCCCATCATGCCGTGGGCATTGCCGTCACCATCGACGATCATCACCGCGACGAACCATCTGCCATCAAGAATGCCGATGATCCTGACCCGATCGAGCTCGAAATCATCCTCGTCCTCGCCCTCGATCGCGCCGATATATACGCCGATCCAGCGTTCCTGAACCCGCGCATCCCAGTGAAAATCGACCTCCTCGGCCATTAGAAACCGATGCGCCAATGCCTCCCCGGCATCGCGTCCGAACTCCATCTCCAGCCCGGAAACCAGCGCCGCCATCACGCGATCCGACACCACGCCGACGCTCTGAATCATGCCCACGAGAACCTCCATCGCTTGCGTCCTCACCATCGAGAACGACGTCTCGACGATGGTCGGCGGAGCGGCTGTCAGGGCTGCCGGAGGCACCGCGAAGCGGCGGCGGAGGAACCGATTTTGTTGCGCTGGGAACGAACAAACGCGCGCGCGAAGCGCGCTCACCTTCGCGGCAAAATTGGAGGGGCCGCCGGCCTTGCACGGCCGCTCCGGCGGCCGTCATGCTGGGCCTTGCCGAGACGAGCCCCCTCCATCCCGTGGGTATTGCCGGCCGGTCCAAGCGCCCTCGACCGTGATGACGGCGATGCGGTAACGAAAGGCATGAGCGTGACGCACCAAAGACGAAAGCGCCTCGCCGCGCGCGTGGCTGGTCCGATCGCCGCCCTTCTGCTGGCGGCTGCACCGGCCTTGGCGGGTGCAGCAACGGGCAAAGTCGCGTGGGTGGCGGACGGCGATACTTTCCGCCTCGAAAGCGGCGAACGCATCCGCATCTCGGGCATCGATTCACCCGAGACCCAGCCTGGTCAGGCGAAATGCCAGCGCGAGCTTGTGTTTGGGGCAGCGGCGCGTGACCGCGCCCGAGCACTGCTGACGGGTCGCGTGGTGACCGTCACGCGGCTCGACCGCAGCTACCGCCGCACGGTGGCGCAGGTCGCGCTCGACGGGCGCGATCTCGCCGCCACGCTGGTCAGCATGGGCGTCGCGCGGTGGTGGCCGCGCGGACGCCCGCGCCCCGATTGGTGCGGCGTCAGCCGTTGACGATCAGCGGTGGAACGGCGAAGTCGGCCGCGTCGAAATTGGCGATGATCGCCTCGTAGGAGCCGAGCGCCTCGGCGGTATTCCGCCCGATTCTTACGTCATCGTCGTTGCTCGCGCCGTAGGATTGCGGCTCGCCATCGCCGGTGAACACGACGCGCTCGGGATCCCATTGGCCGGGATAGGCGTCCGACCAGCGCGCGAAGGGCAAGCGCCGCTCGACGCAAAACGCCTCTAGTTGCTCGAAGCGGCCCCATGCGACCTCGTGCGCGCAGAGCCGCAGCGGCTCACCTTCCTCGCGGTCGTGCGGCTCGAAAGGCGCGCCGTCCCATTCGATTGACAGGCCCTCGTCCGCGATGATCGCGGAAAAATCGGCATAGACGGCGGCGGTGATCGCGCCGCCGATGATGATGGATGCTGACACGCGGTCGGCCATGATTCTTCTCCTTAAGAAACGCCGCGCCGCGCAAGCGGCGCTGTCGAAAAAGACGGGGCGGCGGTCGCCCGCCGCCCCGTCCGTTTCAGGCCGCGAGCGGCATCGGCTCACAGTCCGGCGCGGGCTGTGGCGCGGGCAGCGCCAGCACCCTGCCGGGCGCGGTCGGGTCAGGCTCGTCGTCGGCGGGCCGCGCCGCGACGACCTTGGCGTGGGCCTTGACCGTGCCGACGCCGCCACGGGTCGTGTAGGCGGATGGCGGAAACGCCATCCATTTGGGCACCCATCCGTCCACCTTGGCGCGGCCATTCTCGCCCGCCAGATGGTCGCGGACGATGCGCTTCAAGGTCTTGCCCTTCTCCTTGGCGTTGGCTTGGGCGACGGGTTCGCCCGCCACCTCCGCAACGATGCGGGTCAGCACGTCGCGGTCGCGCAGCAACTCGAAGAACGCGCCGTCGGCCTGCCAGTAGCGGGCCATATCGACGCCGATCTCCAAGCCGACCGCCTCGACGGCGGCGCTGCCAGCGGCCAGCGTCTCGCCGATGACGATCACGATCACGTCGCCAACGGCGCGATCGGGAAGGTCGAGCAAGCGCAGGAACACGCCCGCCAAACCGTAGTCGTCGCCGTTGCCGCCGGTCACGGTCGGTTCCTCGGCCGAAAAGCCGAGAACGGCCAGCACCGCGCGCCGCTGCTCATCGAAGTCGGCCTCCCCCCGGCACGTCTCGACACTCTCGCGCACCTCGTCGTTCCGGGTCGTCTGCGGTTCGGGCTTCACGGTCCACAGATGCGAGCCGACGATGGCATGGGCGACCATCAAGCGCAGCGCGACCTTGGGATGGCGTGTCAGCGCGGCGCGAACGGCGGCGTGGCGATGCAGGTCGATATAGGTCTGCATCGTGCTCGTCACCTCGGGCCGGGCGGGCTTGAACCCCGTCTCCGGCGCCTCGTCGCGTTGCAGCCGCTTGGCCTCCTTCGAGGTCAGATAGCCCTCGTGGAACGTCACCTCGCCGCTGGCGCGCACGTCGATATAGACGCGCCCGCCCTTGCGCTTCGGAGCCTTGGTGAACTCATAGACGTGGAAATAGGTGTCGGGCGCGACGATCACCACGTCGCTCCATCCGGCATCCAGATACGCCTCCTTCCTCGTGTCGATCACCGCTTCTTGCGCGGCCCAGAACGCATCGCTGTCGGCGAAATACTGCTCCTTGCCGAACAGGTCGCCGACGATCTGGCCCTTGTAATCGGCAAGCTCGAACAGCGCCTTGTCGGTGCTGATCTCCTGCCCGCCGAACAGCCACGCCTTTAATTGCCGCCCGGTGGGGACATAGGCGTCGGGGTCGTCGAACAGCGCCAGCCATGCGCGCTGCTGGCTCTTGCTCGCCAAGGTCAGGTGGCGGACGGTCGCGCCGTCGATCTTCTCCTTGCGGTAAAGATCGCGGATTCGCGGCAGCAGATTGCCGAGCGCCAGGACGCGCCGCACCATCATGTCGGGCAGCCCGAAGGTCGCCGAAATGTCCTCGATGCTGCGGCCTTCCTTGGCGAGACGGACGAAGTTTTCCCATTGGGTCACTTCGTCGGCGTCGAGCCGCGCCATATTTTCGATCATCGACGCCTCGATGGCGTCGGCGTCGTCGCCTTCCTCAAGGATAGCGCAGGGCAGCGGTTCGGCCTCGCCCTTCTCCTCCGCGACGATCTTCGCGGCGGTGAAGCGGCGCGCGCCCGCGACGATCTCGAACGCGTCGGGTCCGCAGTTGGCGCGGACGATCAACGGAACGAGGATGCCGCGCTTGCGGACGGTCGGAAGAATGTCGGACACGTCCGGGGCCTTCTTCGCGTAGCGCATATTGGCCTTGCTGACCGACAGCTTGCCAAGTTCGATAAAGTCGAGTTTCATTACACACACTCCTTCGGGAGTGCCGGTCCGTCGTTTCTTTCCGGGAGTGGCGGACCGGCTACTCGGCGGCGAAACGCGCCGCTACGTCATCCGCCGGGTGGCGGAAGTTGGTGGCGGCGGGCGATCATGCGGCCCGCCTTTCGTCGTGCAATTCGACCTGCGCGCGGTGGCGCGCGAGCAACCAGTCGGCGGCCTTGGTCGCGGCGCTGGCGGCGCGGAAGATCGCGCGATTGTCCTCGCGCAAGACCTCGAGCCACGATGCCAGGTAATCGGCATGGCGCACGGTCGGCTGGATGCCGAGCGCGGCGCACAGGAACGCGCTGCCCATTTCGGCTATCAGTTCCTCGCGGGCGTAGTCCTTGCTGCCAAAGCCGTTCTCGACCTTTCGAGCGAGCCGCGACGGGTGGCCGGTGGCGTGGGTCAGCTCGTGAAGCGCAGTGCGGTAATAGTTGATCTGCTCGAAGAACGCGGGTTGCGGCGGCACCTGCACGAAGTCCTGCGACGGCACATAGAACGCCCGGTCGCCGCCTATGCGGAAGTCCACGCCCGATGCGGCGATCACGCTTTCGGCGACGGGCACGATCTCGCGGTCGGGAAGCGGCGCGGGGTCGGCGGCAAGGCCGGGGCGCAAGCCTTCGCACTGCGCGACGTTGAACACGGTGAAGCGTTTGAGAAACGGCACGGCCTTGGCCTCGTCGCCGGTCTGGCGGGCGCGCTCTTTCTCGCGCTCGGGGGTGAAGCGGTCGGCATAGACCACGGTCGTGCCGCGTTCGCCCTTGCGGACGCTGCCGCCCGCCTCCAACGCTTGCCGGAAGGTTAGCCACGATTGCGAGGGATGGCCATGCTCGATGACCGCGCCCCACAGGATTAGGACGTTCACGCCGCTGTAGCAGCGCGCGGTAAGCGCGTTGCGGGGAAGGCTCGGATTGACGCTCCCGGTGCGGCCCCAAGGCTGCACCCAGGGCAAGCGCCCTTCCTCAAGCTCGGCGATGATCTTGGCGGTCACTTCGGCGTAAATGTCACGCGACGGTTCACCGCCCCGCGCACGGCGCGCGGTCGTTCCCTTCGTCATGGCGAAGGCTCCTCCGATTGTAGGCGACTATCGGGGGAGCGGGTGAACGCTCCCCCTCAAGTCAGTCACGCGTCCTCCAGCTCGCGGCTGAAAGCGCGGTCGTAGTCGCGGGTCTGATCGTCATCCTCGGGGATGGCGACCTCCCGCGCGCCGCCCTGCTGTCGCTGCGGCAGCTTGCGGAACGACGTTCCACACGTCGGCGTTCTGGCGCGAGCGGAACAGGCGGATGGGGACGTAGCCCGACGCGCCGCTCTGGATGTAGCCACCGAAATAGATTTCGCCGGTCTCCTTGGCGCTGCGCTCCCAAAGCGAGCCGAGGCGGACGGGGCGCCCGCGCGGGCTCTTGGTCGTCAGATTGAAGGCGGGTGCGCGCTCATGGGTCGATGCCACCTTGTCGAGAAAGACGTTCTCGAAGTCGAAGGTCGCTTCGGCGATGTAGCCGGTCACGCTGCCGTCTTGGTTGCGGGTCATTTCTCCGATGTTCATGGTCGTTACTCCGTTTAGTCGGTTGCAGTCACGTCGCCGATCTCTACTTTGTTTCAATCGGTGACGGCTATACTTATACAAGACTTGGCAACCCGGCTCCATGTCATTGTTTTCTTGACAGATTTCCATCGTGCCTGGTGAGTCCGAGCAACCTTGAGGGCCGCGACCAGCGGCCCAGCAAACACGAACGACGCATCGGCCGCGAGAAGCGGCCGATTCCATATCGACAAGGAGAGGGAGCGAGCGTCGGCTCGCGTCCATCGCACCCGGAGCCGTCCTCGCAGGATCCCCAGGGACGTACGGGGCTCTTGGCCGGCAAGAGGCACGGGAGGGGTAGCGCAGCTTGGGCGTTGCGCGCCGGCGCTGCTCGAAGAGCAAACCAGCGCCGCCGGCGCGCAACGCCCTAGCGGAGCTTTCCCCGACGCAACTCCTTGCCGGACGAAACCCGTGCGTCACGCCAGGGATGCTGGGAGACGGTGGAGGGGGCAGTGGACGCGTCTGGCGCACGTTCCTCATCGCGCGGTCCCCCGCGCGATTCCATAGCGTAGCTGCCCGCCAGGGGATCGTTGCCGGATGGGCGGGACGCCGAAGGCGGCCCGACGGAGCTTGGCGACGAAGGAACCCTCGCGCAGCAGAGCCCCGGTGCCGCGGCCGCAGGCCGTGGCAGGCGCCAATCACTTTGCCGCAACCAACGTCAAGGTTCGTCCAGCAAGAATTGCCCGTAAGTCTAGCGTTGGCGATCCCTACGGAGCATGATGAACATCCCGTTCGACGAGTCAGCATCGCCGATCGTCGGCGTGAGCTTCACCCCGTCTAAAGCGAAAAGGATCGCGGCGACCGGCCGCTCCTCGGAGCGATGCACAGGCTTGGTCGATCCACCCGCGACGGTCGCCAAATAGGCGCGCGTTTCGCCGGGCAATGGCCGCCCTGAAGCGACATGCTCGGCGTAGCGCCCCGGCCCGGCATTGTAGGCGGCGAAGAGACCAGGATAGCCGAAGCGGTCATACATCAGCCGCAGGTAGAGCGCGCCGGCGAGGATGTTGTCGCGGGGATCGTGCGGATCGGAGCCTAGGCCCAGCCGCGCGCGCATCTCCGCCCAAGTGCCGGGCATAAGCTGCATGAGACCCATCGCGCCTGCGTGGCTGATGGTCGGCCGGCCTCCGATCGTCGTCCGCCCGCCGCTCTCGGCGCGCATGACGCGCTCGATCCACTCGACCGGCACACCGAACTGTGCCGAGGCTTCCTCGACATAAGCCCGCCAACGATCCACGTCGTCGGCGCTCGCCGGCGTTGCGACGAGCAGCGCGAGCGCCGCCGCGACGACCCTCAACGCCGCCACAGAAGCCGCGCCGTGCCGATAATGTCGCCCCTCTCGGTCGGCCCAAAATAACGGCCATCGAACGAGTCCGGATGCTCCATCAGCAAGAGTAAGGCGCCGCGCCGGAGCGTCACGCAGCCGGTCCACCACGGCATGACGCGCCCGCGCGCGTCAGCAAAGCGCCGCGTCGCGATCCGTCGCCCATTCACGAAAACGGCGCGATCGAAGGCGCACACGGCATCACCGGGCTCGGCCCGGACGCGCTTCACAAGCGGAACGTTGTCTGGGAGATAATGCCGGCGCGCCGCAAACATGCGGTAAGGTTCGGGCACGCGCGCGATCACCATGTCGCCGAGCTGCGGCGTCGCGCCAGGCGTGACCGCGTAAAGGCCGATCGCGGCACTGGCGCTGGCATTCCAGACCAGGCGGGGTTGCGGCGGCAACGCGGTCGTGGCGACGAGGCCCGCGCCGAGCAGGCCGATCGCTGCGGCGCGACGGCCCACCAGGCGGCGGCGCGCCTTGCACGCCCCGAGCGCGTCGCCAAACGCGAACAACGGCAAGTCGCGGCGCTCAATCATCGCCGCCTCCCGCCTCGGCGACACCTTTGGACCAGGCATCGAGGTCGTCGATATGATAGCGGACATGGCGGCAATGGCGGCGGAATCGCGGCCCGGTGCTGGCGCTGCGATGTTCCTGGAGCGTCCGCGTCGACAACCCGAGATAATGCGCAGCCTGCTCGGGGCTGAGAAACGGAGAGCCCTTCAAGGCACGCGCGGCGCGCGCGCTCTCGTCATCGGTTAGGATCTGGGTCATTGCGGCCTCATGCTCGACAGCGCGCCGGTGCGCCGCTTCTCGCCGCAAGCAATTGAACCTCGCCAACGCTCATGAAGAGTGTCGAAAACGGCTATCGGCGAATTCGACACCCTGACCTGAGAGCGAAGGTGAGCCGACAATAAAGCGCGCTCGCGCGTCAGCGGGCGGCGCAGATGTCGTTTGTGGAATATATCCTATGGAGAACCCGCGCCTTAACCCGTCGATTGGGCCAGATGGCGGGCAAGGCACGAACGATTATCGCGAAAAACGTCCGGCGGCTGCGCGTGCTGCGTAAGATGACGCAAGAAGATCTTGCCGCGGCGGCCGAGGTCGATCGCTCCTATGTCAGTGAAATCGAGAATGCACGTTACTCGGTTTCAGTCGACCTGATCGAGAAGCTCGCCGACGTTTTCGGCGTCGAGATTTACGAACTTCTCCATCCTGATACTGCAGGCAAGTCGAGCGACTGATACGAAGGTTCGGCAGCCTCCGATTTCTCAAGTGAAACTGCCGTCAAGCCAACGCGCCGGCTTTACAGCCGCGGCTCGCCGCGCGGCATCCTGAAGGCGCCGGACCCGACTCCATGCTGACAGGTTGTCGGCCTTCCATTGCGGAGCACGCTCAATACCGAAGAGGGTGGCGGCGATCTCGCGCTGCGAAGCGCCGGCTTGGATTGCGTCGTATACTCGTAACGTCAGCGCCCAACGCGGAGCGCGGCGCTCGATTGGAAACTTGCCAGACGCGAGCCGTCCGGTACGCGCGATCGCGATCAGGCGGCTCAACGTCGCGATTGCCGGACGCGCCGCCGCCAAACCGGTCAAGCGATACTCGAGCGCGACCGGGCCCATCGCCAGCGTTCCCGCCACGTCGAGGCGCACGCCGTGCCACCCGTCTGAGAGCAGCCAATGCTCAACGCCATCTTCGTCTCGAAACCCGTCGGCCATCGCGCTGAAGTCGGCGATGTCGAAACGGTCATCCCCTTCACGTACCGGCGCGGTCTCGACCGTCAGCACGAACGGGTCGGCTTCGGCTCGCCATAGTGGGCGTGCTTTGGGGACGCCGACCTCGAATGGTTCGAAGCGGTGCAGGCCGAAGCTGGCTGCGGCGTCATACGGTGCTGACGGCGCGGAAGTGCCGGCAGACTGATATGCTGGCGATCTGCGCAGCCATTCCCAGGCGAAGCCGTGGCGATCGCAACGGCGCAGCGCTGCGTAAGGCTCGGGGTGGCGCCAGTCGGCGACGGGCCGGGGAGCCATCGCACGCGCCCCACCTCATTCAGCCGGCAGGTGGTCCGCGTCGCGCGGCTTCCTGCTCGGCCACATATCCTGCGAGCGCCTCGGCCTGATCGGATCGAAGCGCATCGGTCGCGGCGAGGCCGTCGATGGTATCGTCGCGGAACAGGATCGTTGGACACTGCCCCTCGACATTGCCAAGGTTTGGCCGGTGCTGGGCATAGCCGACCAGCGCCGCGAGTTCCGGATTGAAATGCTTCGCGACCTCGGGCGGATAGACCAGCCACTGATTCTCGAACGGCTTGAGCCAGCCAAGGCAATAGCCGACGATGACGCCGCGGCGGACGCCCGTCGTGGAATTGCCGCCGCCACCATGAAGCGTTGATCCGAGCCAGAGCAACGCTGAACCCGGTGCCATCTCAGCCGCAATGCCGGTTCCCTCCATGTCGCCATGGGGCCAGACCATCGTTGCGCCGTTCGCCGCAGTGAAGGGAGTGAGCGGCCAGATGACGTTGACCTGATATTCGACCTCGCCCTTGGCTCCGCCGTATATGTCTTCGTCGCGATGCGGATATTGGGCCAGCGCGCCCGGATGCAGTTCGACCGCCTGCGTGAGGCTCAGTGCAAAACGGTCGCACCACGGCCGCAATGCAGCTTCGACGATCCGCAGCACAAGTGGATGGCGGACGAGTTGCTCCGCATGCCGCGAGCGGCGCAGCAGGGCGCCGAACCGCTTGGTGCGCGCGCCGTAGAAGCCGCCTTCGCAGAAGGGCGTAGTGGCGAAGCGTGCGCCGAGCTCGTCGTCAAGCAGGGCGACAAGCTCCGGCGCGATCAGATCGGGAATGATACAATAGCCATCGGCGAGCAATCGAGCGGTCAGGAGGGCGGGATCCCGGGCCATCTCCTGGTCCCTCACGCCGCCCGCCGCGCATGCGCGGCGGCGAGTGCTGGCACGTAGATACCGGTCGTGGCAAGCCGCGCCGGCGTGTCGAAACCCAGCTCGATGCGGAAGGCCCCCAAGCGGTTGCCAGCGACGATGCGAGGTGGCCCCAATGGTGCGGCGCGCCACCCCATCGCGAGAATCTGTTCGAGGAACGGCCAGGTGACTACGCCAGTCAAAACGACGATCCCGATCCTGAGGCAATGATCGACCATCGCCGTGATCAACTGATTACGCACTGTTAGCCGTGCTACGGCAGGCAATCGGGTGTGCAGACAGAGTCGGGTGATCTCCGCGACGTGCGGCCCGCGCGGGACGCCGTCGTCGCAAAGATCGGCGAACAGCTCCCCAAGGATATGCGGGTGGCCCGTCGGCAGCAGGCGCAGCGACCCGAGATGCTCGCCAGTACCGTTGGCGGCGATGATATAGGTAGCGAGGTCGCTGTCGAACTGGTCGATCTCGAAGCGACCGTCGATCACAGGCACGTTCCAGCGCAGCATGTCGACGAACACCTGTTTACGATCGGCGAACATCGTCACGTGCAGTGGGTCGGCGAGCGTAAAGCCGCGAGAAATGACGATCATCTGAACTCCCCTTCTGGTGATCGCGCAAGGGGAGCAGCGCGAGCGCCGCGGCGCTATTCGTCAGAATGAAGGTATTGCATCGTCGTAACTGATGAGTCCGAACCGCAGCGCCTCGGCAACGAGCTGGCAGCGACTGACCACCTCGAAGTCCTTGCGCAACAAGGTCATGTAGGTCCGAACGGTCGGCTCCCTCAGGCCGAGGATGATGGCGATCTCGCCATCGGTCTTTCCGCAGCTTAGCCAGCGGAGACATTCCAGCTTGCGAGGACTGAGCCTTGGCACGTCGCGTCGGCGAGCGGGATAGCCATGAAGCCGCCGCGCCGCGTTGAAGGCTTCGGCGCCGATGATTCCTGCCGCGCGGCAACTCCAGCGAGCCGGGAGCTGGGCCACATCGCTCGCGAAGGAACAGCAGCCGCTGGGCTCGCCGACAACGCCGACAGGCATCGTGAACCCACAGCGCAAGCCATGACGTTCAGCTTCGGTCAAGATTAGGCACTGGCGCGGCGTTATAGGAATAATTTCCGACAATCTTGCCCAAGAGAACGCGATATTGGACCGCTGGGATGCCAGCAACACAGGGTCTTCCTGGTAGTATCGCCGCTCAACGAAGATGTCCGCCCATTCGCCAAAGTTGTCTAGGCGGATTAGGGCCGGGGACGGTCGCCGAAACCATTCGCCGTGCACGAGGGCGAGCTTCGGGAAACCCAATTCGATCGCTGCCGCGCTCGCCATATCAAATAGCTCGGCAGCTGAAGCAGCCCTTCTGGCCCGCTCGGAGAATTGCTCAACAAGCCGATGGAGCGCCATGGCTGCCGCTCGGCATTAAACAAAGAAAAGGCTCTAGGGATTCGGATATACTCCACAAGCATGGCAGCAGCCGAGTAGCGCGATTGGCGAACCTATCCGCCGCTATCGCCACCCTACCGAGGCCAAATAGAAACGTTTCATTCTTGGCCGAACGATCGCACGCGACTTGATACGCAACTCCCAGATTGCAACTGCCCTCGAGCACCGCCTGCTATCACCGCTCCGAAGGTTGGCGAATCGCGTGCGCATAAGAAAAGGTTCGAAGTCCATGTTGCCCATGTCGGGCTCGCGATTTCGGGCTGAAATACCGCCACCGGTTCGACGCGCTCCTCGACCCAAGACACTAAAAGGCGAAGCCGCACAGCCAACCCTCGGAAACAGGACCCGCATCTCCACGTCCCTTCCCACAGCGTTAGTTCTCACCTCTATTCGCCTTCACCAACGCGTCCGGTGAACGCTGCATCGAGCACCGTCGTCGCCGCCGCTGCATCAAAAAGCCGCGGATTACCGCCCGCCGAAGGATCGCATGCCGCCATTGCAGCAAGCTCGTCGCGGCGCGCCGGATCGACACGCAGCCCGCTCAGGTTATGCGGCACACCAAGCTCGCGGCGAATGTCGAGAAGCCAGGTCATGAAGCTGTCGAACGACGGGTCAGCGAGGCCGATATAGCCAGCGAGCCGATCGATGCGACGTTCGATAAACACGCGATTGAAGGCGAGAACGTAGGGCATCAGGACTGCGTTGGTGAGCCCATGGTGGGTGTCGAACAACGCGCCGATCGGGTGGGCCAGCGCGTGCATTCCGCCCAGCCCCTTCTGGAAGGCGGTCGCACCCATCGAGGCGGCGACGAGCATGTGGCCCCGCGCCTCAAGGTCGCCGCCATCGCGCACCGCCCGCGGCAGGAATTCGGCGATGATGCGGATTGCCTCAAGCGCGATGCCATCAGCCATCGGATGGAAACCGGGCGCACAGTAAGCTTCAAGAGCGTGCGAGAGCGCGTCCATCCCGGTCGCCGCCGTGACATGCGGCGGAAGGCCGACGGTGAGCTGCGGGTCAAGGATGACGACGCCCGGCAGCATCTTCGGGTGGAAGATTATCTTCTTGGTGTGTGTTGCCGTGTCAAGGATGACGCCCGCGCGCCCAACTTCAGAACCGGTGCCCGCAGTCGTCGGCACCGCGACGATAGGCGCGATTCCGTTCGGGTCGGCCCGCGTCCACCAATCTCCGACATCCTCGAAATCCCAAAGGGGTCGTGTCTGCCCGGCCATGAACGCGACAACCTTGCCCGCGTCGAGCGCGCTGCCTCCGCCCATCGCGATGACGCCGTCATGTCCGCCGGCGCGATAGACTGCGATACCCGCCTCGATATCGGCGGCGACCGGATTGGCGCGGACGTCCGAAAACAGCGCGGTCGCAACGCCGGCCGCTGCGTTCGCCTCGATCGCTGCGCTTACCATCGGCAACCCCGCCAACCCGGGATCGGTGACGAGCAGCGGTCGTTCGATGCCGAATTCACCGCAGATGGCCGGCAGATCCTTGATCCGGCCGGGACCGAACCGAACCGCGGTCGGGTAGTTCCAGTCGATCGACGGCAGCGTCATTGCTCTCAGCTCTCGCGCAGGTGGTAGGATTGGGGCCGAGTGACGGCTTCGAAGCCGAAGCGGCCAAGCGACGCGCCGCGTCCGGTATCCTTGACGCCGGTCCAGGCGAGGCCCGGATCGACATAGTCGCAACGGTTCATAAAGATCGTGCCCGCCTCGATCCGTGCGCCAAGCCGCGCCGCGGCCGCGGGGTTGCGCGTCCAAATCGAGGCGGTTAGCCCATAGCGCGAGTCGTTCATCAGCCGGACCGCTTCGTCATCGCTGTCGACCGCCATAAGCCCGACGACCGGGCCGAAGCTTTCCTCGCGCATCACCGCCATGGAATGATCCACGTCAGTCAACACCTGCGGCATGAGATAGGCGGTGCCGGCGAGATCCTGAGCAAAGGCTGCCGGATCGATGTGGGCTCGCGCACCGCGTGCCAGCGCTTGCGCAGTCTGGTCGCGCACGGTTTCTGCAAGCCGCGCGCTCGCCATCGGCCCGAGCGTGGTGGCCTGGTCGAGCGGGTCATCAAGACGGTAGGCCGATGCCGCTGCCACGACGCCGTCGAGAAAAGGTGCCCAGACGCTGCGGTCGACATAGATGCGTTCGATCCCGCAGCAGCATTGCCCCGAATTGTAGAAGGCGCCATCGGCGAGCGTTTCGATCGCTAGAGCGAGATCGGCATCCGAACGCACATAGGCCGGATCCTTGCCACCAAGTTCGAGCGTCAAGGTCGTGAAGCTGCCGGCCGCCGCGCGCTCGATAGCGCGGCCGCCCTCGACCGAACCAGTGAAGGTGGCGTGATCGACGAGTCCGGCGCTCAACATATGAGCGGTGTCGTCATGACTCATCGCAAGATTGGCGAACAGCCCAGGCGGCAATCCTGCTGCAGCGAAGCCTTCCGCGAAGCGTTCGCCCACCAGGAGCGTCTGGGTCGCATGCTTGAGGATGACCGCGTTGCCGGCGAGGAGCGCTGGCACGATCGTGTTGGCGGCAGTGAGGAAAGGGTAATTCCACGGTGCGATGACGAGCACGATCCCCAAGGGTCGCCGCTCGACATAACGCTCATAGCCCTTCTGTGCAGCAGGCCGATAACGCGCGAGGGCGACGGGGGCTTCATCGAGCATCGCCTCGACGCGTTCGACGAGCGAGCGCAGCTCTCCGCCGTAGCGTACCGGTCGGCCCATTTGCCGTGCAAGTTCTGGCACGATCTCGTCATTCTTCGCGGCAAGCGCGTCCAAGAAACGCCTGATAGCCATTATGCGATCGGCGAGCGGAACATTAGCCCACTCGACTTGTGCGACGCGCGCTCTGGCAAGCGCCGCCTCAATCTCAGCCCCGCTCGCAATCGCGCGCCGAGCCACCTCGCGGCCGTCGATTGGAGAGATGCAGACAAGGTCGTTCATTAAGGGCTCCCCCGGGCGCGCATCGGCAGCCCAAATGATGTCGGTGTCAGATGATCTCGAAATAACGCGAGAGCTGCCAGTCGGTGATCGCTTTGCGCGCCTCGCGCTCCTCCCACTCACGAGTGGCAGCGTAATGTTCGACAAATGCATCGCCGAATAGCACGCGGGCGGCGGGCGATGCCTTCAGCCGCTGGGCAGCCTCCCAAAGCGTCGTCGGCAGCCGACGCGTCTCAGCGGTCTTGCACTCATAGGCATTGCCCTCGATCGCTGCGTCCGGTTCAATCCTGTGTTCGATCCCCCAAAGACCCGATCCGATCACCACGGCGAGCGCGATATACGGATTAATATCCGCAGCCGAGATTCGGTACTCGACGCGCTGCGCCGAGGGCGAGCCGCCGATGACGCGTAGCGCGCAGGTACGGTTCTCATAGCCCCAAGTCGCGCTGGTCGGCGCCCAATAGCCTGGGATCAGCCGCGTATATGAGTTGACGGTTGGTGCCACCATGGCGAGAAGTTCTGGCATCAGCGCCTGCTGGCCGCCCACAAACCAGCGCATGTTGTCGGACATCTGCCGCTCCGCGTTGGCGTCGAAAAACGTAGTCTCCCCCGATTTTGCATCGTAAAGCGAAGTGTGCAGATGGCCTGACTGCCCCGGCCAATCGCGCGACCATTTCGCCATGAACGTCGCCATCCAGCCGCGGCGCTGACACAGGATCTTCGCCACCGTCTTGAACAACGCCGCCTTGTCAGCGGCAGCTAATGCGTCATCGACACGCAGTGCCGCTTCCAGGACGCCCGGCCCAGTCTCGGTGTGAAGACCCTCGATTTCGAGATCCATCGCCGCGCAGGTTTCGAGCAACTCCTGATAGAAATCGGCGTGGACGCCCGAGCGTAGGAGCGAGTAGCCGAAATTTCCGGGAGTGATCGTTTTCAGGTCGCGATAGCCTTTGGCGCGCACCGATTGCGGGGTCTCCTCGAACACGAAGAACTCGAACTCGGCGGCCGCTTTCACGGAAAAGCCCATATCGGTCGCGCGCGCGAGCACGCGCCGCAATAACGACCGCGGGCAAATCGCCTCGGCTGCTCCACAGAACTCGCCGAGAACGAACGGCATGCCCCCCTCAAACGGGATACGCCGCAGCGTCTCGGGCAAAAGTCGCACCATCGCGTCAGGGTAGGCGGTATGCCAACCGGTGAAGGCCACATTGTCGTAAAGCTGGTCGTGCATGTCCCAGCCGAGCGCGACATCGCAAAACCCGAAACCTTTCTCGAGCGCGGAGGCGAACTTGTCAGCGGCCATATATTTACCGCGCAGCACCCCGTCGATGTCGAACACCCCGACTTTTGCCACGGGCGGTGTTTGTTCGGCCACGGCCTTAAGTGCGGCATCGGATACCTTTGTCATTGCCCGGCCTTACAAGGGGAGAGGGCAGCCCGTGCTGCTGCCGGGTGGTCGTTGGCTGCGGCGTCCGAGTCTCGTTCGCTCCGGGCGAGCCCGGCAGCGAGCCGTTCGGCCCACAGCGTCTGGCCCGCTTCGTCGCGAATGAGATCGTTGCGTAGCTCGATCATGACGCAAGGCAGTCCCACGGCCTCGGCATGGCGGCTAAGCGTAAAGTAGACGCCGTCGGCGCACGGCGAGTAAGGAACATTGAGACCAACGATGACACCCTCGATTGCGGCAAGCTCAGCTTCCAGCCGGTGCGCAAATCGAGTGTCCGTGTTGTACAACAGCCCAAGATGCCAAGGGCGCGCGTGCCCCGCCAATACAGGCGTGAAACTGTGAACAGCGATGACCGTTGTCGACACGCGCCGGGTGGCGCGTTCGCGAAGCACGGCCGCCAATTGTTCGTGAAATGGTCGATGAATTTCGGTGATCCGAAGCCGCCGTTCGTCATTGGTGATCGCTTGGTTGCCCGGCACGGGTCCGAATTCAGTCTCTGAGACGATGAGGCCTGGGTGATCTTCGGCGCGATTGCAGTCGATAACGAGCCGCGACACCGTTGGATAAACGAGGGGGCTGTCGAGCGCTGCGGACAGACGCCGGGCGACCGCCAGTGCGCCAATGTCCAAGGCGATGTGCTCCGCGATGACCACTGAATCGAGGCCCAGATTAACGAAGCGGTCGGGGATCATCGATGCTGCATGATCGCATACCAGGACAAAGCGACCGGCCGCCATAGGCCGCTCGACTTTGACTGTTACCGAGCAGTTGCGTGTTTCACTCACGCTACGGGCACCTGTGAGGCGAGCTGGCGGGCTGCCCACGTCGATCCATATAGGATTTCAGACACATCATCTCCGTCGTCGCCAATTTACGATTGGCGTATAAATTGGCTACAATTTTGCTGGCTGTCAATCGGAACAAGCCTGAGATTTGCCGCAACAGAGTTTTCGAATTCACTCCCCGGTCTGTGTCCAGCGCGCTCGATTCTACCTGCCTCAGCTCAGCCGAGTATGCCTCTGGGACATCCAGCGCAGCCGTCTCCGACCAAGAATTGATCGCGCTGATCTCGCAAGCGAAGCACCGTGATCGTGGAGGTTTCAAACGATGGCCTGCCGAGTTGTTGCCAGCTTAGGAGCCCGTGCGACTGACCGTTTTCAACCAGGCCAACATTTCATAAACTGGTGTCGGCCGGCCACGAACTCGATTGGCGGAGATCTCCACAGGCACCGCGGTCGAGAGACCAGCCAAATCTGGCTCAGGGGCGTGTTTATGAACTCGGCAGATGGCTTCGCCAAATGCTGAGGTGGTTGCGAATGACTTCGGCCAATCCGTCGCCGTCACGGGCGCGGAGCAGGGTGATCATTGCCACATGGTCCTCATTGCTTTGGCTGATACCTGCCATCGTTCGCCACGTCAGTGCGCCACCGCGCAAGCCCGGCAATCCCCGCTCGCGGAGCGCTTTGATCTCGCTTGCAAGCAGTTCGTTGCCGCTGGATTGATAAAGAAGGTCGTGGAACCGGCCGTTCAGTGCGCGCAGCACGTTCAAATCGGCAATCGGTATCTGTACCTCGAATTCGCCTACGATCTCGGCGAGTTCATCGATGGTTTCTGTTGGAATGCGCTCTGCGGCAAGACGCGCCGCCGCAGTTTCGAGAATGATACGGGTCTCGACCAGATCCTCGCGTTCGCGCTCGCTGAGATTAACGACGCGAAATCCTCGATTGGGGATCTGCTCGACAAGGCATCGCGCCTTGAGATCAAGCAGTGCCATACGAACGTCGAACCGATTGGCGGCATAGCTTGCTTCAATATCGGCCTGCTTGAGCCATTCCCCTGGGCGAAAATGCCCGGCGAGCAAATCGGCTTCGATGCGCGAGACCAGCGGCAGAGTAGATTTCGAATCAATTTTGGTAGCCATAATGATAGCCAATATCAGAGTCGTGGATGAAATCCATTCCGAAGTCGCGCCTCGTCGCACGGTTAAGCCCTTTCCATAGCCATAAATCGCTGTAAATCCTCCTTTTTTCTCGCAGCCCATTATTGGCTTTACAATAGGCTACTATATTGGCTACTATTTTAGCGCGCAACTACTGAGCGCGGCTAACGCTAGTCACCTGGAACTGAAGTAAGTTCCATACTATTCTTCTGTCATAGTGGCAGGAGGGACGGGCATGGCCAAGGGT
>JAIETR010000018.1 GCA_019745075.1 Qipengyuania sp.
TTGACCATGCGCTGGCGTTCGAGCCGGCTCCTGCCCGCGAAAGCCTCCGCCTCGATCTCGACCGTGAAATGCGATTCGCCGCTGCCGTCGTCGCCGCTGTGGCCGCGGTGCCGCGCGCTGTCGTTGATCACCGCGAGGCGAGTGGGGGCGAAGGCCGCTGTCAGCAGCCGTTCCATTTCCTGCCGAACCGGACCACTCATGCGAAGAATCGCTCCATTCGGGGTTCCCTAACGCGGCCCGCGTCACCATCCTACCCCGAATGCGCGAAACGCGGTTTCACGGACGGCACGAGACGAGCGTACAGGGTTGCATGCACCCCGGCTGCGGCGGGCCCGGCGAGTTCCGCGCGCCGGGCGAGCGGCGCTCGGGCTTCGACGGGCCGGGGGAGTGGCGCTGGCTGTGCCTCGACCATGTCCGCGAGTTCAACGCCGGCTACGACTGGTTCGCGGGCATGAGCGCCGAGGAAATCCACGCCGCGCAGGCGCCGGGTGCGGGCTGGCGGACCGAGAGCCCCAGCTTCCGCGCCACCGCCGGCGGGAGCGGGATGCCGCGCTGGGCCGATTTCGACGATCCGCTCGAGGCGATCGCGGCGCGCGCCGACGGGATCAGGTCGCGCGCCCGGCGCGAGGCCGAACTCGCCGCGGGCGGCCGCTTCGGCCGCGAAGAGGCGGCCGCGCTCGCGACCCTGGGCCTCGGCTCCGGCATAGACCGCGGGGAACTGCGCCGCCGCTATTCGGAACTGGTGCGCAGCCTTCATCCCGACCGCAACGGCGGCGACCGCCGGCACGAAGCGGAACTTGGCCGGGTGGTCGAGGCCTATCAGCTGTTGAGAAAGAGCTCCGCGCTGGGCTGACGCTGCGGCGGAAGGTTAGGGTAAAGTTAGGCCAAAACGCATTTGAGTGAGCCGCCGGTCTCACCAGCCGCCCGCCGCGATCTTTTGCTGGCGCACGACCTCGCGCTCGCTGGTAACCGGGATCGGCGCCTCGTCCGGATAGGGCGGCAGCATTCCGCCGGGCTGGTAGGTCGCGATCACGGTGCCCCGTTCGGTCACGCGGTGATCGGTCATCGCCAGCCTATCGACGGGTGTCCCCTCGCCGAACAGGCGTTTGCCGCGCCCCAGGATCACCGGGAAGGTCATGGTGATCAGCCTGTCGATGAGCCCTGCCGCGAGCAGATCGGGATAGATCGTGCTCGAGCCCTGGATGATGATGTCCGACCCCTCGGCCGCCTTGACCTTCGCGACATCTTCCACGCCGCGCAGCCGGCGGCTGTTCTGCCATTCGAGCGGCTGATCGCCGCGGGTCAGGACATATTTGTTGGCGCGGTCGAAGGCCTCGCTCATCGGCTTGTTGTCGCCTTCGGCATAGGGCCAGAAGGCGGCGAAGATGTCGTAGGTGCGGCGACCAAGCAGGAGGTCGTATGCGCCGGAGAACAGCGAGCCGAGCGTTTCCTCGATGCCCGGATCCCAGATCTTGAACATCCAGCCGCCTTCCTCGAACCCGCCCTGAGGGTCTTCGGTCGGGCCGCCGGGCGCCTACATCACTCCGTCGAGCGAAAGGAAAGCGGCGCCGGTGATCCTACGCATCGGCCTTCGCCCCCGCAATGGCCGCCTCGATCCTCGCGATGTCGATTTTCCGCATTGGAAACATCGCCTCTAAGGCCCGCCTGGCGACTTCCCCGCCCCGGGCCACGGCCTCGGTGAGCACGCGCGGGGCGATTTGCCAGTTGACGCCCCATTTGTCCTTGCACCAGCCGCACTGACTTTCGGCCCCGCCATTGCCGACGATCGCGTTCCAGTATCGATCGGTTTCTTCCTGATCCTCGGTCGCGATCTGGAACGAGAAAGCTTCGCTCTGCCTGAAAATCGGCCCGCCGTTCAGGCCGATGCACGCCACGCCGCAGACGGTGAATTCGACAACCATCACGTCGCCCGCCCTATTGCCTGGGGTGTCCATCGGAGCGCGATGAATGGCGCCGACGCGGCTATCGGGAAAGGTCCGCGCGTAGAAATTCGCGGCCTCCTCGGCGTCCTTGTCATACCAGATGCAGATCGTGTTCTTGGCGGTCGTCATTTCCGGCTGTCCTCGATCAACTTCATGTCGATGGCCTTGGCGGCTTTGTAGGCATCGCGGGTGCGCAGCCGCTCGGCATAGGCCTCGAAGGCGGGGCGGCTGGGGATCGACTTGAAGGCCAAGCCCCAATCGACCTGGCTGCCGACATACACGTCCGCCATGGTGAAGCGCGTTCCGCAGACGTAGTCGCGTCCGTCGAGCATTTCCTCGAAGGCGTCGATCGCCCGGTCATAGGTGCCGAAGCCGAGCATGCCCTGCTTCTGCGGCTCGTCCACCTGCCACCCCATCGCCTTGCTCGTCACCGCCTGCTCGACTGGGCCGGCAGCGAAGAACAAATAGCGGAAATAGTCTGCCTTCTCCTCGTCCCTGGGCAGCAACTCGGGAGCGCTCATCTCGGCCAAATAGTGGCAAATCGCCGCCGCCTCGGTCACCACATGATCGTGGCCCCCGGACTCCCCGGCGTGGTGGTGGACGATGGTGGGCAGCTTGCCCATCGGGTTGGCCTTGCACAGCGCCTCGGGCTTCGCCGCCCAATCGACCAGCACCTGCCGGTAATCCGCGCCCGCCTCGTGCAACGCCCAGCGCACGATCTGGCCGCGGCTCATGGGGTGGGTGTAGAAGGTGTAGTCCGCCATGCTCAGCTTTCCTTCCTCGCGCCGACGAGCCCGAAGCTGGCACCCTGGGGATCGGTCCGGCGATCGCGGGTCATCGGCTCATACGGTACAAGATCGCCGTGATGGCCGGCCATCGCATCTGTCCTCCGGGGTGGTTGGTGACGCGCCGTTGTTCAGCGCTTGCCGTTCAGCACCACCACCGGCTCGAAGCCGCCCCAGACCATGCGCTTGCCGTCGAAGGGCATGTCGTCGGGCATCTTCATGGCGGGATCGTTCCGCATCTTCTCGGACGCGGCGTCGCAGGTGGCGCGGTCGGGCCAGGTCATCCAGCTGAACACCACCTTCTCGCCCGGCTTAGCCTTGACCGCGCGATAGAAGTCGGTCTGCTTGCCTTCGGGCACATCGTCGCCCCAAGCCTCGACCACGCCGGTCGCGCCATAGCCCTTGAACATGTCCCAGGCGTCGCCGGCCATCTGGCGATAATCCTCGCGCCGGTCCTCGGGCACGGGGATCAGGAAGCCCTGGACATAGTCGTCGTCGGACGGGTCGCCGTGGGTAACGATGGGTTCGAACCCGCCGTAGATCATCCGCTTGCCGTCGAACGGCATCGGGTTCTTCTCGGGGTCCATGCGCTCGTCCTCGAAGCCGGGCGCCATCATCTTCGCATAGCCGGCGTCGCGCGTCGCCTTGTCGGGCCATTCGACCCAGCTGAAGACGATCGTCTCGTCGTCCCTGGCCTCGACCGCGCCAGGGAAATCGGTGGTGTGGCCCTTGGGCGTGTCGGCGCCCCAGTTCTCGACGATGCGAGTGGCGCCGAAGTCGATGAACATGTCGTCGCCCTTGTTCGCATGGGCCACGAACTTGTCCTTGTTGGCGGTGGGCACCGCGAGCACGAAACCGTCGAGATAGGTCATTGGCTTTCTCCTTGCGTCGTGGGTCCGATCACCGGTCGGTTGCCGGCGCGCCGTCCAGCGCCGCCTGCATGTCCATCCAGTTCGGCTCCCAGATGTGGCCGTCCGGATCCTCGAAGCTGCGCCCGTACATGAAGCCAAGATCCTGCTTGGGATTGCAGTCCGCCTTGCCCCCGCTGGCCGCGGCCGCACCGACCATTGCGTCCACCGCCTCCTTGCCGTCGCGGCTGACCGCCAGCATCACCTGCGCGCTCGCCTTCGCATCGGGAATCGCCTTGCTGGTGAAGGTCTTCCAGAAGTCATGCGTCAACAGCATGACGAAGATCGCGTCGGAGAGCACCATGCAGGCGGCTTGCTCGTTGGTGAACCTGGGTTCGTTGACGAAGCCGAGCGCCGCATAGAACGACTTGGACCGCGCGAGGTCGGCCACCGGCAGGTTCACGAAGATCATCTGGGTCACGCTCGTCCTCTCCATTGCGACTCGCCGCTTGCGTCTAGTGCCGGACCTAGTTACATAAAGCAACTATGAAGTTTCAAAAAGTAACTGCGTCGTCGAAATCGCCGCACGGCCGGTGGTATGGGGACGCCTGCGGCACGGCCTTCGCGATGGAGCTGGTGGGCGAGCGCTGGTCGCTGATGATCGTCAGGGAGCTGATGTTCGGGCCGCGGCGCTTCTCCGACCTGCGCGCCAGCCTGCCCGGAATTTCGGCCAAGGTGCTGACCGAGCGGCTCGCAAGCCTCGAGGAAGCCGGCGCGCTCAGGCGCGAGAGGCTGCCTCCGCCGGCCGGGGTCCAGGTCTATGCGCTCACCGCGTGGGGTCAGGCGGCCGAGCCGGCGATCCAGGAGCTGGGGCGCTGGGCGGCGATGCACTCCGGTCACGATCCGATGCTGCCGCTTTCGCCGGTCTCGCTGATGCTGTCGATGCGCACGATGTTCAATCCGGCGAAGGCGGTCGGGATGCGCGCGCGGATCGGGTTCGAGGTGGCGGGCGAGCAGTTCCTCGCGGCGCTCGCCAATGGCGCGCTGCCGATCAGGCGCGGCCATGCCGCGCAGGGGCAGGCGATCTTCCGCGCGCCCGACGCCTCGGTGCTGGCCGGTCTCCTCTACGCCAGGATTCCGGTCGAGCAGCTCGAGCGCGGGGCGGGGCTGGCGATCGAGGGCGACCGCGAACTGGCGCTGCGTTACGCCGCCATCTTCGTGCTGCCCGACAAGCTGATATAGCACCGCTCGGAAAGATTGGCGTTCCCGTCGTATCTCGCTAATGAGAAGGCCTAGCAACAAGGAAGCGTCCACTATGCGCAGATTCGTTTTCGCCACCGCTCTTGTCGGCGCGTCGCTGACCCTGGCTGCGTGCTCGGGCGCCGCCGATGACACCGCCGCCACAGTCGAAGCGGACTCCGTGGCGAAGGCCGCTGCCGACGACGCCACGGCGACCGCCGCCGCCACACCGGTGCTCGATGCCAATACCGCGACCGCCGAGCAACTGGCCGCCGCCAGGGGCATGACGCGCGAACTCGCGGCAGCGATCGTCGCCGGACGGCCCTACGCCAATGTCACGGCCCTGAACGCCAAGCTGCTCGAAACAATGACAGCCGATGACGCGGCGAGCGTGCTCGGCGGCGTGTTCGTTCCGGTCGATCTCAACACCGCCAGCGAGGACGACATCAAGCTCATCCCCGGCATGACTCCCAAGATGGTCGATGAATTCCTCGAGTACCGTCCCTATGCCGACCTCGGCGTCTTCGATCGCGAGATCGGAAAGTATGTCGACGCGGCGGAAGTCGCGCGATTCCGCAATTACGTCACTCTCTGACGCCGCTGCAGCCAGACCCTCGGCAACTCGATCGCGGCCAGAATCGCGATATGTATGTAGGCTGTTGTGGGATCGAAGGCCGCGAGGAGCCAGTGAAGGAAGGTCAGAACCGCCGCCGGATATACGAGCCGGTGCACGCGCTTCCATGACCGCTTGAGGGCACGGGTCGCGATGTCGTTGGAAGTGATCGCCAGCGGCACGAATAGCGCAAGGGCCAGCCATCCGGCCAGGATGTAGGGCGTGGAAAGCTCGGCCCCGACGATGTCGGGCGATGCTTTGCGGAACAGATAGATCGCGGTGTGGCCGGCGGCATAGGCGAAGCTGGCCACACCCAGATCCCGCCGCCGCCGCATCAGCCATTGCGCCCAGCGATGCCGCCTGAACAGCAGCCGGATCGGGGTGACAGCCAGCGTCGCCATCAGCAGCCACGCCGCCCAGTCACCGCTATCCGCGACGATGTGGCCATAGCCGTATAGCTTCGGCGTAACCGCCCAGCGGCCGAGCATCCACAGCCCAGGCAGGGCCAGCACCAGCCATAGCAGCGGCCGTGAGATCGCGAGCGACTTCACCCCTGCCGGAACGCCCAGCGCAGCGTTTTGCCCATGCCCCAGGTCGCGGCGCGGGCGGGGAAGGCGGCGAGGCCGGGTTTCTCCAGCCCGAGCATGGCGCGCGCGAACGAGGGCAGCAGCGCCACCGCCTCGGCGCCGAGCAACGCCTGGACCGCGGGCGGCGAGCCGGGCGGGCGCTGGCGCAGCACCAGGTCGGCGATCTCGCGCGCCTGCGGGCTCGGGCGCAGATCGCGGCGCAGCTCGCGGAACAAGAGCTCCGCCTCGCGCCGGTCGAGCGGGACCGGATCGGCGCCCAGCGCGCGGGCGATCACCGCGAACTGGCGATAGTATTCGTCCTGCTCGTGCCCCGGCATGTCGGGACGGACATGGCGCAGATAGGCGGCGAGGAAGCTCGTCGCCTCGGCCACGTGGACCCAGGCCAACACGCGCGGATCGGCGGCGGAATAGCGCGTGCCGTCGGGCAGCGTCCCGCCGACCGCCGCATGGATGCGGTTGACGCGCTCGATGGCCACGGTCGCGTCGTCGCGGTGGCCGAAGGTGGTGACCGCGATGAACTTGGCGGTGCGCCGCAGCCGCCCGTGCATGTCCTCGCGGAAGTTCGAATGATCGAGCACGCCCTGCAAAGCGTGCGGGTGGAGCATCTGCAGCAGCAGCGAGCGGATGCCGCCCACCATCATGCCGACGATGTCGGCGTGGACCATGCGGATCGGCGAGTTGCGCTCGAACAGCGCTTCGTCCGAGGGGGGAACCGGCCTCTCGCCGGCATTGAGATCGTTGAACACGCCGCGGACCTTCCCGACCAGCGTCTGCCTCAGGGCTTCGATGGGATCGGGCGGCATGGCGCCCAATATAGGCTTGGCGCGCTTGGGAGAAAGTCTTAGGCGGCGAGGCGATGAACGACATGACCGACAAGAGCTTCGAAGCGAACAACCGCACCGTTCTGGCCTCGCCCGACACCACGGTGAAGGTGCGCGAGGTCTTCGGCGTGGACGTCGATTGGGAAGTGCCGGCCTTCAGCAAGCCCGACGCGCGCACGCCCGATCTCGACGAGGGCTATGTCTTCGATCCCGACACCACGCTCGCGATCCTGGCCGGCTTCGCGCACGACCGGCGGGTGATGGTGCAGGGCTATCACGGCACCGGCAAGTCGACTCATATCGAGCAGGTCGCGGCGCGCCTCAACTGGCCCTGCATCCGCATCAATCTCGACGCGCATATCAGCCGCATCGACCTGGTCGGGCGCGATGCGATCGTGCTGCGCGACGGCTTGCAGGTTACCGAGTTCCGCGAGGGCTTGCTGCCCTGGGCGCTGCAGCACCCGGTGGCGCTGGTGTTCGACGAATACGACGCCGGCCGGCCCGACGTGATGTTCGTGATCCAGCGCGTGCTCGAGCAGCAGGGCAAGCTGACCTTGCTGGACCAGAACCGCGTGATCCGCCCCGATCCGCATTTCCGCCTGTTCGCGACCGCCAACACGGTGGGGCTGGGCGACACCAGCGGGCTCTATCACGGCACCCAGGCGATTAACCAGGGCCAGATGGACCGCTGGAACATCGTGACGGCGCTGAACTATCTGCCGGCCGAGACCGAGCACGGCATCGTCGCCGCCAAGAGTCCGGAGACCGCCGCCAAGGTAGTGGCCGACATGGTCAAGGTCGCCGATTTTACCCGACAGGGCTTCATGAACGGCGACATCAGCACCGTGATGAGCCCGCGCACCGTCATCACCTGGGCGCAGAACGCGACGATCTTCGACGACGTCGGCTTCGCTTTCCGTCTCACTTTCCTCAACAAATGCGACGAGGCCGAGCGAATGCTGGTGGCGGAGTATTACCAGCGCGTGTTCGGGGTCGATTTGCCGGAGAGCGTGGTGGGGAAGGGGTGAGCCTTGTAGCTACAAACTCCTATTTCCGTCATCCCCGCGAAAGCGGGGACCCAGTAAGCTCTTGCGCTCCAGATTTGACTGGGGTCCCCGCTTTCGCGGGGACGACGAGGTTGGGATCGGGCAGATGAAGCGCGAGCTGGAACCCTGCGTCTACATCCTCGCCTCCAAGCGCAACGGCACGCTCTACACCGGCGTGACATCGAACTTGCTTCAGCGCGTGGCCCAGCATCGCGAAGGTCTTATTGGCGCCTTTACGAAGCGGCACAGCATCAAGCGCCTGGTCTGGTTCGAGCCCCATGAGACGATGGAGAGCGCGATCATTCGCGAAAGGCGGGTCAAGAACTGGAATCGCCAGTGGCGGATCGAACTGATCGAGAAGGACAACCTCTTCTGGCGGGATTTGGCCGAGGACTACGGATTCGAAGCTTTGGAGACGACTGGGCCCCCGCTTTCGCGGGGGTGACGAAGAGTAGTTTTTCCCTTCTTGTCATCCCCGCGAAAGCGGGGAGCCAGTAGGCTCTTTCCGAGCGACGATCGCTGTGTTAGTCGATTAAGGCACTATGGGCATATTTTCGCTATCCCCACGAGGCGAACCGCACCCAGGCCGCGGCTATTTCGCGCTCGATGGCCGCGCGGGCGCGCCTGCGTGGGAGGACTGGGACGCGCGGCTCGACCGCATCGAGCGCGGGGTCGCGGTCGAGGAGAAGCGGCGGCTCAAATGGTTTCAGCGCAGCTACTGGCGCGACAGGAGCTGGGGGTGGTGGATCGTCCGCGCCATCGCCGCGGTCCTCATGCTGTTCTTCGTGCTGCTGGCATGGCTGGCGCTTACCGCGCCGCTGTCGAAGTCGCTCCAGCCGATCGTTCCGCCCGAGATCACGCTGACGGCGGCGGACGGCACGCCGATCGCGCGCAAGGGCGCCGTGGTCGATGCCCCGGTCGAGATCCGCAAGCTCCCGCCTCACGTCAAGCAGGCCTTCCTCGCCATCGAGGACCGCCGCTTCGACGAGCATTGGGGGATCGATCCGCGCGGGCTCGCGCGCGCCGCCTGGACCGGACACGGCGGGGGCAGCACGATCACCCAGCAGCTCGCCAAGTTCACCTTCCTGACGCCCGAGCAGACGCTGACGCGCAAGGCGCGCGAGATGCTGATCGCCTTCTGGCTCGAGGCGTGGCTGACCAAGGACCAGATCCTCGAACGCTATCTCTCCAACGCCTATTTCGGCGACAACGTCTATGGCCTGCGCGCCGCCAGCCTGCATTACTTCTACCGCAAGCCAGAGAATCTGACGTTGGCGCAGGCGGCGATGCTGGCGGGGCTGGTGCAGGCGCCGAGCCGGCTCAACCCCGTCCACCATTATGCCAGCGCCGAGAAGCGCATGCGGCTGGTCCTCGGCTCGATGGCGGCGGTCGGCTACATCGACCGCGGCGACGTGAACATCCGCGCCCCGCGGCTCGACGTCCGCGACGAGCGCGACCTGCCCACCGGCACCTATTTCGCCGACTGGGCGCTGCCCGAGGCGCGCGCGCTGGCCCAAGGTGACGGGGGGGGCGGCTACGCCCGCCAGACCATCGCCACCACGCTCGACAGCCGCTTGCAGGAGGTCGCGCGGCAAGTGACGCGCGGCGCCCCCCTTCAGGGCGCGCAGGTGGCGCTGGTCGCGATGCGGCGGAACGGCGAGGTCGTCGCGATGATCGGCGGCACCGATTACGGCAAGACGCCGTTCAACCGCGTGACGCAGGCCAGGCGCCAGCCGGGCTCGACCTTCAAGACCTTCGTCTATCTCGCCGCGCTACGCGATGGCTGGTCGCCACAGGACCGCATCGGCAACCGCGAGATCGCGCAAGGATCCTATCGCCCGCGCAACGCCGCGGGGCGCTATTCGGACAGCCTGACCCTGCAGGACGCCTTCGCGCAATCGAGCAATGTCGCGGCGGTGCGGCTGATGCAACAGATCGGCAGCGACAAGGCGATCGCCACCGCGCGCGAGCTCGGCGTCACCGCGCCGCTGCCCGAGGGCGATCCGAGCCTGGCGCTGGGCACCTCGACGATGACGCTGCTCGAGCTGACCAGCGCCTATGCCGGGATCGCGGCCAACGCCATGCCGGTGAAGGCCCATGCCGTCCCCCGCCCCGGGATCGGGTTCTGGCGCAAGCTGTGGGACGGGCCCAAGCACCTTTCGGGCCGGACCCACGAGGACATGCAGTCCATGCTGCGCCGCGCGATCAACGCCGGTACCGGGCGCGCGGCGATGCTGCCGGTCGCGAATTTCGGCAAGACGGGCACCACGCAGGACAGCCGCGACGCGCTGTTCGTGGGCTATGCCGGAGATCTGGTCGTCGGCGTGTGGGTCGGGCGCGACGACAACACGCCGCTCGGCAGGATGAGCGGGGGCACGGTGCCCGCGCGCATCTGGCGGGATTTCATGCTGCGCGCGCTCAACATCGGGCGCGCCGCCCCGCCGCCGCCCCCGCGCGATCCCGATCTTGTCGGGCAGCCCGATCTCGAGGAGGGCGACGTCACGATCGGCCCCGACGGCGCGACGATCGTGTTGCCTGGCGGCGAGGTGCGGATCGACCAGAATGGGGTGGGCATCGAAGGCCCCGATTACGAGGTGGTCCGCGAGCGGATCGAGGAAGCGCGCCAGCGCGCCGAGGAACGTTACGAACGCGCGCGCGAGCGGATCGAGGAGGAGGTGGGCGAGGGCCCGAATTAGCCGTCGGCGGCGATCATCACGTTCATCACGGCGCTCGCGATCGGCCGGGCGGGATCGTCCTGCCATGCCTCGACCCACAGGTTCGCGGTTCGCCGTCCCAGCTTGACGATGCGGGCCATGGCGAAGGTCGGGCGCGGCTTGCCCGAGGCGAGGAACTGGACCGTGAGGTTGATCGGCTTCATCGCCGCGGGGCGCCCCGCTTCGGCGAGCGCGCCGCGCAGCAGCGCATAGCCCGCGGTTTCGAGCAGCCCGCTGATCGCGCCGCCGTGAAGCGCGCCGGGGCGGCCCTGCACGGCGTCGGAGAATTCGACCCTCAGCACCGGCACGCCGCCCTCGATTCGCTCCACCCCGATTCCGAGCGCGTTGGCATAGGGTGTCAGCTCAGCCACCGATCGCGCTCCGCGGATCGGCGGCGATGGTCATGAATACCCCCTGCATCCGCGCCACCGGATCCTCCGGATCGCCCTCGTGCGCGATGCCGTGGACAAAGGCCGCCGAGCGGGTGGTGCGATAGCAGGTCGCGCGTCCGAAAACGCTGCCGCGCGGCGCGGCGGCGCGGGTGTAATCGACGCGCAGGTCGAGCGTGGCGATGGGCTGGAAGCGCGCCATCCGGGTCCAAATCGCGAGCCCGCTGGCCATGTCCATCAAACTCACGATCGGGCCCGAGGCGAGCACCTCGCGCGTCGCCTCGCCCACCAGATCGGCGCGCCACGGCAGCTCGAGCTCGACCCAGTCCGCGCCATGGTCGCGGTATTGCAGCCCCAGCCAGCCGTTGTGCGAATGCGCGGTCAGGAACGGCGCGGCGCGGACCGGGTCGAAGGCGAATTCGGCGGCCGACGGGCCAGGAGGGTGCGAGGGCATCGGGCGGGCTGTGGCTGGGGCCCCGCGCGATGACAATGTTTTAATTTCAGCTTCGCGAAGCTGTCCGGCACCAATCGGCACGGGCGGGCAGGCACTCCGTCAAGCCGCCCGCGCAAGGGGAACAACGCCATGAACCTGCCCAAGATCGACCTCGACAGCCTGCCTGGCCTGGACACCGTCCAGGGCCTGTTCGGCAGCCTGTCCGATCTCGCCAGCGCCTCTGTGGACGACCGCATCGTGGTGCTGATGGTCTACATCTACGAGCTCATCCCCGCGAGCAACTGAGGGGGGCGCGCGCGACGGTGCGGATCGATCCCGCCATCGACCGGTTGCGGCGCGATCCCGCGCCGCAGCTGGACGCACAGGCCGCGCTCGAAGCGGTACGCGATGGCTGGCGGAGGAGCGGGCGGGTCGCGGCACTTCTCGAGGAGCTGGGCGGCTACGGGTCGGGAGCGGCCATCGCGGACTGCCCGCTGCTCGATAGCGCCCTGTCCGATCTCGCGCTTGCGCAGGGCTTCGTCGATGCGCTCGTTTCGCCGATGGTGAGGCAATTGATCGGGCGGCCGCTGGGCCATGTGCCGTTCCGACATCAATATGCGCGAGGGCTGGGAGTGCTGCAGCTCGCCGAGGCGAATGGGGCCGCGCTGTCGCTGCTGTGCTACGAGGCGAGCGGTGGGGGTCGGGAGGGCCGGGCCGAGACCGTCTGCTTCGCCGGCGGCGAGCGCCGCGAGCTGTGCCTGGCCGGCGCGGCGGACGCGCGCTTCTTCGAGATCCTGCGCGCCGAGCCGCAACGTGCCGAGCTGGACTGGGAAACCCGCCGCATCGTCCGCGGCGACGCGCTGGCGTTCCTCGGCCCGCGCCATGCCAGGATCGTCGATAGCCCGCTGCGTCGGATGGTCATGCTCCGTCTCTCGCGCGGCGACCGGGCGCCGGCTCCCACGCGCGAGTATCGTATCGCCGACGGGATGCTGGTCCACCGCGCCAGCGGGGACCGCGCCGAAAGCCGCGACGAGATGGCGGCGGCGGTGCTGGGGGCGATGCGGCGCGCCGACGCCGCGCCGGTGCTCGCCGGGATCGCGGGCGCGGCGGGCAGCGACCACTTCCGCTGGCAGGCGCTCTGCCAGGCCCTGGCGCTCGACACCGCGACCGGCTTCGAGACCCTCGCCGCGATCGCGGGCGATACCGCCGATGCGCTGGCGGCGCCGGCGGGCGCGCTGCGCGCCAGCCTGATCGAACGCCACGCCTCGCTCGCGCGATGGAGCCGGCCATGCCGCGCGTGATCGACTGCCGGGACGAGGGCGAACTGGACCTTGCCGGCTGCCTCGATGCGCTTGGGGATCGCGGCTTCGATCCCGGCGACGAAGGGAGCCTTCTCGCCGCCGCTTCCGCCCTGCGCCGCCTCGCCAACGACCGCGCTTTCCTCGGCGACATGCTGATCGAGCAGCTCAAGAACCGTCACCGCGAGATCGGCGAGAGCTCGGCCTACGGCGCCCAGTCGATCGTGCTCTCGCGCCCGCGTGGCGGCTGTTTCCTGCGCGCGAACATCTGGCCGTCCGAGCGCGACAGCTGCTTCAAATCGAGCGGCGCCAGGACCTTCGTCTACGGCGTGCCGCACGACCACAATTTCAGCTTCCTGACCGTCGGCTATCTGGGCCCGGGCTATCGGAGCGACTACTACGAATACGACTACGACACCGCCGCCGGCTACACCGGAGAGACGCCCGGCCTGCGGTTCGTCGAGCGCGGCGCGCTGAGCGAAGGCAAGCTCATGCTCTACCGCGCGCACCGCGACATCCATTCGCAGCTTCCCGCCGAGAGCCTCTCGGTCAGCCTCAACATCCTGCGCATCCACCCGGCCGAGGGCTGGTTCGACCAATACGGCTTCGAGCTCGAGAGCGGCGCGATCACGGGCGTGCTCAATCCGACCGCGACCGAGACCTTTCTGCGCTGCGCGGTAGGGCTGGGCGGGGCGGAAGCGCTCGACCTCGCGGAGCACTTCGGCCGCCACCACCCGAGCGACCGGATGCGGCTCGCCAGCTACGAGGCGCGTGCCCTGCTGCTGGGCGAAAGCGACGCCGATGCGCTCTGGCGGGAAGCCGAGGCTAGCGGCAGCCCGATGGTGGCGAAGGAAGCTACGGCGAGACGCGGTCGCCTTGCCGCTTGAGCGGTGGTTGCGCTCAGCGCGCCATCGCGAGCTGGAACATCATCTCGACGAATCCCATCGTGGCATCGGTGATCCCGGCGACCTTGGGATTGGTGGAATCGATCACGAAATACTCGTCGGGTGCGTGGGCGCCCGCGCCGTGACCGATACCGAAATGGCCGGCGGGAATCGCAACTGGCGGGGCGGTGAAGACGGCGCCGGGCCACGACCCCGCCATGCGCGGGCTGAGGTTCGCCGTCACGCCCAGTTTGCGGTAGGTCGCGAGCTCGGCCTGGATCAGGCGGCTGTTCTCGGAGGTTTCGGTCGGATCGTATCCGCCCGAGACGTTCATCTCGACGTCGGCGAAGCCCTGTTTGTCCAGATGCGCGCGCAACTTGCGCTCCGCCTCGGCGCGTGTCTGGTTGGGCACCAGCCGCAGATCGAGCTTGGCGACGGCACGGCCGGGCAGGATCGTCTTGCCGCCCGGCCCGGTGTAGCCCGCGACCAGCCCTTCGATATTGACGGTCGGCTCCTGCGCCAGCCGCGCCAGCGCCTCGTTGTATGGCAAGTCATCGATCCAGTGGGTGAGCGAGAGAGCCTTCATCTCCTCCGCTTCGTTCGCCGCCGCCGCGGCATTGGCGATCAGTTGCTTCTCGCGCGCGGTGAGCTTGCGGACGTTTTCGAACCAGCCTTCGATCGCCGGGGTGTTCCCGTCGGGCGTGACCAGGGTGTTGAGCGCGTGGACAAGCCGCCAGACGGGCGAATCCACCATCCCCTTGAGGCTGGAATGGATGTCCTTCTTCGGTCCGCGGCCCCATTTCTCGCCGCTGGCGACCAGCTCCAGTTCGATCACGCCCTTGGAGCCGAGCGCTACCTCCACTTCGCCATTGGTGCCCTGCCACCCGGCGGGAATGAAGATGCCCTCGGTCCTGCGAAGCGCGGCGAGGACATCGGGCTTTTCGACGATCTGGCGGAAATGCGGGCTGCCGATTTCTTCCTCGCCCTCGGCCACGAGCACGAGATTGACGGGCGGCTTCACGCCCGCCGCGCGCATCGCGTGAAGCGCGGCCAGGAAGGTCGCCTCGGGCCCTTTCTGGTTGACGGCGCCGCGGCCCATCACCGCGCGGCCCCAGCCCGGCTTGTCGACGAAGCGCGCCTCCAAGGGCGGCGAACTCCATTCCTCGGGATCGTATTGCTTGACGTCGTACATGAAATAGATGCCGAGCGTTCTCTTGGCACCGTTGTCCATGACCCCGAAGACGCCCGGGACACCATCGGTCGGCACTTGCCGCACACCCGTGAAACCCGCCCCCTTCGCCAGCTCCTCCATATAGGCCGCGCCTTCCGGCACATTGCGGTTTTCGGCGGCGATGGTGGGGAGGGCAATCCAGTCCTGTAGCCGCTTCACGTCCGCCGCCTTGTTGGCGAGCGCGGCAGCGCGGATCGCCGCGCGAGCGTCCGGTGCCGCGAAACCGGGGCGGGCAAGCATGGCGCCTGCTCCAGTGAGGAACGAGCTGGCAACGAAAACACGGCGATTCAGCATGATGGTCTCCCCTTTGTCGAGAGCGAGACTAGCTAGGCTCGCGGCGCGCGCAAGCGCGGATCAGGCTAATTTCACGAAGCTGTCGAGCACGCGCTTGTTGCCGCTCTGCTCGAAGGCGATCTCGAGCTTGTTGCCTTCCTGGTCGAGCACTTCGCCGTAGCCGAACTTGTCGTGGAAGACGCGCGCGCCGATCGCGATGTCGGCGCGCGGCTTGGCGGCGAAGCTGGCGGCGCTGCGGCCCGGCTCGGCGAGGCGTTTCGGGGTGGGATCGTAGCCGGTGGCGAGCGCCCGCTGCCAGCCGGGACCGCGCGCGAGGTTCCGCTGCGGCGCATCGCGCGCGACATGTGCGAAGGGGTCCTCGGTCTCGCTCCAGTTGGCGCGCCACAGGCTGGCGCCGCCGGTCAGGGTGGTCTCGCGCACGACCGCATCCTCGGGCAGCTCGTCGACGAAGCGGCTCGGGATGCTGCCGGTCCACTGGCCGAAGATGCGGCGGTTGGCGGCGTGCAGGATCGTGCAGCGCCGCCGCGCGCGCGTGATCGCGACATAGCCGAGCCGGCGCTCCTCCTCGAGGCTGGCGAGACCGCCCTCGTCGAGCGCGCGCTGGCTCGGAAACACGCCTTCCTCCCAGCCCGGCAGGAAGACATGATCGAACTCCAGCCCCTTTGCGGCGTGCATGGTCATGATCGTGACCTTCTCGCCGCCGCCCGCGCGGTCGTTGTCCATCACCAGGCTGACATGCTCGAGGAAATCGGTCAGCGTCGCGTAGTCCTCCATCGCGCGCGCCAGTTCGACGAGGTTGTCGGCGCGGCCCGCGCTTTCGGCGCTGCGGTCCTTGGCGAGCATCTCGTCGTAGCCGCTTTCGGCAAGCACGAGGCGCAGGAGGCTGGCGGGTGTCTCGACTTCGCTCGCCTGTCGCCAGCGCGCGATCTGGCCGAGCAGGCCGATGAGCATGTTACGCGCCCGCGCGGGCAATTCGTCGCTGTCGGCAAGGTCCAGCGACGACGCCGCGAGCGGCGTTCCGGTGCGCCGGGCATGGCGCCGCATCGCCTCCAGCGTCTTGGCGCCGAGCCCGCGCTTGGGCTGGTTATGGATGCGCTCGAAGGCGAGATCGTCCGCCGGCTGCTCGATCACGCGCAGATAGGCGAGCGCGTCGCGAATCTCGGCGCGCTCGTAGAAGCGGAATCCGCCGACGATGCGGTAGTTGAGGCCGATCTGGATGAAGCGGTCCTCGAACTCGCGGGTCTGATATTGCGCGCGCACCAGGATCGCGACCTGTTCGAGCGGGGCGCCCTCGCGCTCGAGCCGCTCGATCTCCTCGCCGACGCGGCGCGCTTCCTCGGGGCCGTCCCACACCCCGATCACGCGGACCTTCTCGCCCTGCGGCAGGTCGGTCCACAGGGTCTTGCCCAGACGCGCGGAGTTGGCCGCGATGAGGCCGGAGGCGGCGGCGAGGATCTGCGGCGTGGAGCGATAGTTCTGCTCCAGCTTGATCACCGCCGCGCCGGGAAAATCCTTCTCGAACTTGAGGATGTTGGCGACTTCCGCGCCGCGCCAGGAGTAGATCGACTGATCGTCGTCGCCCACCACGCAGATGTTCTTGCGCTCCTGCGCGAGCAGCCGCAGCCACAGGTACTGGACCTGGTTGGTGTCCTGGTATTCGTCCACCAGGATGTATTTGAAGCGTTGCTGGTAGTGCTCGAGCACGTCGCGGTGGCGGCGCAGGATGTTGAGCATGTGGAGCAGCAGATCGCCGAAATCGCAGGCGTTCAGCGCCTTCAGCCGGTCCTGGTAGAGCCGGTAGAACTGCTGCCCGCGGCCGTTTGCGTAAGCCTCGTTCTCGACCGCGTCGAGGTCCTCAAAATTGAGCCCACGGTTCTTCCAGCGGTCGATCAGCCCGGCGAGCTGGCGCGCGGGCCAGCGCTTCTCGTCGAGGTCGTTTTCGGCGATGAGCTGCTTGAGGAGCCTGAGCTGATCGTCGGTGTCGATGATCGTGTAGTTCTGCCTGAGGCCCACCAGCTCCGCGTGGCGGCGCAGCATCCTGGCGCCGATCGAGTGAAAGGTGCCGAGCCACGGCATGCCCTCCACCGCCTGTCCGATGTGGCGCGCGACCCGCTCGCGCATCTCGCGCGCGGCCTTGTTGGTGAAGGTGACGCACAGGATTTCGCTGGGCCAGGCGCAGCGGGTTGCGATGAGATGCGCCAGCCTTGCGGTGAGCGCGGCGGTCTTGCCCGTGCCCGCGCCCGCCAGCATGAGAACCGGGCCTTCGGTCGTCAGCACGGCCTGCCGTTGCGGCGGATTGAGCGCCGCCGCATAGTCGGGGGGAGGCGTGGCGGCGCGGCCCGGAGGATGGTGGGTCGGTGGCATGGTCGGAAGTCCCGAACAGCTAGGGAACAAAGACGCGACCCGCAAGGCCGCCAGGAACCCGGCGCGTGCTCGGGCGTAGAGCGGGCACGAACAATTCACGGAGAAACATGATGAAGCGCGCTCTTCTTGCCGCCGCCGCATCGCTGGCTCTGGCCGTACCCGCCGGTGTCGCGATCGCCCAGGATACCGCCGCCACGGCCGCTCACGCCATGGCCGACGCCATGACGGATACGCAGCGGACCATGTACGAAGGCTGGCCGGCCGATCGCCGGACATCATACGACGCTTGGCCCAGCACCTATCGCACCTATTACTGGACCCTGACGCCCGCGCAGCAGTCCGGCTGGTGGGCGCTGACCGACGAGCAACGCGCCCGGGTCTATGCCATGACCCCGGAGCAGCGCACGGCGGCCTGGGCGTCGATCACCGCGCAGATGGCTGGGGCCGCTCCGGTGGGAGCCGCGCCCACGGGCACGACGCACGGTACGATGCACACTGGCGCGATGTCGCATATGGATACCACCAGCACTACCGCCCATTCCGACATGTCGGGCACGATGGCCACCAGCGGCGACATGCAGTTCGTGCGCCGCGAGCTGGCGCAGCCGGTCGCGGCGCACGCCGACGCCGCCGCGCTGCAATCGGGCGATGTCCCGGTCTGCAAGAAGGGCCAGCAGGACGGCTGCATCAACGGCTGGGAAAAGAACAAGTCCGGCAACAAGCCGCTCAGCTATTGGCCGGGCAAGCCGGCGAGCGAGATCCCGGGCAAGAAGCCCGACCCGCAATAAGTCGTCCAGCCGCGCGGCCCGAGTGATTGCATTGGGGCCGCCGCGATGCTTGGAGGGGGCGGGGCCGGCGCGCCGGTTCCCCCCTTTGTCTCGTCTAGGGTGCGATCCGGAGCAGGGTGAGCTTGGCCTTGCCGACGCGGCGCTCGGCTTCGGTAGCCAGGCCGGCTACGGCGACGTCTTCTTTGCCATCGGTTTCGAGCGACACCCAGCTTTGCGGGCCGATCCAGCCGAGCCGCAAGAGGCGGTCGAGAGCCACCTGTCCTGCCCCGGTGCCATAAGGCGGATCGACGAGCACGAGATCGCAACTGGCGCGCGCCGGACCCAGCGCCATCACCGATCCCGCCGTCACCGTTGCCCTGCCTCGCTCGGCAAGGCTTTCCAGGTTGGCCCGCAGCGCCTTGAGAGCCGCGCCGTCCTGCTCGACGAACAGGCAGCTTGCGGCGCCGCGCGACAGGGCTTCGAGGCCGAGGGCGCCCGAGCCGGCGAACAGGTCGAGCACCGCTAGTCCCTCGAAGCTCCCCAGCCGGCTCACCAGCATCGAGAACAGCGTCTCGCGCGTGCGGTCGGCGGTGGGGCGCGTGATGTCGCCTTTGGGCGCGATCAGCTTGCGCCCGCGCCATTCGCCGGCGATGATTCTCATCTGGGCCTAAGCGTCTTGCGGAAGCGCTCGACATCGACCTGGCGGATCTCGACCGCCTGGCCGCGCGGCAGATCGGCGAGCTGGAACGGGCCGTAGGCCGTGCGCAGCAGCCGGCTGACCTGGAGGCCGAGGTGCTCGAGCACGCGCCGCACCTCGCGGTTCTTGCCTTCGGTGAGTGTCAGCACGATCCAGCGGTTGCGGCCCGAGGAGCGCTCGAGATCGGCCTCGATCCGGCCGTAGCGCACGCCGTCGATCTCGATGCCTTCCATCAGGTCGTCGAGCTGGGCCTGCGCGATGTCACCGAAGGCGCGCGCGCGATAGGTGCGCGGGATGCCCGAGGAGGGCAGCTCCATCGCGCGCTTCAGCTCGCCGTCGTTGGTGAGCAGTAGCAGCCCCTCGGTGGTGAAGTCGAGCCGTCCCACGGGCATCAGCCGCGGCGTCCCGCGCGGGAGCGCGTTGCGCAGCGCGGTGTAGATGGTCGGGCGGCCCCGCGGATCGCGCTCGGCGGTGATCAGGCCCGAGGGCTTGTGGAAGGCGAACAGCCGCGCGGGCTCGGCCTGGGCGACCGGCTTGCCGTCCACGGTCACACCCTTGAGATTGGGCAGCTTGACCGCCGGGGTGTCGAGCACCTTGCCGGCGAGCGCCACGCGCCCCTCGGCGATCATCCGCTCGACCTCGCGCCGGCTCGCCACGCCCGCGCGCGCGAGCAGCTTGGCGATGCGGTCGCCGGTATCGGGGAGGGGATTAGGCATGGCGGCGTGGCCTTACGGACGCCCGGGGCGGAAATCCACCGCCGTTCGCGCGAAGGTATCTCGACTTCGCTCGATACGAACGGAGTTGTTTTTTCCATTACCTTGATCCGTTCGTGTCGAGCGTAGTCGAGACACGCTGCCACGAAGCTAATTCGCCGCGCGCAACTCCGCTTCGACCGTCTCGTGGTAGGCGCGGATGCCGGTTTCCATTGTGCCGAGCGTCAGCCGCGGGATCGCGCCCGTCGCCAGGCCCTGCTGGCCGAGCTCGGCGGCGCGGAAATCCTCGCTCGCGAACACGCCGCCGTCGAGCAGCGCCCAGCTCCGCTCCCAGTGATCGCGCGCCTTTTCGGTCGCCGGGGCCTCGGGGATAAGCATGAAATCCTCGACCAGCGTCAGATCGTGCGCGCGGGGCATCAGGGTCATGACGTTGATGTAGTCGGGGCTGGGAATGATCAGCGCGCCGGGAACGAGCTGATAGGCGAAGGTCACGACCCTGCGCAGCGCCGCCATGTCGGTGAGGTCGACATCGGCCATCTCTTCCTGCCGGCCCACCGCGGCGCGCGCGAAGGCCCCGATCATGTCTCCGGCGGTCACGCCGTCCTTGAAGAACGGACCGATGGTCCGCGCGTGGAGCCGGGTGACGTGGTAGCTTTCGAGGAAGGCGTCCATGATCAGCTTCCAGTTCGCGCGCACGGTGTGCGTCTTGCGGCGGAAGAGGACGTGGCTCCCGGCGCCGAAGGCGTCCATGTCTTCGCCGAGCGCGCGGACGTGGGTGAAATCCGCGCCTTCCTCGGGCGCGAACCAGATCAGGCCGCCGGACTCGCAGCTCGGCAGTTCGATCAGGCCCATGTCGCGCTTGTCGAGGCCGGGGAAGCTGTCGGGCCGGGGCAGGGCGAGCAGGCGCCCGTCCACCGCATAGGTCCAGGCGTGATAGGGGCAGACGAGCTTTTTCGTGCACACCGCGTCTTCGCCCTCGACCAAGCGCGTGCCGCGATGGCGGCAGACGTTGAGGAAGACGTGGGCCTTGCCCTCGGCGTCGCGGGCGATGAGGAGCGGCCGCCCGGTGCCGTCGTGGGGGACGGCCATTCCGGGCGTGGGCAGCAAAGCGCTCGGCGCCAGGATCTGCGGCATCCGGCCGTAGAGCGCGCGCTGTTCGCGTTCGAAATAGGCCGGGTCGGTATAGACGCTGGCCGGGACGTGGCCGATCTCGGTGCGGCGTTCCTGTCCGCCCGCTGCGACGAGGCGAGCCAGCGCGAGTTGCCCCTCGGTGGGGCGCAGCGGCGCCGCGACAGTGGTGGATGCTGCGCTCATCGCGTCTGTTCCCGTTCAGTTTGCCGCGTTAGTGTCGCAGAGTTTCGGGCGCAGATAAAGGACGCGAGAGGAAATGGCCGAAGCCGTAGCGGAAGCGAAGAAGCCTTCCAGCTGGCGCATCCTCGGCCAGGCGCTGCGGAACCGCAAGACCGGCTTCATGCTGCTGTTCGGCTTCGCCAGCGGGCTGCCCTTCGCGCTGTTCCTGGGCACGCTGTTCGCCTGGCTGACCGAGGCCGAGGTCGATCTCGAGACGATGGGCGTGTTCAGCCTGATCGGGCTCGCCTACGCGTTCCAGTTCATCTGGTCGCCGCTGATCGACAAGGTGGATCTTCCGGGGCTGCGCCGTCTCGGCAAGCGCAAGCAGTGGATCGTTCCGATGCAGCTTCTGCTCGGGGCGATCCTGGTGACGATGGCGCTGCTCGACCCGCGCAGCCAGCTCGGGCTTTTCAGCCTGCTCGCCGGGATCGGGGCGCTGGCGAGCGCGACGCAGGACATCGCGATCAACGCCTGGCGCATCGATGTCGCGGACGAGAAGGCGCCGCTCGACATCCTCTCGACCGTCTATCAGATGGGTTTCCGCCTCTCCTCGCTCGCTGGCGGGGCGCTGGCGCTGATCGTCGCGGACGAAATCGGCTGGCCGCTGACCTATGCGATCATGGGCGGCATCCTGCTGGCGATCGGCGCGGCGGGGCTGTTCGCGCCCGACGCGGATTCGACCCAGGGGGGCGCGGCGGCGGCCGAGAGCGATGCCCAGGTGCGCGCGCTGCGCCAGGCGGGCGAGCTCACGCCCACGGTTCGTTACCGCGCGCTTGCCGTCGTGGGCGTGTTGTGGGCGGGCGCGATCGCGGTGCTGCTCGATTTCATGATCCGATCGATGACCGCATCTCCCGAAAACCGTCCCGATCCGACCGGGTTCACGCTCAACTGGGGCCCCTGGATCGTCGTCGCGACCATCGTCGTCCCCGCGCTCGTGGCGGGCTGGCTGGCCGGGCAGCAGCGCCGCGGCGAGAGCGTGCTGACCGAGGACGCGCCGCCCGCGAGTGGCGCTTCCTTCGCGCTCGACCATCTCTACCGGGCGCTGGTGCTGCCGCTGGTCGAATTCGTGGGGCGGATGGGTTGGTCGCTGGTGCTGATCCTGGCGGTGGTGCTGACCTACCGCATCTCCGACTCGATCTGGGGCACCTTCGCCTATCCGTTCTACCTCGGCGAGCTGGAATACACCAAGGACGAGGTCGCCTTCGCCTCCAAGTTCTTCGGCGTGGGGGCGATCGTGCTTGGGCTCGCGATCGGCGGTTGGATGCTGACCGCGCTCGGCCGCATGCCGACGCTGCTGATCGGCGGGCTGCTCGCGGCGCTGACCAACTTGCTCTACGCCGACATGGCCGCGGGCGGACACGCGATGGCCGCGGTTTCCGACGCGACGGGTTTTTCCGCGCTGGTCGCGAGCTTTCCCGGCGGCAGCCCCGGGTTGGCGCGGCTGATGGTGACCATCGGCGGCGAAAACCTCGCCATCGGCATCGCCGGCGCCGCCTTCGTCGCCTGGCTCTCCTCGATCGTCTCCAAACAGTTCGCGGCGGTGCAATATGCCCTGCTGTCCTCGCTGACATTGCTCGTGGGCACGCTCGGGCGCGGGGCGCTCGGCCAGATGATCGAGCGCCAGGGTTTCCACGACGTCTTCGTCCTCACCACCTGGATCGGGGTCGCGGCGATGGTGCTGGTGGTGCTGGAATGGTGGCGCCAGACGCATTCGGCGCGCAGCGGCGTGGTGACTCCCGAAGCAAAGGTGATAGCGGGTGTGGCGGAGCCGGCGGAGTAAGTGCTTCTCTCCCCTTGCGGGAGAGATACGGAGACTTGCGAGCTTGCTCGCTAGTCGCAGTTGAGAGGGGGCGAGGCCGGAGCTGCGCTCCGGACCCCTCTCCCAACCCTCTCCCGCAAGGGGAGAGGGCTATCAGGTCGGCGTTTCGCCGTTCAGCCGGAGCACTTCGCCCGCCAAGTAAAGCGAGCCCGCGATCAGCACCGGCAGACCGTCGTCGGGCAGGGCGGCGACAGCGGCGGGGACGTCACGCGTACCGGGCACCGCGGGTCCAAATGCTGAAGGCGGATGATGCTCGTGCACCGGCACCGGCACCGCCGTTACACTGGCGAGGCTTGGCCGCATCGGCGCGATCAGCGCCGCCGGGTCCTTGTTGGCGAGCATGCCGACGATCAGGTGCACCCGCCGCCCGGCGAAATGCCGCGCCAGCATCGCGCCCGCGTCGGGATTGTGACCGCCGTCGAGCCAGACCTCGCGGCGACGCGCCAACGGGCCTCGAGCGAGCCGTTGCAAGCGAGCGGGCCATTGCGCCGTGCGGATACCCGCCGCCATCGCGTTTTGCGAAACGATGGCCGCACGCTGATGGCGCAGCATCGCCACCGCCAGCGCCGCGTTCTCCACCTGGTGCGCGCCGGGGAGATTGGGCAGCGGAAGTGTCAGGGAACCATGGCGGTCGCGGTATTCGACGCCGTGGTCGGTCACATCGGCCTCCCACGCCTGCCCTCGCATCGCGAGTGGCGCTCCGGTAGATCGCGCGACGCGTGCGATTTCGACCTTCGGGTCTTGCGGATAGGACAGTGTAACCAGTGGGGCGCCCGATTTCGCAATCCCCGCCTTCTCGAAGGCGATGCGCGCCAGCGGCTTCTCCGGAGCGCCCTGTTCGGGAACGAGCAGGAAGCGTTCGTGATCGATGCCGAGGCTGGCGATGCCGCAGGCGGCGGGCCTTTCGAGCACATTGGTGGCATCGAAGCGGCCGCCTAGGCCGACCTCGATCACGCAGGCATCGGCGGGGACCCGCGCGAATTCGAGGAAGGCGGCGGCGATGGTGACTTCGAAGAAGCTGGGATCGAGGTCCGCGCCCGCATCGAGCACCTCGGCGAGCAGTTCGGCAAGCCGATCGTCCGAAATCAGCTCGCCCGCCACGCGGATGCGTTCGTTGTAGCGCACCAGATGCGGGCTGGTGGTGACGTGGACGCGGTAGCCCTGGGCCTCCAGCATCGCGCGCAGGAAGGCGCAGGTCGAGCCCTTGCCGTTGGTGCCGGCGACATGGAATGCGGGGGGCAGGCGCAGATGCGGATCGCCCAGCCGGCCGAGCAGCGCGCGGATGGTGTCGAGCCCGATCCGGCCTTCGGGCACGCTCAGCGCGGCGAGCCGGTCGAGCTGGCGCTGGACGGCGGGATCGGCGGAGGTGGCGAAGTCCATCAAAAGCCCCTCCCCTGAAGGGGAGGGGTTGGGGTGGGGCCTGTCAGGCGGCGGCTCGCACGACAGCCCCCACCCCCCGACCCCCTCCCCTGAAGGGGAGGGGGAGAGATCACGCCGCCTGCTTCGGCGCCAGGTAATCGAGCACCGTCGCCAGCGTGTCCTTCAGCTCCTTACGCGGCACCACCATGTCCACCATGCCGTGCTTGTGGAGATACTCCGCGCGCTGGAAACCTTCGGGGAGCTGCTCGCGGATGGTGTCCTGGATCACCCGCTGGCCGGCGAAGCCGATCAGCGCGCCCGGCTCGGCGATGTGGATGTCGCCCAGCATGGCGTAGCTGGCGGTGACGCCGCCGGTGGTGGGATCGCTCAGGATCACGATATAGGGCAGCCCTGCGGCTTTGAGCCGGCGTGTCATCACCGTCGCCTTGGGCATCTGCATCAGGCTGAGGATGCCCTCCTGCATGCGCGCGCCGCCGGCGGCGGTGACCACGACATAGGGCGCCGCGATCCGCAGCGCATGCTCGGCGCCCTCGCAGAAGGCGGTGCCCACGGCCATGCCCATGCTCCCGCCCATGAAGCCGAAGTCCTGAACACCGACCACGGCCTCGAGCCCGTCGATCGTGCCATGCGCGACGGTGAAGGCATCGAGATGGCTGTTCTTGGCGCGCGCCTGCTTCAGGCGCTCGGTGTACTTCTTGGTGTCGCGGAACTTGAGCGGGTCTTCCTTCACCTCGGGCGAGGGGAGGATCGAGTATCCCGCATCGAGCAGCAGGTCGAGCCGCGCGTCGGCCGAGAGCCGCCCGTGATGCTCGCAGCGCGGGCAAACATCGAGGTTGTCGCGATATTCCCGCGCGAAGATCATCTCCAGGCAGCTCGGGCACTTGATCCACAGCGTGTCGTCGGTGGACCGCTTGGGGACGAAGGGCAGCGAATTGCGAACGCGGGTGAACCAGTTCATGCGGCGGCCTATAAGCGGGTTGCTGGCGCTGACAAAGCCCCCTCGGCAATGCCCCCGACGGACAACATCACCATCTCCGTTCGTATCGAGCGCAGGCCGAAGGCCGTAGTCGAGATACGCATCCGGAGCCGCGAGAGTGTCTCGACTTCGCTCGACACGAACGGGATTGGGGGTTCTTAACGACGGGCGGGGGTACTCACAGCATTGGCAAGGTTTTCGGTGAGTTCACGGAGGTGGCGCGGGGCGTCCTGACCGTGCTCGCCGACCAGTTCGACCAGCGCGGAGCCGACCACTACGCCATCGGCATGTTTAGCGATTTCAGCGGCTTGCTCGGGAGTCCTCACACCGAATCCCACCGCGACGGGCAGGTCTGTGGCCGCCTTGAGCCTGGCAACCGCTTCGGCGATGTGGGCGGTGGCGGCCTGCTGCTTGCCGGTGATGCCCGCCACCGAGACGTAGTAGAGGAACCCCGCCGACCCTTCGAGCACCTGCGGCAGGCGCCCCGCATCGGTGGTCGGAGTGGCGAGGCGGATCGGCGCGATGCCCTTGGCGCGCAGCTGCGGGCCGAGCGCATCGTCCTCCTCGGGCGGAATATCGACGCAGATCACGCCGTCGACACCCGCCCCGGCGCACTGGTCCGCAAACCATTCCGCCCCGCGCCGCACCATCGGATTGGCATAGCCCATTAGCACCAGCGGCACCTCCGGGTGGCGTACGCGAAACGCGGCGGCGATGGCGAACACCTCGGCGGTGCTCGTTCCCGCGCCGAGCGAGCGGATATTCGCCGCCTGGATCGCGGGCCCGTCGGCCATCGGATCGGTGAACGGCATCCCCAGCTCGATCACATCCGCGCCCCCCGCGACCAGCGCATCGAGATTGGCCGCGGTGTCCCCATCGCCCGCGGTGAGGAAGCACACGAGCGCCGGGCGGCCGCGCGGGAAAGCGGCGGCGAAACGCGTCACTTGATCGAAATGAGCGTGCCGATGATCGTCGTGGCAAGAGCGATCAGTCCCGACATCAGAACTCCGAAGCGAACGAGCTGTCTATTCAAGGCAGCTTCGATCTTCAGGTCGAACGCCTCAATCGTTACCAGATCGGTTTTGCTCAAGCCGATCTCGCTAGCGATAGCCTCGGCATGCCGGCGTTCGAGACCGGCGGCCTCGAGCCGTTTGGTCGTTTCGAGAGGATTAAACGCGTTCATCGGCCTCAATCATAGCTGGATTATGGATTCTGTCCATCTCGCGACCGCCCCGGTGTCCCCACGCGGCGGCAAGGAAGCGGACGAGGGCCGGGTGGCCGCGCGAGAAGGCGGCGGCGAGGGGGCTAAAAAAGCCCTCGCCCCTGAAGGGGAGAGGGCTTGCATCCGGCCTTCAAATCTCCACTCCCAGCTTGTCGGCCACGGTGAAGATGTCCTTGTCCCCCCGGCCGCACAAATTGGCGAGGATGATCTGGTCGCGGTCCATTTCCTTCGCGCGTTTCGCCACTGCGGCGATGGCGTGGCTGGGTTCGAGGGCGGGGATGATGCCCTCGGTGCGGCACAGGAGCTGGAATGCCTCGAGCGCCTCGTCGTCGGTGACGGCGGTGTATTCGACGCGGCCGATGTCCTTGAGCCAGGCGTGCTCGGGGCCGATGCCGGGGTAGTCGAGGCCCGCGCTGATCGAGTGGCCTTCGGTGATCTGGCCGTCCTCGTCCTGGAGCAGATAGGTCTTGTTGCCGTGAAGCACCCCCGGCGCGCCGCCGAGCAGGCTGGCGGCGTGCTGGCTGTCGAGGCCGTAGCCCGCCGCCTCGACGCCGAGCATGGCCACGTCGGCATCGTCGAGGAACGGGTGGAACAGCCCGAGTGCGTTGGAGCCGCCGCCGATCGCCGCCACCAGCAGGTCGGGCAGGCGGCCGGTGCGGCTTAGCATCTGCGCGCGCGCTTCCTTGCCGATCACGCTCTGGAAGTCGCGCACCAGCTCGGGATAGGGGTGCGGTCCCGCCGCGGTGCCGATGATGTAGAAAGTGTCGTGGACGTTCGCGACCCAGTCGCGCAGCCCCTCGTTCATCGCGTCCTTGAGCGTTGCCGCGCCGCTGGTGACCGGGATGACCTCGGCGCCCAATAGCTTCATGCGGAACACATTGGGCTGCTGCCGGGCGACGTCGGTCGCACCCATGTAGATCACGCAGGGCAGCCCGAAGCGCGCGCAGACGGTGGCGGTGGCGACGCCGTGCTGGCCCGCGCCGGTCTCGGCGATGATGCGCGTCTTGCCCATCCGCATCGCGAGCAGGATCTGGCCGATGCAGTTGTTGATCTTGTGCGCGCCGGTGTGGTTGAGCTCGTCGCGCTTGAACCACACCTGCGCCCCGCCGAGCGCCTCGGTCAGCCGCTCGGCGAAGTAGAGCGGGCTCGGGCGGCCGACATAATGTTCAAGTAAATCATCGAATTGCGCCTGAAATCTCGAATCCGCCTGAGCTTTGCGATACTCGCGCTCGAGCTCGAGGATCAGCGGCATCAGCGTCTCGGCGACATAACGGCCGCCGTAATCGCCGAAGTGCCCGCGCTCGTCAGGCATTGTGCGGTAGGAGTTGGGAGAAGCTTCGTTCACCCACTCCCCATGCCGTTCGCCTCGAGCGAAGTCGAGAGGCCAGCGCGCAGTGTCTCGACGTAGTTTATCCTGAGCGGCTGCTGCAAGCAGCAAGCCGAAGGGCTCGACACGAACGGGGCTGAGTTATGCCACGCGCACCGCCTCGCAAAACTTGCGGATCAGATCGACGCTCTTCTCGCCCGGTGCGGTTTCAAGGCCGCTGGAGGCATCGACGAGCGGCGCCTTGGTGCGCAAAATCGCCTCCCCGACATTGTCCGGCGTCAAACCACCCGCCAGCGCCCAGGGCATGAACGGGTGCCAGCCTTCGAGCAGGTCCCACTGGGCGACCACGCCATTCCCGCCCGGCAGAGCTTTCGCCGGCGCATCGAACAGCAACCGGTCGCATTTGCCTTCGAAAGCGCGCGCGCGCTCAAGCGTGCCCGCGTCCTTGAGCCCGAAGCTGCGCCAGCACTCGACCTTGACCGTCTGGCGCACCAACGCGACCCATTCGGCTGTCTCGCTACCGTGGAACTGGATCGCATCGGGGCGGATTACGTCATAGGCGCGCGCCAGCTGCTCGGGCTGCATCGCCACCGTCACCAGCACCAGCTTCACGGATTCGGGCACGCGGCGGCGCAGCTTCGCGGCCTCCTCCAAAGGCAGATGGCGCGGGCTCTTTTCGTAATGCACGAAGCCGACATGCGTCGCGCCGGAGTCGATGGCGGCATCGAGCGTCTCGGGCGTCGAGAGCCCGCAAATCTTGATCTGGGTATCGGTCATCGCCGCGCGCCTTAGCCGTCAGGCGAGCGGCTTGGCCAGCACGGTCATGAAATAGGGCGGATCGAGCGGCACCGGGAAGGGCCGCCGCTCGCCCGTGACGGCCCAGCCGCGGCGTTCATAGTAGGCGATCAGCTCGCGCCTTTGCTCGATCACGGTCATCTCGATGGTGCGGCAGAGAAAGGCCTTGCGGGCATGGTCCTCGGCCGCGGCCAGCAGCTGACGCCCCAAGCGCTCGCCCTGCCGCGTCGGCTCGATGCAGAGCAGGCCGAGGTAAGCCAGCCCATTGCCCTTGTCGGCGACATTTACGCAGCCGAGCGGCCTGTCGCGCTCGAACAGCGCGAGCAGAACCTGCGCCGGGTCCGCCAGAATGCCCAGCAAGGCCGCAAGGTCGGTCCGCTGGTCGGACAGCAGATCGGCTTCATGCGACCAGCCCAGCCGTGCGCTCTCGCCGCGATAGGCGCGTTCGATCACCGCATGAAGTGGGAGGAGGTCGGCCGGGTCGGCCAGCCTGATTTCCGCGTCCATCGCCTAAAGCGTCGCCTCGATCGCGCGTGCGGCCGCGAGCGGGTCCTCCGCGCGCGTGATCGGCCGACCGATCACCAGCACGCTGGCGCCATCGTCGCGCGCCTTGCGCGGAGTGACGACCCGCTTTTGATCGCCCGCGTCGCCGCCCGCGGGGCGCAGGCCGGGGACGACATGGAAGCCCTCCTTCCAGCGCTCGTGCACCCCCTTGACCTCCTTGCCCGAACACACGATTCCGTCGAGCCCGGCTTCGCGCGCCAGGTCGGCCAGCCGCATCACCTGCTCGTGCGCGGAACCCTCCACGCCGGTGCGCGCCAGGTCGCGGTCATCCATGCTGGTGAGCATGGTGACGGCGATGACCTTGGTGTTGCCGCCCGCGGCGGCCTTGGCGTCCTCCATCATCGCCCGCCCGCCGCTGGCGTGGACGGTGACGATGGCCGGCTCGAGGACGTGGATCGCCTGCATCGCGCGGGCAACGGTGTTGGGGATGTCGTAGAGTTTCAGGTCGAGGAATACGGGCAAGCCGAGCGACGACACCATGTGCACGCCATGCGCGCCGTGGGCGCAGAAGAATTCGAGCCCCAGCTTGACCCCGCCGATATGCGCCTTGACCTTCGCCGCCATCTCCTTGGCCTCGCGCAACTGAGGAAGATCCAGCGCGAGGTAAATCGGGTTGCTCACGGCAGCGGCCTGTCCACATCTGGCGGGGGCGGCGAGGGCGGCGGGGGCGGGCTGGTGTCCAGTGGTCGGGCCGAGGCGGTGCCACGCGCGGCGTTCTCGAGATGGCTGATGCGCCGGTTGAGCCGCCAGCGGGTGCCGCGGTGGATCAGCCAGGTGGGGACCAGACCCAGCAGGAAGGCCACGATGACCAGCGCCGGTATCTTGGTTTCGAGCACGAGATTGGTCCAGATCTGCACTTCGACCGGCTTCCAGTTGAAGGCCGTGAAAATCAGCAGCGCGGCCAGGATCAGCACCCAGAACAGCATTCGGACGAATTGCATGGGCCGGTGTCCCTTTTTTACCCCTGCGCGACGGCGCCCTTGCTACCCATCCGGGACCGAGGCGTCTAGCCGAATACCCGCGCGAAAATCGTATCGACATGCTTGAAGTGGTAGCCGAGGTCGAACTTCTCTTCGAGCTCGGCGGGCGCGAGCGCGGCGGTGACTTCCGGATCGGCCGCGAGCAGATCGAGAAGCTGGAGCCGACCGTCCGACTCCCACACTTTCATCGCGTTTTTCTGGACCAGCCTGTAGGCGTCGTCGCGGGTAAGTCCTGCCTGGGTCAATGCAAGCAGCACGCGCTGCGAATGCACCAGCCCTGCCATGCGGTCGAGATTGGCCTGCATCCGCTCGGGATAGACCAGCAGCCTTTCGACCACGCCGGTCAGCCGCGCGAGCGCGAAATCGAGCGTGACGGTCGCGTCGGGGCCGATGAAGCGTTCGACCGAGGAATGGCTGATGTCGCGTTCGTGCCACAGCGCCACGTTCTCGAGCGCGGGGAGGGCGTAGGCGCGGATCATCCGGGCCTGGCCGGTGAGGTTTTCGGTGAGGATCGGGTTGCGCTTGTGCGGCATCGCGCTCGAGCCCTTCTGGCCGGGCGCGAAATACTCCTCCGCCTCGAGCACCTCGGTGCGCTGGAGGTGGCGGATCTCCACCGCCAGCCGCTCGATCGAACCGGCGATGACGGCCAGCGTGGCGAAGAACATCGCGTGCCGGTCGCGCGGGATCACCTGGGTGCTCACCGGCTCGACCGCCAGGCCGAGCTTTTCCGCGACATATTGCTCGACCCGCGGGTCGATGTTGGCGAAAGTTCCCACCGCGCCAGAAATCGCGCAGGTGGCGATTTCCGCGCGCGCCGCCACCAGCCGCGCGCGGCAGCGGGCGAATTCCGCATGGGCCTGCGCCAGCTTCAGCCCGAAGGTCACCGGCTCGGCATGGATGCCGTGGCTGCGCCCGATCGTCGGAGTGTATTTGTGCTCCTCGGCGCGCGTGCGCAGCGCCGCCAGAAGGCCGTCGAGATCGGCGAGCAGGATGTCGCTCGCCCGCGCCAGCTGCACCGCCAGCGTGGTGTCGAGCACATCGGAGCTGGTCATGCCCTGATGCATGAAGCGCGCCTCGGGCCCGACCTGCTCGGCCACCCAGTCGAGGAAGGCGATCACGTCGTGCCTGAGCACCGCCTCCTTGGCGTCGATCGCCGCCACGTCGATCGCCGGATCGGTCGCCCACCAGTTCCACAGCGCCTTCGCGGCGCTTTCCGGGACCACGCCGAGATCGGCGAGCTTCTGCGTCGCATGCGCCTCGATCTCGAACCAGATGCGATAGCGCGCCTCGGGCTCCCACAGCGCGGTCATCTGCGGGCGGGCGTAGCGGGGGACCATTGGGGGGCTCCTGGTGGGGCGGGTTTCGGCCGCGGCGCTATGGATCGGCAGCGGGAAAGGCAAGTGGACGATGCACTGGCCCCCTCCGTCAGCGCTTCGCGCTGCCACCTCCCCCAGAGGGGGAGTTTCTCCAGAGTCTCCCCCTCTGGGGGAGGTGGCGCGCGCCGCAGGCGCGTGACGGAGGGGGCTTAGATCAACCCTTTGGCGCGCAGGCTGACGTGCGAATCGCCCCCGATGATGACGTGATCGTGGACCACGATGCCGAGGTGCCGCCCGGCCTCGGCGATGCGGGTGGTGATGGCGATGTCGGCGCGGCTCGGCTCGGGGCTGCCGCTGGGGTGGTTGTGGACCAGGATCAGCGCGGTGGCGCCGATATCGAGCCCCTTGCGGATAACCTCGCGAGGGTAGATCGCGCCTTCGTCGATGGTGCCGTCGTGCACCACCTGATCGGAGATGAGCCGGTTCTGCGAATTGAGATAGAGCACGCGGATGCGCTCGTGGTTGAGGTTGGCCATGTCGATCGCGAGGTAGTCGAGCAGCGCCTGCCAGCTTCCCAGCACCGGCTGGTTCTTGACCTTGCCCTGCGCCATCCGCCGCGCCGCCAGCCCCACGCTCTTGAGCGCCGCCGCGCCCGCTTCGCCCACGCCCTTGACCTCCTGTAGCGCCGCCGGGTCGGCGTCGAGCACCGCGGCGAAGGAGCCGAAGCGGGCGATCAGCGCCTTCGCGGCGGGCTTGGTGTCGCCCTGGCGCACCCCGGCGAAGAGCAGGAACTCGAGCAGCTCGTAGTCGGCCAGCGCCTCCGCGCCGCCCGTCAGCAGGCGTTCCCGCAGCCGTGCGCGGTGACCGGCGCCGCCATGCTTCCCAGCGCTGTCCCCGCTATCCGGCAACCATATCCCCCGATGGGCGTTTCGCGCTTGACGCATTGCCTTCCAAGGGGTCGGCGCGCAAGCGGAGATGGATGACCGGGCCTGACTTCGATAGCGAACCGGGCGTGGTGCTGGTCGGGCGGCCGCGCTGGCGGCGCAAGCGCGTGCTGGCCCCCGCGGGGATCGTGACCCTGCTGGTGCTCGCGCTCGGCGCCGCCTGGCTCTCGCGCGAGCGCATCGCCGGCAATATCATCGAAGGCCAGCTCGAGGCTTACGACATTCCCGCCACCTACCGGATCGAGCGGATCGGCGGGCGGCGGCAGATCGTCCGCGACGTGGTGGTCGGCGATCCGGCGCGGCCCGACCTCACGGTCGAGCGGGCCGAGGTGCGGATCGTCTATCGGCTCGGCGCGCCGCGCATCGAGCGGATCACGCTGGTCAATCCCCGCCTCTACGGCCGCCTCGTCGATGGCCGGGTCAGCTTCGGCAGCCTCGACCGGCTGATCTACCGCGACACCGGCAAGCCGCCCGGCCTGCCCGAGCTCGATCTCGCGATCCGGGACGGCCGCGCGCTGATTCGCACACCCTATGGACCCGTCGGCGCCAAGCTCGAGGGCGCGGGGCCGATCTCCGACGGCTTCGCCGGCACGCTGGCGGTCGCTGCCCCGGCGCTGGCGGCGAGCGATTGCGTGGCGCGGCGGACCAGCCTCTTCGGCCGAGTCACCACCAGCGCCGGCAAGCCCAGTTTCAGCGGGCCGCTGCGCCTGGCGGAACTGTCCTGTCCGGGCACGCGGTTCGAGACAAGCCGGATCGACGCGGATCTCGAACTGACCGGCGACGAGCGCCTGGCCGCGGTCGAGGGGCGCATCGGGCTCGCGACCGGCCCGGTGCGTTACGCCGCTTACGGCGCCGCCGGCGCGGAGCTGACGTTGCGCGGCAACTGGAAGGACGACTTGCTCGACGAGCGCCACACGGTGGCCCTGCGGGGGCTCGCGACGCCTCAGGTCAATGCCGCCCTGCTGACGCTCGAGGGCTCGCTCCGCGCCAGCAAGGGTCTCGCGCGCATCGACCTGCGCAGCGACGTCGAAGGCAATGGGCTGCGTCCCGGCCCCGCGTTGCGGGGCGCGATCGACCGGCTCGCGCGCGCGGGCGAGGGCACGCTGGTCGCGCCCCTGGCGCGCCGCTTCGCGAACGCGCTGGCGCGACAGGCGCGGGGAAGTTCGTTTTCCGCGGACCTTGCGGTCCGCCGCCAGGAGGGGGTGACCAGCGTGATGGTGCCGCGCGCCGAGATGCTCGGCGGGGGCGGGGGCAGGGTGCTCGCGCTCTCGCGCGTCGAGGCGAGCTTTGGCGGCGCGGCGCCGCCTCGGCTTGCCGGCAATATCGTCACCGGCGGGCCGGACATGCCCGAGATCGCCGGGCGCATGGAGCGCAGTGCGGCGAGTGGCGCCGTGTTCCGCCTCGCGATGCAGCCCTATCGCGCCGGCGCCGCCTCGCTGGCAGTTCCGCAGATGAGCGTGGTGCAGGGGCGCGACGGGGCGATCGGCTTCGCGGGCAGGGTGCTGGCGAGCGGGCCGCTGCCAGGGGGCACCGCGCGGGGTCTGGCGCTGCCCGTCAGCGGCCGTTGGACGCCGGGCGGCGCGCTGAGCGTCTGGCGCGAGTGCGTCGATGCCCGCTTCGAGCGGCTGGAGCTCGCCAATCTGACGCTCGAGCGGCGCGGCATCACCCTGTGCCCGCCGCCGGGCCGCGCCATCGTCGAAAGCGGGCGCGGACGATACGGGGGCGGCCTCCGGATCGCGGCGGGCGCGCCGCGGCTCGATCTTGCCGGCTCGCTGGGCAGGACTCCGATCCGCATGTCCAGCGGGCCCGTCGGCTTCGCATATCCCGGCGTGATGACGGCGCGCGGCATCGCCATCGCGCTCGGCCCGGCGGCGACCGCCAGCCGCTTCACCATTTCCAATCTGCAAGCGCGCCTGGGCGGGCGCGACATTGCCGGCAGCTTCGAGGGCGCCGACGTGCGGCTCAACGCGGTGCCTCTCGACCTGCGCGATGCTTCGGGAACCTGGCGTTACGCCGGCGGTGCCCTGACGCTCGCCGGGGGCGATTTCCGCCTCGTCGACCGCAGCGCCGACGCCCGCTTCGAGCCGCTCCTCGCGCGCGGCGGCTCGCTGACCCTCCGCGACAACCTCATCACCGCCGAGGCGCTGCTGCGCAATCCGGCGACCGACCGCGTGGTGACCGAAGTCGATCTGGTCCACAATCTGGCGACCGCGCGCGGCTACGCCGACCTCGCTGTGCCCGGGGTGCTGTTCGATGGCCGGCTCCAGCCCGAGGCACTGTCGCGGCGCGCGCTCGGGGTGATCGCCAATGCGCGCGGCACCATCACTGGAACGGGCCGGATCGACTGGGATGCCGGCGGCGTCACCAGCACCGGCGCGTTCTCGACCGGGAATCTCGATTTCGCCGCCGCCTTCGGGCCGGTGAAGGGCGCGCGCGGGACGGTGCGCTTCACCGACCTGATCGGCCTCACCACCGCCCCCGGACAGACGCTCCAGGTCGTCTCGGTCAATCCCGGCATCGAGGTGACAGACGGCGCGTTCACCTTCCAGCTGCGCGGCGGAAGGTTGCTCGCGGTCGAGAGCGGGAGCTGGCCGTTCATGGGCGGACGGCTGATCCTGAAGGCGGTCGACCTCAATTTCGGCGTTCAGGAAGCCCGCCGCTACGTGTTCGAAATCGTCGGCCTCGACGCGGCGGCCTTCGTCGCCCGTTTCCAGCTCCCCAATATCTCCGCTACCGGCCGCTTCGACGGCACCGTGCCGATCGTGTTCGACGAGAACGGCAATGGCCGGATCGAGGGCGGGTTGCTGACTTCGCGCCCGCCCGGCGGCAATGTCAGCTATGTCGGCGACCTCACCTACAAGGACCTCTCGCCGATCGCGAACTTTGCCTTCGACGCGCTGCGCAGCCTCGATTACGAGCGCATGACCATCGCCATGAACGGCTCGCTGACCGGCGAGATCGTCACCAACGTCAACATCGGGCAGGTCAGGCAGGGGGCGGGCGCGCGGCGCAATTTCATCACCCGCGCGCTCGCCAACCTGCCGATCGAGTTCCACATCAACATCCGCGCGCCGTTCTACCAGCTCATCACCAGCTTCAAGTCGTTGCGCGATCCCGCGGCGGTGCGCGATCCGCGCGATCTCGGCCTGCTGTCCGACGACGGCACCCGCTTCCTCAAGCCCGAGGTGCGCGGCGAGGACGTGCCCGAAAAGGTCGAGCCCGAAGACATTATTCCCGGCAAACAGCCCGTTCAGAACTAGGAAAGCGAGGAAATGGCAATGTCACACCCGCATGAGACGAGCGTATCGCCGCCTGTCTGTATCCTCCCGGCTGTGGGCCTCCTGGTCCTGGCGCTGGGCGGCTGCGTGACGGTGCAGGCGCCCGACAAGCCGATCGTGATCGAGCTCAATGTCAACATCCGCCAGGAAGTGATATACCGCCTGGCGGCCGACGCGAAGAACACGGTCGAAGAGAACAAGGATATATTCTGAGGGTTATGAAGATGAAAACCGCCACCAGGATCATCGCCGCTTCGCTGGCCGTCGCCGCTCTTGCGGTCGGCCTCGCGACTCCCGCCTACGCGCGCCACCCCGCCTATGCCGCCGCGCGGGCCGCGGGCCAGGTGGGCGAGAAGATCGACGGCTATCTCGGCGTGGTGAGCGGCGGCACCCCCGCGCTCCAGGCGGTGGTCAACGATATCAACATCAAGCGCCGCGCGCTCTATTCGCAGAAGGCCCAGGCCGCCAACGCCACCCTCGACGAATATGCGCTGACCGCTGGTTGCCAAGCGATCCTGGCGACGAGCCCGGGCGAGAAATATCAGGCTCCCGACGGCAGCTGGCAGACGCGCGGGGCGGGGACTCCGCAGCGGGATGCCCGCTGCCCGTAACGCAAAATAAAGGGTGACCGGGCGGCAGCCCGGTCACCCTCTCGCTCAGGCGCGATCAGTCAGCGCGTTCTTCGGGTTGCCGACCGCGCTGGGCCTTGCCCGCCTCGGCCGCGCCTTCGGTCATGACCAGCCCCTCGCCCGAGCCCGCAAGGCTGGTGGCCGGCACCGCGAAATCGCGGCCCTTGGCGCGCACCAGCACGCTTTCGACCCGGCCGCGCGAATCGCTGACGATTTGCCGCACCCGGCCGATCCGCGATCCGTCGGGCGCCAAGATCGGCGTTCCCGGAGCTACGGCGAAAGCGCCCTCGCCGGCCGCGGCGCCGCTGCCCGCCGCGGCGAGCATGCCCGGGCCGATCGACCCGCCGCCCTGGCCGCTGGCGCTGCCGCTGCCGCTGCCGGAGCCGGAAAGCGAGCGAGCGCTGTCGGTGAGCCCGTTGGCCCGCTGGCGCGCCGTGGTGGCGGTTTCGCGTGCCCGGCCGACCGCACTGCCCGTCACCTCGCCCACCGCGTCGGTGCCGATGAGCTGGGCATCGGCCTTGCCCGAGCCGGCGGCGCGGCCGCGCGCGGAGCCGCCAGCCGAACCGGAACCGGTCGGGGTCCCGACGATCTGGCTTCCCGCCGCGTCGAGGCTGCCCTCGAGCGAACGATCCACCGCGACCGAGCCCCGGCGGCGGTCGACGCGCTGACTCCCGGCGCTGTCGGCCGAGCCACGCGCCGAGCCGCGCGTGCTCGAGCGCAGCGTTTCGGTGGGCAGGCTGGGCAGCGGGCCGGCGGCGCCGGAGAGCGTGCCGCCAAGCTGGCCGCCCAACGCCCCGCCGCCGCCCAGCAATTGCGCCTGGGCCTGCGGCGCCGCGAAGACGCCGAGCGATACCGCGGCGATGAGATATGCCTTGTTCATGATGCTGTCCTTTCGTTTCCGCAGGCGCCGGCCTTCATCGGCCGCCTGCTCGCAACGAAAACGGATGACCCGCCCGGTTTAATCCACCGCGCTCAACGCACCCCGCAGGCGGCGCACAGCAGACCGCTGCCATAGACCGCGTCGACACCCTTCTTGCCCAGGTCGATGGCTTCGGCGTCCAGCGCGCCGCGCCAGCCCGGCCCGGCCGCCAGCGCCCGGGCGGCGCGGGCCGCGACCAGGGGGGCGGCATAGGAGGTTCCGCGCAAGGCGATCCGCTTCCCACGCGCATCGAGCCCGAAAATATCCGCGCCGGGCGCGGCGTAGTCGAGATGGAGCGCGCGGCCCGCTTCGATCAGCGCCCGGCGCTTGCCGTCGACCGCGGTGACCGCCACCACGCCGGCATAGCTGGCCGGGAAGGCGGGCGGCGCGGCGGGGCCGTCGTTGCCGACCGCGGCCACGATCACCACCCCCCTCGCGCGCGTCGCGGCGATGGCGCGCTCGAGCACGGGATTGCGCGGGCCGACCAGGCTGATGGTCACCACCTTGCTGCCCTCGCCGGCCAGCCAGCCGAGCGCGCGGGCGATGGCGAGCGCATTGCCGCCCGCCTTGTCGCCGCCATAGACATCGGCGGCGCGGATCGGCCCCGCGCCGGCGGATTGCAGCAGCGACACCACCGCGCTGCCGTGGTCGCTGGCGAGCGGCGCGCCGCTGGCGAAACCGCGCACGGCAGCCACCGGCACCGCCCGGCCCGGCGCGCCATCGATAACGCCGACGGGCACGCTTCGGGCCGCCGGCCGCGCGCCGGGAACGCCGCCGGCGTCACCGCCAAGGGCTCCCGACTGGAAATAGAGCGAATCCGCGCTCACCACCGCATCGGGGAGCAGACGCTGGAGCAAGGCCTGCGCCCGCGCCAGCGCCATGCCGGCGGGCGCGCGCAACCGCGTAACCGCGAGGTCGAGTCCCTCGATCCGCTCGCTGCTCAGTTGCGCGAAGCCCGCGCCTTCGGCCAGCGCGAGCGAAGCCGCGTCCAGCTCGATGACGAGAAGCTCGCCGCGCCGCGCGGGATCGCCGCGCGCATCGCGCTCGATCACCGCGCTCTCGCGCCGCACCAGCCGGTCGAGCGCGCGGACTCGTTCGCGGGCCAGCCGGGTCGCGCTTTCGGCGACATCCTCGACCGGCCGCACCAGCGGGGGAAGAACCCTGTCGAGGCGCGGCAACGGCAGGCCGGGCAGCCCCACCTGTGCGGCGAGCGGTGCCGCGATTACGGCCACAAGCGCGCAAAGGAGGGGAATTGTCCGCATCGACCGTGGTCCTTCGCCGGAAACGCATTAAGCATGGATGAAACGGGTCGCATCGTTCGTTTAATCCCCGAAGGCAGAACCGCTGACCATAACGTTCGAGCAGGAATTGTCGGCCATGCTGCCCCGGTTGCGAAGGTTCGCGATCGGGCTGTGCGGCAATCCCGCCGACGGTGACGATCTCTGCCAGACGAGCCTCGAGCGGGCGCTCGCCAACCGCGACAAGTGGCGGGCGGGCACCCGGCTCGACAGTTGGATGTATCGGATCATGCGCAATCTCTGGATCGATCAGGGCCGGGCCAGCGCCCGCCGCCGCGAAACCTTCGTCGAGGAGGATGCGGGCTTCGCCGTCGGCGGCGAGGGCGCTCAGGAAGCCGCGGTCGAGCTCTCGATGGTCGATCGCGCGATGCAGGCGCTGCCCGCCGAACAGCGCGAGGCGGTGCTGCTCGTGATGGTCGAGGGCTATGCCTACAGGGAAGCGGCCGAGATCGCCGGCTGCCCGGTGGGCACGCTCAATTCGCGGCTCGTTCGGGGGCGTGAAGCGTTGTTGGCGATACTGGGAGAATCGGCGTGACCGTCAGCCGCGACGAATTGGCCGCTTTCGCCGATGGCGAGCTGACGGGGCCGCGCGCGCGCGAGGTCGAAGCCGCGCTCGCCGCCGACCCCTCGCTGATGCGCGACCTCGAACGCCACCGTGCGCTCAAGGCGCAGCTTTCGGCCCATTTCGACCCGATCGTCGACGAACCGGTTCCCGACGCTCTGGCCGCGTTGTTGCGGAGCGCGGGGGATGGACCAGCGTCCAATGTCGTCGGCTTTGCCGAGGCGCGCGAGCGGATCGCGGAGAAACGCCGCCTGCCGCGATGGAGCTGGGTCGCGGGCCCCGCCCTCGCCGCCTCTCTGGCGCTCGTGGTGCTGGTGCCGCGCGGCGGGGACGAGAACGAGGGCTATGCCGATGCCCGGCTCGCCGGCCTGCTCGACCAGCGCCTCGTCGTGGAGCAGAGGCCGGGCGACGCCACCCGCGTGCTGCTCAGCTTCCGCGACCGCGCAGGGGTCTATTGCCGGGCCTTCAGCGGGCGCGGTGGCGGCGGCATCGCCTGCCGCGACGATGCGGGCTGGAAGCTGGAGGCGACGGGCGAGGGTGCGGCCGGCTCCCGGAGCGAGTACCGTATGGCCGGCGCGGACGACGCGGCGATTCTGGCCCGCGCGCAGGCCCTGGCCGAGGGCGGAGCGCTCGACGGCGAGCAGGAAACGGCGGCGCGGGCGCGGGGCTGGCGCTGAGCCGCCGCTGCCGTGGGCGCACTCGATACATTCACCCGATGCACAAAAATGAAGGACCGGAAGCGCGTGGCTTCCGGTCCTTCCGGGAACGGTCCCGCTGCGTTCGGGGGCGGGAGGGTCGTGCAGCGGGACCGGGGAGGGGGTCAGCTCACCGGACGACGTAGCCCTGGCGATAGCCCTTTTTGGCCATGTCCTCGATGTAATCGACGCGCTCGTCCTTCAGTTCGCGAGCATATTCTTCCCACGCATCGCGGCGGTCCTCGACATCGGAAGCGCCGCGCAGATCGCTGTGAAGCTCCTTCTGCGCCTCGTTCACATTGCCGCGATAGTCGAACCAGCGGCTGTTCTCGATGCCGGCGATGGGGGCGGAGAGGATCAGCTTCTCCTCCTCGCGGGCCATTTGCTCTTCGTAAAGAATCGGGACCGCGGCACTGGCCGCCCCCGCCATTGCGAACGCGGCGAGCGGGCCGAGGATCGTCGTCTTCATGTGGATACTCCCTGAGATGCCGACCGGTTTTCGGTCCGCTCGATGTGCAAACGAACCATGTGCGGCGCTTAATCCCCGCTTCGGCAATTATTCTTCGGCGGCTATTCTTCGGCGGCGCCCGCGATCGTGGTGAGGCAAGGAAGGCGAACAGGGCGCCGGTTGACTCACCCCCACCCCCCGCCTAAGGGGGCGGCGCCCTCGGCGGGCACCTCTAGCGCGTGCCGCGTGTTCCAATTTCGGAGGCTGGCATGAGCGACGAGACGCCCGCACGGGAACCCATCGGCGAGGATGCGCGAATCGACGCGCTCGAGGAGCGGCTCAGGGCCGCGCGCGAGCGGGAAGAGCAGCGCATCAGGCCCAAGGTCAAAGGCGCCGACGCGAACTATCGCAGCGGCAACCGGGCCCTGGCGGATCTGCTCGGCGGGGTTCTCGGCGGCCTGGTGCTCGGCTGGCTGTTCGACTGGCTGGCCGGGACCTTGCCCTGGGGACTGTTGGTCGGACTCGCCCTCGGGATCGTGGTCGCCTTCAGGAACATCATCCGCTCTGCGAACCAGCGGCCGGACCCGTAGCGCGAACCTTCGCGCCTCCGGACCTCGCTTTAGGATCAGGATTTTTCGAACGTGGCCACCGAAGCCAAGGTCGACCCGATGGACCAGTTCACGATCGAGCCGCTGGCCGGCACGGCGAACTGGGAAATCGCGGGCTACAACATCGCCTTCACCAATTCCGCGCTGTGGATGCTGATCACCACCGTGGTGCTCACGCTGTTCGTCGCCGGCGGCCTCAAGCGCCAGCTGGTGCCGGGCCGCTGGCAGATGACGGTGGAGAGCTTCACCGGCTTCATCGACGACATGCTGGCGGCGAACATCGGCAAGGCCGGGCGCAAATATGTGCCCTATGTCTTCAGCTTGTTCATGTTCATCCTGTTCGCGAACCTGCTCGGGCTGCTGCCGCTGGGGCTTGTGGGCGTCCACCCTTTCACCTTCACCAGCCATTTCACCGTCACCGGCGTGCTCGCGATCATGAGCTTCGCGATCGTGCTCGTGGTTGGGTTCTGGAGGCACGGGCTGCATTTCTTCAGCCTGTTCGTGCCGCATGGCACACCGCTGCCCATGATACCGTTGATCGCCTTCATCGAGTTTTTCTCCTTCATGATCCGTCCGTTCAGCCTTGGCTTGCGACTGTTCGTGGCGATGATGGCTGGGCATGTGCTGCTGGAAATCCTGTCGAGCTTTGTCATTGACAGCGGCAATGCCGGCCTCGGATGGGGCCTGGTCATCGGCTTGCCCAGCCTCCTGCTGATGATCGCCATCGGCGCGCTCGAGCTGCTGGTGGCCGGCATCCAGGCCTATGTCTTCGCGCTGTTGACCTCGCTGTACATCAACGACGCCGAGAATTTGCATTAAGTTTCTCTCTCAACATATGAGTTTTCAAGGAGTTTTTGATATGGATATGGAAGCCGCAAAGCTCATCGGTGCCGGTCTCGCCGCGATCGGCGCCGGCATGGCCGCGATCGGCGTGGGCAATGTCTTCGGCTCGTTCCTGGAGAGCGCGCTGCGCAACCCCGGCGCCGCCGACAGCCAGCAGGGTCGCCTCTTCATCGGTTTCGCCGCCGCCGAGCTGCTCGGCCTGCTGGCGTTCCTGGTGGCGGTCATCCTGATCTTCGTCGCCTAAGACCACTTGGGTGCCGGCCGCGGCTTCCGCCCGGCCGGCGTTCGAAAGAACGAGCGCGCGATGCCACAGATTGCCCAGCTTGCCGAGACCTATGCCAGCCAGATCTTCTGGCTGCTGATCTTCTTCGGCTTCACCTTCTTCGTCATCGGCCGGGGCATGGTGCCCAGGGTCCTGGCGACAGTCGAGGCGCGCGATACGCAAATCGCCGCCGACCTCGCCGCAGCGCAGGCCGCGCGCGACGAGGCCGACCGGCAGGAAGAGGCGTGGCGGGTGCGCGAGAACGAAAACCGCGCGAAAGCCCAGGCGGTGATCGCCAGGGGCAAGGCCGATGCCGCGAAGAAGACCGAGCAGCGGCTCGCAAGGGCGCAGACCAGGATCGACACCAGGCTGGCAGAGGCCGAAACCCGCATCGCCACTTCGCGCGACGCGGCGATGGGCGAGATCGAGGCGGTCGCCGCCGAAGCCGCGCAGGACATCGTCCAGCGCCTGGCCGGGGTGAAGGTGGCCAAGCCGGCCGCTTCCAAGGCGGTCAAGGAGGTGCTCGCCCATGGCTAATCGGCTCCCCGAGGTCATCGCCACCAGCGAGGCCCAGACCGAAGTGGCGACCGAGCACGGTCCCGTCCATGCGGAGCCCGAGCTGTTCGGCATGGCGCCGTTCCAGATCGTCGCGCTGGCGATGCTGGTGCTGGTGCTGATCATGCTGTGGAAGCGCGTCCCGGGCATGGTCACCCGCGGCATCGACGGCAAGATCGCCGCGATCCGCCAACACCTCGACGAGGCCAGGGCGCTGCGCGCCGAGGCGGAGGCTCTGCGTGCCGAATATGCCGCCAGGATCGCCGGCGCCGAGAAAGACACCGAGGCGATGCTGGCCAACGCCCGGACCGAGGCCGACGACATCCTCGCCAAGGCCGAGGCCGACGGCAAGGCGATGGTCGCGCGCCGCGAGCGCATGGCGACCGACAAGATCGCCGCCGCCGAGCGCGAGGCCATCGAGAGCGTGCGCAACCGCGCCGTCACCGCCGCCACCGCCGCCAGCCGCAGGCTCATCGCCGAGAAGCATGGCGAGGACGCCGACCGCGCGCTCGCCGACAAGGTTATCGCGGGGCTTTAGGCCAACCTAAAAGCTGTCCTTGGCGGCGCGCAGGCGGGCGAAGGTCTCGGCTGCGCCGGCTCCGCCCCAGCGGTCCTGTAGCGCGGGCTCGTCGGCGCGCAGGAACGGGTTGGTGTCGAGTTCGCGGGCGAGGCTCATCGGCACGGTCGGCTGCCCGGCGGCGCGCTTCCTGTCGATTTCGCCGGCGTAGAGCTTCAGGAGCGCATTGTCGGGATCGGCGTGGAGCGCGAAGCGGGCGTTGGCCTGGGTGTATTCGTGCGCGCAGTAGAGCATGGTCTCGCGCGGCAACCCCTTGATGCGGCCGAGGCTGTCCCAGAACTGCTTCGGCTCGCCCTCGAACATCCGCCCGCAGCCGAGCGCGAAGAGGCTGTCCCCGACGAAGGCGACGCCGGCTTCGGGCAGATGGTAGGCGATATGCCCGTTGGTGTGGCCGGAGACGTCGATCACATGCGCCTCCCATGCGCCCAGGGCCACCGTGTCGCGGTAATCGATCACCCGGTCGATGGGCGAGATGCGCTCCACCTCGCGTGGGGCGACGATCTTCGCCCCCGTCGCGGCCACGATGGCTGCGTTCCCGCCCGCGTGGTCGGGATGCCAGTGGGTATTCCAGACCTGCGTGATCCGCCAGCCCTTCAGATCGGCCTGGCGAAGGTATTCGGCGCCATCCGGCGTGTCGATCGCCGCGGTCTCGCCGCTGTCCGGGTCGTGCAGGAGGAAGCCGTAGTTGTCGGTCAGACAGGGGAACTGGTGGATTTCGAGCATGGTGCGATCCTACCCCTAGTCCCCATCACGCGAAAGGCCCGCCTTCCCGGATAGGAGGGCGGGCCTTATGCTCGATCTGATCCCCCGCGGAGGCGGGGGTCTCAGTCGGGGGAGCGCCATCCGGCCTGAGGTCCCCGCCTGCGCGGGGACTCAGTTCTACTACTCCCCCTTCTTCTTCAACGCTTCGCCCAGGATGTCGCCGAGCGAGGCGCCGCTGTCCGACGAGCCGAACTGCGCCACGGCTTCCTTCTCCTCGTGGATCTGGCGCGCCTTGACGGAGAAGTTGGGCTTCTTCGAGCGGTCGAAGCCGATCACCATCGCGTCGAGCTTGGCGCCGACCTGGAAGCGGTCGGGGCGCTGCTCGTCGCGGTCGCGGCCGAGGTCGGCGCGCTTGATGAAGCCGGTCGCGCCGTCGTCGCCGACCTGCACTTCCAGCCCGCCGTCGCGCACTTCGAGCACGGTGACGGTGACCACCTCGTTCTTCTTCAGGCCGCTGCCCGCCGAAGCGCCGCCGCCCGCGCTGGGCGCGCCCTTCTCGAGCTGCTTCATGCCGAGGCTGATGCGCTCCTTGTCGGTGTCGACGTCGAGCACCACGGCCTCGACCTCCTCACCCTTGCGGTGCAGCGCCAGCGCGTCCTCGCCCGAGATGCCCCAGGCGATGTCCGACATGTGGACCATGCCGTCGACATCGCCGTCGAGGCCGATGAACAGGCCGAACTCGGTCGCGTTCTTGACCTCGCCGGTGACCTTCGAGCCGACCGGGTGCTTCCTGGCGAATTCTTCCCACGGATTGCCCTGGGCTTGCTTGAGGCCGAGGCTGATGCGGCGCTTCTCGCTGTCGACCTCGAGCACCATCACTTCGACTTCCTGCGAGGTCGAGACGATCTTGCCGGGGTGCACGTTCTTCTTGGTCCAGCTCATCTCGCTGACGTGGACCAGGCCCTCGATGCCCGGCTCGATCTCGACGAAGGCGCCGTATTCGGTGATGTTGGTCACCTGGCCGGTGAGCTTGGTGCCGACCGGATACTTCTGCGCCACCGCATCCCACGGATCGCTCTCGAGCTGCTTCATGCCCAGGCTGATGCGCTGGGTTTCCTCGTTGATGCGGATGATCTGGACCTTCACGGTCTGACCGATCTCGATCACTTCCGAGGGGTGGTTGACGCGCTTGTAGCTCATGTCGGTGACATGGAGCAGGCCGTCGATCCCGCCCAGGTCCACGAAGGCGCCGTAATCGGTGATGTTCTTGACCACGCCGTCGATCACCTGGCCCTCGGCCAGCTTGTCGATCAGCTCGCTGCGCTGCTCGGCGCGGGTTTCCTCGAGCACCGCGCGGCGGCTGACGACGATGTTGCCGCGGCGGCGGTCCATCTTCAGCACCATGAAGGGCTGCGGCATGTCCATCAGCGGCCCGACGTCGCGCACCGGGCGGATGTCGACCTGGCTGCCGGGGAGGAACGCCACGGCGCCGTCGAGATCGACGGTGAAGCCACCCTTGACGCGGCCGAAGATGCGGCCCTCGACGCGCTTGCCTTCGCCGAATTCGCTTTCGAGCTTGTCCCAGGCGGCTTCGCGGCGGGCGCGATCACGGCTGAGCATGGCCTCGCCTTCGGAGTTCTCGACCCGGTCGACGAACACTTCGACCTCGTCGCCCACCTTGGGGGCGACGTCGTCCTCGGCGCGCTCGAATTCCTTGATGTCGATGCGGCCTTCGCTCTTGAGGCCGACGTCGATGATGACCATGCCGTTCTCGACACTGGTCACGGTGCCCTTGACCACGCGGCCTTCGAAGCCGCCGTCCTCGGCGCCGCCGAGCTGTTCGTTGAGCAGCGCCTCGAAATCGGCGCGGGTGGGGTTGGCGGTCGTCGCCATGTTAGGTTCCTTCACATTTGCTACCGGCCACCGGTTTTACCGGGGTCTTTCTCCGCTGCGGCGGGATTGCCGCCCCTCCCGGGAAGGGAAGGTTTGAAGCGGGCCAAGAGGGCCGTGTCCCCGCCGGGCCGAATGCCGCGGCGAAGGTCCGTTCTGGCTTGAGGCTGGATTGGACGGGCGGGCACATAGCGCAGGGCCCGCGAAAAGCAAGCGAAAGCCACGTGGATTCGGATCGGCGCCCACCCGCCTGTTCAGAATTCCCGGTGATTTCCTGAAGACATGGACGGGTGTTACACGGTCAAAGGATAAAAACCTATCGGTTTGCGAGTGGGCGCCGAGCAGGGACGCGAGAGAAGGGCGTTGGTCGTCATCCACGAGCTTATGCGCTTTCATAACGGATGTAGGAAAATGGTTTCTTACGCGGAGGCGCGGAGCGCGAAGGTGTGAGTATTCGGGGCTCTCCCGTCACCCTGGTTCAAATCCCCTCGTCATCCCCGCGAAAGCGGGGACCCAGTAAATTCCCAAGCGAGACAGAGCCTACTGGGCCCCCGCTTTCGCGGGGGTGACGGGAGTTTTGTGTTGGCCCTGCGCGTCTCCGCGTCTCCGCGTAACAATCAACCGCGCCGGAAACGCTCCACGACCTCGATCGCAGCCGCGATGGCCTCGTTGCGGCCGAGCGCGCTGGTGTCCAGCACATGGGCATCCGCCGCCACGGCCAGGGGCGCGTCTTTGCGGCCGGTGTCGCGGGCATCGCGGCGCAGGATGTCGGCCTCGATCTCTTCCAGACTCACTTCGAGCCCGCGCGACTGCATTTCCTTCCAGCGGCGCTCCGCACGCGCGTGGGCGCTGGCGGTGACGAACAGCTTCACATCGGCATCGGGCGCGATCACCGTGCCGATGTCGCGCCCGTCGAGCACCGCGCCGCCGGGCTGGGTGGCAAAGGCGCGCTGGCGCTCGAACAGCGCCGCGCGCACGCTCGGGTGTATCGAAACGCGGCTCGCCAGCCCGCCGGTTTGCTCGGAGCGGAGATGCGGATCGAGCAGCAGCGCATCGGGGAAGGCGCAGGCGGCAAGGGCATCGCCGGGATCGTCCGGATCGCCCCCGTCGAGAAACACCTGCCGCCCCACCGCGCGGTAAAGCAGCCCGGTGTCGAGCAAGGGCAGCCCGAAATGCGCCGCCAGCGCGGCGGCGATGGTGCCCTTGCCGCTGGCTGTCGGCCCGTCGACGGCGATGATCACAACTCCCCCTCCCCTTCAGGGGAGGGGGTCGGGGGGAGGGAGCTGTCGGGGTCGGCCACGCCAGGCGGCACAGCCCCCACCCCGACCCCTCCCCTGAAGGGGAGGGGCTTTGGGGCGCGCAACGCCGCGATCAGGCCGACCAGCGCGATCAGCCCCCACACCACCTCGAGCACGAAGGCGGCGAGGTTGAAGCGGTGCCACAGCGACCACAGCAGGAGCAGCGCGCCCACGAGGTTGAGCGCGTTGAACCAGCGCTTGTCGAGAACTTCGGCGCGATTGGCGTAGATGAAGGCGATCACGAACAGCGTGCTGCCGAGGAGGCCGATGGCGTCGATATGGTCGAGTGTCATAAGTCCCCCTCCCCTTCTGGGGAGGGGGTCGGGGGGAGGGGGCCGTTGAAAACCTCGCGCCACTCCCCCTCTCCCAACCCTCTCCCCTGAAGGGGAGAGGGCTTTTCAGATGCACCTTCAAGCAGCGCCTCGAAAGTCGGAAAGCTCGTCGCGATGGGGCGGGTGTCGTCCACCTCCACGCCGTTGCGGCTGACGAGGCCCGCCACCGCCATGCTCATGGCGATGCGGTGGTCGAGGTGGGTCGCGATGGGGCCACCTCCGCCCAGCGGCTCGCCGTCGGCGCCGTCGATGACGAGGCCGTCCTCGCGCTCCTCGATCCGCGCGCCGACGGCGGAGAGCGCTGTGGCCATGGCGGCGAGGCGGTCGGACTCCTTGACGCGGAGCTCATCGAGGCCGCGTGTGACCGTGCGGCCCCGCGCCAGCGCGGCGGCGACGAAGAGCACGGGGAATTCGTCGATCATGCTGGGGGCGAGGGCGGGATCGACTTCGACGCCAGTGAGCAGGGCGTGACGGACGCGCAGGTCGGCGACCGGCTCGCCGCCGACCTCGCGGGCGTCCAGCTCCTCGATGCTCGCGCCCATCTGGCGCAGCACGGTGAAGATGCCCGCGCGCGTGGGATTGAGGCCGACGTTTTCGATTACGAGGTCGCTGCCCGGCACGATACTGGCGGCGACGGCAAAGAAGGCGGCGGAGGAGGGATCGCCGGGCACCTCGATCGTCTGCGGTGTCAGTTCGGGCTGGCCGGTGATGCGGATGATGCGCTCGCCGCCCCTGTCCTCGACTGTCAACTCGGCGCCGAAGCCGGCCAGCATCCGCTCGGTGTGGTCGCGTGTCGGCACCGGCTCGATGACGGTAGTGATGCCCGGCGTGTTGAGGCCTGCAAGCAGCACCGCGCTTTTCACCTGCGCGCTGGCGACCGGGAGGCGGTAGGTAATCGGCACCGCCGGCTCGATGCCTTCGAGCAGCAGCGGGAGCGTGCCACCGGGGCTCGGCTCGAAGCGCGCGCCCATTTGGGCGAGCGGCTCGATCGCGCGGTTCATCGGCCGGCGCGACAGGCTGGCGTCGCCGGTGAAGACCGCGGTGATCGCCTGGCTGGCGACGAGGCCCATCAGGAGCCGGGTCGAGGTGCCCGAATTGCCCATCTCCAGCGCGCCCTGGGGCTGGAGGAAGCCGCCGACTCCCACGCCATCGACAATCCAGTCCTCGCCATCGCGCGCGATGGTCGCGCCCATCAGCCGGAGCGCGGCGGCGGTCGCGAGCACGTCCTCGCCCTCGAGCAGACCCGCGATCCGGCTGCGGCCCACCGCGAGCGCGCCGAACATCAGCGCCCGGTGGCTGATCGACTTGTCGCCCGGCACGCGGATGCGGCCGCGCAGCGGGCCCGAGGGCAGGAAACGGCGCGGGGCAGGCGTATCGGGGTGCATCGGCGGCGCGGCTTTGACAGCGGCATGGGCTTCTGGCAAGGCGCGCGCCGCTGTCGATTCCCGTCCGCCGGGATCCCATCGATACATCCACGAATTCAGGCCCCGGCGCAGGTTGCGGGCGGCACATATTGAGGAACATCATGGTCAAACCCGAATGGGGCACCAAGCGCACCTGCCCCAAATGCGGCACGCGCTTTTACGATCTGAACAAGAGCGAGCCGGTCGCCTGCATCGAATGCAGCGAGACGTGGTTCCCCGAGCCGGTGCTCAAGTCGAAGCAGCCGATCCCCTTCGAGGAAGAGAAGAAGAAGAAGGAGGCCGAGCCCGACAGCGACCTGGCCGACGACGATCTGGAGGATCTCGACGTCGGCGACGACGACGCCACGGCCGACGCCGATGTCGATCTCGACACCGACGACGATCTCGGCATCAGCAACGAGGACGACGAGAACACGCACGAGACGTGATGTCGTTTCTGTAGAACACTCCCGTTCGTGTCGAGCCCTTCGGCAGGCTCAGGATGAACTGCCGACATTCTGTCGCCAGTCGAGACACTGTGCGGGGCATCTCGACTTCGCTCGATGCGAACGGGGCTGCCGGGTGCGGTTGCAAAAAGCCGCTTGAGTTTTCGGGGCGCGCCTACTAGGGGGCGCGCCTTCGACTGGTTCGGGGCCTTAGCTCAGCTGGGAGAGCGCCTGCATGGCATGCAGGAGGTCAGCGGTTCGATCCCGCTAGGCTCCACCAATCGGCCGCCTTTTGCCCCGCAGTGGGCTGCAAATGGCGGGCTCGTGTGCTTCCGGTGCTCACGGCCAGTAGGCCGCTGCGCTCCGGGTCACACGATCCCACCATTTTCGCCTCCACTGCGAGCCAAAATCCGGACGATCGGCCATCGACTACAAGTCGGATTCCGCTGACGGGATTCGCAACGCTGGCCGACGAGGTTTCGTCCGCCGGCGTTTTTCGCGTTTCGGGGATTCCGGCCCGAATAGGAGCAGAGCAGGCGATGTTCGACAATCTGTCAGATCGGCTCGGCACCGTCTTCGACCGCCTGCGCGGGCGCGGCGCGCTGTCGGAGGCGGACGTGCGCGAGGCGATGCGCGAGATCCGGATCGCGCTACTCGAGGCCGATGTGGCGCTCCCGGTGGTGCGCCGCTTCATCGATGCGGTGACCGAAAAGGCGATCGGCCAGGACGTGCTGCGCTCGGTCACGCCGGGGCAGCAGGTCGTCAAGATCGTCAGCGACGAGCTGACCGACATGCTCGGGGGCGAGGCTTCGGAAGGCCTCGACCTCAATGCCCGCCCGCCGGTCGTGATCATGATGGTCGGCCTCCAGGGTTCGGGCAAGACCACCACCACCGCCAAGCTCGGCAAGCTGCTCAAGGAGAAGCAGGGCAAGAAAGCGCTCCTGGCCTCGCTCGACGTCAACCGTCCGGCGGCGCAGGAGCAGCTGGCGGTGCTGGGCGAGCAGATCGGCGTCGCCACGCTGCCGATCGTCAAGGGCCAGCAGCCGGTCGATATCGCGCGCCGCGCCTTGGAAGCGGCGCGGCTCCAGAATGCCGACGTGCTGCTGCTCGACACCGCGGGCCGGCTGCATGTCGACGAAGCGCTGATGGCCGAGATGAAGGCCGTCGCCTCTGTCAGTGCGCCGACCGAGGTGCTGCTGGTGGTCGACAGCCTGACCGGCCAGGACGCGGTCAATGTCGCGCAGAGCTTTTCGGGCGAAGTGCCGCTCACCGGCGTGATCCTCACCCGCATGGACGGCGATGCGCGCGGCGGCGCGGCGCTGTCGATGCGCTACGTCACCGGCAAGCCGATCAAGTTCGCGGGCACCGGCGAGAAGCTCGACGCGATCGAGGCTTTCGATCCCAGGCGCGTCGCCGGGCGCATCCTCGGCATGGGCGATGTCGTCAGCCTGGTCGAACGCGCCGCCGAGACGATCAAGGTCGAGGAGGCCGAGGCGCTCGCCAGGCGCATGTCGAAGGGCCAGTTCGACCTCAACGACCTTCGCACCCAGCTGCGCCAGATGCAGAGCATGGGCGGGCTCGGCATGCTCGCGGGGATGCTGCCGGGCATGAAGAAGGCCAAGCAGGCCATGGCGGCGAGCGGGATGGACGACCGCATCCTGCTCCACATGGACGCGATCATCGGCAGCATGACCGCCAAGGAGCGCGCGCGGCCGGAACTGCTCAACGCCAAGCGCAAGAAGCGCGTCGCGGCCGGCTCGGGCACCGAGGTGCAGGACGTCAACAAGCTGCTCAAGATGCACCAGGAAATGGCGCGGGCGATGAAGCAGATCAGGAAAATGGGCGGATTGAAGGGCCTCGGCGCGATGTTCGGCGGCGGGGGCGGTGGTTTCGGCGGCGGAGGCGGCGCGCCGCCTTCGCTCCCCGGCTTAGGCGGGGGCGGGATGCCCGCGGGCCTTCAGGATTTTATGAAGAACAAGTGATTTCAGTGATTTATTTCGGAAAGGTGAAATAAAATGGCAGTTTCGATCCGTCTTTCGCGCGGTGGCGCCAAGAAGCGCCCCTATTACCGCATCGTTGTCGCCGACAGCCGCGCCAGCCGCGACGGCAAATATCTCGAGCAGATCGGCACCTACAACCCGCTGCTCCCCAAGGACAGCGGCGAGCGCGTCAAGCTCGACGAGGACCGCGCCCGCTATTGGCTGGGCGTCGGCGCGCAGGCGACCGACCGCGTCGCCCGCTTCCTCGACGCCGCCGGCGTCAAGGAGCGGCCTGCGCGCAACAACCCCAACAAGGCCGAGCCGGGCGAGAAAGCCAAGGAGCGCGCCGAGGAGAAGGCCGCCAAGGCCGCCGAGGCCGAGGAAGCGAAGGCCGCGGCCGCCGCGGCTCCCGCTGAAGAAGCCGTGACCGAAGAGGCCCCGGCCGAGGAAGTGGCTGTCGAGGAAGCTGTGGCCGAGGAAGTTCCGGCTGAGGACGTGACCGCTGAAGAAGCTCCGGCCGAGGAAACCGCTGCCGAAGCTCCGGCCGAGGAAGCCGCCCCTGAGGCGGTTGCCGAAGAAGCTGCCGCCGAGGAGGCTCCGGCCGCCGAGGACGCTGGCGAAGTGAAGGCCGAGGGCTGATGCCTTCTCCCTCTCCCCTTGAGGGGAGAGGGTCGGGGAGAGGGGGCCGTGCGCCGGACTCGGGGGCGGGGCCCCCCCCCCCCCCCCCCCCCCGCCGGGGGGGGGGGGGGGGGGGGGGGGCCCCAGCGCGCCGCAGGCGCGCGTCCCAGTTCTCGGGTGTCGTACACCCCCACCCAACCCTCCCCCTCAAGGGGGAGGGCTTTTTGATGTGAGCGGGCGACCCTGCTCTTCATCGGATCCGCTTGTCGAGCTCCGGCGGCGCGCCGATGCCGGTCCGGTCGAAGGCCACGGGCGCCGGTGCGGGCGCCTTGAGCGGTCCCGGCCGCGCGCCCGCCATGCCCTTGCCCTGCTCGGGCAGGTTGAGGCTCCAGCCTTGGGTTCCGGCTGCGACATAGAGCGTGCTGGCGGGATCGCCGAGGCCGTCCCACAGCACCGGCGGCAGCGTGCCGCCAAAGGCCTGGAGCAGCATCGGCGCGCCGTCGATCTGCGGATCGTAGCCGCCGCCGTCATAGCTGTTCCGCCCGACGATCACCTGGCGCGGCAGCGGGTTGTAGGTCGTGTCGGCGAAAGCCATCGGATAGGCGATCACCATCACCGGCGCGGTGGGATTGCGCGAAAGGACATTGTCCTCGACCAGCACCTTGTCGTTGGCCATGATCAGGATGCCGGTGCCGCGCCGCACGCCGGCGACGATATTGCCCGGCGGGGCGAAGTTGGGCGTGTCGTTGGCGACCACCAGATTGTGCTCGACGATCACATTGCCGCCGCCCATCACCGGCAATGCGGGGAGGTCGAACACGAGGATGCCGCCGGTGTTGCGGGTGGCGAAATTGCGGGCGACCAATGCGTTGCGGCTGTTCTCGATCTCGATGCCCGCCACATTGGCCTCCACCACCGAGTTCCTCACGGTAATGTTCTTCGACTGGCCGACGTAGATTCCGGCGTCGCTGGCGCCCGAAACCTGGCAGCCGTCGATCAGCACGTTTGTGCTCTCGACCGGATAGAGGCCATAGGCGCCGTTGGTCGCCCTGGGCCCGCCGGTCCAGGTGACCCGGACGCGGTAGTAGACGATATCGTCCGCGCCTTTGGACTTGACCCCGTCGCCCTTGGGGTTCTCGACCGCGAAATCGCGCAGCGTGACCTGGTCGCCGGTGACCAGCAGCCCCTCGCCCGCGCCCTGCTGACCGGTGAAGTCGAGCACGGTTGCTTCCATCCCCGCGCCCTTCACGGTCACACCTGGGACATCGAGGCTGAGGCCGTCGGTGAGCACGAAGCGCCCCGCACCCAGCTCGACCATATCGCCCGGCTTGGCGAGGATCAGCGCCTCCTGCAGCCTCTCCTGCGCGCCTGTTCCCGCATCGACGCGGTGTGTCGCTGCCATGGCAGGAGCGCTGACTGCGGCGAGCAATGCGGCAAATGCGAAAGCCTTCATGGACTTCTCTCTCCTATCCGTTGCCTGTTGGCCACGTTACGCCAGGCGCCCGCCAGGCTCCGTTGTTCAGCTTCTTCCCAACCAAGCTGAACCGTAGGATGACACAGGGTGACACCCTGTCACCCACCTGTCACCCTACCTAAGCATTTAAAGAATAAGGATTATATTGAACAGGGTGACAGGTGACCCTATCCGCGCATTTCTCCTCGCTTCGGCATTCCCAACGATAGGCGACCAGCCGAGGTGTAGGAAAGTTTTATCGTCGCGGGCAGCGCAGAGCTTAGTCCAGCGCCTTCACAATGCCCTCGACCATTTTCTTGGCGTCGGCGAGCAGCATCATGGTCTGGTCCATGTAGAACACGTCGTTGTCGACGCCGGCATAGCCCACGCCGCCCATGCTGCGCTTGATGAAGAACACCTGCTTGGCCTTCTCCACGTCGAACACCGGCATGCCGTAGATGGGGCTGGACTTGTCGGTCTTGGCTGCGGGGTTCACCACATCGTTGGCGCCGATGATGAAGGCGACGTCGGCCTGCGCGAACTCGGAGTTGATGTCCTCTAATTCGAAGACCTCATCGTAAGGCACCTGCGCCTCGGCCAGCAGCACGTTCATGTG
>JAIETR010000051.1 GCA_019745075.1 Qipengyuania sp.
GGATCAAGTCCGGGGTGACGATGGATGAGGGTCTAGCGCAATGCCGCCGCCTCGCGCGCCAGAGTCTCGACCGCCGCTTCGTCGGGTGCGCCCGTGGGCGCCACCCAGCTCCCGCCGACGCACAGCACCGGGTCGAAGGCGAGCCATTCGCGGGCGTTCGCCAGCGTGATTCCGCCGGTCGGGCAGAAGCGGCATTGTCCGAAGGGTGCCGCGAGCGCCTTCAGCGCCGGCAGCCCGCCGGCCGCCAGCGCGGGGAAGAACTTGAAGTGGGTGAGGCCGAGATCGAGCCCGCGCATGATGTCGCCGGCATTGGCGATGCCGGGAAGGAAGGGCACACCCTCGCGGATCGCGGCATGGCCCAGCGTATCGGTGAGGCCGGGCGAAACGATGAACTCGCTGCCCGCGTCGAGTGCGGCGTCGAGCTCGGCTTCGTTGGTCACGGTGCCCGCGCCGACTATGGCGCCGGGCACGCGCTTCATCGCCCGGATCGCTTCGAGCGCCGCGGGAGTGCGCAGCGTCACCTCGAGCACCTGTAGCCCGCCCGCGACCAGCGCGCGCGCCAGCGGCTCGGCATGAGCGGCATCCTCGATCACGATCACGGGAATGACCGGCGCAGCGGTCATGATGGCGGCGATCTCGGTCATGACGAGGCTCCATGTTCGGCGACGAAGGCGGCGGCGGCGCCGAACAGGCCCGGCTGGGGGTGGACGATCAGCTTGACCGGGATCGAGGCCATCAGCTCGGCGAAGCGGCCCTTGGCGCGGAAACGTTCGGCGAAGCCCGAGTGAGGCAGGTGCTCGCGCAGCCGGTAGCCGAGCCCGCCCGCGATCACCACGCCCCCGAATCCGCCCTGCGCCAGCGCGATGTCACCCGCCACGCTGCCAAGCGAGAGGCAGAAGCGATCGACCGCGGCCGCGGCAAGGCTATCGCTGCCCTCCAGCCCGCGGGTCCAGATGGTGACGTCGTCCTCGTCCGGCGTCGAGCGATTCTCGAGCGCGGCCAAGGCTTGATAGATGTCGCGAATCGCGGGCCCCGACACCACCCGCTCGACCGAGACGCGGGTGTGGCGCATTCTCAGCCGGGCGAGGATAGCGTCCTCGATGCTGTCGAGCGGGGCGAAATCGACGTGGCCCCCTTCGGTCGCGGTGACCCGGTAATCTCCGGTGCCCGAGCGCCACAGATGCGCGACCCCAAGGCCGGTGCCAGGCCCAAGGACGCTGATGGTGCCGGTGGGAGCGAGCGGGCGGTCCGGCCCGCTGAGATGGAGCAGCTGTTCGTCGGGCGCCTGTGCCGCGGCATGGGCCACGGCGGCGAAGTCGTTGACGATGGAAAAGCTTTCCACCTCCAGCTTCGCCTGCATCAGCCCCGGGCGGATCAGCCAGGGGTTGTTGGTAAAGCGGATCACCTCGCCGCCGACCGGAGCGGCCACCGAGAGGCTGGCGCGGGGCGGCAGGCTGCCCCCGCGGCGCTCGCGAAAGTCCTCCCACGCGGTCTGAAAGCTGGCGTGGTCCCTGGTATGCAGCGTCTCGGGCTCACCGAGCGCGATCCGACCATTCGCGCTCACGCTGGCGATGACGAAGCGCGCGTGGGTTCCGCCGATATCGACCGCGACGAGGTCCATCGCTAGAGCCCCGCCTGGTTCAGCATCGCCGAGGCGCCGCGCTCGGCGCCGTCGGCGTGGGCCGCGAACATCGCGAACAGCTCGCGTCCCACGCCCCATTGGGGCGCCGGGTCGGAAGCGGGCTTGCGGCGCGCGAGGTCGGCGGTGGTGGAAAGCTCGCCGGTCTGCGCGCAAACCCGGATCACGTCCCCGTCGCGCAGGTGGGCCAGCGGGCCGCCGCCGAGTGCCTCGGGCGTGAGATGGATCGCGGCGGGCACCTTCCCGCTCGCCCCCGACATGCGGCCGTCGGTGACCAGCGCGACCCGGTAGCCGCGGTCCTGCAGTACACCGAGCGGCGGGGTCAGCTTGTGCAGCTCCGGCATGCCATTGGCGCGCGGGCCCTGGAAGCGGACAACCACCACGACGTCGCGGTCGAGCTCGCCCGCGGCGAATGCCAGCGCCACATCGTGCTGGTCGTGGAACACCCGGCACGGCGCTTCGAGCGTCCAGCGCGCGGGATCGACCGCGCTGGATTTGAAGCAGGCGCGGCCGAGATTGCCGGTGAGCAGCTTCATCCCCCCGTCGCGCTGGAACGGCGCGCTGGCAGGGCGGAGCATATCGGCGTCGCCGCTTTCGCCCGGATCGTGCCAGGCGAGCGCGTCGCCTTCGATCTTGGGCTCGCGCGAATAGGCGTCGAACCCGCCATCCCACACCGTCGGAATATCGCCGTGCGCCAGCCCCTCGCTCAGCAGCGTGCCGATCACATAGCCCATGCCGCCCGCGGCGTGGAACTGGTTCACGTCGCCCGCGCCGTTGGGATAGATGCGCGCGACCAGCGGGACCACCTCGGACAGCTCGGCAAGGTCGTTCCAGTCGAAGGCGATGCCCGCCGCGCGCGCCATCGCGGGAATATGGATCGCGTGGTTGGTCGATCCGCCGGTGGCGAGCAGCCCGATCGCCGCGTTGACGATCGCCCTCTCGTCGACGACGCGCGCCATCGGGCGGTAGTCGTCGCCATCGGCTTTCATCGCCACCAGCCGGTGGACCGCAGCGCGGGTCAGCTCCTGCCGCAGGCTAACGCCAGGCGGCACGAAGGCGGCGCCGGGAACATGCAGCCCCATCATCTCCATCATCATCTGATTGGAGTTGGCGGTGCCGTAGAAGGTGCAGGTGCCGGGCGAGTGGTAGCTGGCGATCTCGCTTTCGAGCAATTGCGCGCGGCTCGCCTTGCCCTCGGCGTAGAGCTGGCGGACGGCCTGCTTCTGCTTGTTGGGAATGCCGCTCGGCATCGGCCCGCTGGGCACGAAGATCGCGGGCAGGTGCCCGAAGCGCAGCGCGCCGATCACGAGGCCGGGCACGATCTTGTCGCAGATGCCGAGCAGCGCCATGCCGTCGTACATCTGGTGGCTGAGCGCGACCGCGGTCGCCAGCGCGATCGCGTCGCGGCTGAACAGCGACAGCTCCATGCCGTCCTGGCCCTGGGTGACCCCGTCGCACATCGCCGGGGTGCCGCCCGCGACCTGCGCGGTGGCGCCGACCTCGCGCGCCCAGATCTTCATCCGCTCGGGATAGCGGCCATAGGGCTGGTGGGCGGAGAGCATGTCGTTGTAGCTGGTGACGATGGCGAGGTTCGGCCCGGCGAAGCGCTTCATCGCGTCCTGGTCCTCCTCCGCCCCGGCATAGGCGTGGGCAAGGTTCGAGCAGGCCACGGCGCTGCGTGCCGGGGTGCGCCCGCGCTCGCGCTCCATCAGCTCGAGATAGCGCGCCCGGCCCGCGCGCGAGTTCGCGATCACGCGCTGGGTGACGCGGTGGACAGTGTCGTTGAGCGGGTTAGTCGTCATGCCAGCTCACCCCATCGCGCTCCGCCAAAGCGATCGCGGCGCTGGGGCCCCAGCTTCCCGCGGTGTAGGGCCGGGGGGTGCGCCCGGCTTCGGCCCACACCCGGCGGATGGCGTCGATCCACTCCCACTGCGCCTCGACCTCGTCGCGGCGCACGAACAGCGTCTGGTCGCCCTCGACGAGGTCGAGCAGCAGCCGCTCGTAGGCGATGCGCCGCTGCGCGCCGGAGAAGGCGTCGGGCATCGTGATGTCGAGCGGCACGCGGCGCAAGCGGATGCCGTCGCGGTCGAGCCCCGGAACCTTGGCCATGAGCTCGAGACGGACGTTCTCCCTGGGCTGGATGCCGATCACGAGGCGGTTGGGCTTGGTGGTCGCGCCCCGCTCGCCGAAGATCGAGAACGGGATGCAGCGGAACTGGACCACGATCTCGGTCGCGCGCTCGGGCAGGCGCTTCCCGGTCCTCAGATAGAAGGGCACGCCCTTCCAGCGCCAGTTGTCGACATGCGCCTTCACCGCGACGAAGGTTTCGGTGTCGCTGTCCTTGCGGAGCTCCTCGTCGTATCCGGTCACCGCCTGCCCGCCGATCGCGCCGGCGCGGTATTGGCCGGTCACCGTCTCGGCCGCCTCCACCTTGCGCAGCGCGCGCAGCACCTTGACCTTTTCGTCCCGCACCGCGGTGGCCTCGAAGCTGGTCGGCGGCTCCATGCACACCAGCGCGAGAAGCTGGAGCATGTGATTCTGCACCATGTCGCGCAGCGCGCCCGAATCGTCGTAATAGGCGACGCGCGATTCCAGCCCGACCGTCTCGGCCACCGTGATCTGGACGTGGTCGATATAGTTCGCGTTCCAGATCGGCTCGAACAGGATATTGGCGAAGCGCAGCGCGAGCAGGTTCTGCACCGTCTCCTTGCCGAGATAGTGGTCGATCCGGAAGATCCGCTCCTCGGCGAAGGCGGCGGCGACCGCGTCGTTGATCTCGAGGCTGGAGCCGAGGTCGGTGCCGAGCGGCTTCTCGAGCCCGATGCGCACGTCGCCTTCGGTCAGCCCGGCATGGGCGAGGCCGGCGATGGTGGGTTCGAACAGGCTAGGCGCGGTCGAGAGGAAGATCGCGAGGCCTTTTCCTTCGCGGTCTGTCTTCCTGGCGAGCGCCTTGTAGCCTTCGAGCGTGGTGGCGTCGAGCGGCTGGTAGAACAGGCGCTCGAGGAACCGGTCCATACCGTGGCGCCGGTCCATCGGGAGATATTTCTCCAGCGCCTCGCGGGCGAAGGCGCGATAGCCGGCGTCGTCGAGATCCGAGCGCGCGGTGCCGACGATCCGCAGGTCGGCGGGCAGCAACCCCTCGCCATGCAGCGCGCAGAGCGAGGGCAGGAGCATGCGCTGGGCGAGATCGCCGGTCGCGCCGAACAGGATGAGGCGATCGGCGGTGAAGCTCATGGTGGGCGGAATTCTCCCGTCGGCGTGTCGGGTCCGCGCCTAACAGCCCGCGCCGCCCATTGTCACCCTCGCATAGCTATGCGCGCCTAAAGCCGGACCACGCTCACGCTCTTTTCGAGGAACTCGGTCGGGCCGAAGCTGGTGAGGAAGCTGACGTCGGCCGCGTCGCGGCCCACGCCGATCTTCACGATCTCCTCGGCGCGGGCCATGCCGGTGGCGTCGACCAGGTGCCAGGCGCCGCCGCCAGGGATGCTCGCGTCGGCCAGGAAGACCTCGGCCACGGCATGAAAATCCTGCGGCGTCACCCGGGGCGCATAGCAACTGACATAGCGCGCCGGAATGCCGGCGGCGCGGGCGAAGGTGACGAGCAGGTGGGCATAGTCGCGGCACACGCCGTGGCGTTCGACGAAGCTGTCGAGCGCGGTGGTGTTGGGGCCGCTGGAACCGGGGGTGTAGGTCAGGTGCTGGCCAATCCAGTCGTGCATCGCGAGAATCGCGGCGCCGCCGCGCAAGGCGCCGAATTCCTCGGCGACGAACGACTGGAAGCGGTCGGCGGGGCAATAGCGGCTATCGAGCAGGTATTCGACCGCCTCGCCGGGAAGGTCGTGCGCGGGCAATTGCTCGAGCGGCGCGAGATCGGGAACCAACCGCCTGAGCGTCACCTTGGCGCGGTGCCGCACTTCGAACTCGCCATCGGCGCACACCCAGATGCGTTCGCCGATCCCGTCCTGGGCGCCGACACGCGCGATGTGCGTGCTCTCCGAGAGTTCGGTCGCGGCGTCGCTCAGCAGCTGCCCGGGGATCGCTGCGGCTTCGAACTGCAGCAGCACGTCGGTCGGCTGGTCGGCGCGGAACCGAAAATGGGTTTCGATCGAGAGGGTCATCGGGTTGTGAAAGCCCGTGGCCGATGACGTTTCCCCGCGCAAGCGGATGCACCCGCCTTGCATCGGGCCCGATCGCGCCGCGCCGGAAATGGAAAGGGGGCCCGGTTTCCCGGACCCCCTAACATCTTTGTGTGCGGTTGCAGCGGCCTCAGCCGTTGTTCAACCAGCGCCAAAAACTCCACATGGCTGACCCTCCTGTTGGCTTGCCAGGAGTAACCATTCATTAACCAAGTTTGTTTGTAAAGCCTAAACCATCGCCACCTGTTGTTGACCGCCATTCTTAGCCATGAAACTCAACAGCTTGGTCAATGGCATGGGGCGGGCGAGCGCATAGCCCTGAACCTGCCAGCAGCCGATTTCGCGCAACATCTGAAGGTCCGATTCGGTTTCCGCCCCTTCCGCCACCACGGCGATTCGCGCGCTGACGCCCAGTCCGACGATGCTCGCGGCGATCGCCCGCGCTTTCATGCTGGTGGCGGCGCGCGAGACGAACTTGCGGTCGATCTTGATCTCGTCGAAGGGGAGCGCCTGGAGCGCCTCGAAATTGGCCGCGCCGACGCCGAAGTCGTCCATCGAGAGATGCGTGCCCAGCGCCTTGAGAGCTTTGAGCACAGTACGCGCCTGGGTAAGGTCGCGGATTCGCGCTGTCTCGGTGATTTCGAGGACGAGGTAGTTCGGATCGAAGCCGGTCGCCTGGAGCACATTGCGCACGATCCCCACGATCCGCATGTCGGTGAGGAGGGTGGCGGAGATGTTCACCGACATGGTGATGCGGCTGCCGCGGAAGTGCAGCAGCTTGGCGGCCGAACAGGCGGACTGGAGGACGTAACGGGTGAGATACTCCATCCGTCCGGCCTTCTCGCACTGCATCACGAAATGCAGCGGCGGGATGAAGCCGCGCTCGGGATCTTCCCAGCGCACCAGCGCTTCCACCCCGGTGACCCGGTCGACGGCGATGTCCATCTTGGGCTGATAGACGCAGAACACCTCGCCCGCTTCCATCGCCGCGTCGATGCGCGCGCGTAGCGACAGATCCCACAGCGTGTCGCTGTCGGCGGTTTCCACCGCGAGCTTGATCGGTTCGAGCGCTTCGGTGGTTTCCTCGACCGCGGCGAGCGCGGCGGCGATGCAGCGGTGCGCCTGGCCGGGATCGACCGTGGCCGCGCCGAAGGTTATGCCGACATCGATGCTGCGCGCATCGACGGTCACCGGTGCGGCGAAGATGGCGCGCAGCCCCTCCAGATGCTCGCGCAGACGCGCTTCGTTGGGGAGCGCCACCTGCCATGCGAGGTGATGCCCGTCGACATAGACCGTCAGGCGCCCGTCGCCCACACGGATGCGTTCCACCAGCTTCATCATATAGCTGGCGCGATTGGTGGCTTCGAGCGATTTGAGGATGGTTTCGTAGCCGTGGACCTTGGCGACGATCACATAGCCTTCGCGGCTCTCGAGCTGCGCGAGGCGCTGGGCGAGCGCGCGGAAGGAGGGCAGGCCGGTCTCGGGATCGATCTGGGCGATGCGCCGCTTCCAGTTCGCTCGCCAGCGCAAAACGAAAAACATTGCCAGTAGCGGGAGGCAATAGGACAGCTCTATCCTGAGCCCGTATTGGCTCGCGACCAACCCAGCATAGAAGGGTGCCGCCGCGGCAACTCCATAGGCAATCCGCCGCTGCGTCAGTGAGTTCGCGAAAGCGCCGGCCAACAACAGGACCGCCACAAAAGCCATCGCCATGACCCCTGACACGAACCTCGGGGCGCCGCGCTTCAGGGTCTCGGCGGCGTGAATGGCCACGAAGCTGGGCGGTGCCGCCATCTGCCCGGGAACGCGCATTTCCCGCAGAGCAGGATCGCGCGGGGTGCCGATGACGATGGTCTTTCCAGCCAGGCCGGCGGATGCATTCGGCGGCGCGGCGAGAACCTTCGCGAGCGGCAGTGCCGGGACAGAATAGCTACGGATGCCATATTCGACTTCGAAGGTGCCTCCCCGCGGCTGCGCTATTCCCGCCAGGTCGGCAGCCAGCGACGGCGCCGTGCCCGTGCTCGTGCGATAGGCGTAAGGCAGCCGCCAGGCGAAATTCGGCCAGCTCGAGGCGAAACCGTTCCACACCGTCCTTCGCCCCTTGGCGAAAGAGGCTTCGCTGCGGACCTCGGTGCGGCTGCCCTCGGGACTGACATCGATGCGGTTGACGAAGGCGGCCCGGTCGCCCCAGCGGTCGAGCGCGCCGGCGAGCTTGGCATCGGCGGCAATGGGCACGCGGATGGCGGGAAAGATAGCATCGAGATAGACGCGCGACGCGCCCTGCGCGCGCAGGCGGTCGAGGGTGTCGGCAAGCTCGGCCCGGCGCGCGGGCGCTTCGGGATCGGCGAGCGTGCTGTCGGCCTGGACATAGACGATCTCGCCCGAGGGCGGGAGGTCAGTAACCCGCGACTGGACGTTCCAGATCATCCAATCGATCGGTTCGAGGAACATCGCCGCCGCCATCGCGAGCGCAACCAGCGAGGCCCAGAAGGCGTGCAGCAGCCGTTCGCCGCGCGTCGAACGAGCGCCGTCGGCCGGCTTCCCCCGCGTGGCCCAGCGCCTGAAGATTCCACCGGTCCCGGTCATGCCGGGCGGTGATGCCCGAATACCGTTAAGAAAGTCTTAGCACCGGGCCTGACGGGCGTGCGGAGCGACGGATTTCTGCGCTTCGAACTGGTTAACGAGGGGTTAGGGGATAGCCCCGATCTGGCGGTCCAAAACGCCGCCGAAAAAAAGTCCATTGTGGACAGAGCTGTAGAGAACGTTCTCGGAAGCGGCGGCGCGGTTCAATCGGCGAGCCGGGCGAACAAATCGTGCGCGTCGGCGTCTTCGATCACGACGTCCGCGAAATCGCCCGGGGCCAGCGACGGGGGTACATTGCGCAAAAGTACCTGCCCGTCGATCTCGGGCGCATCGGCCTGGCTGCGGGCGGTGGCGCCGATGTCGCCGTCCGCGTCGGGATCGCCGACCTCGTCGATGATCACCGGCAGCCTGCGCCCGATTTTCGCGGCCAGCCTGGCGGCGGAAATGCGCTCGGTGACCTCCATGATCCGGGCGTAGCGTTCCTCCTTGACCGCTTCGGGAACGTGGTCCGGCAAGGCATTGGCCCGCGCGCCGGCAACGGGCTCGAAGCGGAAGGCGCCCACCCGGTCGAGCTGCGTCTCCTCGAGCCAGTCGAGCAAATAGCGGAAGTCCTCCTCGGTCTCGCCGGGAAAGCCGACCACGAAGCTGGAGCGGATGGCGAGCTCGGGCGCGATCGCGCGCCAGGCCTTGATCCGCTCGAGCACGCGCGCCTCGTTCGCCGGGCGCTTCATCGCGCGCAGCACGCTGGGGCTGGCGTGCTGGAAGGGGATGTCGAGATAGGGGGTCAGCAGCCCTTCGGCCATCAGCGGGATCACCGCGTCGACGTGGGGATAGGGATAGACGTAGTGCAGCCGCACCCACGGCGTCTCGCCCTCCGGCGTGCGGAGCTGGCCGAGCTCGCGCGCGAGATCGGTCATGTGTGCGCGGACTTCGCGGCCGTGCCACATGCGCGGCTCGTGACGGATGTCGACCCCGTAAGCGGAGGTGTCCTGGCTGATGACCAGCAGCTCCCTGGTCCCCGCGGCGACCAGCTTCTCCGCCTCGCGCAGCACTGCGTCGATGCGGCGGCTGGCGAGCTTTCCGCGCAGCTGCGGGATGATGCAGAAGGCGCAGGAGTGATTGCAGCCCTCCGAAATCTTCAGATAGCTGTAGTGCCGGGGCGTGAGCTTCACGTATTCGTCCGCGCTATCGCTTCGCTGCTTGAGCGCGCCGGGCTGCGGGATGAGGTCGATGAAGGGCCCTTGGGTGGGCGGCGCGGCCTCGTGCACCGCCTCGACCACCGCCTCGTACTGGTGCGCGCCGGTGACCGCCAGGACTTGCGGGAAGCGCGCGCGGATGACCTCGGCCTCCTCGCCCATGCAGCCGGTCACGATCACCCGGCCGTTCTCGGCGATCGCCTCGCCGATCGCCTCGAGGCTCTCCTCCTTGGCGCTGTCGAGGAAGCCGCAGGTGTTGACCAGCACCACGTCGGCCCCGGCGTAATCGGGGCTCATGGCATAGCCGTCGGCGCGCAGCCGGGTGAGGATGCGCTCGCTGTCGACCAGCGCCTTGGGGCAGCCGAGCGAGACCATCCCGACCTTCTTCTGGTCGGGGATCAGGGTGGTGATGAGGGACATGATTGCGCGCGCCCCTACACCAGAACGGCGCGTTCGGCTACCGTCTGCTCGCGCCGCTCATATCGCCGCAGCGGCCGGCGTCAGATCTTCATCGGTCGGCGCGATCTCGACCACGACATCGCCGGGGGTGGGCGGCCGCACGGGGGCGGGGCGGGGCTGGCGCGCGCATCAGGCAATTTGTGTCAGCCTGCGTAGCGCTCCGCAAGATCGGCGAGCGAGCTGTGGTGGGTGAGGTCGAGCTGCAGCGGGGTGACCGAGATGAAGCCGTCCGAGATCGCTTCCAAGTCGGTGCCGTGGTCGAGCGTGTGCTCGATCGCCTCCAGTCCGAACCAGTAATATTTGAATCCGCGCGGATCGCGCCCTTCGACAACGGTGCCGCGCGCGTAGTCGTGGAAGCCCTGCCGGACCGCGCGGATGCCCCGCACCGCCTTTGCCGGCAGCGCGGGGAAGTTGACGTTGACGAGCGTGCGCGCGGGCAGCGGGGTGTGGAGCAGCGGGGCGATCACCTTCGCCCCCCAGGCGCGCGCGGCCTCGAAGGTGTCGGCGCCGGCTTCCCCCTCGCGCGCGGTGACCTGGCTCAGCGCGATCGACCGCACCCCCGCGAGCGCGCCCTCGATCGCGGCCGAGACGGTGCCCGAATAGGTGACGTCGTCGCCCAGATTGGCGCCGCGGTTGACGCCCGAGAGGATCAGATCGGGCCTGGCATCGACCACTTTTCTAAGCCCCATCGTCACGGCATCGGTCGGCGTGCCGGTGACCGAGAAGCGCCGCTCCGAGTGGCGGCGCAGGCGGATCGGGCGCGTCAGCGTGAGCGCATGGCCCATGCCCGACTGCTCCTCGTCGGGCGCGCAGATCCAGATGTCGTCGGAGAACTCGCGCGCGATCGCCTCGAGCACCTCGAGTCCCGGTGCGTGGACGCCGTCGTCATTGGTGAGGAGGATTTTCAACTCACCCCTCCCCTTCAGGGGAGGGGAAGGGGGTGGGGAATGTGCTGGCGTCGAGACAGGCCCCACCCCAACCCCTCCCCTGAAGGGGAGGGGCTTTTGTCAGCTCACTTCGCATCGATGGGCTCCAGCCGCTCCACCCCGCCCATGTAGGGGGCGAGAACCTGCGGGATCGTGACGGTCCCATCCGCCTGCTGATAAGCCTCCAGCACCGCCACCAGCGTGCGCCCGACCGCGAGGCCCGAGCCGTTGAGCGTGTGGACGAAGGCGGGCTTGCCGTCCTCAGCACGATAGCGCGCCTTCATCCGCCGCGCCTGCCAGTCGCCGAAGTCGGAGCAGCTCGAGATCTCGCGCCAGGCGCCCTGTCCCGGCAGCCAGACTTCCAGGTCGTAGGTCTTGCGCGCGCCCGCGCCCATATCGCCCGCGCACAGCAGCATCTTGCGATAGGGCAGCTCGAGCGCCTGGAGGATCGCTTCCGCCGCCTGAGTCAGCCGCTCGTGCTCGGCCTCGCTGTCCTCGGGCTTCACGATCGCGACCAGCTCGACCTTCTCGAACTGGTGCTGGCGGATGAAGCCGCGCGTATCGCGCCCGGCGCTGCCCGCCTCGGAGCGGAAGCAGGGGGTCAGCGCGGTCAGCCGCATCGGCAGTTCGCTCTCGTCGAGGATTTTCTCACGCACGGCGTTGGTCAGGCTGACCTCGGCGGTGGGGATCAGCCAGCGGTCGTCGCTGGTCCGGAAGCTGTCGTCGGCGAACTTGGGCAATTGCCCGGTGCCGCGCATCGCCTCGCCGCGCACCAGCACCGGCGGATTGCACTCGACATAGCCCGCCTCGCCGGTTTGCCGGTCGAGCATGAACTGGCCGAGCGCCCGGTGGAGCCGCGCCATGCCGCCGCGCAGGAATGTGAAGCGCGCGCCCGCGATCGCCGCGCCGGTTTCGAAATCCATGCCGAGCGGCGGGCCGAGGTCGGCGTGCTCCTGGGGCGCGAAGTCAAAGTCGCGCGGTGTGCCCCAGCGCGCGATCTCGATATTGGCGCTCTCGTCCGCGCCCTCGGGTACATCCTCGGCGGGCAGGTTGGGGAGCGTCAGCAGCAGCTCGTCGAGCTCCTCCCCGGCGGCGCGTTCGGCCTCCTCATGCGTGGGCATCGCGGATTTGATGTCCGCCACTTCGGCTTTCAGCGCCTCGGCGCCCTCGCGGTCGCCCTTGGCCATCGCCTGGCCGATCAGCCTGGAGGCCTCGTTGCGGCGGCTCTGCGCGAGCTGGAGCGCGGTCTGCGCCTCGCGGCGGCGGGCGTCGAGCGCGAGGATGCGGGTCGCGGCGGGCTCCACCCCGCGCCGCTTCAGGCCTGCGTCCAATGCCTCGGGGTGCTGCCGGATGAAAGCGAGGTCGTGCATGGCGCGCGCCTATGCCCGCGCGCGGGCGGCTTGGCCAGAGGGTGGGACGCGTCAACGCTCCTACCCGTCGCGTGGCTCAATATTTGAACGTCGCCGTCACGAACATCTGGCGTGGGTTGCCATAGAAGGCCGTCAGTGTGCCTTCGCGGCCCAGCGCCGCACCGGGGAAACCGTTCGCCCCATTGATGATCGCGCCCGTGGTCGGGTTGATGGTGACGAATGTATAGCCCGAAGTCTTGTAGCGCTCGTCGGTGAGGTTCTTGCCGTAGAGCCCGATCGACCAGCGTCCGCCGGGGGCGGTGTATGCGACGCTGGCATCGACCAGCGCATAGCCTGCCTGGTCGATGTAGGGGTTCGGGATTTCGAACTGGAAGGTCTTCGAGCGATAGGAGACCCCGGCGTTGAACGCCAGGTCACCGTCGCCGAGCGGGGCCAGATAGGTCGCGCTGAGGTTGCCGGTGAAAGCCGGGGTGTTCTGCACCTTGCGGAACTGCGCGACATCGGTCGGCCGACCCCCGATATTGGTGATATACCGGTCGAACCGCGCATCGATATAGCCCGCCGAGGCCGACAGCGAGAACCCGCCACCAAGGCGCATCCTGCCTTCGAACTCGAGACCCTTGAAGGTCGCCTTGCCGGCGTTGGAGACGACCCCGCAGAAGCTGGGCAGGCCGCTCACGGTGCAGGCGACCGAGCCGGGAATCTGGATGTCGGTATAGTCGGCATAGAAGCCGGCCACCGCCACATAGAGCATGCCGTCCAGCAGATTGCCCTTGTAGCCGACCTCGTAGCTGTCGACCGATTCGGGACGGAAGCTCAGGAAAGCCGCCACTTCCTCGTTGGAGCGCACCCCGTTGCCGTCGAGGTCGGGAGCGTTGGCGCCGACCCCGCGCGGGTCGAAGCCGCCGCCCTTGAAGCCCTGCGAGTAGCTCGCGTATAAATTGTGATCGGGCGTCGGCTTATAGCTGACCGAGGCGCGCGGGGTAAATCTCGTGAATTCTCGGTTGCCGGTAAAATTGGTGCCGGGAGCGCCGAAGGCTACGCCCGCGCCGCCGAACACTGGCGAACCTCCCCCGAGATAGGTCTGGCGCAGGATCCGCGCGGTGCGTTCATCCCAGGTGTAGCGTCCGCCCAGCGTCAGGCTGAACCGCGGCGAGAAATCATAGGTGAATTCGCCGAAGACCGCATAGGTCTTGGTGGCGACATCGGCTTGGGTGAAGGCGGTGAGCCCGGCCACCGAGGTGAACAAGCGCACGTCGAACAGCGTGTCGGCCTTGGCGTCCAGGTAATACGCGCCGAGGACGCCCGAGAGCGGGCCGAGATTGTCGTAAACCAGCTGAAGTTCCTGGCTGATCTGCTCGTTGCGATAAATCCCGGGCACGTCCACGTCGATCGCGGGCAGCGCATCGAAATCGATCGGGGTCTTGCTGTCGTCCTTGCGCCAGGCGCCGATGGAGCGGAGCGTCAGCGCCTCGCCCAGCTCGACTTCCGCATTGAGCGCGAGGCCGTAGGATTTCACATTCTGCGCGGGATCGATCAGCCCACCGCGAGTGTCGAACTCATTGGCCAGGACCGGCGCCCCGGACAGGTAGCCGGGCACCAGGCGGTGGCCGCCGCGCGGATTGCTCTTGTCGCTGGTGTAATCGCCGCTGATGCGGATGAACACCGGCTCGCCGTATCCGCCCAGCTCGAGGCTGGCGCGGCCCGCCCAGATATCCTTGTTGTAGTTCTCCTGGCCGGTGGTGAGATTCGTACCGAACCCGCCTCGCGAAAGCCGAGCCAGCGAGCCGCCGACGCGCATCAGCTCGTTCACCGGAGTCGAGACGGTGAGGACTCCCTCGGCCTGATTGTAGGTTCCGTAGGTCCCGCGCAGCCTCAGGTCGAAATCCCGGGACAGCCGGCGCGGCACATATTTCACCGCGCCGCCGATCGTGTTGCGGCCGTAGAGCGTGCCCTGCGGGCCGCGCAGCACCTCGATCCGCTCGACATCGTAGATGTCGAGCACGGCCGCCTGCGGCCGGTTGAGATATACATCGCCGAGATAGAGTCCCACACCCTGCTCGAAGCCGGAAACCGGATCCTGCTGGCCGATACCCCGAATGAAGGCGCTCAATGTCGAATTGGTGGCGCGGCTCGCTTCGAGGGTGACGTTGGGGACGCTCTGCGCGACGTCGGTTATGTCGAGCGCGCCGCGCCTCGCCAACTCCTCGGCGGAGAAGGCCGTGACCGCGATCGGCACATCGACCAGGCGCTCCTCGCGGCGGCGCGCGGTTACAATGATCTGGCCGCCTTCCTCGACCGCCTCGCCCGGCGAGGTGGCTGCATCCGACGCCGCATCCTGCGCCATGGCGGGTGCGGCCGAGGCCATCACTGCGGTGCCGGAAAGCAGGACGGCGGCAAAGCTTAGACGAGCGAACGACATCACGAACTTCCTCCCAGTTATCCTCTGACTCGCGGTTTTAGTGAAAGTTGAACCACCTTTCAAGTTTGCTGTTGTGTCCGGTGGGCAACATTCGTAATCTTTCCCGGACGAGGAGGATCGAACATGCCGGCCAGCGCGCCCGCGACCGACAAGCAGCCGCGTACCGCGCGCGGCGAGCGCACGCGCCGCAAGCTGCTGGATGCCGCGGCGGCGGAGTTCGCCGAGAACGGCTTCCACGCGGGCTCGATCAGCGCGATCACCCGCCGCGCCGGCGCCGCACTGGGCAGTTTCTACACCTATTTCGACAGCAAGGACGCGATCTTCCGCGCGCTCGTCGGCGACATGAGCGAAGCCGTGCGCCTGGCCGCGCGCGAGGCGATCGCGCCGGCCATGGCGCCGCTCGAGATCGAGCGCGCCGCGCTCGCCGCCTTCCTCGCCTTCGCGGCCGATCACAAGGAAATCTATCGCATCATCGACGAGGCGGAATTCGTCGATCCGGACAGCTATCGACGCCACTACGAGACGACCGCCGCGCGCATCGGCGAGCGCCTCGCGGCCGGCGCCGCCACCGGCGCCTTCCGCGAGGGGCTGGGCGAAGCGGAGGCGTGGGCGATCATGGGCATGAACGTGTTCCTGGGCCTGCGCTTCGCCATCTGGGCGCGCCCCGGCGACCCTCCGCCCGGGGAGGTCGCGGCCGCCGCGAACCGCTTCCTCGCCACCGGCATCGCGGCCTGAGCCGGAACCACTCGCTCCCTTCGCCGGTTGCACCGGTCGAAGGAGTTCATGGCATGATCGGCAAGGTCCTGGGAGCGTTCGTCGGCGGCAAGGCCGCGCAGCATGTGCGCGGTATCGAGAGCCCCACGGGCGCGGCTCTGGGGGTGCTCGCCCCCATGCTCCTGCGCCGCCTCGGCTGGCCCGCGATGGCCGCGCTGGGAATCGGCGGCTATCTGGCCAAGAAGGCGCTCGATCGCGCGGCCGAGAAGCCGCCAAGCACGACGGCGAGGTAGCGAGGGCAGCCGTTCAGCCGGCCGCGAGCCGCAGGAAGCCGCGTTCCCGAAGCATCATCGCGCGTGCGAGCGCGGGCGTGATCTCGATCGTGGCCGCGAGCACCCGGCTCATGCTCTTGCCGACCAGGATTTCATAATGTCCGGGCGCCACCTCGAGACGGCCGGTGTCGCCGTGCGCGCCCAGAGCTTCCAGACCGAGTTCGAAGCTGACCGGAACGTCCTCTCCCGGGGCGAGTCGGGCATGTTCGAAGCCGACGAGGCGCAACCGGCCGTCATTCTCGCGCACATAGGCCTGGACGGCTTCGCGCATTGCGAAGCTGCCCGAATTCCGGACCCTCACCGCCGCGGACACGTGGTGACTGCCGGCGGTCAGGACGTAGGCCGAAAGCACGCTCTCCCCGAAGCCGAGGCCGTGGCCGGCCACGAAGCGGCCGGCGCTCGCGGGCATCCGGCCCTGAGGGCTGAAGCGACCGGAAAGGACATCGCACAGGGCCTCTTCGAACCCGGCGGTCGGCTGCCAGCATTGGAGCACCGCCGCGAAGTGCTGATCCGCATCCGCCAGATCGACTGGCTCGGCGGTGGCGACAATGGCGACCAGCCGCGCGCTGCCCAGCGACAGGCCGCGCAGCAGGGCGAGGAGCGCGGAGGTCGGCTGGCGCCAGCCCGCCGCGACCTCCTCCGAAAAATGGCGGTCTTCGAGCACGACGAGAACGAAGTCGGCGCGCCGGGCCGCATCGCAGGTCAGCGACAGCGCGAAATGATCGCCCGGTACCGGCTCGGCCCAGGACTCGCCGCCGCGCCGCTGCGCCAGGCCCGGCGCCATCGAATGGCCGATGCCCGCGCGCCCGAGCGCATCGGCGCACGCCGCCCCGGCGCCATCCGGAGCGCCGACGACCAGCACGCGGTCGGATACCGGCGAGAGTGGCAGCAGCCCCGCTTCGTTCCGAAGCAGCACGAAAGTGCCGCGCACCTTGTGATCGTCCCGGCCGTATCCCAGCCCCGGCGGGGGCGGCGCGACGATGCGCTGGGGATCGCGGAAGAGGCCCAGGGCATGCTTCGCGGCGAGCACTCCGCGCACGGCCCTGTCGAGCTCGTGCTCGCTGACCGGCCCGTCGGCCATGATGCGCTCCGCCGATTCGAGCGCCGAGCGGGTGCTCGTCAGCTTGAAGTGGCCGGCCACGATCTCCAGAATGCGGCGGCATTCGGCGACCAGGATACCGTCGAAGCCCGCGCGCTGCGCCGGTTCGCCAGCGAGCGCGCGGCAGTCGATCGCGGTGGCGATACCGGCATGGATCAAGCCTTGCGCCCAGGCGACGGCGCGCCGGTCGGGGATCGACATCCATGCCGGGACGGCCAGCACCGCGCTGCGGCGATCCTGGCGCTCGCCGTCGGCACCGCAAGCGAAGGCCATCGCGAGCCGGGCCGACAGATGCGGCTCGGAAGTGGCGAGATGCGCGTCCGGCCGGCGGTCTTCGGCGGCGCCGCCGACCCTTGGGGCCAGCATGGCGTTGAAGCCGCCGCCGATCGCGTCGCGCGCCGCCGCGGCACCTACCGATCGCGCCAAGTCCTCGTCCCAGGACGCAGCCAATGCCCACGGGGACAGCGCGAGATCGACGGCCCGGTTCGCAAGCAGCAAGGGTATCCCGAGACGCGATCGCTCGGTCGCGAGGGCTTGCAGGCGGATCGGCAGATCGGCCCCCGCGACCCCCCCGACCCGTCCGGCGGCGATGGCCTTCTCCAGCCCCGGGTCATCGGGAGAATGGACCAGGTCGAGCTGGCCCAGCTTCTCCTCGAGCGTCATGTAGGAAAGCAGATCGTCCACGAACCGGCTGCGTTCCTGCGTCAGGCGGTCGCCTGTCATCGCGAGATCGCGGCGCCGCGGCGCGCCACCCGTGCGCAGGCCCCGGCCGCGCCTGGGGCGCTCGGGACGGGATTCGCCAGCATCGGGGACCCAACTCGTCGCATCGCGATCTTCCGGAACCGGCCGAAGCCGGCAGGGGTGTGTCAATCGGGAGACTGTCGGTCCGGCTGGTAAAGAACCTGTTGCGCGACACGGTTAAGCGAGCGCTAACCAGTCGGCGAATTGGGATTTGCAGATATAAGAATATCTTTATATGTTGGGTCCCGAGATGCTGACAGAGACCGCCTTCCGCGCGCTTGCCGACCTGACGCGCCTGCGCATCGTGCGGTTGGTCGGGACGATGGAGCTCGCGGTGGGCGAGATCGCGCAGGTTCTGGGCCAGAGCCAGCCGCGCGTGTCACGCCACATAGCCATCCTGTGCGACGCCGGGCTCGCCGAGCGCCGCCGCGAAGGCAGCTGGATCTTCCTGCGCGCCGCGCGAGCCCCCACCGGCACGGTCGCGGCCCGATTGGAGCAGCTCCTCAGCGCCGCGGAAGCCGACGATCCCGAGTTCGGCGCCCTGTGCGAAGCCGACCGGCGCAAGCTGGCCGCGATCCGCGCCGGACGCGAGAGCCAGGCCCAGGACTATTTCGCCGCCCATGCGGGGACCTGGGACGAGCTTCGCCGCCTGCACAGCGCGGATGTTCAGGTCGAGGAAGCGCTGGCCCAGGCGCTCGCACCCGAACCGCTCGGCCGGGTGCTCGATATCGGCACCGGCACCGGCCGGATGGCGGAGCTGTTCGCCGGAAGCGCCGATCATATTCTCGCGCTCGACAAGAGCCCGGCGATGTTGCGCGTGGCGCGCGCGCGGTTGCAGCATCTGGGCGGCGGGCGGATCGAGATGGTCCAGGGCGATTTCACCGACCTGCCGCTGCCCGCGGCGAGCGTGGATACCGTGCTGTTCCATCAGGTGCTGCATTTCGCGCAGGATCCCGCCGAGGCACTCCGCGAGGCGGCGCGGGTGACGCGCGAGGGCGGGCGGATCGCGATCGTGGATTTCGCGGCGCATCAGCGAGAGGAATTGCGCGAACGCCATGCCCATGCGCGCCTGGGGTTCGACGACGAGCAGATGCGAACCCTGATGGTGCAGTCGGGCTACGAGCCCGCCAGGCCGATCGCGCTCGACGAAGGCGAGCTGGTGGTCAAGATCTGGATCGGCACCCGTCGCCCCGCCGCGCGAAGGGCGGCGTGATGGGCGCGCCCTACGATCCGCGGCGGCCGGAATCGCTTGGCCGTTCGGCGCCGCTGTTCGCTGCGCTGCCCGGCGACATCGAGGTCAGCTTCGAGTTCTTCCCGCCCAAGAGCGAGGCGATGGCGCAGACGCTGCGCGACAGCGTCGCGACCCTGCAGCCACTCGGCCCGCGTTTCGTCTCGGTGACCTATGGCGCGGGCGGCACCACGCGCGAGCGCACCCATGCCGAGGTGGTGCGGATCAACAACGAGGTCGGCATCCCCGCCGCCGCGCATCTCACCTGTGTGCAGGCGACCCGCGAGGAGGTCGATGCGGTCGCGCGGGACTATTGGGCGAACGGCATTCGCCATATCGTCGCGCTGCGCGGCGATGCGCCGCCCGGCACCGGTGGGTATGCGCCCCATCCCGGCGGCTATGCCAACGCCGCCGAGCTCGTCGCCGGACTGAGGCGCATCGCCGATTTCGAGATCTCGGTCGGCGCCTATCCCGAGGTGCATCCGGACTCAGCCGACGAAGTAGCCGATCTCGATAATCTCAAGCGCAAGTTCGATGCCGGGGCCACCCGCGCGATCACCCAGTTCTTCTTCGATCCCGACTGCTTCTTCGCCTTCCGCGACAAGGCCGCCGCGGCCGCCATCACGGGCGAGATCGTGCCCGGCATCATGCCGGTGCTGAGCTTCGCCGCCGTCCAGCGCATGTCGGGTCTGTGCGGAACCGCCATTCCCGAGTGGATGGAGGGGCTGTTCGATGGGCTCGAAGCCCGTCCCTCCGCGCGCCAGCTGGTGAGCGCCAGCATCGCCGCCGATCTCGCCGGCCGGCTCTATGCCGGCGGGGTGCGGCAGTTCCACTTCTACACCCTCAACCGCGCCGAGCTCTCCTACGCCATCTGCCACATGCTCGGCCTGCGCCCGAAGGCTGCCTGATATGACCAAGGCCGACGAGTTCCGCGCCGAAGCGGCGCGACGCATCCTCATCAAGGACGGGCCCTATGGCACGCAAATTCAGGCGGCGGGTCTCGCCGCGGAGGACTATGGCGCGGGCACCGGGCTGATCGGCGACCAGAAGGGCAACAACGACCTCGTCAACCTGACGCAAGGACCGGTGATCCGGCGGATCTGCGACGCCTATATCGATGCCGGGGCGGTGCTGCTCGCCACCAACACCTTCAATGCCAACCGCATCAGCCAGGCGGACTATGGGGCGGAGGCGCTGGTGCGCGACATCAATGTCTCGGCCGCGCGCATCGTCCGCGAGGCGGTGGATGCGGCGATGGCGAAGGACGGGGTGGCGCGCTTCGTGGCGGGCGCGATGGGACCGACCAACAAGACGCTCTCGCTCAGCCCCGATGTCGATGATCCCGGCTTCCGCGAGGTGACCTTCGACGAGGTCAAGGAGGTCTACCGCGAGCAGGCGGCGGCGCTGGTCGAGGGCGGGTGCGACTTCATCCTGATCGAGACCGTCTTCGACACGCTCAACTGCAAGGCCGCGATCATGGCGGTCAGGGAGCTCGAGCGCGAGCTTGCGCATGAAGTGCCGGCGATGATCTCGCTGACGCTGACCGACCTGTCCGGCCGCAACCTGTCGGGGCACACGGTCGAGGCGTTCTGGCATGCCGTGCGTCATGCCAAGCCGCTGGCGATCTCGCTCAACTGCAGCTTCGGGGCCGACCAGCTGCGGCCGCATGTCCAGGTGCTGGCGGGCATCGCCGATACGCTGCTGATGGCCTATCCCAACGCGGGCCTCCCCAACGATCTGGGCGAATACGACGAAGTGCCGGAGACGACCGCCGGACTGGTTCGGCTGTGGGCCCAAAACCAGCAGGTGAACGTGCTTGGCGGCTGCTGCGGTTCGACGCCCGAACACATCGCCGCGATGGCGCGCGCGGTCGACGGGCTGGCGCCGCGGCCCATTCCCGGCGTCGAGCCCGCGATGCGCCTTGCCGGCCTCGAACCCTTCGTCTTGGCGGCCTGAACATCCTCACCGTTCGTGTCGAGCGAAGTCGAGACACGCGCGCAGGCCTCTCGACTTCGCTCGATGCGAACGGATCAAGGTAAGAAAAATGCAGGAAGTCTCCATCGCCCGCTTCGTCAATATCGGCGAGCGCACCAATGTCACCGGCTCGGCCAGGTTCAAGAAGCTGATCATGGCGGACGACTATGCCGCCGCGGTCGAGGTCGCGCGCGAGCAGGTCGAGAACGGCGCGCAGGTGATCGACGTCAACATGGACGAGGGCCTGCTCGACGCCGAGCACGCGATGACCACTTTCCTCAAGCTGATCGGCGCCGAGCCCGACATCGCGCGCGTGCCGGTGATGATCGACAGCTCCAAATGGAGCGTCATCGAAGCGGGGCTCAAATGCGTCAGCGGCAAGCCGATCGTCAATTCGATCAGCATGAAAGAGGGCGAGGACTCCTTCCTCGAGCATGCGCGCAAATGTATGGACTATGGCGCCGCGGTGGTCGTGATGGCCTTCGACGAGACCGGCCAGGCCGACACCAGGGCGCGCAAGGTCGAGATCTGCGCGCGCGCCTACGACCTTCTCACCGGCATCGGCTTTCCGGCCGAGGACATCATTTTCGATCCCAACATCTTCGCGGTGGCGACCGGGATCGAGGAGCACGACCGCTACGGCCTCGATTTCCTCGAGGCGGTGGCCGAGATCAAGGCGCGCTGCCCCCACGCAAAGACCAGCGGCGGCCTCTCCAACCTCAGCTTCAGCTTCCGCGGCAACGAGACCGTGCGCCGCGCCATGCATTCGGTCTTCCTCTATCACGCGATCCCCGCCGGGCTCGACATGGCGATCGTCAACGCCGGCCAGCTCGACGTCTACGACGCCATTGCACCGGCGCTGCGCGATGCTTGCGAGGACGTGATCCTGATGCGGCGCCCGGATGCGACCCAGCGTCTGATCGACCTCGCCGAGAGCTACAAGGGCCACGATCTGCGCGCCGAGAAGGAAGCCGCCGAATGGCGCGGCTGGCCGGTCGAGCGCCGGCTCGAGCATGCCCTCGTCAAGGGAATCGACGCGCATGTGGTCGAGGACACCGAGGAGGCCCGCCATGCCTTCGCGCGCCCCATCGAGGTGATCGAGGGCCCGCTGATGGACGGCATGAACGTCGTCGGCGATCTGTTCGGCAGCGGCAAGATGTTCCTGCCGCAGGTGGTGAAATCCGCGCGCGTGATGAAGAAGGCGGTCGCGCACCTCATCCCCTTCATCGAGGCCGAGAAAGAGGCCAGCGGCCTCGCCGACATGTCCAAGGGCAAGATCGTGATGGCCACCGTCAAGGGCGACGTCCACGACATCGGCAAGAACATCGTCGGCGTCGTGCTCCAGTGCAACGGCTACGAGGTGATCGACCTCGGCGTGATGGTGCCGTGGTCCGAGATCCTCAAATCGGCCAACGACAACGCGGCCGACATGATCGGTCTGTCCGGCCTGATCACCCCCTCGCTGGACGAGATGGTGACCGTGGCCGAGGAGATGACCCGCGCCGGCATGACCATGCCGCTGCTGATCGGCGGGGCGACCACCAGCAAGGTCCACACCGCGTTGCGCATCGACCCCGCCTACGACGGGCCGGTGATCCACGTCCTCGACGCCAGCCGCGCGGTCGGCGTCGCCAGCCGGCTGCTGTCGGACACCCAGCGCGACGGTCTGGTCGCGGACACCGCCGGCGAATACGCCAAGGTGCGCGACGCGCGCGCAGGGAAGGGCCAGAGCGTTCTGCTCCCGCTCGAGGAGGCGCGGGCGAACTTCTACGACGCCTTCCTCTCGGACAAGCCCGCCCCGCCGCTTCAGCCGGGCGTCCACGCGTTCTCCGACTGGGACCTCGCGGACCTGCGCCAATACATCGACTGGACGCCGTTCTTTCGCGCCTGGGAGCTGCACGGAAATTATCCCTCGATCCTTCAGGACGAGGTGGTCGGCGAGACCGCGCGGGCGCTCAAGGCCGACGCCGACGCCATGCTCGACCGGATCGTGGCCGAGCGATGGCTGACCGCGAAGGGCGTCGCCGGCCTGTGGCCCTGCGCCCGCGGGCACGGAGAGGGTCGCGACGATGTCGTCATCCATAAGCCCCTTACCTTAAGGGGAGGGGTTGGGGTGGGGCATGTCGCAGACCTCGCCACAGACCCCACCCCAAACCCCTCCCCTGAAGGGGAGGGGCTTTCGCACGTCACGCTCCCCTTCCTGCGCCAGCAGGTGAAGAAATCGCGCGATCGGGCCAACATGTGCCTGTCCGACTTCATCGACCCGGCGGGCGACTGGATCGGCGGCTTCGCGGTCGGCATCCACGGGATCGAGCCGCATTCCGAACGTTTCCGCGCGGACAAGGACGATTATTCGGATATCCTGCTCAAGGCGCTCGCCGACCGGCTGGCGGAAGCCTTCGCGGAAGCGCTGCACCAGCACGTCCGCACCGATCTGTGGGGCTACGCGCCAGACGAGCAGCTGACCAACGAGGCGCTGATCAAGGAGCAGTACCGCGGCATCCGCCCCGCGCCGGGTTATCCCGCCTGCCCCGATCACAGTCTCAAGCCGATCTTGTTCGAGCTGCTCGACGCCGAGACCCACACCGGCCTGACGCTGACCGAAAGTTTCGCGATGTTCCCCACCGCGGCGGTGAGCGGGTTCTACTTCGGCCACCCCGAGACCGAGTATTTCGGAGTCGCCCGCATCGGCCGCGACCAGCTCGAGGACTACGCGCGGCGCCGAGGCGTGGATATCGCCACCGCCGAGCGCTGGCTGCGGCCCAATCTCGATTAGGGTCCGGAGAGCGGCTTCGCGAAGATGACGTATTCGCGGTTGACCGTGCTGTTGATGGCGTCGGCGATGGCGATCATCCCCTGGTTGTCGTCGAGAATCCAGCCGATCTCGCCGCGCCGCGAACCATAGAGGCCGGTGGCGTTGGTCTTGATCCGGTCGATCAGCATGAAGGCCAGCTGGCTGGCGAGCCGGGAGTTCTGAAGCTCGCGCTTCACTCCCATCAGCGGCACCCGCATGTCCGCGCCGGTCGGCTTCTTGAGCCACCGCAGCAGGTGCAACCAGCCGAACGGAAACAGCCTGCCGCGTACGCGTTTGAGCACCCCGTTGATGTCGGGCAGCGTCATCATGAAGGCCACCGGCACGCCGTCGAGCTCGGCGATCATGTTGAGCCGCGGGTGAATGATCGGCTTCATCTTCTTGCCCGCATAGGCGATCTCGGCGGGCGTGAAGGGGACGAAGCCCCAGTTGTCCGACCAGGCATCGTTGAGGATGGCGAGAACGGTTTCGATCTCCTCGGCCCAGCGCCGTTTGTCCACCGGGCGAACCGCGATCCGCGGATTGCGCTCGCCCGAGGCGACGATGCGTTCGATAAGTGGCGGGAAACGTTGCGTGATGTCCAGCGCATAGGTCAGCAGCGACTTCGCCGGCGCGTAGCCCGCGCTCTCGATCCATCCGCGATAATGCGCGGGGTGGTGGCCCATCATGATGGTCGGCGAATGATCCTGGCCGCGCACCAGCAGGCCGGGCTCCTCCCAGATCGACAGCGACACCGGGCCGAGCGCTCTGGTCATGTCCCAGGCGCGCAGCCGCGCTTCGGCGGCGGCGAGCAGGGCATGCGCCACTGCCTCGTCCTCGGCGTCGAAATAGCCGAAGAAGCCGGTGCCGGGCCCGAAGCCCTGAGCGGCGGGCATGGCGAGCGCGATCTCGTCCACATGCGCGCTGATCCGGCCGACCGGCCGCTCGCCGCGCCAGGCGATCAGCAGCTCGACCCGGGCATGGCCGAAGAAGGGGTTTCTGGCGGGATCGATCAGCTCGAGCTGTTCGGCGCGCAGCTGCGGGACGGAATGAGGCACGCGCGCGGCGAACTTTCGTCCCAGTTCGACGAAAGCAGATCGACCCTTCTTGCCGGCGGCGGCGCGGATTTCTATATGCTCCGCGGTCACGGGGCCGGCTTTCGTTCGGAGCCTAGGTTCAGCATGGCGCCAGTCCTGCGTGGCTAGGAAAAGCTTTGTCAAGCGGCCCAGCGGGGTTTCGCGCTTTCGCCCTGTCCGGTCTCGCCGCGGTCGTAGGGCCAGTCTTCGGAAAATCCACACCATGACCGTGCATCAGACCTTCGATGCCTTTGCCTTCACGCGCCACCCGCCCGTCGCGGCGCGCAAGCAGGCGATCGCCGACGACAGGGCCATGTTGCGCGCCGCGCGCGACCTGACCAGGGATCTGGGCGAGGCCCGCGCCGCCATTTACTGGCCGGACATGGCCGGATCGGCGCTGCTGGGCTATGCGGCGCTGGCCGGCGCGATGCTGGTGCCGAACGTCTTCGTCGCGGCGCTTTGCGCGGTGGTGGCGGCCCTGGCGTTCTACCGCGCGCTGATGTTCATCCACGAGCTGACGCACATCCATCGCGATGCGCTGCCGGGATTCCGCCTCGGCTGGAACCTCTTGATCGGGATTCCGCTGCTGACGCCGTCCTTCATGTATGAAGGCGTGCACACGCTCCACCACAAGCGCACGCAATACGGGACGGTCGAGGATCCGGAATATCTGCCGCTCGCACTGATGAAGCCGTGGTCCTTGCCGCTGTTCGTGGCGATCGCCCTGCTGGCGCCCGTGGCGCTGCTGCTGCGCTTCGCGGTGCTGGTGCCGCTCGGCGCGCCGATCCCGCCGCTGCGCAAGCTGGTGTGGGAGCGGGCCTCCTCGCTCTCCATCAACCCCGCCTTCCGCCGCCGCCCGCCGGAAGGCGAGATGAAGGCGCGGGTGCGCTGGCAGGAAATCGGCGGGATGCTGTGGGCATGGACGCTGCTGGCGAGCACGCAAGCGATCGGCTGGCGCCCGCTGTTAATCCTGCTCGCCGTGGCGTCCGTTACCGCCGTTCTCAACCAGTTGCGCACGCTGGTCGCGCATCTGTGGGAGAACGAGGGCGAGGCGATGAGCGTGACCGCGCAGTTCCTCGATTCGGTCAATGTCCCCCCACCGGGTCGGATCGCGGAAATCTGGGCGCCGGTGGGCCTGCGCTACCACGCGCTCCATCACCTGATGCCGAGCTTGCCCTATCACGCCTTGCCCGAGGCGCATCGCCGGCTGGTCACGGAACTCGGGATCGATTCGACCTATCGCGAAGCCAACCATCCCGGGATGCTGGTGCTGGTGGGCCGCATCGCCAAGAGCACGATGGGACGGCGCGGGCGACAAGATAAAGGCCGTCCGGTCGCGGCGGCCTTTCCTTTCGGATGAGCGAACTCAGCGGTCGGGCGTGACGGTGGCGGTGGCGCCTTCGGGGCCGATACGCGCATCGACATCGCGGCCGTCGACCTTGACGCTGGCGCCGTTGGAGCCGGCGACGGTGGTTGTTCCGTCATCCGCGGTCATCGTGGCGCCGGGGGTGGCGACGACCGTCTCGGTCGCGGTCGGGGCTGCCATGACGCCGTTGTCGGTGATTGCGGCGGTGCTTTCCGCCATCGTGTCGGTGGTCTCCGGCGTGCTGTCGCAGCCGGCCAGCGCGAGCGCGGCGAGCGCGGGAAGGGCGTGTCTCATCGTCGCGAGGTTTCTCTTGTGGATGCTGCGCGAAGGACACGCGGATCGCGCAAAGCGTTCCCGCCGGCGCTATTCCTCGGTGCGGATCAGCATCGTCTCGCCGATCAGCAGGAACAGGAAGAATGGCGCGAAAGCGGCCAGGAAGGGGGGATAGCCGCCGAAGCCGCCCATCGCCAGCGCGGCATTGTCGACCACGAAATAGGCGAAGCCGAGCGCCATGCCGATCAGCGCGCGCACGAACAGCTGGCCCGAACGGGCGAGACCGAAGGCGGCGATCGAACCGAGGATGGGCATCAGAAGCGCCGAAAGCGGCCCCGACAGCTTGTGCCACCAGCCGGTCCTGAGTTCGTCCGAGTTGCGCCCCGCATCCTCGTAGCGGGCGATCGAATCGGTCAGCGTGCCGAAGCTCCTGGTCTCCGGATCGACTCTGGCGAGCTCGATCTGCTGAGGCGTCACGCCTCGGCCCACCACCAGCGATGGCAGCGCGGAACTGTTGGCCCCCTGGACCTCGAAGCGCCGCACCTGCTCGAGTCGCCAGCCCGGACCGGCGTAACGCGCGCTGGGCGCGGTGATGCGCTCGACGATCATGCCGCCATCGCTGCGGACGTAATAGGTCACGCCGCGCATCGTCATCGCCGCGCCCGCGCCGCTCGCGCTGGCGGCGGCGAGAATGTTGGGCCCATCGGTGACATAGACATTGGCGCGCACATCCGAATCGGGCGGGATGGGCCCGTATTCGCTGGCCTGCCAGGCCTTGAGCGTGGCCGTGGCGCGGGTCACAACCCGTTCGTTGAAGGCGAAACTGGCGAGGCTCACCACCGCCGCGGTCAGCACCAGCGGGGCGAGCACCTGGTGCGCGGACAGCCCCGCCGCCTTCATCGCGATGACTTCGCTGTTCTGGTTGAGCCCCACCAGCGTGATCAGCGTCGCCAGCAGCACCGAATAGGGCAGGAAGCGCGCGATCAGCTGCGGCACGCGCAGCGACGCATAGGTCAGCAGCTCCGCCTGCCCGTTGCCGGGGGCGGCGAGCACCTTGCCGCTCTCCGACAGCAGGTCCATCATCATCAGCACCAGCACCAGCATCGCCAGCACCGCCAGGATGCGCGTGACGAACATCTTGGCCAGATATAGGGTCAGCGTGCGCGAAGGCAGAAAATCCAGGTGCATCGGGCCTCTCGCGCCTATTCCGCGGGAGCCAGCTGCATGGCGCGGCTGCGGTGGCGGCGCCGGAACAGCTTGCCGATCCGCTTCGCGAGCTTCGCCGACCACGTCTCGAGCGCGCCGATGGCCTGCCCGCCGGGCACATGGGCGACGCGCCAATACATCCAGCAGATCAGCGCCGCGAACAGCACGAAGGGCCCCCACAGGGCGAAGAACGGGTCGAAGCGGCCGAGCGTGGCGATATCCTGTCCGTATTCGTTCACCTTGTGATAGCTGACTACCATCACGATCGAGACGAACACGCCCAGGGCGCTGGTCGAGCGTTTGGGCGGAATCGCCAGCGCCACCGCGAGGAGCGGCATCAGCGCCATCATCATCACTTCGACCATGCGGTAGTTGAAGCTCGCCTGACTGGCGTCGCGCTCGGTCTCGGCGTTCCGCGCGCCCCAGCCCACGCGCAGCAGCTCGGGCAGGATGTATTCGCGCTCCTTGCCGCCGCGATTGCGAAACGCCTCGACCCGCGGCAGGTCGATCGGCAGGTCGTTGCGCGCGAAAGTCAGCACCCGCGGGTTGCCGCCGCTGTCCTGGACGATGGTGCCGTCGACCAGCCGCAGGATGATGGTATCGGGGCTGTCGCTGGTGGCGAGGAAGCGCCCCTCGCGCGCCGAGATCGCCATCACCTGTCCCCGCCCGTCGGTGACGCGCGCGAAGATGCCCTGAAGACGGCGCCCGTTGTCCTCGCTGCTCTCGACCCGCAGCGCCATCTTGTCGGCGAGCGTGGTGAACTCGCCGACCTTGATCGAGGCGCCGAGCGCCCCCGAACTGAGCTGGTAATTGAGCTGCTCGTAGTAATAGCGCGCCACCGGCTGGACGTAGAACACGATCGCCAGGTTCGCGGCCATCAGAAACCCGGTGACGATATAGGGCACCCGCAGCAGCCGCCCGTAGGACCAGCCGACCCCGCGCATCACGTCGAGCTCGCTGGTGGTGGCGAGCTTGCGGAACGCGAGCAGCGTGCCGAGCAGCAGCGCGAGCGGGATCGCCAGGCTGGCGTATTCGGGCATCAAGGCGGCCAGCATCTTGATCACCACGCTGGCCGGGCCGCCCTGCACCGCGACGAAATTGAGCAGGCGCTGCAGCTTGTCGAGCACCAGCAGGCTGGTCGCCAGCGCGAACACGCCCAGCATCGGCACGATCACCAGCCGGGCGATGTAGCGGTCGATGGCGGGAAACAGCTTGGACAAGGGGTCGCTTCGGTTTCGCGGGCGGGGCGCCAGGGCTCAGGCGGCCCTAGCGCGAGACTTGCGCCGATGCAAAGCGGCGCGGGCCCTCATTCCCGCGGCGGGCCGTCGGTGGGATCGACTCCGGGCGGCGCGGGGGTATGCGGCTGGGGGCCGCCGCTCACCTCGGGCTCCGGCAGCGGTTTGCGTTGCGCTCGGGCTGGTCTTGGCGCGGCCCGATCGCCGGGCGTGCCGGCGCGCGGATCGGGGGGCGAAGTCGAGCGGGCGGTGTCCAGCGGCAGCATGTCGTCGGTGACCTCGCCGCCTAGCACCTTGCCCGCGGCGCTGCGGCGCTCGGGGCCGGCGTCGTCCGGCTGCCCGCCGCAAGCGGCCAGGACGCAAAGGGCGGGTGTGATCAGGGCAAGGCGCATTTCGAACCCTCCGTCGATTGGTTCAGGCCGGCAAGGAAATCGGGCAGGCGGGCCAGCAATGCCGTATCGAAGGCCCCCGGTGCAAGTTCGATCCCCAGCCGGGCGAGGCTGGTGACCCCGAATTCCTCGATCCCGCAGGGCACGATGCCGCCGAAATGCGCGAGATCGGGGTCGATGTTGACCGAAAAGCCATGCATCGTCACCCACCGCCGCACGCGCACGCCGATCGCGCCGATCTTCGCCTCGCGTCCGTCCGGCCCGCGGGTCCAGATGCCGATCCGGCCCTCGGCGCGCCACGCGTCGAGCCCGATGTCGGCCAGGGTGGCGATCGCCCAGCCCTCGAGCGCATGGACGAAGCAGCGCACGTCGCGGCCACGCTTTTTCAGGTCGAGCAGGACATAGCCGATCCGCTGGCCCGGGCCGTGATAGGTGTAGCGGCCCCCGCGCCCCGCCTCCACCACCTCGAAGCGCGGGTCGATCAGCTCGGGCGCGGCGGCACTCGTCCCGGCGGTGTAGACCGGCGGATGCTCGAGCAGCCAGACCAGTTCGCGCTCGGTTCCTTCGGCGATCGCGGCGTTGCGCGCCTCCATCGCCGTCAGCGCCTCGCGATAGGGCACGGGCGAGTTCTCGCGGCGGATTTCGATAGATTCCGGGGCAGCGGCGGGCATCGGCATTGCGTGGAGCGCCGCCACGCGCTTATCAAGGGGCGATCAAGGCCGCCGGAGTGCGAAAGCAGCAATGAAACTCGACCTCAATGCGGCATGGGATCAGGCGATGCGGCTGATCGCGGCCAACCGCGAGATGCTGCTGGTGCTCGGCGGGGTGTTCTTCTTCCTGCCCTATGTGCTGTTCGGACTGCTGGTTCCGATGCCCGATTTCGCCTCGGTGGCCGGGCCTTCGGGCGAAAACACGCCCGCGCTGATGGCGGCGATGAACGGCTTCCTGGCGGACTACTGGTGGGCGATCCTGGTGCTGGTGCTGGTTCAGACCGCGGGAGCCATCGCCGTGATGGCGGTCATCGGCGATCCCCGGCGGCCGACGGTGCGCGCCGCGATGAGCAGGGGAGCAGCCTATCTCCTGCCCAGTGTCGCGGCCCAGGTTCTGACCTCGCTGGCGACCGCGCTGGTGCTGTTCGTCGCGCTCCTGCTCGGGGCCCTCGCCGGCTCGCGGACCGTCGCCGCGACGCTGTCGGTGTTCAGTCTGCCGGTCATCGTCTGGCTGATGACGCGGCTGTCGCTGAGCGGCGCGGCGATCGCGATCGAGCAGGTGGCGAACCCGCTCGTCGCGCTGCGCCGGTCGTGGCGGCTGACCTCCGGGAACGGGGCGCGGCTGGTCGCCTTCTACCTGCTGCTGTTCGCGGCGTTCTTCGTGATTTCGCAGGTGCTCGGGCTGATCGTGGGCGTGCTCACGGCCCTGCCCGCCGCGGAAGTGGCGCATGTGCTGGGCGCGTTGCTGTCGGGCTTGATCTACGCCGCGCTGATCCTGCTCGGCTACGCGGTGCTCGCCTCGGTGCACCGCCAGCTCGCCCGAGCGGAGCGAGTGTCGGTGCCCGAGACCGCGCGCGCGGACTAAACACCTAGGCCGCGCTGAGTAGCAGCTTTTCGCACGCGAGGCGCTGCATCGCTTTCTGCAGCTTCTCGAAGGCGCGCACCTCGATCTGGCGGATGCGTTCGCGGCTGACATCGTAGACCTGCGAAAGCTCCTCGAGCGTCTGCGGGTTGTCGACCAGCCGCCGTTCGGTGAGGATGTGCTTCTCGCGTTCGTTGAGGCTATCCATCGCCTCGACCAGCATCTCGTGGCGCAGCGCCGATTCCTGATCCTCGGCCACGGTCTCGTCCTGCAGCGGACGGTCGTCGGTCAGCCAGTCCTGCCACTCGCCCGCGCCGTCCTCGCCGCCGCGCATGGGCGAATTGAGCGAGCCGTCGCCGCCCATCATCATCCGGCGGTTCATGTTGATCACTTCCTGCTCGGCAACGCCGAGGTCGGTCGCGATCTTGGTCACATGATCGGGGTGGAGGTCGGAATCCTCGTAGGCTTCCAATTCCTTCTTCATCCGGCGCAGGTTGAAGAACAGCTTCTTCTGCGCCGCGGTGGTGCCCATCTTGACGAGCGACCAGCTGCGCAGGATGAATTCCTGCATCGACGCCTTGATCCACCACATCGCATAGGTGGCGAGGCGGAAGCCGCGGTCGGGCTCGAATTTCTTGACGCCCTGCATAAGCCCGACATTGCCTTCGGAAATGAGGTCGCTGACCGGCAGGCCATAGCCGCGATAGCCCATGGCGATCTTGGCCACGAGCCGCAGATGGCTGGTCACGAGCTGCGCCGCCGCCTCGGGGTCGTCGTGCTCCTGGTAGCGCTTGGCGAGCATGTATTCCTGCTCGGGCGTGAGCACCGGGAACTTCTTGATTTCGGAGAGATAGCGGTTGAGGCTCTGCTCGCCGCCGAGCGCCGGAACGCTCAAACTTTTGCTAGTGGTCACTTGATTCCCTGACCTTTCGTGTCGCCAGCCTCTGATACCCGGACCCCGGATGGGCGTCCGCGCGGATGGGCCGCTTGTGCATATATAAGGGCTGCGGGCGCGCTGTTGAAGCGTCTTTCGTCGATTTCAACGAGCGACTTCGTCGATCAGTTCCCGCATGTCGGCGGGCGGATCGGCTGAAAAAAGGAGCCGTTCACCGGTGACGGGATGGCTGAAACCGAGCTCGGCGGCGTGGAGCGCCTGGCGGCGAAAACCCAGCCGGTCGAGCAGAGGGCGAAGCGCTTTTGGAGTGCGTCCATAGACCGGATCGCCCAATAGCGGATGGCCGATTGACGCGCAGTGAACGCGCACCTGGTGGGTGCGCCCCGTTTCGAGCCGGCATTCGAGCACCGCGGCGTGCTCGAGGGCTCGCAGCGTGCGATAGTGCGTGACCGCGCGCTTGCCGCGTCTGCTGTCGCCGGGGAGCACCGCCATCTTCTTGCGGTCCGCGTCCGAGCGGCCCAGGCGCGTGGCGATGGTGCCCTCCGCAGGGGCGGGATGCCCCGCGCAGACCGCCACATAGCGCCGGTCGATCGAATGTTCGGCGAACTGGGCCGCCAGTCCCTCGTGCGCCGCATCGGTCTTGGCGACCACCAGCAATCCGCTGGTGTCCTTGTCGATCCGGTGGACGATGCCGGGCCGCGCCACTCCGTTGATGCTCGAGAGCCGTCCGGCGCAATGGTGCAGCAGCGCATTGACCAGCGTGCCGTCGGGATTGCCCGCCGCCGGATGCACCACCATGCCCGCCGGTTTGTCGACCACGATGACGTGATTGTCCTCGAACACGATCGCAAGCGGAATGTCCTGCGCCTCCGCCTCGAGCGGGGCCGTCGCGGGCAGGGCGATGGCGAAGGCTGTATCGGCGGCAATCTTGACCGCCCCATTTGTCGCGGCGCGTCCAGCGACCTCGACCGCACCGCTTCCGATCAGCGCCTTGACGCGTTCGCGTGACAGTCCGCTCGCCTCCGCCAGCGTCTTGTCGAGCCGGCCGGCGGTGGCGACGGTTCCTGTGATGCGCGCGGGTTCGGCCATGCTAGGGGCATGCGCGATGGCCATCGAGGTGACAAGCGCGGTTCTGGAGGCGATGCTGGGCCAGGCCCGCGCCGCGCATCCGCGCGAGGCGTGCGGGCTGTTGTTCGGGAGCGAGACCGCGATCGACGGGCAGCGGCTCGCCGTCAATGTCCATCCCGCGCCGCACACGCATTTCGAGATCGATCCGCGGGCGCTGATCGACGCCCACCTGCAGATGCGGAGCGGTGGCCCAAGGCTGATGGGCCATTATCACTCACACCCGCATGGACCGCCGGAGCCGTCTGCCACCGACCGCGCGCTCGCCGCGAACGACGGGATGATCTGGGCCATCGTCGGTCAAGGGTGCGTCACGCTGTGGCGTGCGGGGGAGGATGGGTTGCAGCCGCTTCCCTATCGGCTCGCACCGGCGTAAGCGCGCTCAGCCCCCTTCGCTTGTCCGGACCTCATGACCGAAACCTCCAGCCTCGACCTCGCCGCCATGCTGTGCTCGCGGCTGTGCCACGACATGCTCTCCCCCGTCGGTGCCTTCGCCAACGGGCTCGAGCTGCTCGCCACCGAGACCGACTCGGCGATGCGGCAGAACTGCATCGAGCTGCTCGAGCAGAGCGCCACGATCTCCACCAACAAGCTCAAGTTCTTCCGCCTCGCCTTCGGGGCGGCCGGGGGCTTCGGCGACCGGGTGCCGGTGGAGGAGGCCAAGGACCTCATCGCCGCGCTCGCCGCCGACAAGGGGCGGATCGAGGTCGAGTGGGCGCTTGCCGGGGCCAATTTCGGCAAGCCGGCGGTCAAGGTGCTGCTCAATTTCGCGCAGATCGCGGTCGATGCGCTGGTACGCGGGGGGACGCTGACGGTCGGGGCCGAGCGGAGGGATGGAAACTGCGAGATCGTGGTCCGTGCCGGCGGACCGAAGATCGCCTTCGACGAGGTGCTCGGCCATGCGCTCGAGGGCACGCTCCAGGCGAGCGAATTGACGAGCCGCACCGCGGCGGCGCACATGATCCACCTGCTCGCGCGGGATTGCGGCGGATCGGTGCAATATGCGCAAAGCGACGATGCGCTGGTGCTGGGCGCGGTGCTGCCCGAGGGCGAGGGTCCGATCGGGTGATCCCCTTCGACGCAGCTCGGCGCGGGCGGCGGACTTGAAGGACGAACTCGTCCATCGCGAGCAGCTCTCGCCCAACCACGACGAGCGCGCACTGCCGATCACCATGGCGGTGATCCACTATACCGAGATGGAGAGCGCCGAGGCCGCTCTCGCGCGGCTCTCGGACCCCGATGCCAAGGTCTCGGCGCATTACCTGATTTCCAGCGCGGGCGAAGTCACCCGGCTGGTGCCCGAGGAGCGCCGCGCCTGGCATGCCGGGCTCAGCTACTGGCGCGGCATCCGCGACGTCAACTCGGCCAGCATCGGGATCGAGCTCGACCATCCGGGGCACAAATACGGCTATCGCCCCTTTCCCGACGCGCAATTCGAGGCGCTGGTGCCGCTGCTGGCGCGGATGGTGATGGCGCACGCGATCCCGCGTACCAATGTCGTCGGCCACTCGGACGTCGCGCCGGCGCGCAAGATCGATCCGGGCGAGCTGTTTCCCTGGGAGCGGCTGGCCGAATACGGGCTGTGCCTGCCGGTGCCCAGGATCCAGCTCGGCGATCCCTTCGACAACGATGGCGCCTTCTACCTCGCCATGGAGCGCTTCGGCTACGACATCACCGACGGTCACAAGGCGGTCGAAGCCTTCCAGCGCCGCTGGCGTCCGCGCAAGATCGACGGCGAGATCGACGGTGAAATCCGCGCCATCCTGTTCCAATTGCTCTTGGATCGCGACGAGGGCCGCACTAGATAGGGTCCGCCAGGGGGCCGGGCAGCCGCGGTCCTTCGCGAAAGCGGGGATCGAGGAAAGTCCGGGCTCCACGAAGCAAGGGTGGCGGGTAACGCCCGCCGCGGGCGACCGTAGGGAAAGTGCCACAGAGAGTAGACCGCTAACCGGGCCAGTTCCGGCAGCAAGGCTGAAAGGGTGCGGTAAGAGCGCACCGGGGCTTTGGTAACAACGCCCGCATGGCAAACCCCACCCGGAGCAAGGCCGAATAGGGATCCCGCGTCGAGCCGATCGCAAGAGCGGACCGGCAGGGGGCTTCGCCCCAGAGGATCCGGGTTGGCTGCTCGAGCGGCGCGGCGACGCACCGCCCAGATGAATGGCTGCCGCCGCGGCATGGGTCGGAAACGAAACCGGCCGCGGCACAGAACCCGGCTTACAGGCCCCCTGGCATTTCGCTCTCCGCGACCCGGCTGGCGGGTTCGATCCATCCCATCGCCGGTTCCAGACGGGGGGCGGCCGCGATCCCTACTGGCTTCGCCTTCTCGTCATTGCGAGAGCCGTAGCCCCGAGCAAGCCACGGGGAATCGCTTCGCTTTCCTGGCAAGCGCGGAGTTTCGGTCCCCTATCCGGATCGCCAGGCGACTACGCCGGACCGGCGCGGTTCAGAAATTCGCGCTGATGCCCAGCGAGAATACTCTGCCGAGGCGATAGGTGTTGTTCTCGATCCGCGTGTCGCCGAACCGCTGGAATTCCTGGCGCCGCGTGCCGAGGATGTTGCGCACCTCGAACTTCACCTCGAAGCCGGTCTTGAACAGGTCGAGTCCTTCACGCGCGACGAAGTCGACCACCAGGCCCGGGCGCTCGGTCACATCGGGCTGGCCCGCGGTGAACAGTCCGCGGCTGACCGCGCGGTCGCTGGCGTAGCTCACCAGGATCGTCTGCTGCGACAGCCGGTCCTGATTCTCCAGACCCAGTTGCAGATTGACCAGATGGTCCGACTGTCCTGTCAACGGCGCGCCGTCCCGGAAGAAATCGGTGGCGAGGTTCGATGCGGCGCCGAACACGAAGGTCGTGTCCCCCGGTTTCACCGCGATGCGCGATTTTGTATAGGTATAGTTGGCGATCGCCACCGCGCGCCGACTGGCGAAGAAGCCGCCCCAGCCGCCGAGATCGAAATATTTCTGCAGCTCGACCTCGCCGCCGTAGAGATCGGCCCTGGGAGCATTGGCATAGCTGGTGGTGAGATCGGCGCCAAACACGAAGCTTTCGATCGGACGCTCGATGCGCTTGTAAAAGCCCGCCACCGACAGGCGCTGATCCCGGTCGAAATACCATTCGAGCCGCGCTTCGCCGCTGGTTAGCTTGCTGTCCACCAGCAGCGGATTGCCGATATAGGAACGGTTGCTGTCCGGGTCGTAGTAAGGCTGCGGGATCAGTTCGCGGAACTGCGGCCGGGCGATGGTGCGCGATCCCGATACGCGCAGCTGCACATCGGGGCGGGCTTGCCAGGTCAGCGTGGCCGCGGGCAGCCAGTACCCATTCGACAGGACATTGGCATTGCTCGGATTGACCGCGGTGAAGACGCGGCGCGGCCGCACTCTCTGATCGCCGCTTTCATAGCGGACGCCCAGGTCCACGCCGAGGCTGTCGGCGATCTGCCAATCGGCCTTGAGATAGCCCGCCAGCACCCGCAGCGAGGCTTCGAAGGCCGGGGCGCCAGGATCGTTCTCGACCAGGTAAATGCCGACGGTGTCGACCAGATCTGGCGCCAGCAGGAAATCGGGGCGAAGCACGCCGATGGCGCTGATGATCTCGGGCGAACCGAGAAACGCGCTGGGCGCACGGAACAGCAGTTGGCGGCGCGAGCTGACGCGCTTCTGTTTGGTATAGGCCCCCCCCAGCGTTACCGTGGCCCCGGCGAAGGCGCGCCAGCCGAGGTCCGCGCCGGCGGCGTAGAGATCCTCGTTCAGATCCTGGTAGGTGGCGAAGGCGGTGCCCGAATTGCCGTTCAGCCGGTTCACGAACAACGCCCCGAAGGGATCGGAGGCGGCATTGGTGCGGACATATTCGAAATCGAGCTGGCCGGGGGCCTTGCGCCGCGAGTTGGCATAGCTGGCGCGCATATCGAGGCTGAGCGTGTCCATCAGCGTGAATTCGCCGACCAGCTGGGTGTCGAACAGCTGGCGTTCGAAGAAACCGGTCGATTGCTGGAGATAGTCGTTCTCGGCGTTCTGTGCCGGGCGCGAGCCCAGCGAGAGCCGCGTCTGCTTGATGGCGTCATGGATGTAGAGGTTGGTGAAGCGGATCGCGTTGTTGTCGCCGAATTCATAGGCGAGGCCCAGCAAGCCGTTGACCACCGCGCGCTGATCGGTGGTGGTGCGGAAAAAATCGCTCTCGATCGCGGCCAGATCGCCGCTGGAGGACGTCTGCTGGCGCGCCTGGCGGGTCAGCCATTTGTTCGAATAGCCAGCGCCGAAGATCACCCCGATCTCGCCCGCGCCCATGGGGAAGCTCTTGCCTCCGGAAAGCCCGGCCGAAAAATTGGCCGGGGTCTGGCTCATGCGCTGCACCACGGCGTTGTTGCCGGTGACGATGGTGGCGGCGAGCGCGGTGGCGTCGACCGGATCGGCGCCGATCAGCTGGCCGCTGGCGAAGTAGTTCCGGAGTGCTGGCGAGGGCTGACGGCTGCCGTCCTCGTAACCCAGCCAGTCGCTGGCGCCGCCGCCGTAATAGGTCAGCCCGTCACCGAAGGTGGTGATGCTGTCGCCCGACACGCCCATGCCGATGGTCAGGAAGGGGTCCCGCGGGGTCGCCTTGGTGGTGAGGTTGATCACGCCCCCGCCGAATTCGCCGGGAAAATTGGCGGAATAGCTTTTTTGCACCAGGGATGAGGCAATCACACCGGTGGGGAAGAGATCGAGCGGCACCACGCGGCGCAGCGGTTCGGGGCTGGGCAGCGGCAGGCCGTTGAGCAGCGCCAGCGAATAGCGGTCACCCAGGCCGCGGACATAGACGAAGCCGCCGCCGACAACGCTCAGCCCGGTCACGCGCGAGAGCGACCCGGCGATATTGCCTTCGCCGGTACGGGCGATATCGGCCGATGACAGCACCGAGACCACCTGGGTCGAGGTCCGGCCGAGGTCGCGGCTGCGGCGCCGGCCGGTGACGACGATGTCGTTGCCGCCGGGGATCGAGACTTCCACCGCCTTTTCCTGCTGCCGATCCTGCGCGGGATCGGCGGCCCGGTCCGGTCCTGCCAGGGCGGGCTGGACCGGGCCGGGGTCCTGCGCCGGCGGGGTGCCGGTGTCCTGCGCAAGGGCAAGCGAGGGGCCTGTCAAGGCGGTGGTAACGAACAGGGCGCCGACCAGCCGCGAGATGGTGGACATGGAATATCCCTCTGGGAAGTTATGTTGGACCGGAGGCGGCCATCGGACCGCCTCCGGTAGTTCGCAAACGGCTCAGGTGGTCGGCAGCGAGGTGCAGGCCGAACTCGCCGCGCCGAAGCTGGCGGTGGCGCTGTTGCAGGTCCAGCCGGTGTACCAGGACGTGTTCCCGCTCCATGCGACACCGATGCGGTAGGGCGTGGGCGTGGCGCTGAAGAAGCTCGACAGGGCGGTGGGATCGGTGGCCACGACCGCATCTTCATTGGCGCCGTTCACGAACAGCGCGGTCAGCGTGTTGGTGAATGCATCGGTGTTGTTGTTGCTGCCCGAACCAAAGGCTGTCGCCACCTCTGCCGCGGTGAAGGGAGCCGCGCCCGAGCCATCGCCGATATATTTGGTCGCGGCGCACTGAAGCACCACCGAACGAGCCGCGAGCGTGGCGCGATTGGCTGCCGAGGCATTCGACGTCATGCGAATGCACTCGTTGTTCGGCGCGACGATGACGCCGTTGTAAAGCGTCACATCGGCGTTGCCGCGATAAAGCACCGCCGCCTTGCCGTTGGCCTCGTTGTTCGAGCTGGTCTGCGGCTGGATGCCGATGAAATTCACGACCTTCAGGTTGGTACGCGGCGTATCGCCCTCCAGTCCGTTGGAGTCGATCTCCATCAGCGTATCGCCTTGTCCAGCGCGCTGGACCATCAGTGCATGCTGCACGTTGAGCCGCGCGCCGGTATCGACGTCGAGGCTGTCGTCGTCCGCGCCGGTGGCAACGTAGTATTTGACGTTCAAGTTTCCGCCGAAGAACTCGGCGGCGTCGTCCGAGCTGTTGTGCGACTGGAAGTATTCGATCGTGGTGCCCGACCCGACCCCTTCGGCGGTCAGCGCCTGCAGTTCGTTGTTGGCGCTGAGGACGAAGCCCGAATAACGGATCTGGACATAGCGCATCGTGCCCGCGTTGTAGGCATCGTTCGCCCCGCCATAGAGCGCGCGCTCGGTCGCGCCTTCGGTGTCGCGTTCGCAGGTGCCCGCGGCGACCGTGCCGAAGCGGCAATCGGTGACGCGCGCGCGGCCGAGCAGGACCACGCCGCCCCATTGGCCGATCGACTGGTCGTTGTTGAAACCGGCGACATTGTCGGAGCTGGTGAACACGATCGGCTGCGTCGCACTGCCGCTGGCGTCGATCTTGTTGCCGCGATTGACCGCCAGCCACGACTGACCCGCTCCGGCATAGACGATCACCCCGGGAGCAATGGTCAGCGTGACATTGGTGTCGGCGGTCAGCGGCGCGGTGCAGCCCACGGTGGTCGAGGCATAGGGCGTCGTGGCGGTGGGAGCGGCAAAGCCGCCGTCGCAGCCGACATCGACCCGGCCGTTAAGCCGGTAGAGCAGACCGGAAATCTTGGGCAGCGTGGTCGATACGCTTACCCGGCTGGGCAGGGTGCAGACGCGGTAGGTGCCGGTCGGGCCGGAGATCGTGCCGCTGTCGGTCAGTCCCTGCGGATCGGCGATCGTCGGGCAGGCGCCGGCGGGGGTGACCAGTGTCGAAGTGGGTGTCGGGGTCGGCGTGGGAGCTGGCGCCGGCGGCAGGTTGATGGTGACATTGCCGGAGGTGCCGGGCGAGGCGATTTGGTCCGCGCCGCAGCTGGCGAGGGCCAGTGCGCTGGAGCCGACGATAAGCGAGCGGGTAATGTGGTTCACGAGCTGCGGTCCCCTGAAAAACCGATGGAAAAGAGCGAATTCTTGCGATCGCGAATCGCTCGCTAGGGGGCTCGTGTGACAGTTCGCGCCGAATGATGACGGTTCTTTGACAGCGGGCTTGGCATCGAATGTTACAGAATTATGACGAATATGACATTTCGATTGCAACTTTCGGCGAGTTCGGGCATGAAGTGACAGTTGGGAAGAGGAATTGACGTCATGATGATTGCTCTCTTACTTGCGGCCGCTCCCGCCGGAGCACTCTCGAGCGACGTAGCCTACGAATTGCTCGTCGATGGACGCGACGCCGCGGCGATCAGTGCCATCGAGTCCGGCGAGGATCTCACGCGGGATCCCGCCAGGCTCCTGAATCTCGGGATCGCCTATGCGCGCCGCGGAGAGGAAGCGAAGGCGCGAGCATTGTTCGAACTCGCCTATCGCGCGCGCGACCGCGTCGAACTGGAAACCGCCACCGGCGAATGGATCGATTCGCGGACCCTGGCGCGCCAGGCGCTGGCGATGCTCGACGGGGGCGGATTCGGGGCGGCGGGGCGCGTGGCGCGCAACTGACACTCTCTTTTCGGCGCCAGCCTGCTCACAACGGCCCGCGCTCACACGAGCGGCGGGCCGTTTTCGTTATGCGAGCTTGGTAGGGGCATGTTAACCATATTCACCCTAGTGTCACCCCTGTGTCATCTATTGGCGCGAGGGGCCGCTCGGAGGGCGCAGATGATTCTCGATCGTTTCGTGGCTGGATTGGCGGTGGGCGCGGTTGCGCTCATGGCCGGACCTGCGCGCGCCGACGTCCTGGAAATCGGCAGCGAGGGCGCGCGCTGGATCGCCGGCGCCCCGGCTTCGGCGGTGGCTGAAGAAGCCGCGATACTGGCTGGTGCCGGCGCGGCAGACGCCATCGGCAACGCCAATCCGGAGTACCTGCCCGAAGGTCCGTTCGTCCCCGAGCACGCCGTCGCGCACACCCATATGAGCGGCGCCGGGGTGCCCGGCGCCTACCGGGCCAAGGTCGCCGAGCTGGCGGCGCGGTTCGATTTGAGTCCCGCCCTGATCGAGGCGCTGGTGTGGCAGGAGAGCCGCTGGCGCAGCGGCGCTGTGTCGCCCGTCGGCGCGCGCGGCCTCGCCCAGCTCATGCCCGGCACGGCGCGCGAGTTGGGAGTGGACGCCAACGATCCCTTCGCCAATCTCGAGGGCGGGGCGCGCTACCTGCGCGAACAGATGGACCGCTTTGGAGGCGACGTCGAAAAGGCTCTCGCCGCCTACAACGCCGGCCCCGGCCGCGTGATCGCGAGCGGCGGCGTCCCCCGCATCCGCGAAACCCAGCTTTACGTGTCGGCCATCATGGGCCGGCTCAGCAATCACTCGAGGGAGCAGTAAGCCCACATGCGTTCGATTCTCCGCCTCCTTCCCGCCGCGCTCCTCGTCTTGCCGAGCGCCGCGTTCGCACAGGCCGCCGATCCCGCGGGCTCGGGCCCGATCGTCGCCGCGCTCGGCTGGCTCCAGGGCACGCTGCTCGGCAATGTCGCCACCGCGGTGGCGGTGATGGCGGTCGCGGCCGTGGGCTTCATGATGCTGACCGGCCGGCTCAACTGGCGCTTCGGCGCGACCGTGATCATCGGCGTGTTCATCCTGTTCGGCGCCGCCTCCATCGTGGCCGGCATCCAGTCCGCCGCGGGCGGAGCGTGAGCGCGGCATGACCCAGCTCGCCCGCCACCGCGTCCACCGGGCGCTCACCCGCCCCCAGATGTTCGCGGGCGTGACCTATAATTACTTCATCATCAACGCGATGGTGACGACCGAGCTGTTCCTGATCACGGGCAGCTTCTGGGCGCTGCCGGCGGCGCTGATCATTCACGGCATCGGCTATTTCGCCTGCCTGCGCGAGCCGCGCATCTTCGACCTGTGGATCACCAAGGTTTCGAAGTGCCCGCGGGTCAGGAACTACAAGCACTGGGGCTGCAACAGCTACTCGGCCTGAGCCGGAAGTTGCAGCCAATAGGATTGGTGGAACAATGAGCAAGTGGATCGGAGCAGCAGCCTGGGCGCCCAAGGAAGCGCGCGCGGGCGACCGGCTGCCCTATGCCCGGCTGCTGGACGAGGCGACCGTGCTGCTGCGCGACGGCAGCGCGATGACCGCGATGCAGGTGCCGGGGCTGCTGTTCGAGACCGAGGACAGCGAAGCGCTCAATTCGCACCAGGCAACGCGCGAGGTCATGCTGCGCTCGACGCTCGACGCACGCTTCGTGCTCTATCACCACGTCGTCCGCCGCCGGGTCGAGGTCGAGCTCGACGCCAGTTTCCCCGATCCGCTGAGCCGCCATATCGACGCGCGCTGGCGCGAGCGGCTGGGCTCGGGCGCGCTGTTCGTCAACGACCAGTTCGTCACCCTGATCCGCCGCCCCGCGCGCGGCAAGGCCGGCCTGGTCGAACGCGTCCAGAAGAAGACCCGCCGCGCGAAAGGCGTGACCGAGGCCGATCCCAAGGACATTCGCGCGCTCAAGGCCGCGGCGACAGGCCTGCTGGCTTCGCTGTCGAGCTACGGCGCGCAGCTGCTGGGCGACTATCGCGGGCCGCAGGGCGCGACCAACAATGAGATCCTCGAGCTGTTGAGCGCGCTCTACAACGGCGAGGTGCGTCCGGTGCGCCGCCCTGCCGAGGACGTCGATATCGGCCAGATGCTGCCCTATCGCCGCGTCAGCTTCGGCCTCGACGCGATCGAGCAGCGCGGCTCGGGCGCGCCCGACTTCTGCGCCATCTTGGGCCTCAAGGATTATCCCGAGGCGACCAGCCCCGGCCTGCTCGATGCGCTGCTGCGGCTGCCCTACGAGATGGTGGTGTGCGAGAGCTATGCGCCAACCGAGCGCCAGACCGCGCGCGAGCGCATGGACCTGGCGATCCGCCGCCTCAAATCCGCCGACGAGGAGGCGATGGCCGAACGCGCCGACATGCTCGCCGCGCGCGACGAGCTCGGCAATGGCGCGGTCGGCTTCGGCGACCATCATCTGACCGTGCTGGTGCGCGAGCGCGACCTCGGCCGGCTCGACGACGCCACCGCCGCCTGCGCCGCCGCGCTCAGCGACACCGGCGCGATAGCGGTGCGCGAGGACATCAATCTCGAGCCCGCCTTCTGGGGCCAGTTCCCGGGCAACGAGGGCTATCTCGTCCGCCGCGCGCTGATCTCCAGCGCCAATATGGCGAGCTTCGGCAGTTTTCACGGCTTCGCGCTCGGCAGCCAGGCGAACAACCACTGGGGCGATGCGGTGACGCTGCTCCAGACCACCAGCGCCACCCCGTTCTTTTTCAACTTCCACCACGGCGACCTGGGCAATTTCTCGATCATCGGGCCTTCGGGCTCGGGCAAGACCGTGGTGATGAACTTCCTCGCCGCGCAGGCGCAGAAGTTCAACCCCCGCACGATCCTGTTCGACAAGGACCGCGGCGCGGAGCTGTTCATCCGCGGCATCGGCGGGCGCTACGACGCGATCCGCAGCGGCGAGCCGACCGGGTTCAACCCGCTGGCGCTGCCCGACAGCCCGGCCAATCGCGCCTTCCTGCGCGACTGGCTCGGCGTACTCCTCAAGGCCGAGGGTCCCGAGGAAGAGGCGACCATCGCCGCGGCGGTCGATGCGACCTATGGCAACGATCCCGCGCTGCGCCGCCTCAGGCATTTTCGCGAGCTGCTGTCGGGACACCGCCGCCCGCGGCCCGGCGATCTCGCCGACCGCCTCGCCGCCTGGATCGGTACCGGCGAGCATGCCTGGCTGTTCGACAACGCGGAGGACAAGCTCGACATGGGTTCGCGCGTGCTTGGCTTCGACATGACCGCGCTGCTCGAGAACCCCCGGCTGCGCACGCCTGTCATGATGTATCTGTTCCACCGCGTGGACGAGCGGCTCGACGGGTCGCCGACGATGATCCTGATCGACGAGGGCTGGAAGGCGCTCGACGACGCGATCTTCGCCGCCCGCATCCGCGACTGGCTCAAGACGCTGCGCAAGCGCAACGCGCTGGTCGGCTTCGCCACCCAGAGCGCGCGCGACGCGCTCGACAGCCGCATCGCCACCGCGCTGGTCGAGCAGACCGCGACCATGATCTTCATGCCCAACAGCCGCGCCCGGGCCGAGGATTACTGCGACGGCTTCGGCCTCACCGGGCATGAGCTGGCGCTGATCCGCACGCTGCCCGCGCACAGCCGCTGCTTCCTCGTGCGCCAGCCCGACGCCAGCGTCGTCGTCCGGCTCGACCTGTCGGGCGCGCCCGAGGTGCTGACCGTGCTTTCGGGCCGGGAGAGCGCGGTGCGCCGGCTCGACAGCTTGCGCGACGCGGTGGGCGATGCACCTGCCGACTGGTTCCCCTCGCTCACCGGCTCGGCCTGGCCGGGCGGCGCCAACGACTCCGCGCATGACGGCAGCGAATTCAGGCTGGCCGCCGAATGAATCCGCAGAACTGCCAGGCCGCGACCGAGGGGGTCGCCAACGGGATCGCCGCCGCGCTGCGGGCGGTGGACTGCGTCGCGGGCAATGTCACCGGCCAGGCATTCGGGCGGCTGTTCGCGCCCGGCGGCTCGATGGCGGCCGTGCTCACCATCCTGCTCACGCTCTACGTCGCCTTCTTCGCGATCCAGCTGCTGACCGGCCGCGCCAGCCTGGGCATCAAGTCGCTCACCCCGCGGATGATGACCGTCGGGCTGGTGCTGACCTTCGCCACCAGCTGGGTCGCCTATCAGAGCGTGGTCTGGAACCTCGCCGTGGGCGCCCCCGACTGGATCGCGGGCATCCTCACCGGCGACCGTGGCTCGGCCACGCACACCTTCGCCGCCAAGATCGACGTCGTGTTCCAGGCGGTGCAGGAAGCCAACCAGGGCAACAATGACATTTCCGCCTTCTCGCCGCCGGGCATGATGTGGCTGGGCGCGATCCTGCTGCTGCTCGGCACCGTGGGCGTGCTGGTGACCGCGCGGATTGCGCTGGCGGTGCTGATCGCGCTCGGCCCGATCTTCGTGGTGATGGCGCTGTTCCCCGGCACCCGAGGCTTGTTCGCGGGCTGGGTCAAGGGGCTGACCATGCTGGCAATGGCGCCGCTGTTCGCCGTCCTTGGCGGAAGCGTGATGCTCGAGCTGTCGGTGCCGCTGCTCGCCGCGCTGGTGGCCAGCGCCGGGCAGATCGACCCGCGGGCGGCGATGGGCTTCTTCATGATCGGCGCGGTGCATGTCGCGCTGATGATCATGGTGCTGAAGGTCGCCGGGACGATGGTCTCGAACTGGACCGTGTTCGGCCTCGCCAGGCCCGAACGCGACAGCGACCGCGCTCCAGTCGCGCCTCAGGTCGTCGCCCCGATCGCCGCGCAGGTTTCCCAGGCGCAGGAAGCCGGCGCCGCCATCGCCGCCGCGCGCCGGATCGACATTTCGGCGCAGCCGGTCGCGATGGCGCCCGCCAACGACGGCATGGGCGCGGTCGGCGCCTCGGCGCGGCGCAACGCCGTCATTCATACCGCCGCTTCAGGCACTGGTCAGGTCGCACCGCTTACTGGCGGCCCGTCGCGCACCCTGGGGGTCGGGAACCGCTTCCGTCCCGCCGCCAACGCATCGGGGGCGCGCCCCTCGGAGAAACCGAAATGATCCGCTTTTCCGCCGCAGCCGCGCTCGCGCTGGCTGTCATCGCCACGCCCGTCCTGGCCGACGCCCGCCTCGTCGAGGCCCGCTACGATGCGGCCAAGGTCTACCGCGTCGAAGGCAAGCCCAAGGTCCAGGCGACGATCCGCTTCGGCGAGGACGAGGCGATCGAGAACGTCGCGGTGGGCGATTCCAACGCCTGGCAGATCACCCCCAACAAGCGCGCGAACCTGCTGTTCGTAAAGCCGCTGCTGGCCCGCGCGAACACGAACATGACGGTGGTGACCAACAAGCGCACCTATCTGTTCGACCTCGTCGCCAGCCCGGCCGCGCAGCCGATGTATGTGCTGAGCTTCAAATATCCCGAGCCGCCCAAGGACAAGGCCGATGCCGGTGCGCAACTCGCGGCCGCCGCGCCCGCGCCGGTGCCGGCGACTACCGCGACGATCGACCCCACCCAGATCAATTTCGCCTGGAGCAAGTCGGGCGACGAGAAGCTGCTGCCCGAAACGATCTTCGACGATGGCGAAGCAACCTTCCTAACCTGGCCCGAGGGCCGCCCGGTGCCGGCGATCCTGATCACCGACCGTGCCGGAACCGAAGGGCCGGTGAACTTCACCGTGCGTGGCAACACCATCGTGGTCGAAGGCGTGCCGCCGCAGATCGTCCTGCGTGCCGGCAAGGAACGCGCGCTCATCGTCAATAGCGGGCCGCCGCGCTCGTATCGCCCGACCGGCGCTCAGGCAGCGCTCGCCCAGCAGGACCGGAGATAAGCCATGCGCCTCGCCATGAAACTGCCCGCCAGGGACACGCAAGGCTCGGTCGCCAACGATGTCGATCCGCGCGATGCCGAGAACCTCGACGTGATCGATCTCGCCAGCCGCAACGCCTATCCGGTGGTGGCCGGCAAGAAGGGCCGGGCCGACGGGCTTGGCATGGTCGCGGGGATCGCGCTGGTCGCCGGCCTGGGGCTGGTGACGCTGTGGAGCATGAGTTCGGCCCGGCTCGGGGAGCCGGAAACGGTCGGCAATCCCAACGTCCGGGCGCCGGTCGCGCCCGTGGCGCCGCCGCCGCTGCTGTCGCAGCAGCCGGGCGCGGCTCCCGCGCCCGCGCCAGGCCTGGTCGCGCAGGCGGATCCCGCGCCCTCGCCGGTCTATGCCATGCCGCCCGCCGCCGCCATTGCCGCCGGGCCGGCGATCAATCCCTACGCCAGCCCGACGGTGGTATTCGATGCCGGCCTGGGGACCGCGACCGCCGCCGCGCCGGGCGAAGCCGCCGCAGCGGCCGCGGGCAGTTCCGCCAGCGATTTCGCCAGCCGCGTGGGCGGGGTCGGCGGGGCCGCGGCCCGCGCCAATCCCATGACCAACCCGTCGACCACGGTTACCCAGGGCACGCTGATCCCGGCGGTGCTCGAAACCGCGATCGACACCAATGTCCCGGGCTATGTCCGCGCGGTGGTGAGCCAGGACGTGCGCAGCTTCGATGGTGCCAAGGTGCTGGTCCCGCGCTCGAGCCGGCTGATCGGCCAGTACCAGTCGGGCATGCAGAATGGGCAAAGGCGCGCCTATGTCATCTGGACGCGGCTGATCCGGCCCGATGGCGCCTCGGTCAATCTCGCCTCGCCGGCAATCGGCTTCGACGGCACCACCGGCCTCGCCGGCCAGGTCTCGGGCAACGGCTTCTTCAAGCGCTTCGGCTCGGCGATGCTGCTCTCGGTCGTCGGCGGCCTGGGCGGGCTGGTTTCGGGGGGCGTCGCACCGGTGATTCTGGGCGGGGCGGGCCAGTCCGCCGCCGCCACCGCAGCGCAGCAGGACGGCCAGCGCGGCCCGGTCGTGCGCGTGCGCCAGGGCGAGCCGATCCGCATCTTCACCGCCCGCGACCTCGATTTCTCGGGCGTGAGCTGAGCCGGATCCAGCGCGCGTGACCGCCGAAATCCATCCCTTCCTCCCCGACGACAGGCCCGAGCAGGACGCCCCCCCGGTCGATCTGAACGGCGAGCGCAGCGTCTATCTCGACGCCTATCTCGCGCCGTTCCAGGAATGGCTGGCGCGCGACACGGTGACCGAGATCATCGTCAACCGGCCCGGCGAGGTGTGGATCGAGGACGCGATGCATCCGGGGATGCAGAAGCTGCGCCGGCGGGACATCGACGACCGGCTGATCCAGCGGCTTGCAGAGCAGGTGGCGCGCGTCAGCCACCAGGGCATCAACCGCGAACATCCGCTCCTGGGCGCGACCTTGCCCGACGGCGCGCGCGTCCAGTTCTGCGGGCCGCCGGCGGCGCGCAGGCACTGGGCGATGGCGATCCGCCGCCACCGCCGGCTCGATCTGCCGCTCGACGCCTATGACGCCGGACCGCTCCGGACCGCGCGGCACGCCGCGATGCCCGATCCGCAGGTCGAGCCGATTGCCTACCTTCGCGAGGCCATCCGCCAGCGCAAGACGATCCTGATCTCCGGCGGCACCAGCACCGGCAAGACGACCTTCCTCAACGCCATGCTCGGCGAAATCCCGCCGCACGAGCGCGTGGTTCTGGTCGAGGATACCCCCGAGCTGAAGCTTCCGGGCGAGAACGGCGTCGGGCTGGTCGCGGTCAAGGGCGAGCTGGGCGAAGCCAAGGTGACCGCCAACGAGCTGCTCCAGGCGGCGCTGCGGCTGCGCCCCGACCGGATCGTGCTGGGGGAATTGCGCGGCGCCGAAAGCGTCAGCTTCCTGCGTGCGATCAACACCGGCCATCCGGGCAGCTTCTCCACCATCCACGCCAACAGCCTCACCGGCGCGCTCGAGCAGCTCGCGCTGATGGTGATGCAGACCGGGATCGGGCTCAGCCGGTCCGACACCATCGCCTATGCCGCCAATGTCATCGACGTGCTGGTCCAGCTCGGCCGCGACGAGAGCGGCAAGCGCGGCATCACCCAGATCGCCGAGAGCCGCGCGCTGCTCTGAAGCCGGCCCGAAGCCGGCCCGAAGCTGGCCATGCCGTAACGTCCGCGGGCTGCCGGCGATTCGCCGCCGGCAACAATCGCGCGTTCGCCCTTGCCCTTGCGCAATTCGGTGATAGCTTCGGGCTTCCGAACCGTCGCAAAAGACGGTCGGAATGGAGGAGAGGGTGCGATGAGGGCAGTGGCCACTCTGCTGGCGGGCGCGTGCGCCGCCGCGATTTCGATTCCGCTTCAGGCGCAGGACACCACCGAGGCCGAGCCGGACGCGGACCGCCCGGTCATCGTCGTCACCGCGCAACGGCGCGCGGAGAGTCTTCAGGCGGTTCCGATCGCGGTCAGCGCCTTCGATGCCGAAGCGCTCGTGGCGCAGCAGATCGAGAACGCCAGCGATTTGCAGCTCACGCTGCCAAACGTCTCGTTCACAAAATCGAACTTCACCTCCTCGAGCTTCACAATTCGCGGGATCGGCGACCTGTGCGTGGGCGTCAGCTGCGACAGCGCCACCGCGATCCACACCAATGGCTCGCCGCTGTTCGGCACGCGCCTGTTCGAAACCGAATATTTCGACCTCGAGCGGATCGAGGTGCTGCGCGGCCCGCAAGGCACGCTGTTCGGGCGCAACGCCACATCGGGCGTGGTCAACATCGTCACCGCCAAGCCAGACCTGTCGGGCTTCGGCGCCGCCGGCGAATTCGAATACGGCAATTACGACAGCATCAAGGCCAGGGGGATGATCAATATCCCGGTAGGCGATACCCTGGGTGTCCGCGTGGCGGGCTTCTACCTCAACCGCGACGGCTACACCAAGAACCTGTTCGACGGAAACCGCATCGATGGGCGAAAGATGTACGCCGTGCGCGGCTCGGTGCGGTGGGAGCCGACTCCGGACACCACCATCGATGTCATGGGCTTCTACTTCAAGGAAGACGACGACCGGATGCGCATCCAGAAGCAGCTGTGCCAATACGATCCCACCGGGGTGCTCGGCTGCCTCAACAACCGCCGCGACTTCGCCAAGACCAACACCAGCGCGACCTTCACCGGAACGCTCGGTTCGGAGGAGTTCCTGCGCATCAACCGGCTCCCGCCCGGTTTCGGACTCAACAGCCTCTACGACGGCGGCGGCTACCGCAATTTCACCGAGCCGCGCGACGTGCGCGTGGTCAACACGCCGTTCACGCCCCAATATATCGCCGACGAGCTGCAGGTGCAGGGCCGGATCGAGCACGACTTCGGCGGCCTCACCGCGCAGCTGACCGGCATCTACCAGTCGACCAGCGTCGATAGCCGGCAGGACTACAACCTCGGGGTCGCGGACCGCAGCTTCTATGCGCCCGCGCTCAACCAGCTCGCCTTCTTCGCGGCCAACGGCGTGCCGGGCGTCCCGGGCTCGGCCGCCTATTTCGCGCCGATCGCGCAGGCCATCATGCCGCAGGGCCCCAACGGCCCGCTGTGCACCTCCGACACGCGCCTCGACAACCGCGGCGCGTTCGAAGGCTTTTCGATCTGCAGCGGCCCCGGCCTTCAGTTCGACCGCTCCAATGGCAAGGGCGACGCCTGGTCGGTGGAGGGGATCGTTTCCTCCGACTTCGATGGACCCGTCAACTTCCTGGTCGGCGGCATCTATGCGAAGGCCAGAACCACGGAAAACAGCTACTTCGTCAACGCCTTCGCGATCGACTACATCGCCGGCCTGCTGGGTTCGTTCACCACCTTCGGCACCACCCTCGATGCCAATCCCAACAACAACCTGCCGCCGGCCTATCTCGCGACCTCGTTCTTCCGCAACAATACGCAGTCGTTCCAGCTCGAGAGCTTCGGCATTTTCGGCGAAGTCTATTTCGACCTCACCGACCGGCTGAAGATCACTGGCGGGCTGCGCTACAACGACGACAGCAAATCGGTCACCGCGCGATCCACGCTGGCGAGCTTCCTCAATCCCTACAGCAACGACGGCGATCCCTTCGCCTCGCCCTTCGTGGGCAGTTTCGACGCCGATCCGGGCACGGCGGGCAACCAGCTCGTCCAGCGGCGCTCGGTGTCCTTCAGCAAGATCACCGGCCGCGCGGTCGTCGATTTCCAGATGACGCCCGACAATCTGCTCTACGCATCCTACTCGCGCGGCTATAAATCGGGCGGCATCAATCCGCCGTTGCAGCCGATCTTCGCGGTCTCCGAAAGCTTCGGGCCCGAGAACATCGACGCCTTCGAAATCGGCAGCAAGAACACATTGGCCAATGGAGCGCTTCAGCTCAACGCCACCGCGTTCTATTATAAATACAAGAACCTTCAGCTCAGCCGCATCATCGCGCGGACCTCGGTCAATGACACGATCGACGCCAATATCTGGGGCGTGGAGCTCGAATCCCTCATCCGGCCCGATTACAACTGGCTGATCAACCTCAACTTCAGCTACCTCAACACCAGCGTGGCGGGCGACCAGTTCTTCTCGGACCCCCGCGATCCCGGGGGCGGCGATCCCAATGCGGTGATCATCAAGGACATCACCAACGGCGCGAATTGCGCGGTCACCGGGGCGGGCGCACGAGCCTTCGTCGGCGCGGTCAACGGCGGGCTGGGCCTCAGGGCGCCGACTGCTTTCCCGGCGGACGGTGGGATTGCCTCGACCGGCGCATTCAGCATCTGCAACGTCCTGACCGCGCAGGCGACCGCGATCGGCGCGGCGTTCGGCGGCGTGCAGGTGCTGAGCCCCGGCGTGACCAAGAACCTGCGAGGTAATTCGCTGCCGCAGGCGCCCAAGCTCAAGGCTTCCGCCGGGGTGCAATACACCGCCGAATTCGGCAGCGGCATGACGCTGGTCCCACGCTTCGACGTGACCTTCACCGGCGAGCAATACGGCAATGTCTTCAACGGGCCCGTCAACCGGATCGAACCCTTCGTCCAGGCGAATGCGCAGATCCAGCTCAATGGCGCGGAGAGCCGCTGGTACGCGCGCGCCTTCATCCAGAACATCTTCGACAATGATTCGGTGACCGGCCTCTATGTGACCGACGCCAGTTCGGGGCTGTTCACCAATATCTTCACGCTCGATCCGCGCCGCTACGGCGTGGCGGTGGGAGTCAAGTTCTAGAGCCAGATGACCTTAGGTAGCACCACCGTGATTGCCCGGAGCGGCTTCGTGGCGAGGCGCGGCGCGCGGCGCGGGCCGGTTGCCCGCGCAAGCGTCGCAACGCTGCCACGGGGCCGCTCCGGGCAATCACGGTGGTGCTACCTAAGGTCATCTGGCTCTAACCCTTCGGTTCGCGTCACGGGGGGTGGAAGGGCCGGGCCGCGAGGCTCGGCCCTTCCTATACCGGCCTGGCGCCGCTCCGCGCGAAGGGAGAGAAATCGGTGCCGGTGTCGAACAGGTCGATACCCTCCCGCCGTTTGAGCCAGCCCACCACGCCGTAGGTGACCGGGGTCAGCAGCGCCTCCCACGCGGTCTTGATCGCCCATTGCGACAGCACCACTTGCCCCAGCAGCTCCGGCGGCCAGCCGGCGATCCCGTAGAAGGCGAGCGGGTAGAAGATCAGGCTGTCGAGCCCCTGGCCGACCAAGGTCGAGCCGATCGTCCGGCTCCACAGATGCTTGCCCTGGGTCCAGACCTTCATCCTGGCGAGCACATAGGAATTGGCGAACTCGCCCGCCCAGAAGGCGATCATCGAGGCCGCGACGATCCGCCAGGTGTTTCCGAACACCTTTTCATAGGCTGCCTGGCCATCCCACCCGGCGGCGGCGGGAAGGCTGACCACCGCCCAGCTCATGAAGGCCATGAAGGCGAGCGCCGCAAAGCCGGTCCAGATCACGCGGCGCGCGCGGGCATAGCCATAGACCTCGGTCAGCACGTCGCCGATGATGTAGCTGACCGGAAAGAACAGCACCCCGGCGCCGAACGGCCATTGCTCGCCGCTCGGCAGGGTGACGTAGCTGGGCTTGGAGGCGCCGATCAGGTTGGAGAGCAGCAGGATGGTCACGAACGCGGCCATCACCAGGTCGTAGTAGCGGAAATGCAGGCCGGGCGCGGAGGCTTCGGTCGGGGTCGGCGGCGGCTTATCCATCGGCGGGCGTCCTATCCGGCTTTGGCGCGGGGGCAAAGCGCGCTAAGGGCCCAGCCAACGCGCCCGTAGTTCAACTGGATAGAGCACGAGCCTTCTAAGCTTGGAGTTGCAGGTTCGAGTCCTGCCGGGCGCGCCAAAGCTTTTCCTTCTAGCCCCGCATCGCGC
>JAIETR010000006.1 GCA_019745075.1 Qipengyuania sp.
TCCTCGCCGCCGTCAAACGCTTCTGTCAAAAGGCTGACCTGACCTTATGTGGCGAACTTTAGATTCAGGTGACTAGGCCCGGAACCGCCGCTGGCCTTTGTGGAAAAGGGCCGGGTGCCCCACGGGGCGATTGGCAATGGCGGCACTTCCGCGCTAGAGCGCGGGATTATTCGTTTTCCACGTAAGAAATGCCTGGGGAAAGCCACGCAATGAGCATCAATATCGGTCCCGCCTCGTCCGGCGAACTGCGTCCGCGGATCACCGTCGTCGGCGTCGGCGGCGCGGGCGGCAACGCCATCGCCAACATGATGGCCGCGGGGATCGAAGGCGTCGACTTCATTGTCGCCAACACCGATGCCCAGGCGCTCGCCAACACCACCGCCGAACGGCGCATCCAGCTCGGCCCGGCGATCACCGGCGGGCTCGGCGCCGGCGCGCGGCCCGAGGTCGGCAAGGCCGCCGCCGAGGAGACGGTGGACGATATCGAGGACGCGCTCGAGGGCGTGAACATGTGCTTCATCGCGGCGGGCATGGGCGGGGGAACCGGCACCGGCGCCGCGCCGGTGATCGCCGAGGCTTGCCGCCGCAAGGGCGTGCTGACCGTGGGCGTGGTGACCAAGCCGTTCCTGTTCGAAGGCTCGCGCCGGATGCGCTCGGCCGAGGCGGGCATCGCCGAGCTCCAGCGCCATGTCGACACGCTGATCGTGATCCCCAACCAGAACCTGTTTCTGGTCGCCAAGGCCGAAACCACCTTCAAGGAAGCCTTCCAGCTCGCCGACGAGGTGCTCCAGCAGGGCGTGCGCTCGATCACCGATCTGATGGTGATGCCCGGCCTCATCAACCTCGACTTCGCCGACGTGCGCAGCGTGATGAGCGAAATGGGCAAGGCGATGATGGGCACCGGCGAGGGCGAGGGCCAGCACCGCGCGCTCGACGCCGCGCAGCGCGCGATCGCCAATCCGCTGCTCGACGGCGTGAGCATGGCGGGCGCCAAGGGCGTCATCATCTCGATCATCGGCGGCGAGGACATGAAGCTGCTCGAGGTGGACGAGGCCGCCAACCACATCCGCGAGCTGGTGGACGAGGATGCCAACATCATCTGGGGCTCGGCGTTCAATCCCGACCTCGAGGGCAAGATCCGCGTATCGGTGGTCGCGACCGGCATCGACGGGGCCGAGGACAGCGCCTCGGCCGGGCTGCCGCGCAGCTACACGATGGATTCGCGCCCGCCGCGCCGGCCCGTGCTCGATCTCCCCCGCGAGACGGTGGACGAGGACGAGCCGTTCGAACTCAGCCACGGCCTCTCCGCCGGCGATACCGAGGACGAGCCGCTGCCCGAGCTGACCCCGCCCTATAACGCCGCCGGGGAGTTTCCCGAGGACGAGCCGATGGAGCTGACCTCCGCCGAGTTCGCGGACGAGGACGAGCAGCCCGCGCCCGTCGAGGACCGCGCCGCCGCGCCCGTCAGCGAGGGTGGCAGCTACGAATACGGCAACGAGGACGACGATTTCGACGATGTGGACGAGATCGTCGATCCGCTCGCGGGCCTGCGCAACGAGCACACCGAGCGCTTCGAACGGAACGAATTCAATCCCGGCTTTCCGGCCGGGCGCGAAACGCTGGACCTGGGCGAGGCGGAGGCCGGCGAAGGCGAAGCGGTCGACCCCGCCGCCTCCGATTACGGCAACCCGCTCCAGCCCAAGCGTCGCCAGCCGATCGTGCCCGGTGGCGCTGGTGGCGGGGGCGGCGGCGATGCCGGCGGCGGCGCGGCGGCCCCTCCCGGCAATACGTTGTTCGAACGCATGGCGAACCTGTCGCGCGGTTCGGGCAGCCCCGCGCGGGGCGAGGAGGACGAGGACGACGACGACGATCCGGGCAGCCCCACGCTCAACATCCCGCGCTTCCTCGGCCGTCAGAACAACCAGTAAATCGCGGATAAAGCTGCCCCGCCGCAGACGGCGGGCATGCCGGGTGAAATGAAAAGCGTCGCGATCTCGATCAGGACCGGGCTGTTGGCGAGCGCCCTGGCGGCGGCTGCGGGTTTCGGGGCGCCCGCGCCGCTGGGCGCTCAGGAAGTCGTGCAGACCATGCCGCCGCGCGAAACCGCGCAGCTCAATGCCGCTCTGCGCACCCTGGCCGCGCGCCCTGGCGATCTCGATGCCCTGCTGAGCGCGGGCAACGCCTCGCTCGCGCTGCACGATGCCGGGGCGGCCGCGGGCTTCTTCGCGCGCGCCGCCCGGGTCGCCCCTGGCGATGCGCGGGTGCTGCTCGGTTCCGCCCGCGTGGCGCTCGCGCAGCGCCGCCCGGTCGACGCGCTGCGCGGTTTCGCGCAGGCCGAATCCGCCGGGGCTCGCCCGCTCGACATCGCCGCCGACCGCGCGCTCGCCTACGATCTGGTGGGCGAGAACACATCCGCCCAGGCGCTCTACCGCAGCGTTTTGGCTGTCGGCGACAACGCCGAAGTGCGCCGCCGCCTCGCGCTCAGTCTGGCGATCTCGGGCAACCGGAGCGAATTCGAACGCACTCTCTACCCGCTGCTGCGCGACGAGGACCGTTCAGCATACCGCACGCGTGCCTTCGGGCTCGCGATCCTCGGCCTGCCCGATGACGCGGTCGAGATCGCCGATGCGATGATGCCGACCGACCTCGCGCTCCGCATGGCGCCCTATCTGCGCTACATGCCGCGGCTGACAAAGGCGCAGCAGGCGGCTGCGGGCAATCTGGGCGCGTTTCCCGCCGCGACCGAGATCGGCCGCGACTCCCCCGATATCGCCGGATATGCCGGAGCGGGCGCGCGCATCGCCGCCAACGCCAATGCCGCACTGACGCCGGCCGGCGCGCCGCTTGGGCCGCGAGCGCGGGCCGCGGGCGCGGGCACCCCCGGCGCGGAGCGCCGGCGACGCGATCGGGAAGGCGATAGCGCGGCTGCCGCGACCCCCCATCCAACCCCGGCCGCGGCATCGGTGCGTCTCGCGCGGGTCGAAGCGCCCGCCGCGCCCCCGGCCCCCCCGCCGGTGGTGGTGGCCGCGAGACCGGCCAGCATCGCCACCCCCACGCCCACTCCCGCCCCCCAGCCGGCGCGTCCGAGCCTCACCGAAGCCTTCGCCGATTTCGGCGCGGCGCCGGCATCCTCCGCTCCGGCGGCTGCCGTCGACATCGCGAGGCTTGCCGGGGCGCGTCCGCCGGCCCTGGCGCCGACCCTCAAATCGCCCGCAAAACCGGCGGCCAAGCCAGCGGCCAAGCCGAAGCCGGAGGTCAGAAAACCCGCCAAGCCGACGGAACCCGCGCGGGTGTGGATCCAGCTCGGGGTCGGCCGCAACACCGCGGCCTTCGCCTTCGACTGGAAGAAGCTCGCCAGGCAGGCGGGAGGCGTGCTCGACGGCAAGGGGCCGTGGGCGGCCAGATATGGCGCCACCAATCGCATGCTGGCCGGCCCCTTCCCATCCGATGCCGCCGCGAAGGCCGCCATCAAGCGCCTGAAGGACAAGGATATAGACGCCTTGCCGTTCAGCAGCGACGAGGGCGAAAAGGTCACCAAGATCGGTTGACGCAAAGGCCCTGCATCGCTTGTGCACAGGATTTGCACAGCCTTTTACGGCGCTCCGCAAAGGTTAACGCGGTTCTCAACAGTCCTGCCGGGCGCCGAGATTGCCAATCGCGGCCCCCGCCCGGCATTCAGCGACGGACTTCGCGACGGGATCGAGCAGGGCATGAGAACGCAGACCGACGGCTATGCGGCAGACGACGACGCGGCGCCGCTGGCGATGCTCGCGGCGCTGTTTCGCGCGCATGGCTGGCCCTGCGAGTCCGGCCCCGACGAGCTCGCCGGGGAGATCAAGGGCAGCTGGGCCAAATATCACCTCAAATGCCTGTGGCGCGGCGAGGACAATGTCCTCCAGATCATCGCGCTCCCCGACATCCGCGTCGCCGACGACAAGCGCGCGGTGGCGCACGAGCTGCTGGCGCTGGTCAACGAGCAGATGTGGATCGGCCATTTCGACATCTGGTCGAACGGCGGGACGCTGCTCTACCGCAATGCCACCTTGCTCGGCGACGACGGGCTGCTGAGCCTGTCGCAGGCGCAGGCGCTGGTCGAGACCGCGGTCGAGGAATGCGACCGCTTCTATCCCGCCTTCCAATTCGTGTTGTGGGGCGACAAGCGTCCGAAGGAAGCGCTCGCGGCGGCGATGGTGGACGCGGCGGGCGAGGCCTAGGAGCCATCCTTAATTCCAAAAATCCGTTCGTGTCGAGCCCTTCGGCAGGCTCAGGATGAACTGCCGACTTGTTGTCGTCAGTCGAGACAGGCGAGCGCCACCTCAGCGTGTCTCGACGGTCGCCATGTGCTGCGCACATGGCTGCTCGACACGAACGGGGTTGATGCAGAACTGGTTTAGCCGGGCATCGGCCGATAGAAGGCGCGCATGTTCGATCGCATCCTCCTGTTCGGCTACGGAACGATGGCCTCGGCCATGCTCGAGGGCTGGCTCGCCTCGGGGCTCGAGCCGCGCCGGTTCACCGTCTATAATCCCCGGCCCAAGCCGGTGCCCGCGGGCGTCGCCTTCACCACCGAGGTTCCGGAAGGCCCGTTCGACGCGGTCGTGCTCGGGGTGAAGCCGCAGAAGCTGGCCGAGGTTGCCCCAGAGCTGGAGCCGCTGCTCGGCCCGAACACGGTGCTCGTCTCGATGCTGGCGGCAGTCGATCTCGATGCCCTGACGAAGCGGTTTGCGCGCGCGCGTGCGATCGCGCGGCTGATGCCCAACCTCGCGGCGGCGATCGGCAAGTCCCCCAATGCCCTGGTTGCGCGCGGGTTGAACGCAGACCAGCGCGAGGCGCTCACCGGGCTTGCCGAGCGCCTCGGCAGCGCGGAGTGGCTCGAGAACGAGGCGCAATTCGATCTGATCACCGCGCTGACGGGCTCGGGGCCCGGCTTCGTCTATCGCTTCATCGACGCGCTCGCGGGCGGGGCCGCGGAACTTGGCATGGACCGCGCGCAGGCGGAGCGGCTGGCGAAGCAGATGGTGGCCGGAGCCGGGGCGCTCGCCTCGCGCAGCCCGCATTCGCCGGGCGAGCTCGCGCGCCGAGTCGCGAGCCCCGGCGGCACGACGCAGAAGGGACTGGACGTGCTCGACGAGGGCGAGGCGCTGCGGAAGCTCGTCACCCGGTGTCTTCGGGCCACGCGCGACCGCGAACGGGAACTGGCTGCGGCGCTGCGCGATTGATTACCGGTGCCGTTACCAATTGCGACAAGGGATTGGTCCCGGTTTCGCTTGAAAAAGGCGCGGTAAAGGGCGATATTCGCGCTTAGCGCGGAGCAGGTGCTCCGCCGTTTGGGAGTTACAGACACTATGGCCGATTGGAACGACACCAGGCAGCAGACCGGATTCACCTCCGTCCCGCGTGCCGGCGACGCCGTTGCCCGTAGCGCCACCTACGACACGGGCCTGCGCGCCCATATGCTCAAGATCTACAACTACATGTGCTCGGGCGTGCTGCTCACCGGCATCGTCGCGCTGCTCACCGCCAGCACGGGTCTTGTCTATACGCTGATGCAGGGCCCGCTGATGTGGCTGGTGATCCTGTCGCCGCTGGCGATCGTGTTCGCGATGAGCTTCGGCGCCAACCGCTTCGGCACACCCACGCTCCAGGCGATGTTCTGGGGCTTCGCCACGCTGATGGGGCTGTCGCTGTCGACGATTTTCGTCGTCTATACCGGCGAGTCCGTCGCCGCGACGTTCTTCGCCACGGCGGGCGCCTTCGCGGGGCTGAGCCTTTACGGCTACACCACCAAGAAGGATCTGTCGGGCTTTGGCACCTTCCTGATCATGGGCCTGATCGGCCTGCTGATCGCGATGGTCATCAACATCTTCCTCCAGTCGAGCGCGCTGGCGGTGGCGATCAGCTTCATCGGCGTGCTGATCTTCGCGGGCCTCACCGCCTACGATACGCAGCGGCTGAAGGAGCAGTATGCGATGCTGCGCGGCAGCGACTTCGCCGGCAAGGCGGTGGTGCTGGGCGCGCTGACGCTCTATCTCGACTTCATCAACATGTTCCAGTTCCTGCTCAGCTTCATGGGCAACCGCCAGTAAACCCAACCGCGAACTGGCCGAGATCGCGCCCGGGGGGTTTTCGCCGCCCGGGCGTTTTCTTATCCGCGCGGCTCGCTTAGGAGGACGGCTTCATCCCCCGTCAAGCCGCCGAGGCCGATGACGGTCGCACATTGTGGAGAGACAACGGCATGCGCCGCGCCATTCACCCCCCCATTCGCCTGATGTTGGCGAGCGCCGGCCTCGCCGCGGTCGCGGCCTGCGCGCCCAAGCCGCCCCCGCCGCCGCCGCCCCCGCCGCCGCCCCCTCCGCCGGTCGAGGTGGTGCCGTTCCGCCCGATCCCGCCGATGGGCGCCGCCTATGTGATGGAGGTGCCGCAACTGGGCCCCGACGGCCGCCGCATCACCGTGCTCGCCAGCCCGAGCGCCGACGAGCGCGTGTGGTATTTCCGCTCGGCCTGGAACGTCGCCGCGCTCAACTGCACGGGGCCCGCCTATCAGGCGATCCTCGACGGCTATTCCGCCTATATCAAGAGCCACGCGCGCGCGCTCAAGCAGGTCAACGACCGCATCGATGCCAGCTACCGCAAGGATTACACGGTCGCGCGCGACGCCATCAAGGCGCGCGAGACGACGATGACCACGGTCTACAACTATTTCGCTCTTCCGCCCGCGCGCGCGGCGTTCTGTCAGGAGGCGCTGACCATCGCCAGTCGCGCGCTGGCGACGCCCAGTTTCGATCCGGCGGTGTTCGCGGCGGCCAACTTCTCGGCGCTGACGACGCCCTTCGACCGGTTCTTCGCCGCCTATGAACAGTATCAGCGCGATTCCGCCGCCTGGGACGCGCAATATGGCCCGCGCTACGGCGCCTCGCAGCCGGGCTATCTCGCGGTGCAGGCGGCGAAGCAGCGCGCGATCGTGCTGCCGCAGGCCGGGATCGGCGACCCGACGCAGACCACCGCCGCAAAGGTGGTCGAGACCGGCACGGTGATCGATCAGGCGACCGGCGCGCAGATCCCGGTGATCCCGGTCACGCGCGGCCAGACTTCGGTCCCCGTGGTCCAACCCATCGCCAAGGACGCGCCCAAGCAGCAGCAATAAGAAAGCGCTTTTATCCTCCGTGCCCCTTCGCTAAGGGGCGCGCTCGCTGGGCGGCCCGATGGCCGGCACCGGCGATTTACCTGGGACGGGGCCGTAGCTCAGCTGGGAGAGCGCGTCGTTCGCAATGACGAGGTCAGGGGTTCGATCCCCCTCGGCTCCACCAGGTTTTCGATGAAATCAAAAACCTGGTTTGTTTGTGTTCCGCACGCCTCCGGCGCGCGAAATCCTCGCTCTCACGGCCTGCGGCCGCGTCGCTGCGGGGCGCGCGTTCGCGCTTGCGGACCCTTCGGGCCCGATTTACCGCGAAACTCGCAAGAGGGCGTTGGTTCGGTCGGCGACCAGCCGACCGCAAGGCCGAACGGCCGCCCGCAGCGCCGATAGGCGCGAGGACATCGCACCCGCGGAGGCGGGTGCGGAAACAAGGACTCCCATGCACTTCCTCGATCAAGCCAAAATCTACCTCAAGTCCGGCGCCGGGGGACCTGGCGCGGTCTCGTTCCGGCGCGAGAAATATGTCGAACACGGCGGGCCCGACGGCGGCAATGGCGGCAAGGGCGGGGACATCGTGTTCGAGGCGGTGGCCGGCCTCAACACGCTGATCGACTTTCGCTACGCGCAGCACTTCAAGGCCGCGCGCGGCGCGCACGGGATGGGCAAGGACCGCACCGGCGCGGGCGCGCCCGATCTCGAGATCCAAGTCCCCGTCGGCACGCAGATCCTGTCCGAGGACAAGGAAGATGTGCTCGCCGATTTCACCGAGGTCGGCCAACGCGTCGTACTGCTCGAAGGCGGCATCGGCGGGCGCGGCAACGCCAGCTACAAGACCAGCACCAACCGCGCCCCGCGCCAGCACCAGCAGGGCATGCCGGGCGAGGAGATGTGGGTCTGGCTGCGATTGAAGCTGCTCGCCGACGTGGGCCTGCTCGGTCTGCCCAATGCGGGCAAATCGACCTTCATCAACCAGGTTTCGAACGCGCAGGCCAAGGTCGGCGACTATGCCTTCACCACGCTGGTGCCCAAGCTCGGCGTGGTGCGCCACAAGAACCGTGAGTTCGTGATCGCCGACATTCCGGGTCTCATCGAGGGCGCGGCCGAGGGTGCGGGGATCGGCGACCGCTTTCTCGGCCATATCGAGCGCTGCCGGGTGCTGATCCACCTGATCGACATCGCCGGGGCCGATCCGGTCGGGGCGATGCGGATCGTCGAGGGCGAGCTGGAGGCCTATGGGGCGGGGCTGGCCGACAAGCCGCGGCTGGTCGCGCTCAACAAGCTCGACCTCGCCGACGAGGAGCTGGGCGAGGGCTTCGCCGCGGAACTCGAGGCGGCGGGCGCGGCGGAGGTGTTCCGCATCTCGGGCGCCACCGGCGAAGGCGTGGAGCGGCTGCTGGACGCCGTGCTCGGCTATCTGCCCGACCGGACCACCACCGAGACCAAGGGCAGCGAGGTCGAGGACGAAAGCGACAGCGCGCGTCCCGATTGGTCGCCTTTTTAGCCCCCTCTCTCCGCCTCCTCCGTTCGCCTCGAGCGAAGTCGAGAGGTGCGAGCGCCGCGCGGTCGTGTCTCGCCTTCGCTCGACACGAACGGAGAGTTTGGCTGGACGCGGCATTGGGCTCCGCTAAGTCCGTCAGACTATGTCCGCTTTCTCTCCGCATACGCTACCCGAGTTCGCGCAGGCGCGCCGGCTGGTGGTCAAGGTCGGCTCGGCGCTGCTGGTCGAGCGTGGAGAGCCGCGCGCCGTCTGGCTGGCGTCGCTGGCAAAGGACATCGCATCGCTACGCGAGGGCGGCACGCAAGTCGTCGTCGTGAGCTCGGGCGCGATCGCGCTGGGCGCGGCGCGCCTCGAGCTGGCGCGCGGTGGGCGCGGCAGCCTGGCGGACGCGCAGGCGGCCGCCTCGGTCGGGCAGATCGCGCTCGCCGGGCTATGGTCGGAGGCGCTCGGCGGGCACGGGCTGGTCGCCGCCCAGATGCTGCTGACGCTCGACGATCTCGAGGACCGCCGCCGCTACCTCAATGCTTCCGCCACCTTCGAACGCCTGCTCGATGCCGGCGCGGTGCCGGTGGTCAACGAGAACGACAGCGTCGCCACCGAGGAAATCCGTTTCGGCGACAACGACCGGCTGGCCGCACGGGTGGCGCAGGCGGCGGGCGCGGACGCGGTGCTGCTGCTCAGCGATGTCGATGGCCTCTACGACCGCGATCCGCGCAAGCCGGGCGCGGTGCTGGTTACGAGGGTCGATGGGGTGGACGACGCGATCATGGCGATGGCGAGCGGCGCCTCCTCCTCGGGCCTCGGCTCCGGCGGGATGATCTCCAAGCTCGAGGCCGCGCGGATCGCCGAACGCGCCGGGATCGCCCTGGCCATCGCCCGCGGGACGCAGGAAGCGCCAATCACCTGCGCCTTGACCAGCGGCCCGGGCACGGTCTTCGTGCCCCAACGCGGCGGGACCGCCCGGCAGGCGTGGCTGGGCGGGCGGCTGTCGCCGAAGGGCGTGCTGACCGTGGACGAGGGCTGCGCGCGCGCGCTCGAAGGGGGCGCCAGCCTGCTCGCGCCCGGGGTGACCGAGGTCGCGGGAGAATTCGCGCGCGGCGATCTGATCACCGTGGTGAGCGCCAAGGGTGACCGCGTGGCGCAGGGACTGGTCGAATATTCCGCGGCCGAATGCCGCGCGATCATGGGCGTGCGGCAGGAGGCGCAGGGCGCGAAGCTCGGCTACGCGCCGCGCGCGGCGGTGATCCACCGCGATCATCTGGTGCGCCTGTGAACGCAGACGCGACCATAGCCCTTACCGGCGCGACAGGCTTCGTGGGCCAGGCGGTGCTCGACGAGGCCGAGGCGCGCGGACTGACCTTGCGGGCGCTGACCCGGCGCCCGCAACCGGCACGAAACGGCGTCGCCTGGGTCGCAGGCAGCATGTCGGACGCGGCGTCGCTGACCGAACTGGTGCGCGGCGCGGACGCGGTGTTGCATGTCGCGGCCATGACGACCGCGCCCGATGCGGTCGCCTTCACCGCCTGCAACGTCACCGGCACGGCAACGCTGATCGAGGCGGCCAAGGCCACCGCTATCAAGCGCTTCGTCTTCGTCTCCTCGCTGTCCGCGCGCGAGCCGGCGCTGTCGCTTTACGGCGCCTCCAAGGCCGAGGCGGAGAAGCTGGTCGCCGCCAGCGGGCTCGACTGGACCGTGGTGCGCCCGCCCGGCGTCTACGGCCCCCGCGATGTCGATTATTTCGAGATGTTCCGCAGCGCGAGGAAGCTGGGCCTGGTCCCGCTGCCGCCGCGCGGCGCCAGCTCGATCCTCCACGTCCACGATCTCGCCCGCCTGCTGCTCGACCTGATCGCGGCACCCGCCGCGCTGGTGCGCCACAAGCTGTTCGAGCCCGACGACGGCCGCGAGGGCGGCTGGTCGCACGCCGAACTGGCGCAGGCCATCGGCCGGGCGGTGGGCCGCCGCCGCGTGTTCGCGCCGCACCTCCCCGCCGGGCTGCTGCGCGCCGCAGCGCATGTCGATGGCCTGATGCGCGGCTCGAAGTCCCGTCTCACGCCCGACCGAGTGGGCTACATGACGCACCCGAACTGGGTCTCGCGCTCCGCCTTCGCCGTGCCGGGCGATGTCTGGGAGCCCAGGATCGGCGGCGCCGAAGGGCTCGCCCGAACGGCCAGCTGGTACGAGGCGCGGGGCTGGCTTTAGCGAGATTGCCTCAGGACGAGCTTCGTTGCAGCCGGTGGGCCGCGAGCTTTGAGGTCAGTTGTTGCGAATGTTCTCGAGGCCCTTGATCGACCCAGGCTTCTGGCTCGGCTGGGAGGCATTCGTCTTGACCTTTTCCGCTTTCGGCTTGCGGATTTCCTTGTTCGATTTTTTCTGGCCCTTGGCCATGATCGTTCTCCTCGCAGTGTGAGTGGACTGTCCGTAGCATCGCTGAGACGTCACAGCTATCGGTCCGGCATTGCACCAACCGCAGCAACTCATCCTTCACGAGGGCCTGCCCCGCGTCGCTTTCGGTGGCCTGTGCTATCGGTCGGGCGCCGAGGCGCGCGTTGGCGGTATTCAGAAAAGCGATGGCCTCCTCCTTGCCCAGTAGCAGGAACGCCAGATTGGTGATACTTCCCTGCCTTCGGGCCTGCTCGCGCGACAGAGGCGTGGTCCGCGCACGCTTGCGCCAATGCGCGGTGGCGACGGTGGTCCTGGTATCTGCCACCGGGACGGGTTCCGCCGGTGAAAGCGACACGCCGGTCAATTGACCATATACCAGATCGCCGCGGCCATCCCCGCCAGCGGCAGGAAGAATCCCAGATAGTCGGGGCTGGACTTACGACGCGCGGTCATAGCAGTTCACTTTCGAGTTTGGTCATGCGGCGAGCCTGGGCGATGGCGTCCGCCAGATTGGAGTAGCGAAATCCCCCCACCGAGTAGGTCTCGGTCATGTGCCGGACGACGCCGAGCGAATCGGCGAGCTCGATCCGCTCGATGCTGCCCCCTTCGTTTTCCCATGACTCGGTTTTGACGGCCGGGGGGCTGGTTGCTGGTGAATGAGACATCGGACGAGCTCCTGGCTGCAAGCGGGAGCCCGGAGTCTCTCAGTCGCGGGCGCTCACGGAAAAGGATGCCACTGCGATGATGGATAGATGGGGAGGGAGTGACGGCCAATCAAGTCGCGGCGCAAGGTATCGCGGTCGTTGTCGGGCCGTCCCGCTACGCGCCGCAGCGCATGTCGATGGCCTGGTGCGCGGCTCGAGGGCCCGTCTCACGCCCGACCGCGTGGGCTACATGACGCACCCGAACTGGGTCTCGCGCTCCGCCTTCGCGGTGCCCGGCGATGTCTGGGAGCCCTGGATCGGCGGCGCCGAAGGGGCTTGGCACAAACCGTTGTCTGGTATCGCGAGCAGGGCTGGATCCAGCTTCGGCTTGATGGCTGGAGATAGCGCGCACAGCTCGCCAGTTGCGAGGAGATTTCATCGGCTGCCCGAAGTCCATCATCGGGTGGAAAGCGGATCTATCGAGTAGCGGCGGCAATTCCCTCCACGGGCGCGCGGACTGCTCCCGCCGCATTCTTTTGAGTAGTCGATGAATGTTACTACGGAAAACCAAGAGATGGACCGACAGAACAGATTTTCCCGTTCCGATCAAATCAAGATGCCGCGCACGGTTTGGGCGCTGGGCCTTGTCAGTCTGTTCATGGATTTGTCGTCGGAGATCGTTCACGCGCTCTTGCCGCTATTTCTAACGGCCACGCTTGGCGTTTCAGTGGCGATGGTCGGCCTGATCGACGGTGTTGCCGAGTCCACCGCTTCAATCTCCAAGGTCTTTTCCGGCTACATTTCGGATCGCATCGGCCGTCGTAAGCCGCTCCTCCTCGTGGGCTACGGCCTTGGCGCGCTGTCGAAACCATTTTTTCCGCTCGCCGGGAGCGCGGTCGAAGTGTTGGGGGCTCGGTTCGCCGATCGCATTGGAAAGGGCATCCGCGGTGCTCCGCGGGACGCTCTGGTGGCGGATGTCGCGCCTCCTGCGATCCGCGGTCGAGCCTTTGGCCTGAGGCAGGCGCTGGACACCGTTGGAGCTTTTGCCGGCCCATTGCTCGCCATTGGCTTGATGCTATTGCTTGCCAACGATATTCGCGCCGTATTCTGGATTGCGATCGTTCCCGCGATCCTCGCCGTGCTGTGCGTCGTCTTCGCTGTGGAGGATCGAAAGGCGGGCCCGGAACCGCAACGGCGGCCCCCCGTACGGTTGTCCGAACTGCGACGCTTGCCGAGCGCTTTCTGGCGCGTTGTCACCATCGGCGTCGTTTTCACGCTGGCGCGCTTCAGCGAGGCTTTCCTTATCCTCAAAGCGAGCGCGGAAGGATTGCCGCTGGCATTGGCACCCCTGGTTCTCGTGGTGATGAATGTGGTCTACGCATTGGGAGCGTATCCGGCAGGCGCGCTGTCCGACAGATGGCGCGCTCGGAGCCTCCTGTTGTGGGGGTTGCTCTTTCTTGCGGGCGCCGACCTTGCGCTCGCTTTTCTCTCCGGTGTCGCGGGAGCCTTTCTCGGGATTGCCTTGTGGGGAGTTCACATGGCGGTGACTCAAGGGCTGTTGGCCAAGCTCATTGCCGATCATGCTCCGGACGAAATACGCGGATCGGCCTTTGGGCTCTTCAATCTCGCCACCGGACTTGCCCTGCTTTTGGCTAGTGTGGTGGCCGGGCTACTCTGGGACGGCTTGGGCCCGCAGGCGACATTTATCGCCGGCGCAACCTTCGCAACTCTCGCGTTTGTTCTGCTCGCGGGATCGCGCGATCCAAGCTTTTGAAACTCGATTGTCCTTGCGGCAAAACGGACGCGCCCGACCTCTTGCCCTACAGAAACGGCTCTTCGCCGGGCTGGTGGATGCCGCATTCGACCTTGTCCCAGCCCGCCCAGCGCCCGGCGCGTGCGTCCTCGCCCTCAAATCTGCCCGTTCGCCACGAGCCTGCCCAATAGCGCATTGACGCGCGTCTGCCAGCCCGGACCGCTTTCACGCAGATGCGCCACTGTCTTGGCGTCAAGCCGAATCTTCACCTCCACCTTGGGTGCGTCCAGCTTGGGGCGTCCGCGTCGGGATGGCTGCATTCCAGCCATAAAGCCCGCATCCAGCGGGGGATTGTCGGCATGAATCTTCGGGTCAAACTTTTCCATGATAGAACCTTGTCTCATGCTTTTCCGCACGGCGCAGGCCGATGACCCGCACCGCGTTGTCATCGGAGCCCTCCGTGAAAACCATCACATGGAGGCGGCCGTCGATTTGCCCGATGGCGACGAAACGGATTTCGCCATAATCGAAACGGTCGTCCTCGCGTTCGAGGGCGGTGTCCCAATCGAACATTGTCGCCGCTTGCAGGGAAACGCCATGCTTGGCCCAATTGATTTCGTCCTTGGCAGGATCGAACTCGACTCTCACCTGAATTCATGTGCACCCATTTAATGGTGTGTGCAAGCGTGAATTTTAGAGAAACGGCTCCTCGCCCAGCTGGTGGATGCCGCATTCGACCTTGTCCCAGCCGGCCCAGCGCCCGGCGCGCGCGTCCTCGCCCGGCGCGACCGCGCGGGTGCAGGGGGAACAGCCGATCGAGGGATAGCCCTGCGCCACCAGCGGGTGCTGCGGCAGGTCGTGGAGGATGAAATAGCCGGCGATCTGGCTGGCGCTCCAGTCGATCAGCGGATTGATCTTGAGCCGCCCCGCGGCGTCCGAGGTGTCGATCTCGAAGCGCGGCAGATGCGCGCGTGTATTGGCCTGGAACGCCTTGCGGCCGGTCAGGCTGGCGTCGAAATTGCCGAGCGCCCCGGCGAGCGGGCGGACCTTGCGGATCTCGCAGCAGCCGTCGGGGTCGAAGGACCAGCGCAGGCCATTGGCGTCCTTCGCCGCGAGCTCCTCGGCGGCGGGCGCGAGGATGCGGACGTCGGTCAGGCCCAGCTGCTCGATCAGCCGGTCGCGGTAGGCGATGGTTTCGGGAAAGTGCTTGCCAGTGTCGAGGAACAGCACCGGCACATGCCGGTCCAGGCTTCCGACCAGATGCAGCAACACCGCGCTTTCGGCGCCGAAGCTGCTCACCGCCGCAACTTCGCCCGCGAGCCCTTCGGACAATACGCCCTCGAGCATCGCCCGGGTGTCGCTGCCGCGGAACAGATTGTTGAGCCGCACGGCGTCATGCGCGGTGAAGCGCGGCGCGGTGTCGAGCCGGTCGATGGCGCGGAGCTGGCCGCTCGGCGCGTTCACGCGCGCGCTCCGTGGCGCAGCGACCAGATCGGCGGGCGCGCGTCGGCGGCGGGCTGATAGACCTCGGGCCAGCGCGCGAAGGCGGCTTCGGCATCGGCGGGATCGAGCGGCTGGTCGGGATCGAAGCCGTCGAAGCCGCAGCGGCGCAGGAAGCCGATCTGGTCCACGAGCACGTCGCCGACCGCGCGCAGCTCGCCCCGATAGCCCGCCTCGCGCAGGATACGGGCCGAGGAATAGCCGCGCCCGTCACCGAAGACCGGGAAATTGACCTCGATGAGCCGCAGCCGCGCGAGATGCGGGATCAGCGCGCGGGCGTCGTCCCCCGGCTCCACCCGCACCGCGTCGGCGTCGGGCTGGTCGAGGAAGGCGTCCACGGTGATGCCGGGGCGATCGGCGGGCTCGTCGCTGCGGAAACGGAGGATGTCAGCCATGCTTCACCCCTCCCCTTCAGGGGAGGGGACGGGGGTGGGGCTTGTGCGGGAAGCTTTCGGGACAACAGTCCCCACCCCAACCCCTCCCCTGAAGGGGAGGGGCTTGTGTCTCGCCTCACCCATAAAGCGCCTCCTTGAACGGCTCCATGCCGATCCGGCGGTAGGTATCGAGGAAGCGCTCCTGGTCGCGGCGTTCGCGCAGATAGACCTCGGCGGCGGTCTCGACCGCGTCGACGATGCCCGCCTCGTCGAAGCCGGGGCCGGCGATCTTGCCCAGGCTGACGTCCTCGGCCTCGCTGCCGCCGAGGAGGAGCTGGTAGTTCTCGGTGCCCTTGCGGTCCACGCCGAGGATGCCGATGTGGCCGGCGTGGTGGTGGCCGCAGGCGTTGATGCAGCCGCTGATCTTGAGCTTGAGTTCCCCCAGCGCCGCCGTCTTGCCGCTCTCGGCGAAACGCTGGGAGATCTTTTGCGCCACCGGGATCGAGCGGGCGTTGGCGAGGCTGCAATAGTCGAGCCCCGGGCAGGCGATGATGTCCTCCGCGGTGTCGATATTGGCCGCGCCGAGCCCGGCCTCGTCGAGCGCGGTCCACAGTGTGTGCAAATCGCCTTGGCGAACATGCGGCAGGACGATGTTCTGGGTGTGCGTGACGCGCAACTCGCCGGTTCCGTATCGTTCGGCGAGATCGGCCATGAGCCGCATCTGGTCGGCGCTGGCATCGCCGGGGATTCCGCCCACGGGCTTGAGGCTGATGACCGCCGAAATATAGCCGGGCTGCTTGTGCGGGTGGGTGTTGCGCTCCGCCCACGGCGCGAAGTCGGGATCGTGATCTTCGAGCGCCTGTTCGTGATTGTTCGGCAGCTGTTCCGTGAACTGTTCCGCGATCCGCGCCAGCTCGGCGGCGGGCGGCTCGATGCCCAGGGTCAGGAGGTGGGCGAACTCCTCCTCGACCTGGCGGGCATATTCCGCCGCGCCCAACTCGTGGACCAGGATCTTGATCCGCGCCTTGAACTTGTTGTCGCGCCTTCCATAGCGATTATAGACCCTTAGCGCCGCTTCGGCATAGGTCACGAACTGGTCGATCGGCACGAATTCGCGGATGCAGGGGGCGATCATCGGGGTCCGGCCCATGCCGCCGCCAATCCAGAACTGCGCGCCGATCGCGCCGTCGCGCGCGACGATGCGGATGCCGATATCGTGCAGCCGCATCGCCGCGCGGTCGCGCTCGCTGGCGATCACCGCGATCTTGAACTTTCGCGGCAAGGCGCTGAATTCCGGGTGGAAACTCGACCATTGCCGCAGCAGCTCGGCATAGGGGCGCGGATCCGCCACCTCGTCGGCGGCGGCGCCCGCGAAATGATCCGAGCTGATGTTGCGGATGCAGTTTCCGCTGGTCTGGATCGCGTGCATCTCGACCTTCGCCAGATCGGCGAGCAGGTCGGCGGCCTCCTCCAGCTTGATCCAGTTGTACTGAATGTTCTGGCGGGTGGTGAAATGGCCGTAGCCGCGGTCGTATTTGTCCGCGATGTCGGCCAGCGCGCGCATCTGCCGCGCGTCGAGCGTGCCATAGGGGATCGCGACGCGCAGCATATAGGCGTGGAGCTGGAGGTAGAGCCCGTTCATCAGCCGCAGCGGCTTGAACTGGTCCTCGGTCAGCCTGCCCTCCAGCCGGCGGCGCGCCTGGTCGCGGAATTCGGCGACGCGGGCATCGACCATGGCCTGGTCGTAGTGGTCATACCTATACATCGCCGCCCTCCGTTCGCCTCGAGCGAAGTCGAGAGGCGGTGGCGCGAAGTGTCTCGACTTCGGCCGAGCGGCCGAAGTTTATCCTGAGCGGCTGCTGCAGGCAGCCAACCGAAGGGCTCGACACGAACGGGAAGCTCGGTCCTGGCACCTCAGATCACCCAGCTTCCCGCCGCCGGATCGGCGGGCTTGAGCGTCAGGTCGGGGCGCACGGTGGGGCCGAGCGCGCGGATGCGGTCCTTGATATGCGCGGGGCGCGGGCTGCCGTCCTTGAGTTCGGCGTCGATGGCATAGGCGGCGTTGACGCGGCGGGCGCCTTCCTCGCGGCCGATTATGCGGTCTTCCTCGCCGGCGACATCGACTGACTCCTCCACGTGAAGCGACCAGAAGGCGCCGGTCCACCACACCACCGCGCCGGTCCTGAGGTCGTTGCCGGTCAGGATTCGCATGTCGCGGCCCGCGCCGGAGTTTCTTGCGCGAAAGCGGCGACCGCGGCGTTCTCGCGCGCCGTCACCTCGCCGATCACGATCAGCGCGGGGCTGACCACGCGCTCGGCCTCGATCAGGTCCGGCAGTCCCGCGAGCAATCCGCGCAGAACGCGCATGGCGGGGCGCGCGCCGTTCTCGATCACCGCCACCGGCATGTCCGGGGCGAGTCCGTCGGCCATCAGCTTCTCGGCGATCCGCCCGGCGGTGGCGACGCCCATGTAGATCACCAGGGTACGGCCCTTGCCGGCGAGGCCCGCCCAATCCTGCTCGGCGAGGCCCCCTTCGACGCCGCCTGCGGCGTCGCTCAGGACAGGCTTGCATTGCCCGGCGACGAAGCTGACCACGCTGGCGGCGTCGCGGTGGGTGAGCGCGATCCGCGCCGCCGCCGCGGCGCCATTGGCGGCGCTGATCCCCGGCACCACCTCCACCGGAATTCCCGCCGCGCGCGCGGCTTCGACCTCCTCGCCGCCGCGCCCGAAGATGAAGGGATCGCCGCCCTTGAGGCGCACCACCTGCCGCCCGGCGCGCGCATGGCGAATGAGCAGCGCGTCGATCTCGTGCTGCGGCATGGTGTGGCGCGCGCGCGCCTTGGCGACCGAGATCAGCCGCGCGCTGCGGGGCGCCAGGAGGAGGATGTCGGGATCGACCAGCCCGTCGTGCACGATCAGCTCCGCGCCCGCGATCAGCCGCGCCGCGCGCAGCGTCAGCAGCTCGGGATCGCCCGGCCCCGCGCCCACCAGCCAGATCTTGCCCTGTTTCGCCATGCGGCGCGAGATGCGCCAGAGGAACCGCGCGCGCCAATCAGAATGGCTGCGGGGGGTGACAGGCGAGCTTTTGAAATCCGCGCTTCGTAGCGCAAAAGCGGTTCTATTCGGTGGACCTGCGCCGCCCGAGAAGGGCGATGATGCGCTCCAGCTCCTCGGACGAGCGCAGGTGGAGGTCGCGCTGGGGGTAGGGCAGCTCGATGCCGTTCTCCTTGAACCGCGCCCACACCTGCTTGAGCACCGCCGACTGGACATTGCCCACGCCCTCTTCGGGATCCTGGATCCAGCACTGGATGGCGAACAGGACGGCGTTGTCGCCAAAGGCCTTCATCCACACCACCGGCGGCGGGCTGTTGAGCACGCGCTGGCAGCTCTTGGCCGCCTCGAGCATGAGCTTCTCCGCCAGTTCCATGTCCGCCTGGTAGCTGACCCCCACCGGCACCGACACGCGCACGTTCTTGCTCGAATAGGACCAGTTTTCGACCTGATTGATCATCAGATTTTCGTTCGGAATCAAGTATTCCTTCTGGTCGCGCGTGGTCAGGCTGACCGCGCGCACTCCGATCTTCCTGATCTGGCCGAAGGTCGATTGTCCGGCCTGGTCGGCGATGGCGATGACGTCGCCCGGCTTGATCGACTTGTCCATCAACAGGATGATGCCGGCGATGAGGTTGCCGATCGTCTTCTGCAGGCCGAAGCCGATGGCCAGGCCGAAGGCGCCCGAGAACACCGCCAGCGCGGTGAGGCTGATCCCGAGAAGATCGACAGCCAGAAAAAACGCCAGGGCCCAGATCGCGATAGTGAGAAGTTTCTCGGCGAGCAGCTCCTGCGTGCTGTCGAGGCGCTTGCTCCGCCGCACCAGATGGCGCGCCCAGCGGCTGCCGAGCTTGCCGAGGAGGAGACAGAAAACGATCACCGCCAGGATGACGAGGACGTCCCACAGCGACACCCGCCAGCTACCGAGCGACAGCGCCCAGCTGTCCAGCGTGCCGACGATCTCGCCGATCGTGTTGCTGTTGCGGGATACCGCCGAGCGCAGTTCGTCCGCGGTGGCGACGTCGCGCCCGCGAGCGGCGGTCATGCGCTTGCTCCCATCGCCGCGAAGCCGCGCTGGAGATCGGCGATCAGGTCACTCGCATCCTCGAGCCCGACCGAGAGCCGCACCGCCAGCCGCTCGTTTCGCCACCGTGTCGCGGTGCGGAGGCGTGCCGGATCGACCGGCAACGCCAGGCTTTCGAACCCGCCCCAGCTGTAGCCGATACCAAACAGCTCGAGCGCGTCGATCATCCGGCAGCGCGCGGCATCGTCGATGCCATCGGCGAGCAGGAAGCTGAACAACCCGCAGCCGCCGGTGAAATCGCGCTTCCACAGCTCGTGACCCGGCGCGCCGGGCAGGACCGGGAACAGCACCTCCGCCACCTCGCCGCGGGTGCGCAGCCATGCGGCGATTTCGAGCGCGCTCGCCATCCCGCGCTCCATCCGCACCGCCATCGTCCTCAGCCCGCGAAGCGCCAGCGCGGCATCGTCGGGTGAGACCACCTGGCCCAGCAATTGCGCGGTTTCGCGCAGGCGCGGATACCACTCCGGGCCGGCGGTGCACGAACCCATCATCAGGTCCGAATGCCCGCCGACATGCTTGGTCAGCGCCTGGATGGAGATGTCGCAGCCGCGAGCCAGCGCCTGAAAGCCAAGCGAGGTCGCCCAGGTATTGTCGATCAACACCGCCGCGCCGCGTTCGCGCGCGATGGCGGCGAGCGCGGGAATGTCGCAGACCTCCATCGTCAGGCTGCCGGGGCTTTCGAGCAGCACAGCCCTGGTGCGCTCGCAAAACCGCGCCGCGAAGCCCTCGATGTCGAGCGGATCGAAATAGCGCGTCTCGACGCCGAGTCGCTTCAGGAGACCGGCGGCGACCTTGCGGCTGGTCTCATAGGCGTTGTCGGTCATCAGCAGGACGTCGCCGGGGGCGAGCGCCGCCAGCGCCGCGCCCGCGATCGCGCCCACGCCCGAGGAATAGAGCACCGTTCCCGCCGCGCCCGGCTCGAGCACCGTCAGCGCCTCGGCCAGCGCCCATTGCGTCGGTGCGCCGCGGCGGCCGTAGAAATAGTGCCCATCGGCATTGGTGCGCGTCCCCGCGCGCAGCGTCGCGCAATCGGCATAGAGATGGGTGCTGCCGCGCGTGACCGGCGGATTGACGACATTGGGATCGTTGGAGCGCCCGCTGGTCACCAGCAGGGTGGCGGGGTCGAGATCGTCGCGGGCGGCCGTCATGACGCGCGGTCTAGAAGCAAGCCCCGCTGGAGGGCAAGCGACGCAAATCGTCCTTCGACAAGCTCAGGACGAGCGGGCGTGGTAAAATTCACAAGGTCCGCTCATGCTGAGCTTGTCGAAGCATGCCATGCGCCGGGCCCGGTTTCCTTCGGCGTAGCGGGATCGGCGCCCCATTCTGACCAGCTGCCATCGTAGAGCGCGGCATCCTCGATCCCCAGCCGATGCAAGGCAAACAGCAGCACCGAGGCGGTCACGCCGCTGCCGCAGCTAGTGACGATGGGCCTCTCGAGGTCGAGGCCGGACTTGTCGAAGGCGGCACGCAGCTCACTGTCGGACTTGAAGGTGCCGTTCTCGTTGTAGAGATCGCGGAAGAACAGGTGCCGCGCGCCGGGGATGTGGCCTCCGGGCAGTTCGTGGACGGTATCGGGCGTCTCGCCGGTAAAGCGCCCGGCGTCGCGCGCGTCGATCACCTGTTCTTCGCCGCTGGCGATGTTGGCGAGCATGTGGGGCTTGCCCCGCACCGCACCGGCGAAGTCGGTGGGCGCGAACTCGCTATTCGCGCCCTTCGTCTTGCCGTGCTCGAGCGGACGGCCCTCGGCGCGCCATTTCGCCAAGCCGCCGTCGAGGATCGCCACCCGTTGGATCCCGTAGCCTCGCAGGATGAACCATGCCCGCGCGGAGGTTTTGACGTCGCTGTCGTCGTAAAGCACGACCCGGCTGCCTGGCTCCAGGCCGAGCGAGGAGAACCTGATCGCGGCGTGCGTGGGGCCCGGCAGCGTTCTCCCCACCGAGGAGGCCGGATCGGCGAAATCGGCCAGGTTGAGGAAGCGCGCGCCGGGGATATGCCCGGCCAGGAACTCGGCGCCGGCATCGCGCCCGCTCGCCGCGAGATGCTTGGTGGCATCGAGGATGACCAGATCGGCGTCGCCCAAGTGGTCGGCGAGCCAGCCGGTCGAAACGAGGCTGTCCATTCCTCGGCGTTAGGCCCGAGCGGGAACCGCGTCCAGAACGCGCTGCGCGAGCGGGGTATAGCTGCGCGGCGGCTCGTCCAGCCGGAAGGGCTGCGGGCGCGCGCTGGAGCCTTCCGAGCGGCCGATCACCAGCGTGGTGGCGACCGGCGCGGCCTCGGCGGCCGTGGCCCGCACACGCAGCAGCGGCACCAGCAGGCCGACGCGGCCCTGCCAGACCGCGCTCGCTTCCGACAGCGGCAGGCGGACCTGGCCTTCGAAGCGCAAGGATTGGCCGGGCGCGAGCCGGTCGGCGGCGTGGCGCGGGGTGAGCGGCTGTTCGGGCGAGGCGAGCTGCTGCTCGGTGGGACGGTCGCGACTGGCCGAGACGAGATCGGCCTCGACCGCGACGCCGCTCAGCGCCCGCGCGGTGCGGTTGCGGATCGTGACGCGATAGCCGACGGTGGCGTTGAGGACGCTGCGGTCCATCCGCACCGCTTCGACCTCGATCGCCAGCGTCTCGCCAGAAAGGGCTGTGGCGCCGGGAACCCGGGGGGCGACGATCAGCGGCGGGGCCGTATCGACGCGCCGACGCCGCCACAGGAGCAGCCCGGCGCCGGCTGCGACCGCCGCACCGCCCAGCGCGATCCATAGCCACGGCGGCTCCGGTGCGGACGGATCGGCGGCGGGCGCCGCGACCGTGGCGGTGGTGGCCGGAGAAAAGGGCAGAGGCAGGGCGGGGGTGGGGGCGGACACCGGTGGAGCGAGCGTCGGAGCCGCGGTCGGCGGCGCCTGTGTCGCCACGTCCGGAGTGGACAAGGAGCGCGCCGCCACCGTTGGACGCGTGGCCGAGGGAGCGGGCAGGTCGATCGCTGGGGCCGCGCTCGCGCTCGGTGCGGCGGTCGGAGTGGACGCCGGCGTGGGGGCCTGGGTCGCGGGGCGACCGGTCCGGATGGCGCGCGGGCGGATGGGCACCGGCGCGTCGGTATCGACCGGGCCCTGGACGCGGGTGTCGGGCGAGGGAGTGGCCGCCGGGGGGAGCTGGAAATCGCGCGCATCCTGCGCGGCAAGCGGGCTCCCGGCCAGGAACGCCAAAAGGGGCAGGGCTGAAGCGAAGCGCGTCATTGTCCGGACGATGTGGGGAGTGGAGCGGGCGGCGTGAATAGGCGGTGAAGCCGCGCTGCGCCAGCGCGCGCTTGCCTTCGCGGGCGGTTCGCGTCAGGGGCGCGGCATGGAAGGCACACCCCGTTTCCTGGGCGCAACGACGCCGTTGCCAGCCTCGCCCGAGGAGGCCGAGCTCGACTATGTCGCCAACCCTCGCGCCGGCGAGCTCTACCTCGTCCGCTTCGCCGCGCCCGAGTTCACCTCGCTGTGCCCGGTCACCGGCCAGCCCGACTTCGCGCATCTGGCGATCGATTACGCGCCGGGCGAAACCATCGTCGAATCGAAGAGCCTCAAGCTTTTCCTGAACAGCTTCCGCAATCACGGCGGCTTCCACGAGGACGTCACCGTCGGCATCGGCAGGCGATTGGCGAACGAAATGAAGCCCAAATGGCTGCGCATCGGCGGCTATTGGTACCCGCGCGGCGGCATCCCCATCGACGTGTTCTGGCAAAGCGGCGCTCCGCCGGAGGGGCTATGGGTGCCGGATCAGGGAGTGGCGAGCTACCGCGGGCGCGGTTAATCCTCCAACTCGATCCAGACCGGCGCGTGGTCGCTGGTCTTGTCCCAGCCGCGCGGTGTGCGGTCGACCTCGGCGCGCTCGAGCAGCGGCGCTAGCGCGGGGCTCAGCAGGACGTGATCGATCCTGAGACCGGCATCGCGCTCGAAGGCGCCGCGCCAGTATTTCCAGAAGGTGTAGACGCTCTCCCCGCGGTGAAGCGCGCGGATGGCGTCGGTCCAGCCCTGATCGACCAGGGCGAACCAGGCGGCACGAACTTCGGGCGCGAACAGCGCGTCGTCGAGCCAGCGCTCGGGCTTGTAGACATCCTGCTCGGTCGGCATGACGTTGAAATCGCCCAGCAGCACCACCGGCAGCCCGCTGTCGATCAGTTCCTGCGCGCGCGTGGCCAGCCGCTCGAACCAGCGCAGCTTGTAGTCGAACTTGGGTCCCGGGCGCGGGTTGCCGTTGGGAAGATAGAGCCCGGCCACGATCATCCCGCCGATCGCCGCCTCGATGTAGCGGCTCTGCACGTCGTCGGGATCGCCGGGCAGGCCGCGCTGGGTTTCGTGGATCGCGCCGATCCGGCTCAGCAGCGCCACGCCGTTCCAGCGGCTCTGCCCATGCCATATCGCTTCGTAGCCGATGGCATTCAGCGCCTGCTGGGGAAACGCCTCGTCGGGCGCCTTCAACTCCTGGAGGCAGACGATGTCGGGTTCGGCTTCCCCGAGCCAGCGCAACAGCACCGGCAGCCGCCCGTTGATTCCGTTGACGTTGTAGGTGGCGATCCTCATCGCGTCTGCAACGCGCGCGAACGGCAAGTGGTGCCGGCTGCAGGATTCGAACCCGCGGCCCCCTGATTACAAATCAGGTGCTCTACCAACTGAGCTAAGCCGGCGCTTCCCTCAGGGCGCTAAACGCAAAGCGCGCCGGAAGTCCAGCCTCCGGCGCGCCGAGCGGTGGCAACCGATGTTGCGTTCACGCGAAGCTTACGCTGGTCTTGGTCCGGCGGCGCATCGCTGCCCCGGTAAGGCCGAAGCCGAGGATCAGCAGCGCCCAGGCCGACGGCTCAGGCACGGCGCCCGCAAAGCTCGATTCGACAACAACAGGAACCATGCAGGAAAGTTGTTTTCGCAGCCGGGTTGGATTTCCCGAGGTGAAAATCATCCCGGCCCTTGGCGCCGCGCCTGGCCGACGCCCGCGAAAGGGCGGCGCCGGGCATCCCCGGAGCCGCCCTCGGTCGCGCAAGATCGCGCGCGCTCAGTCGATGGCGTGCTTGAGCTGGCTCATCTGGTCGTGACCGGCCCGGACCGACTGCCAGGCCTCCTCGACCGCGCCGCGCGCCTCGGGGGGCAGGTCCTTGTTGTCGAGGATTGTCTCGAACTTGCCCTTGAGGTAATCCTCGCCGGTCTCGACCGAATTGACGATCGCCTTGTCGTCGTTGCCGAGCACGGCTTCCTTGAGGTTGATCCAGCCGCGATGGATCGCGTCGGCGGTGGTGCTGTCGTCTTCGGGGTTGCCCCCCAGCCGCGCGACGGCGGCCTGCAGCTTGGTCACCGCCTGCTGGCGCTCCCGCGCGCGGGCGTTGAACATCTCGGCATAGCGGCTGTTGTCGGTATCGGCGGCGGCCTTCTGATAGCCCTCCACCGAATCGAGCAGCGTGCCGATCAGCGTGTTGAGCGCGGCGGTGTCGGCGGCGTCTGCGCGGTAGGTGTTGGTCTGACCGGTGCGGGTGTAGTCGTCATTGTGCATGATGCGTCCCTTTCGTTTGGATGGATACCCAACGAGCGCATGGGACGCAGGTTCGTTCCGGCGATCATGTCGATGCCCCCACCGCGACTTCGTTGCCGAACGACTGGCGGAGCAGTGGCAAGCATACCGGCGGGAGTGGTCCTGATTACTATGACACAAGCAACTCGGCGGCGCTGTTGTAGCTGTAGGTGGCCCAGTCGGGCTTGTAGCTGTCGTCGGCCTGGTTGCCCCACACGATCCAGCCCTTGCGCGCACCGCGGCTGAACAGCTCGATGCGCGGGCCCCAGCTGCAATCCTCGATCAGCTGGTATTGCTCGTCGGGCTTGCGGCTGTGCTCGCGCTTGCGGCTCTGGATCATGTTGACCTGGCTGCGGCCTGGGGCGAGCGTGCGGGCGTTCTTGCCGCGCACGCCGAACAGAAGCAGCTCGGTGACGTTGCGGAAATAGAACCCCACCCCGCGCCCGTCGCTGCCGCCGTCCTTGCGGACCTTGTGCCAGACGATGTTGGAGACGTAGCGGAAGCCCCACGCGTCGAGCACCTTCATGCCCTCGGGCAGCAACGCATTGGGCACCCACAAATAGAGGTGGGCGGGATCGGCGGCGATACTCGAGACCGGCAGCGCGCAGATCTCGGCTAAGTCCATCGTCTCGTATCGATTGAGCCGCTTGTGTTCTGGCGCAACCTTGCCGGTACGGTTCTGAAATTGCCACGGGGGGTCGGCTAGAATGGTGCCGAACTTCTGTCCGGCCAACCCAGGGCTGGCTATGATCTCATGCGTTGACTGGTCGAGCCACATTCCAGCATTGAAACAGTGCAAGCCTCGTTTGTGGATCCCCAGATGCCACCAACGAGTCGAACCGTGCATTTTCTGAGTCGAGCTGATTCACGGCAGTGCTTTCCGGAGATCTGAATACAAGCGCGCCTCTCCCGAAGTTCCTGGCGGATAGTTATCGGTGTGAAATGTGCCTTCCAGATATTTTACTCGCTCAAATATTTTTACAAAGTGATCTGGGCTCACGACCTCACCGGGGTCGGCGACGTGATTGTATGCATCTCGGAAAAACCGCATTAGAGCGCGATATCCGTTTGTCCTCGGAAGGATGTTACCAACTCCAGAAATCCGCCAGTCGGTGGGCCACACCGTACTGACAGCTTCGAAATAGTTCCATATTAGTTCAGCGGCATCGACTTCTCGGCTTTCAACAAAGAAGAATACGCAGTGGTAACCGCCTAGATATATCAGCAGTGGGAGTCGGAAAATTCCGCCCTCTCCGGGCGCTATCTCTATCATTGATGAGCTGTTCTTTATTGGCGACGATATGACTGAGGAGCCCTTCGACAACGGTCGCTTGCGAAAGAGGCTCTTGATGTAATCGTCCAGGCGTTGCGGTACCCAATCTTTTGATTCTATGATAAAACGGACTTCCTTCCGTCTGGTCAAGAGAAATGCAAACCGTATGTGCTAACTTTTCTGGAGATAACGTCGTGCTGTAGCTGAACAAGTCATACACTAAACTCTTACTCACTTTGGTTTGGGCAAGATTTACTGTAGCAAAAACGCGCGCTTGATCTTCAATATCAGCATCAACGAAAATTGCGACATTCACATCGAACTCAGTCACTTGAGCCCTCTTCAGGCCCTCAATTCGGTGCTGACCGTCGATTACCCGGGCGATCCGGCGATACGCGAACAAACCTTCCCCATCACTTTGCTCTGAAGGTTCGGATGCAAGAGTCATGTAAAGACATCCAGAATCTCCGTCTCCTTCAAATTTCACACAATCACTTGAAATCGCCAAGACAACAGCAGTCGGGAAAGTTGCATCCACCGTTTTGACATAGGTAGCGATTTCGGACACGCGCTTTTCATTTAGTTGGCGCTGGATCCCCGTCGCGAGGTATATACCGTCTTCTTTCTGACGGATCTCTCGCATATCGTATTCGGCGATCTCCCAAAGATTTTTGCTCGATATACGGCCCACATAAATTTCACCGATCGGCTGCACGACACGAATAACTGGAAGGCCGATGGCTTCATCCATCTCCGCTAACTCCCTTTCGCTCGGCTAAAGCGCTCTTGACGGCATTGGTCGACTTGGCACCTGCTCTTAGCGCATCGTTGGCGCCAATTTGCTTCGCGGCCTCAACAATCACTCGGACGATCTGAACGAGAATATATAGATAGAGGGCTATCACGCCGACAAAGGTGGTGGAGGCGTTTTGCAGCTCGGGATCAAGGCCAATCAGCCAAGTCAAGAACAACAGGGCCAAGACGGAGCCTAACCCGGCCAACAGGCTGAGCGTCTTAGGTACCTTTTGCCGTAGGACCGCCAGGAGAATCGCAGCCAATGATCCGATCGAGTAGAATGCAAGCTGCCCGTTAGTCAGAAAACCCCAGAATGGCTCCTTCACCCCATCAGCAGCACCGGCGAACGGACGCAGGCGCGCAAGAAGCAGGGGTGCCAATGTGATTAGCGAAATCACACCGACATCGATGAGCGCCGTTCCAAGATGTCGGCCCCAAGAGCGCAGGTATTCCAAGGCTCTACACTCTCCCTCGATGGCGCAGGTGAGGGACCTGAGTGCAAAAAGTCAACCCTACTCCGCCGCCACGCTCCCCACGCCGCCGCCAGCGTCAAACAACCCCGGCCCCTCGACCTCGGCCTCGCTCTTTTCCTCGACCTCGTTCGCCGCCTTGGCCTTCGCGCCCTGGCGGTTGTCGAAGCTCGACCAGACGTCGTTCCAGTTGCCGCGGGTGGCGCCTTTCGAATATTCCGTCGCGCGGGTTTCGAAGAAGTTGGCGTGCTCCACCCCGTTGAGCAGTGGCGCGAGCCAGGGGAGCGGGTGGTCCTCCACCATGTAGATCGGCTGGAGGCCGAGCTGGCCCAGCCGCCAGTCGGCGATGTAGCGGATGTATTTCTTGATCTCCTTCGCCGTCATCCCCGGCACCGGCCCCATCTCGAAGGCGAGGTCGATGAAGGCGTCCTCCAGCCGCACCGTCTTCTGGCAGATGTCGGTGATGTCCTCCTTCAACGCCTTGGAGTAGCAGTCGCGCTCGCGCACGAATTCGTGGAACAAGCGCACGATGCCCTCGCAATGCAGGCTCTCGTCGCGCACCGACCAGCTCACGATCTGGCCCATGCCCTTCATCTTGTTGAAGCGCGGGAAGTTCATCAGCATGGCGAAGCTGGCGAACAGCTGGAGCCCCTCGGTGAAGCCGCCGAACACCGCCAGCGTGCGCGCGATGTCCTCGTCGGTGTCGACGCCGAACTGCTGCAGGAAGTCGTGCTTGTCCTTCATCTCCTCGTATTCGAGGAAGGCGCTGTATTCCTGCTCGGGCATGCCGATGGTGTCGAGGAGGTGGCTGTAGGCGGCGATATGGACCGTCTCCATGTTGGAGAACGCGGCCAGCATCATCTTGATCTCGGTCGGCTTGAACACCCGGCCGTATTGCTCGTGGTAGCAGTTTTGCACCTCGACATCGGCCTGGGTGAAGAAGCGGAAGATTTGCGTCAGCAGGTTCTTCTCGGTCTCGGTGATCTTCTGCGCCCAGTCGCGGCAATCCTCGCCCAGCGGCACCTCCTCGGGCATCCAGTGGATCTGCTGCTGGCGCTTCCAGAACTCATAGGCCCAGGGGTATTCGAAGGGCTTGTAGGTCTTTCTGGCTTCAAGCAACGACATGTTGTGTTCCCGGCGGTTCGCGTGAACGACTCATATAGGCCATGCGGGGCCGAATCCGAAGCGAAAGGGTTCCGGTCGGGGGCGATTCGGCGGGGATAATCTCTCGGCAGCGGATGGGTCCGGTCTCCCCTTTTTGCGGGCCAGTCCCGCATCCCCCGGCGCCCATTTTCACCGGCGGGGCGGCATTGCGTTCATGCGCCTTGTCCCCTTCGGCCATTCGAGGGCGGGTCGGTGCGCTACCGCCTTGCGGCTGCGCCAGCGCGAACGTCGCCGATGCGGCGACGGTCCGCGAGAATAGCGGGGCGAGGGCCGGCCCCCCCGCCCCGTTCCGGTCGGACTAGAACTTCACCCGGCCCGTCAGCCGGACGTTCAGCGGCGTGCCCGGAGTGATGTTGTTGTTGTTGTGGGCGTCCGAGAAATAGGTCTGGTCGAGCAGGTTCTCGACGTTGAGTTGCAGTTCGAACCGCTCGCTGACGTCGAAGAACAGCGCCGCGTCCACGCGGGTGTAGCCGGGCAGCCGCGTGGTCACGGGCGATGTGCGGTTGGCGGCGAACTGGCTCGACTGGCGGATCACGCCGAGCCCCGCGCCGAAGCGCTCGGCGAAGTCATAACGGTTCCACAGCGCGAACTGATGCTCGGGCACCTGGCCCAGCCGCACGAAGTCATTGCCGCGCAGCCTGGCGTCCTGATAGGTGTAGCCGCCGCTGACCTGCCAGGCGGGTGTCACTCTGCCCGCCAGCGCCAGCTCCACGCCGCGGGTGCGCGTCTCGCCGACGTTGATGGTGTTCGCCGGATTGGCGGGATCGGGGGTGGTGGCATTGGTGCGGTCGAGCTGGAACAGCGCCAGGGTGGCCGCGAGGGCGGAGCCAAGCTCCCACTTCGCGCCGAGTTCGTAATTGGTGAAGCTCTCGGGCGCCAGGTTCTGATCGGTGGTCGATAGCGTCAGAAACTGGTCGCCCGAGCGCGGCAGGAATGAGCGGCTGAAGCTGGCATAGAGCGAGACGTCGTTCCGCGGCTTCACGATCAGACCGATACGCGGCGAGACCTTCTGATCCACCCGCGCGAAGGGCCGGTCGGGGTTGGGGATTAAATCGGTCCCGCGGATGTCGAACCGGTCGAAGCGCAGGCCCACGACCAGATCCACCATCTCGCCGATGCCGATCTGGTCCTGCGCATAGGCGGAGAAGACCTTGACCGTAGATGCGGTGTCGCGGGCCAGCCCGCCGAAGGTGACCGTGGGATACCGGATGTTCGCCAGGTCCAGCGTGCCCGAGGACAGCGCGGCATTGCGGCGCTGGTTGGCCGACCGCTGCTCGCCATATTCCACGCCCAGCAGGATCTTGTGCTCGGTTCCGGCCAGCGCCGTGTCCCACACGAGATTGGTCTGCGCGATCAGGTTCTCGCGCCGGGTGGGATCGGTGTAGCCGGTCAGTGCCACCGTACCGGTGGGCGAACTGGCGGGGCCGTTGGCGTATACGTTGGTGTAGTATTTGTCGTAATTGCCATACAGGAGCGTGGTCGACCAAGTCAGATCGGGCGTGATCTCGCCGTCGATCCGCGCCTTGACGATATTCGCTTCCAGGCCGGTGCGGTTGACGCCCGGCACGCCGAAGAAGGTCTTCTCGTGGCCGGGCAGCGGGCCCGGGGTGCAGGGCTGGGTGCAGGCCAGCGAGGGCACTCCGCGGTCGGCCACGCGGCTGTCATAGACATATTCATAGGACAGCCCCGCCTTCCAGCCGGGCGCGAACTCGACCGCCAGATAGGGGTTCACCGCGTAGCGCTTGCCGCCGAAGAAGGCGCGGTTGTTGTCGAGATTCTCGTAGAAGCCGTTGACCCGCAGCGCGGCGCCCGTGCCGACGGGCAGATTGGCGTCACCCGCCACGTCCCACGCGCCGAAGCTGTTCACGCCGCCCGACAGGAAACCGAAGGCCGCCTCGGCGCTGGGCGTCTTCTGCACGCGGTTGACGATGCCGCCGCCGCCGCCGCGCCCGAAGATCAGCGCATAGGGACCCTTGAGGATCTCGACCCGCTCGATGTTGTAGAGGTTGCGGTAATACTGGGCGTCGTCGCGCACGCCGTCGAGGAAGAAGTCCGCGGTCGTGTTCTGCCCGCGCAATGTGATCTGGTCGCGGTTGCCCTCGCCCTGGCCGATGGTGGTGCCGGGCACATAGCGCAGCACATCCGCGATCGAGCGCTGCGCCTGGTCCTCCAGCTGCTCGCGGGTGACGACAGTGATGCTTTGCGGCACATCGAGCAGCGGGGTGTCGGTCTTGGTGGCGGTGACCGAATCGAGCGCGCGATAACCATCGGCCTTGCCGATCACCAGGATGGTTTGCTCGTCCGGAGCAGCCTCCTCGGCGGCGAGGACGGCAGTGGGGAGCGCGAGCGCGGCGGACGACAGCAGTATCGAGGAGATTTTCATGGAGCCCTTCCGTGTTGGTGGCCGGGCTCTAAGTTTGTTGCGAGTGCTTTGCAATAGCGGAATCGTTAGCAGTGAGCCCTGTGACGGCCGGGATCGGGCCCGCGCGTCCGCTTGGCTCCGCGCTTCAGGGGGGATGAGAAGTCAAATCGAATCGAGCCCCTCTCCCAATGGGAGAGGGAGGGGCCCGCGTCGCGAAGCGGCGTGGGAGGGTGAGGGTGCTAAACTTTCCGCTCGGCGAGCACGTTTGCAATCGCCTCGATCGCGCCCTGGGTGTTGCCGAGCACCTCATGGTTCCAGAACCGGATCACCCGGAAGCCCCGGGCTTCGAGAAACCGGGTGCGGTCCGCATCGATTTCTTCATTATGCTGCCCGCCATCGACCTCCACGATGAGCATGTGACGAAAGCTGAGGAAGTCGGGGTAGAAGGGGCCGACGATCGACTGACGTCGGAACTTTGCTTGCGGCAGTTGTTCGCGGAGACTGCGCTATAGGCGCTTCTCGGCGTCGGTGGCATTCCGGCGCTGGCTGCGGGCGCGGTCCACCGATCCGGAAGGTGCGTCCTCGTAATCCCTCAAGGCAAGACCCTCACCCTTCCGCGCCTGCGGCGCTCCCTCCCTCTCCCGGTGGGAGAGGGGTTCACTGGCAGGCCAAACACTCCTCGTAGTCGGTCTGATCGCCGGCCGTCAGCTCGATCTTCGGCGCGTCGGCGGTGTTGTCCGCCTCCACCCCGCCCGCGAAGCCGGCGCGCTGCACGCTCTTGGAGCGCAAATAGTAGAGCGACTTGATGCCCTTCTCCCAGGCCTGGAAGTGCAGCATCATCAGGTCCCATTTGTCGACGTCGGCGGGGATGAAGAGGTTGAGGCTCTGCGCCTGGTCGATGAAAGGCGCGCGGTCGCCGGCGAATTCGAGCAGCCAACGCTGGTCGATTTCGAAGCTGGTCTTGTAGACCGCCTTCTCCTCCGCGGTGAGGAAGTCCAAATGCTGGACGCTGCCGCCCTTCTCGAGGATCGAGTTCCAGACGTTGGTCGAGTTCTTGCTCTTCTTCTCGAGCAGCTTCTCCAGATAGGGGTTCTTGACGATGAAGCTGCCCGACAGCGTCTTGTGGGTGTAGATATTGGCCGGGATCGGCTCGATGCAGGCGCTGGTGCCGCCGCAGATGATGCTGATCGAGGCGGTCGGCGCGATCGCCATCTTGCAGCTGAAGCGCTCCATCGCGCCGGTCTCGGCGGCATCGGGACAGGGCCCGCGTTCCTGCGCCAGCACCAGCGAGGCCTCTTCCGCCTTGCCGCTGATATGCTTGAACATCTTCAGGTTCCAGACCTTGGCCATCGGGCTTTCGAAGCCGATGCCCTTCATCTGGAGGAAGGAGTGGAAGCCCATCACGCCCATGCCGACGCTGCGCTCGCGCTCGGCGGAGTATTTGGCGCGCGCCATCTCGTCGGGCGCGCGGTCGATATAGTCCTGCAGGACATTGTCGAGGAAGCGCATCACGTCCTCGATGAAGGTCTTGTCCTCGGCCCATTCGTCCCATTTCTCGAGGTTCAGGGACGAGAGGCAGCACACCGCGGTGCGGTCGTTGCCCAGGTGGTCGATACCGGTCGGCAGGGTGATCTCGGCGCACAGGTTCGAGGTCGAGACCTTGAGGCCGAGTTCGCGGTGATGCTTGGGCATCATCCGGTTCACCGTGTCGGAGAAGACGATATAGGGCTCGCCGGTCGCGAGGCGGGTCTCGACCAGCTTCTGGAACAGCGCGCGGGCATCGACGGTCTTGCGGACCGACCCGTCGCGCGGGCTGACGAGATCGAACTCCGCTCCGTTGCGGACCGCTTCCATGAACTTGTCGGTCACCAGCACGCCGTGGTGCAGGTTGAGCGCCTTGCGGTTGAAGTCGCCCGAAGGTTTGCGGATCTCGAGGAACTCTTCGATCTCAGGGTGGGTGACGTCGAGATAGCAAGCGGCCGAGCCGCGCCGCAGCGAACCCTGGCTGATCGCCAGGGTCAGCGAATCCATCACGCGGACGAAGGGAATGATCCCACTGGTCTTGCCGTTGAGGCCCACCGGCTCGCCGATGCCGCGGACATTTCCCCAATAGGTGCCGATGCCGCCGCCCTTGCTGGCGAGCCAGACGTTCTCGTTCCAGGTGCCGACAATGCCGTCGAGGCTGTCCGAAACCGAGTTGAGGTAGCAGGAGATCGGCAGGCCGCGCTCGGTCCCGCCGTTCGAGAGCACCGGGGTCGCGGGCATGAACCACAGCTTCGAGACATAGTCGTAGAGCCGCTGGGCGTGCGCCTCGTCGTCGGCATAGGCATCGGCGACGCGGGCGAACAGGTCCTGGTAGCTTTCGCCGGGCAGCAGATAGCGGTCGGTCAGCGTCTCCTTGCCGAAGTCGGTCAGCAGCGCGTCGCGGCTCTCGTCTGTGGCCACGGCGAAGCGGCGGTCCATGACCTTCTTGCTGTCGGCATCCCTGGCCTTCTTCGAGGCCTTGCCGATTTCCGCCATGGCGGTGGCGGTCGCTTCCGCCAGCGCCGCGCTACCCCCGAGCGTTTCTGGGTCTTCCTTGGTCATTGCGACTGCCTTTCGCGGCGTGTCGGCGGCATCGAGAGCGCCGTCCAGCTCGAGTTCCATCGCCGCATCGTCCCCGCTTCGAAAATCCATCATCGACCCCGCCGTCCCCTGGTTGCGCGGAATCGATGTTCCGCTTGTGTTCGAGTCGGCGAGCAAACTCCCGCCCTAGCATTTCGCGCGCGCCGGGGCGAAAACTTTTCCCCCGGTTCCCCACAGACCGGCGTGAAGGCCTACCCCCGCATATATGGGTATCGGCATCCCAAAACTCTAGGTCTTGTGGGTAGCCCCCGGCACTCAACCACTAGATGATGAATCAGTCGGAACTAGTGCGCAAGAGGGTGAATTTGCCTTAACCGTCAAACCGCGGTTGGGATCCCGAGTGTATTACTCTTATCACACGCAGCGACGCGCCGGATTTGCTGGACCTTTCGCCAAGGCAAGCAGAAAACGAATCCGTGAAAAAATTTTTGCGGGCAAAAGCCGGTCCGCCGGGGTTTGAATCATTCGAATCGCACGACGCAAAATCCTTGCCCGGCGGCCACGCCGAAAGCCTGCGCGGAGGGGGGAAGGCCCTGTTCCAACGCGCGATCGGCCGAATCGAGGACCGGCTCGCACCGCGTAGCAGGGTGTGCGCGGCGGTCGCCGTCGGCGACGATCGCGGCGAGTTGGCGCGGCAGGCCGGCGGGGTAGAGCGAGCGGCGGACATCGCGCTTGGCATTGGCGCGCAGCCGCGTCTCGTCGGCGGAATAGCCAGACGAGCCGATGGTGCGGCCGATCCTGACTCCGTGCTCGACCAGCACGCTTTCCGCCATGCTCCGGGCGCGCCTGGTGAGGACCGCGAGCGCTTTCCTGCCGCGCCGGCGGCAGCTTCGGGTTGCCGGTGGTCGACATGATCGAGGTCAGGCTGAGCACTCTGTCGGGATGGGAGAAGGCGATATGCTGGGCGATCATCCCGCCCATGCTCGCGCCCTCCATCTTGTGGCTGAGCCCGATATCGCGGTTGTCGTAGCGGATGACGCGGAATCCGCGCGCCGCCTGCGCCTCGACCAGCTCGACCGGCCACAGCGTCAGCTGCGCGCCCAGGCCCATGACCAGCAGCAGCGGCGGCACCGCTTTGTCGCCGAAATCCTCGTACTCAAGCGCGATTCCATTCGCCTCGAGCCGCGGCATGGATTTCCTGCCCCTAGCTTGTGGAAATTCACGGTTCTTTAGGCAATTTCCGCAATGACTGTAGCGCGCCCGCAACCCGCCGCAAGCTGGCGGAGCCGGGCCGGGGACAAGCGCCGCCGGGGGCGGCAGCGGGACGGGTAACGGGACACCGGGCATGGACCAACGCAGGGCCGAAAGACTGACCAGCGAGACCGAGGTCTATTCGGTCAAACGCGGCCAGCGCCGAACGCACGCCTGCCGCAACATCTCCCGCCTCGGCTGCATGATCGCCGACGACGGCCTCGCCGCGGTGACCGGCGAAGACATCGAGATCGAGCTGCTCGGCGGTGTGACCGTTCCCGCCCGCGTGATCTGGGCGCGCCAGGGCCATGTCGGCCTCGCCTTCAAGCGCGAGATCAACCCGGCGACCGTGCGCTACCTCGCCGCCGAAGAGTCCGAGCAGCCCTTGCGCGACCGCTTCGGCCGCCTGCTCCCCGAACGCTTCGGCAAGCACGCGGCTTAGGTCATCAAGGCACCAGCACAGTGTCTCGCGCGACGGGATCGGTCTCCGGATAGTCGAGCGTGAAGTGGAGGCCGCGGCTTTCGTGGCGCTTCAAGGCGCTGCGGACGATCAGGTCGGCTGCCTGGTGGAGGTTGCGCAGCTCGATGAGGTCGGTGGTGACGCGGAAGCTGCCGTAATAGTCCTCGATCTCGCGGCCGAGCGTTTCGATGCGGTGCGCGGCGCGCTGGAGCCGCTTGGTGGTGCGCACGATCCCGACATAGTTCCACATGAAGCGGCGGATCTCGGTCCAGTTCTGCTTGATCACCACCTCCTCGTCCGAATCGGTGACGCGGCTTTCGTCCCACGGTCGGATCGGGGGCGGGGCGTCGAGCTTGTCCCAGCCCGCCAGGATGTCGCGCGCCGCCGCTTCGCCGAAGACGAAGCATTCGAGCAGCGAATTGGAGGCGAGGCGGTTGGCGCCGTGGAGGCCGCTTTCGGTGCATTCGCCCGCCGCCCACAGGCCGGGGAGGTCCGTGCGCGCGGCCATGTCGATCAGCACCCCGCCGCAGGTATAATGCTGGGCCGGCACCACCGGGATCGGCTCCCTGGTCATGTCGATGCCGAGGCCGAGCAACTTCTCGTGGATGGTGGGGAAATGCCCCGTCACGAACTCCGCGGGCCGATGGCCGATGTCGAGGTGGACGCAGTCGAGCCCGTGGCGCTTGATCTCCGAGTCGATCGCGCGGGCGACGACATCGCGCGGCGCCAGCTCCATCCGCCCGGGATCGTAGAACTCCATGAAGCGCTTGCCGGTGCGCGGGTTGATCAGCCGCCCGCCTTCGCCGCGCACCGCCTCGGTGATGAGGAAGTTCTTGACCTCGAGATTGTAGAGGCAGGTCGGGTGGAACTGCATCATCTCCATGTTGGAGACGCGCGCGCCCGCCCGCCACGCCATCGCGATGCCGTCGCCGGTGGCGCCGCGCGGCGCGGTGCTGAACAGATAGACGCGGCCCGCGCCGCCGGTCGCGAGCACGGTGGCGCGCGCGACATGCGCGGCGACCGTGCCGCTCGCCTCGTCGAGCGCATAGGCGCCCCACACGCGCCCGCTGCCGCTGAAGCGCTCCTGGTGATGCCCGGTGATGAAGTCGATGCAGCTCTGCCCCGGCAGCAGGACGATGTCGGGATGGGCTTCGGCGGCCTTGAGCAGCGCCTCCTGCACCGCCCAGCCGGTGGCGTCGTTCACATGGACGATGCGGCGGTGCGAATGGCCGCCTTCGCGGGTTAGGTGGAGGTCCCCGCTCTCCCGGTTGAAGGGCACGCCCAGCTCGCACAGCCGGTCGATCGAGGCCGGGGCCTGGGCAATCACATACTCCACCACCTCGCGGTCGTTGAGCCCGGCGCCCGCGATCATGGTGTCGCGGACGTGGTTCTCGAAGGTGTCGCCGGCCTCGAGCACCGCGGCGATCCCGCCCTGCGCCCAGGCGGTCGCGCCCTCGCTGAGGCCGCCCTTGGCGAGCACCAGCACCCGCTTGGTTTCGGCCAGCGCCAGCGCCGCGGTGAGCCCCGCCGCGCCCGAGCCGATCACGAGGACGTCGTAGGCCTGCTCCGTCATGCGCGCGTCATACCGGGGAGCGCGCAAGCGACAAGCAGCGAATGGCGCACAGACAGGCCCGGCGCAGGAATCGGGCGCTTCGCCGCCGCGGCATTTACCATTCTTCGGCGCGCGCTAGCTCTGCTGTTGCAGGGGATAAGAACGGGAGGTCGCGGGTCACATGAAACTCGCCCAATTCGCATGCGCGCTCGGCAGGCATCGCCTGGATCCGAGCAAGGTCCGCAAGGTCCACGGGAGCCAGGTCGGCCGCTGCCGGCATTGCAACTCGCCGATGGAGGAAGTCACCCCGCACGTCTGGGAGGTTCAGCAGATGCGCGACGCCGGGCTGGGACGGCGGTATTTTCTTTAGCTGGTCCCCCGCGCAGGCGGGGGTCTCGGTCGGCTTGGTACAATGCCGATGGAGGTCCCCGCCTGCGCGGGGACTCAGTCTCAGCCCGCGCCGGTAAGCTCCACGAACACATCCTCGAGGTCCGCCTCGCGCGTGGTCACGTCCTCGATCGCGTAGCCGTGGCTTTGCATCAGCGCGAGCACTTGCCCCGCGCTGGTCGCGTCGCGATTGTATGTGATGTCGATCCGCCGCGGCTCGACCACCTCGGCCTTGAGGAAGGCCGGCTCCATCGGCGGGCCGGCGATGTCCTTGTCGACCGTGACCGAAACGATCTTCTCGCGCGCCATGCCGACCAGCTCGCGGGTGGGCTTGTTGGCGATCAGCTCACCGTGGTTGATGATCGCGATCCGGTCGCACAGCTGCTCGGCTTCCTCCAGATAATGCGTGGTCAGCACCACGGTCACGCCCTCGCGGTTGAGCCCGGCGACGAGCTCCCAGAGCTGGCGCCGCAGCTCGACGTCGACGCCCGCGGTCGGCTCGTCGAGCACCAGGATCGGCGGCGAATGGACCATCGCCTTGGCGACCAGCAGCCGCCGCTTCATCCCGCCCGAGAGCGTGCGGGCATAGGCGTCGCGCTTGTCCCACAAATGCACCGCCCGCAGCAGCTCCTCGCTGCGCCGGTTCGCCTTGCGGATGCCGTAGAATCCCCCCTGGTTCTCGAGCACCTCGAAGGGGGTGAAGAAGGGATCGAAGACGATCTCCTGGGGCACGATCCCGATCGAACGCTTGGCATTGCGCGGGTGGGCGTCGATGTCGAAGCCCCAGATTTCCGCGCTGCCGCCGGTCTTGGTCACCAGCCCGGCGAGGATGTTGATCAGCGTCGACTTGCCCGCGCCGTTGGGGCCTAGCAGGCCGAAGATGCCGCCCTGCGGCACGTCGAAGCTCACGCCCTTCAGCGCCAGCTTGCCCTCGGCATCCGATTTGGGCGGCGGGGCGTAGCGCTTGACCAGATTGTCGATGCGGATCGCGGGCGGGGTGATCATGTGGCGTCCATACGCGAAGTGGGCTCGCAGACAACCGCGTCGAGACCGATGCGAGCTCTGCGCAGATTGTCTCACACGAAGACACGAAGAGGGCAGCGGGCGCCGCAGGCATTCTGCCTGACCCGCTACGCTTCGGTCGAAGGACGGCTTCGCCGCGAGCGCTGCCCTCTTCGTGTCTTCGTGTGAACAAAAGGCGGAGCCACCGCCGCATCGGCAAGGGCGTTGCGGCTCGTTCCCCAACCCACTATCGGCCAGCCCATGAGCATCCCCCCGCCCGAAGTCACCCTGGTCGAAGCCCGCCGCGTGTGGTGCGACGGCGCGACCGACATCCGCTCGGGCGCGAACTATCGACCCGCCGCGCTCGGCCATCCGAAGGTGTTCCTGGAGATCGACGAGCACGGTTATATCGACTGCGGCTATTGCGACCGGCGCTTCGTGCTCAGGGGCGGCCCCGCCGAGGGCGCGGACCAGGCGGAGCTGGAAGACATCGCGGCGGGCAGCGATCCCGGCCACCGCTGAGGCCAAACACTACCTCCACGTCGGCCCGGACCCGATCCGGGACTAGGCTTTTCTTGGAGCGCAGCGCCTGCCCGCGAGAAGCATTGGCCCGGATCGGGTCCGGGCCGACGAAGGAGAGGGGGCCGAGGGGTGACGGTGCGGCAAAGCCCTCCTATCTTTGTCCAATGACCACGCTCGATCCCGCCAGTCTGCTCTATTCCGACAAGCTCAGCCCCGAGGAAGCGCAGGCGCTGACCCGGCGGTTGCTCGAGCGCTGCGACGACGGTGAATTATACCTGCAATTCATCGCGAGCGAGAGCTTCGCGTTCGACGACGGGCGGCTGAAGACCGCCGACTATTCGCGCGATTCGGGCTTCGGCCTGCGCGGTGTGAGCGGCGAGGCGACCGGCTTCGCGCATGCCAACGACATCGGCGCCGCGGCGATCGCGCGCGCGGGCGAGACGTTGCAGCTGCTCGATCCCGCCACCGCCGCCAAGGCTCCGCCGCCGGTCCGCACCAACCGCCATCTCTACACCGACGACAGCCCGCTCGATCTCGTGCCCTTCGCCGAAAAGGTCGCGCTGCTCGAGAAGATCGACGCGGTCGCGCGCGCCAAGGACCCGCGCGTGGCGCAGGTCAGTGCCAGCCTGCTCGCGAGCTGGAGCGTGGTCGAGATCGTTCGGCCCGACGGCTTCACCGCGCGCGACATCCGCCCGCTGGTCCGCCTCAATGTCAGCATCGTCGCCGAGATGAACGGGCGGCGCGAGACCGGCGGCTACGGCTTCGGCGGGCGCTATCTCTACGACGAGCTGTTCGATGAGGGCCGCTGGATGCACGCGGTCGACGAGGCGGTGCGCCAGGCGTTGGTGAATCTCGACAGCGTGCCCGCGCCGGCGGGGGAGTGCGCCGTGCTGCTCGGCCCCGGCTGGCCCGGGGTGCTGCTTCACGAGGCGGTCGGCCACGGGCTCGAGGGCGATTTCAACCGCAAGGGCACCAGCGCCTTCTCCGGCCGCATCGGCGAGCGCGTCGCCGCGCCGGGCGTGACCGTGGTCGACGATGGCTCGATCGCCCACCGCCGCGGCTCGCTCTCGATCGACGACGAGGGCACGCCGACGCGCGAGACCGTGCTGATCGAGGACGGGATTCTCAAGGGCTATATGCAGGACCGCCTCAACGCCCGGCTGATGGGGGTCGCGCCGACCGGCAACGGCCGCCGCGAAAGCTACGAGCACGCGCCGATGCCGCGCATGACCAACACCTTCATGAAGGCCGGCGGCGACGATCCCGCCGAGCTGCTGAGCCGCGTGAAGGACGGCATCTACGCGACCTCGTTTGGCGGCGGCCAGGTCGATATCACCAGCGGCAAGTTCGTGTTCGCCTGCACCGAGGCCTACAAGGTCGAGAACGGCAGGATCGTCGCGCCGATCAAGGGCGCGACGCTGATCGGCGACGGGCCGAGCGTGCTCACCCGCGTGACCGGCATCGGCGACGACATGCAGCTCGACCAGGGCATCGGGGTGTGCGGCAAGGGCGGCCAGGGCGTCCCCGCCGGCGTGGGGCAGCCGACGCTGCTGATCGACGGGATCACGGTGGGCGGCACGGGCTGAACATTCGCGCCCGAAGGCACCGCCGCGCGGCACCGCTCATCGCCAATTCATCGCGCCTGTGCTAAGGGGGCGGCAAAGGAGTGGAGTCCATGCGCAAACATCTCGCCACGCTCGCCATCGTCGCGGCAGCCGCCAGCCTCGTCTCCGCCCCGATCGAGGCCGCCCGCCCCTCGGGCGAGGAGCGTCTCGCCAAGCTGATCGAGGGTCGCAGCGCGGGCGTGCCGAAGGACTGCATCTTCACGCCGGGCAACCGGAATCTGACGATCATCGACAAGACCGCGATCGTCTACAAGCAGGGCGATCGCGTGTGGGTGAACCGCACCGCGTATCCCGAGGACATCGACGAGAACGATATCCTGGTCATCCGCAGGTTCAGTCCGACGAACCTGTGCCGCCAGGACATGATCACCCTGGCCGATCGCACGACCGGGATGTTCACGGGCGCGATCTTCCTGACCGACTTCGTGCCTTACGAAAAGGCGAGCTGAGGACGCGGGGTTCGACCGATGACGTTCGCGGAGCGATCCGCCCGCTGACGGCCCGGCCCGCGCGCCACCCACGCCGGGCCGGCCGATTTCGGATCAGGGCATCAGCTGACCGCGGATCGCCCCGTTGGGATAATCGGCGGTGTGCACGTTGACGTAAAACCGTTCGGGATTGCCCGCGATCCGGTCCTGCGTCCACTCGGCGCCTGCCGAGCAGCCGGTCCAGGTGCCCTCGTTCGCGCGCCTGAGCGTGAACACCGGAGGTCCGTTCACCCCGCGCGCGCCGACATGGATGTGCGCCGCGGTTACCTCGCCGATGTTGCGGATGTCGGAGATGTTCCAGCACACCTGGTTGAAGTTGTCTTCGACGGTGATCCGGGCCTGGCCCGAGCCGTCGGGATCGCCGCCCCCGACCTCCTGCGCGCCGGTGAGGTTGGCGGTGTAAGTGGTGTTGAGCGCGTCCGCCGCGGCTTCTTCCAGCGTGGCGCAGCCGCCCAGCGCCAGCGCGCCCGCGGCACATGCTCCCGCGAATGCAATCCTGCTGTTCATGGCACTTCTCCTCGGTGGTTCGCGGGACGATTCTTCGCCCCTGCCCAAGCAAGCGTTTGCGGCCGGCGGCGGTTCCGCGCGTCTCGATTATAGCATCGCCGAGCGTCGATCGCCCCGGGCGAAACCGCGCGGCGCCTCGCGACAGCCTGGTAGGACCGGGCTACGGGGCGCTTGCTCGCTGGGCAATTATAGTATACCCCCCTATATCACACGCGAGTGAGAGATTCCGATGGCGCATACCGTCCGTGAGAAGTCGAAACTGATCGCCCGCGTGCGGCGTATCCGCGGCCAGATGGAGGCGGTCGAGCGGGCGCTCGAGTCGGAAAAGGGCTGCTCGGACGTGCTCCAGCTCATCGCTTCGGTGCGGGGTGCGATGAACGGCCTGACGGCGGAGGTCATGGAAGACCACATTCGATTTCACGTCGTCGATCCCGCCCGGGAGGCCGATCCCGATCGGGCGAAGGGCGCGGAAGAGCTGATCGATGTCGTGCGCACCTATTTGAAATGAAGAGGATGACGGGCATGACCGACCAAGAGAGCAGCGAACGCCCCAGCCTGGCCGGCCAGGCCGCGGCGCGCACCACCGCCCCAGCGGCGCTGAACGACAATCCGACGTTTCACCGCGATCGTGACGATCATCACCACGACCACGACCATGAGGACGGGCATGACCACGAGCATCCGTTCGAGTGGCGGGAGGCCGTTCGGATAGCGTGGGTCGCCCTGGCGGCGGCGCTGGTGTGGTTCCGGGCGTGGGAGCCATTCGCCGCCGTCGGCGCGATCGGGGTGGCGGGCCTCGTCGTCGGGGGTTGGCCGATCGTCAAGGAAGCCTTCGAGAACGTCCTTCAGCGTCGCATGACGATGGAGCTGTCGATGACGATCGCCATCGTCGCCGCAGCCGCGATCGGCGAATTCTTCACCGCGCTCGTCATCACGCTGTTCGTGCTGGTCGCCGAAGTGCTGGAGGGCATGACGGTCGGACGGGGCCGCAAGGCCATTCGCGATCTGCTGGAGTTCCTGCCGCGCGAGGTTTCGGTGCGTCGGACCGGCTCGATCCGCACCATTTCCGCCGCCGAGCTGAGCATCGGCGACGCCATCCTCGTCGCGCCCGGCGGGCGCATTCCCGTCGATGGCGCGGTGCAGTCCGGGCACTCCTTCGTCGACGAGTCCCGCATCACCGGCGAATCGATGCCGGTCGAGAAGGTCGAGGGCGCGAGCGTCTTCGCCGGCTCCATCAACCAGTCGGGGGCGCTCGAGGTGCGTGCCGAACGGATCGGGCGGGACACGAGCTACGGCAAGATCATCGAAGCGGTCGAGCGCGCCGAGCGTTCGCGCGCGCCGGTCCAGCGGCTCGCCGACCGCATGGCCGGGTATCTCGTCTATTTCGCGATCGGCTCGGCGGTGCTGACCTACCTGATCACGCAGAACATCTACTCGACCATCTCCGTCGTCATCGTAGCGGGGGCTTGCGGCATCGCCGCCGGAACGCCGCTGGCGATACTGGGCGGTATCGGCCGTTCCGCACGCCTCGGCGCGATCATCAAGGGCGGCGTCCATTTGGAGACGCTGGGCAAGGTCGATACCGTGGTGCTCGACAAGACGGGCACGCTGACGTTCGGCCGGCCGGAGGTGCAGGCGGTCATACCGGTCGCGGGCGTGTCGGATGAGGATGTTCTGGACGCGGCAGCGTCGGCAGAGCTGCGTTCCGAACACCCGCTCGGCAAGGCGATCGTCGCCTACGCTCGGAGCAAGGCTCGCACCGTCGCGGAGCCCGATCACTTCGCCTACACACCGGGGCGAGGCATCGTCGCGCGGATCGGCGGATCGACGGTGCTGGTCGGTAATCTGCTCTGGATGCAGGAAAAGAACGTGACGGTGCCCGGCACGTTCAGCCACGGGGTGGAAGCCGCCTCCGAGGTCTATGTCGCGCGGGACGACGTTCTGCTCGGCGCGGTCGCCGTCGCCGACACGGTTCGGCCCGAAGCCAAACGCGCGATCCAGGCGCTGAATGCGATGAAAATCCGGACCATCCTGCTTACGGGCGACGCGCTTCCCGTGGCGCGGGCGGTTGGGAAAAGCCTGGGCATAAGCGAGATCGAAGCGGGGCTGCTGCCCGAGGACAAGCTCGAGCGCATTCAGGCGCTCGTCCTTCGGAAGCGCACGGTGGCGATGGTCGGAGACGGGGTCAACGACGCGCCCGCGCTGGCGGAGGCAAGCGTCGGCATCGCGATGGGATCGGGCACCGACGTGGCGCAGGAGAGCGCCGACGTGCTGCTGCTCGGCAACGATCTGGTCCGGCTGGTCGATACGCTCGAGGTCGCGCGCCGCACGCGCGGGATCATCTGGCAGAATTTCGCGGGCACGATCGTCGTCGATCTCGTGGGTATCGGCCTCGCGTCCGTCGGGCTGCTCAATCCGCTGCTCGCGGCGTTCATCCACGTCGCCTCGGAACTCACCTTCATCCTCAATTCGGCTCGTCTGCTCCCGCAGCGCGCGCAAGCCGACGAAGGCCGTCCGACCGCACAGCTGCCGCGGGCCATCCGGCCTGAACCCGTGGGAGCTGGCTCATGAGTAACGACTCCCCCTGCACGGATATGTGTGGGATCGACCGCCGGACCGGGTGGTGCAGGGGCTGTGGCCGGACCTCGCCGGAAATCCGGGCCTGGCGGAAGATGCAGCCCGGCCCGCGCAAAATGGTCGTAAAGGAGCTGAAGCGCCGGCTCCAGCGCCTGAAGGATCAAGGTAGAGCGCCGGATGGAAGCAATCCGGCATCTACGCTGCAAAAAACCCATTGATTGGACATTACCGGGCGCTCAGCCATGCTATCCATCGCGGCCGCGGCCGTTCGCCCTATTCCCACTCGATCGTGCCGGGGGGCTTGCTGGTGTAATCGTAGACCACGCGGTTGATGCCCCTGACCTCGTTTACGATGCGCGTCGCGACGCGCCCGAGGAAGGCGGCGTCGAAGGGGTAGACGTCGGCGGTCATGCCGTCGGTGCTGGTCACGGCGCGCAGGGCGCAGACGCTGTCGTAGGTGCGATAATCGCCCATGACGCCCACGGTCTTGACCGGCAGCAGCACCGCGAAGGCCTGCCAGATGGCGTCGTAAAGCCCGGCGGCGCGGATTTCCTCGAGGTAGATCGCATCGGCCTTGCGCAGGATGTCGCAGCGTTCCTTCGTGACCTCGCCGGGGATGCGGATGGCGAGGCCGGGGCCGGGGAAGGGGTGGCGGCCGACGAAGACCGGCGGCAGGCCGAGCTCGCGGCCGAGCGCGCGGACCTCGTCCTTGAACAGCTCGCGGAGCGGCTCGACCAGCTTCATGTTCATCCGCTCGGGCAGGCCGCCGACATTGTGATGGCTCTTGATCGTCACCGAAGGCCCGCCGGTGAAGCTGACGCTTTCGATCACATCGGGATAGAGCGTGCCCTGGGCGAGGAAATCGGCGCCGCCGATCTTGGCCGCTTCCGCCTCGAACAGGTCGATGAAGGCCTTGCCCACGAACTTGCGCTTGGCCTCGGGGTCGGTGAGCCCGGCGAGGCCCGAGAGGAAGGCTTCCTCCGCGTTCACATGGACCAGCGGGATGTTGTAATGGTCGCGGAACAGGGTGACGACCTGCTCGGCCTCGCCCAGCCGCATCAGGCCGTGGTCGACGAAGACGCAGGTGAGCTGCTCGCCGATCGCCTCGTGGATCAAGACAGCGGCGACGGCGCTGTCCACCCCGCCCGAGAGGCCGCAGATCACACGGCCATCACCCACCTGCTCGCGGATCTCGGCGATCTTGGTCTTGCGGAATTCGGCCATGGTCCAGTCGCCCGCGAGGCCGCAGACGTGGCGGACGAAATTGGCGATCAGCCGCGCGCCGTCGGGGGTGTGGACCACTTCGGGATGGAACTGGGTGCCGTAATATTTGCGCGCCTCGTCGGCGATGACCGCGAAGGGCGCCCCGTCGCTGGTGGCGACGATCTCGAAGCCGGGGGCGAAGCGGGTGACCTTGTCGCCGTGGCTCATCCACACCTGATGCCGCTCGCCGACCTGCCACAGCCCGTCGAACAGCGCGCAATCCCTGGTCACGGTCAGGAAGGCGCGGCCGAACTCGCCATCCCACTCGCCCTGGTTGCCCGCCTCGACCCTGCCGCCGAGCTGATGGCTCATCACCTGCTGGCCGTAGCAGATGCCGAGGATCGGGAGGCCGCTGTCGAACAGCACCCGCGGCGCGCGGGGGCTGCCTTCCTCGGGCACGCCGGCGGGGGAGCCCGAGAGGACGATGCCCTTGGGTCGCATTCGGGCGAACGCTTCCTCGGCCTGGGTGAAGGGCGCGATCTCCGAATAGACTCCGGCCTCGCGCACCCGGCGGGCGATCAGCTGGGTCACCTGGCTGCCGAAATCGACGATCAGGATGGAATCGGGGAGATGCTCGGCGTCCATGCGCTCCGCGTTAGGAGGTCGGGCGCGGCGCTGTCCAGAGCGCGCGGGCGCGCGATCGTTCTGTTGCGTCGAGTGCAACAGAAGTCCTCATTTTCGCACTTTTGTGCATCGCTGCACAAGAGTAGGGGCGCGCCAACGATCGGGCGAAGCCATTTCCCGATGCGGGCGGGTTCCATGCGGACCGGCTCGGGCCTGACCCGCCAAGAGGTCACCGGCGCGATCCTGTCCCCCCTCGATCGCCGGTGACGCGGGCCTGGCCGGCAGCGAGTAGAGACGCGGCCGCCGACCTCCCCCAACCCCCGGCGCCGCGTCTCGAAAGCTGGCGAATTTCGCCCGCCTTCCCGGGACCAGGCCCATTTCCGGCATCGGGCCGCGGGCTGCTATTTTCCCGCCCCGGCGCCCTCGCCGGGCCCCGGATTGCCTTCCCGGTCGCCGTCCTTGCGGATGAAGCTGATCTTGCCGTTGGTCTCGATAATGCCCCAGGCGACGTCGGCGAGATGGGCCACGCCGGCGAGCCGCATTTCGCTTTCGAGCTCGCTCACCGTCATGCGATTGCGGGTCAGGTTGTCGCGGATCAGTTCGCCTTGGCGAACGACCACGGCGGGTTGGGAATCGAGCAATGTCTCCGCGCGGCGCGACTTGTTGCTGAACCAGTTGAGCATCAGACCCCAGAAGAAGAAGGTCGCCACCGCCAGGCTGGCCCCGGTCAGGCTGAAGTCGTTATGGGTGATGCCCTGCTGGATGAGATCGCCGATCACCACCAGCATCACGAATTCGAACGGCGTCATCTCGGCCAGTTCGCGCTTGCCCATCATGCGGATGAGCAGAAACACGACGGCGAACATCGCCGTGGCGCGAATGACGATATCCATCAGGGGAGCACGATCAGCCGCACCGGCGTCGCGGCCAGCACATCGTCGCCATCGCGCCACTCGATGGCGCCGCGTGTGCCGCCGAACATGGCCGGATTGACCTGGCCATCGACCTTCAGACTGATCCGCTTGCCGGCCTCCAGAGGATCATATTGGAAGAGGAAGAAGCCGTCTTCGTAGCTTTGCCCCGCGGGAGCGGGGACCATCGTGTTGATGGACAGCTCCCGCCAATAGCTGGCCTCGATGGCGAGCGTCGGCCTGGCGAGCGCCCGATGCGCTTCGCCGGTGAAGCGCATTTCGAAGAACACGCCATTACGCAACCGCTCGGGCGTTTCGACCGTGAGGGTTCCGGCCTGGCCCCGGGCGCGGCTGACCCGGTTGTCGCCGCCGCCGAGGACACCGGTAAGGGCGACCGCCAGGATGAGCCCGAGGATGACCAGCGGATACCACGGAAACCTGAGCGCCAGCGCGCTGTGGCCCGCCACGCTTTGCTGGTCGATGCCGTCGGGAAAGGACCTGGACAAGTAAGCACGCCCCTTTCGCTCGTCGCGAAATCCCAACGGCGGCTGTGGGGGCGAAGTTCCTGGCGCCGTTGCTAGCATTCGATCACGTTCACCGCCAGCCCGCCCTGGCTCGTCTCCTTGTATTTGCTCGACATGTCGAGCCCGGTCTGGCGCATGGTCTCGATCACCTGGTCCAGCGTGACGCAGGTGTTGGCTTCGCTGCGGTGGAGCGCGAGGCGGGCGGCGTTGACCGCCTTGACCGCGCCGATCGCGTTGCGCTCGATACAGGGCACCTGGACCAGCCCGCCGACGGGGTCGCAGGTGAGGCCGAGGTTGTGCTCCATGCCGATCTCCGCCGCGCAGGCGACCTGCGCGGGCGATGCCCCCCAGACCGCGGCGAGCCCCCCGGCCGCCATCGAGCAGGCGACTCCGACCTCGCCCTGGCAGCCCATCTCCGCGCCCGAGATGCTGGCGCGCTGCTTGTAGAGCAGGCCGATCGCGCCCGCGGTGAGCAGGAGGCGGCGCCGCCGGTCGGTGCAGCTTGCTCCCGATTCCTCGCAGTAGAAGCGCATCACCGCCGGGACGATCCCCGCCGCGCCATTGGTGGGGGCGGTCACCACGCGGCCCCCCGCGGCGTTTTCCTCGTTCACCGCCATGGCATAGCAGTTCAGCCAGTCGAACAGCTGCTCGCGCTCGTTCGATTGCGGATTGGCCTGGAGGCCGCGCCACAGCCCGGGCGCGCGGCGATGGACCTGCAAGCCCCCTGGCAGGATGCCCTCCCGATAAAGTCCGCGCTCGATGCAGGCGTCCATCGCTTCGGCGATGCGGTCGAGCCCGGCATCGGTCTCTTCGCGCGGTCGCATCGCGTCCTCGTTGGCGAGCACCAGCTCCGCGATGCCGAGACCGGCCTCGCCGCACATCGTCAACAGCTCTTCCGCCGAGCCGAAATCGTGGGGGACATCGCACCCGCCGCGAATCCGGTCGTTCTCGCTCGGGCGCAGCAGTTGCGCCTCGCTGGCGACAAACCCGCCGCCGGTCGAGTAATAGGTCCGCTCGAGCAGCAGCCCGCCGCCGGCATCGAAGGCGCGCAGGACCATGCCATTGGGATGCAGCGCGGGGATGATGTGCCCGGCCAGATCGATATCGCGCGCCGGGTCGAAAGCGATGTCGTGCCCCGCCAGCACCAGCCGCCCGCTCGCCCGGATGTTCGCCAGCGCCGCCGCCGCCTCGTCGGGATCGGCGGTGTCGGGCGCGAAGCCGGCGAGGCCGAGGATCGTCGCGCCCACCGTGCCGTGGCCGATCCCCGTCAGCGCCAGCGAGCCTTGCAGCTCCACCGTGATTCGCCCCGTCCGCTCGACCAGCCCGCGCTTGGCCAGCGCGCGCACGAAGCGTCGCGCGATCCGCATCGGCCCCACGGTGTGCGAGGAGGACGGCCCGATGCCGATGCGGAAGATGTCGAGCACGGAGAGCATGGCGCGGCCCTAGCGACGTTTGGTCCCGTGCCCAACTCCCCCATAGCGAAAACGCTGACGTGGTGCCCGATGCTTCGATAAGCTCAGCATGAGCGACGTTGCGAAAAAGGGTACCAACACCCGCTCATCCTGAGCCTGTCGAAGGATGCTTCGCGACTGCGGATCCTATTTCGTGTTCGCCAGCGTCTTCACCAGATCGAACAGATAATCGCGCCCGGTGTAGACGCCCTTGATCTCGAGGCGTTCGTTGAGGCCGTGCGTGCCGTTGCCGTCCGGGTCGCTCCACGCGCTGGGGACGCCATAGGTCGGGATGCCCGCCCCGCTGGTATAGACAGCATCGGTCGCGCCGGTGGACATGGCGGGGATCACGGGGACGCCGGGAAAATACTTCGCCGCCAGCTTCTCCATCGGGCCGATCAGCCGCGGATCGAGCGCGGGGGGCTTCGCAAGCGGCTTGTCGTCGCGGCCATAGCGGATCGCGATCGCCTCGTTACCGATGACCTCGGTAAGCCGGTCCTTGATCTCGGCCGGTGTGTGGCCGGGGAAAATCCGGCAATTGACGTTGGCCTCGACCCGCTGCGGCAGCGCGTTCACCGCGTGGCCGCC
>JAIETR010000025.1 GCA_019745075.1 Qipengyuania sp.
GCCGTAGCCGCCGTAGCCGCCGTAGCCGCCGTAGCCGCCGTAGCCGCCGTAGCCGCCGTAGCCGCCGTAGCCGCCGTGCGTGGCGATCACCACTCTCACGGAGCTGTGACCATTGCCATGAGGCCGGGCGGAAGCGGGAGCGGTGGCCAAGCCCATGGCGAGGCCGGCTGTCAGTACCGCCAGCGCTTTGAAGCAATTCTTGCGATTCATCGGACCATCCTTTGCTCGTATGGTTGCCGCGACTATCCGCCCCCGCGCCTTAGCAAGGCCTGAATGCTGCGTAGCCCACTGGTCAGATCCGGCGAACGAGGTTCATCGAATGGCTCAAGTGGTGATGATCGAGGGTGGCGCTCGCGTATCCAATAACGTCGCCATGATGATCATATCCGGAGCACTCGACGCTCGCGCCATCGGCGCCGGTGAAGCTGAAGGTCCACGTCTGGCCCACCGCGAGCGGGCGGGGCGTCGAATCGTTGCAGACCACCGACAGAACCTCGCCCGTCCGGTTGGTCACGCTGATCGTATAGGTGTAGGCGTCGTCGTCCGCCAGGGCCGCCGACGATGAAGCGGTCGCCAGCATCATGACGGCGCCGCAGAGCATTCCCTTAGTGGTCATCTGTTTCCCCCCTTACCCCGACTAACTTGCGGGAAACCCGCCTGATTCGCGGATCCGGATGTTTAAGCCAGGGGCGTGCGGCCCTGTCAACGGAGCCTGGGGAAGCTCGGGCCAAGCGTGAGCCCGGACGGGGACGCCGGGCATTATACGGGGTTTACATCTCCCCGCGCGCGCGGCGCAGCGCCCGCCACTTGGCCGCGTTGGCGTTGTGCTCCTGCAACGTCTTGGCGAAGGCATGACCGCCCGTGCCGTCCGCGACGTAATAGAGCGCATCGGTCGGCGCCGGATCGAGCACCGCCGCGATCGCCTCGCGGCCCGGATTGGTGATCGGGCCGACCGGCAGCCCGGCCATGGCGCGGGTGTTGTAGGGATTGGGGTTGCGCAGCTCGGAACGGCGGATGAGCCTTCCCAGCGGCTTGCCGCTGGTGATCGGGTAGATGGCGGTCGCATCCGCGCCGAGCATCATGCCGATCCGCATCCGGTTCGACAGGGCGCCCGCAACCATCCGTCGTTCATCGGCCCGGGCGGTCTCCTTCTCCACTACCGAGGCCAGAATCACCGCCTCGGCCGGGGTCTTGACCACGGTCGCGGGTTTGCGCTTCGCCCATGCCTCGGCGAGATAGTCGCGCATCGCCTTCTGCATCCGTGCGAGCACTGCCGCGCGCGGCTCCCCGCGGCGGAACTCGTAGCTGTCGGGAAGCACGCTGCCCTCCGCTGGCACGGCGATCGCGCCGGTCAGCAGACGCTCGGCCATCAACTTTTCCCACACCAGAATCGACGGCATGCCTTCCGGGATCGTCACCAGGCGGCGCAGCGGGCGGCCGTGCTGGAGGATGTCGAGGATCTTCGCCTCGCTGGACCCGGCGGGCAGCAGGAACTCGCCCGCCTGGATGCCGTCGGCCGAACCGAGGACTTTGGCGCGCAGCAGGAAGGCGGATGCCGACGGAATGGCGCTGGCCTTCTGGAGCGCATCGGCAGCCGACGTCAAAGTGGCGCCTTGCGGAACAGTGAACTCGAAATCGCGGCTCAGGTCCCCGCTTTTGTACCACCCACCGAAGAGGTATCCGCCAACACTCGCCAGGAGTATGATGGCGAGCAGTAGCAACGCTCGCTTCCAGCCACCTCGCGGGCGCATGGGTTAGGCCTCGACCGCTTTGAAGATCACGCTGGCATTGGTGCCACCGAAGCCGAAGCTGTTGCTGAGCGCGGCCTTGACCTCGCGCTTCTTGGCGGTGTGCGGGACCAGATCGACGCCTTCGGTCCCTTCGTCCGGATCGTCGAGGTTCAGCGTCGGCGGCACGATCTGGTCGCGGATGGCAAGGATGCAGAAGATCGCCTCGACCGCGCCCGCGCCGCCGAGCAGATGCCCGATCGCCGATTTGGTGCTCGACATGCTGGCGCCGCACAGATCCTCGCCGAGCACGCGCTTGACCGCGGCCAGCTCGATGGTGTCGGCCATGGTGCTGGTGCCGTGCGCGTTGACGTAATCGATGTCGCAGGGCGCCATGCCCGCCTTCTTGAGCGCCATCCGCATCGCCAGCTCCGCCCCGCGGCCCTCGGGATGCGGCGCGGTGACGTGATAGGCGTCGCCCGACAGGCCATAGCCGACCACCTCGGCATAGATCCTGGCGCCGCGCGCCTTGGCGTGCTCGTATTCCTCGAGCACCACCACGCCCGCGCCCTCGCCCATGACGAAGCCGTCGCGGCCCTTGTCGTAGGGTCGGCTGGCCTTTTCGGGCTGGTCGTTCATGCCGGTGTTGAGCGCGCGCGCCTGCGCGAAGCCGGCGACGCCCAGCGGATTGATGGTCGATTCCGCCCCGCCGGCGAGCATGATGTCGGCATCGTCGTCCTTGATCATCCGCGCCGCGTCGCCGATCGAATGCGCGCCGGTCGAGCAAGCGGTGACGACCGCGTGATTGGGTCCCATCAGCCCGTATTTGATCGAGACCTGCCCGCCGACGAGGTTGATCAGCCGGCCGTGCACGAAATGCGGGCTGACCCGGCCCGGGCCGCGCTGGTGGAGATTGACCGATTCGAGCTCGATACCGGGAAGCCCGCCGATCCCGGCGCCGATCGAAACGCCGGCGCGCTCCTTGGTGGCCTTGTCCATGTTCTCGAGGCCCGCATCTTCGAGCGCCTGACCGGCGGCGTCGATGCCGTAGACGATGAAGGGATCGACCTGGCGCTGGATCTTGGGATCGACGCGCTTGTCCGGATCGAAGCCGAACTCGTGGTCCCTGGCCTTCACCTCGCAGGCGATGGTGCATTTCTGGTTCGAGGCGTCGAAATGGGTGATCTGCGCCGCGCCGCTGCGCCCGGCGATGAGGTTCTTCCAGCTCGTCTCGACATCGCCCCCCAGCGGGGTGACGAGGCCCAGTCCGGTTACGACGACACGGCGCATGCTATTCTCCAAACTCTCGATTGCCGGCCAGATATGGTGGCAGGCTGAAAACGACAACAGGCCCAACCCCGGTCGGGCTGAGCCTGTCGAAGCCCACTCGCGTGGTGCTCCCGCCCTTCGACAAGCTCAGGGCGAACGGGAGATTTCGAATTATCCCCGATGCTCGTCGATGTAGCGGGTCGCATCGCCCACGGTGGCGATCTTCTCCGCGGCATCGTCGTCGGGAATCTCGACGCCGAACTCTTCCTCGAAAGCCATCACGAGCTCGACGATGTCGAGACTGTCGGCGCCCAGATCGTCGATGAAGCTCGCATCCTGCGTGACCTTGTCGGCCTCGACGCCGAGATGCTCGACGACGATCTTCTGCACGCGCTCGGCAGTATCGGACATAAATGTTCCCTCTTCCACTTGGGGGTTGGATTGGCTTTCGCCCTAATGAACGGGGCCAGCGCTGGCAAGTGTCCTGCCATGCGGGATTTTGCTGTCGTCGCGACCGCGCGCGCACCCCCGCGCCGGGGTGATCTCCCGGCGGAAACCATGCGCGCGGCGGGGACGCGGCACAGAAAAGGCGTGAACCGCCCCTGCACATTTGATAGAAGAAGCGCGCCCGGTAGGTCGCATCGGCGGAGCGGATAGCGCACACAGCGCAGCCGCCCGGTTCTGGACACGATCGAGGGGATTTCGCCATGAAGATGCTGACCGGCCTTGCGGCCATCGCCGCGCTGGGACTGTTGCCCGCGCCCGCTGTCCACGCGCAGGACAAGTCCTCGGCGCGCAAGGCGCAGGAAAGGGGCGCCGCGCAGATACCGCGTTGCACACGCAACCTCGGCACCGTCGCCATCGTCGAGCCCGACAACCAGTGGTGGCGCGAGCTCAGCCTGGGCAGCCCCGAAGCGATCATGCGCGTGTTCGTGCAGCAGTCGGGATGCTTCACGCTGGTGAATCGCGGGCGCTCGATGCAGAACCGCGCGATGGAGCGGGCGATGGCCGAGCAGGGCGAGCTCCAGCAGGGCTCGAATCTCGGCAAGGGCCAGGTCAAGGCGGCCGATTACTTCCTTCAGCCCGATATCGTGACCACGAACTCCAACAGCGGCGGCGGCGGAGTGGGCGCGGCGCTGGGCGGGTTGCTGGGCGGGCACGTGCTGGGCGGGCTCGCCGGGGGGCTCAACATTCGCAAGAAGGAAGCCAATGTCACCCTGGCGGTGGTGAACGCACGGACGACGGTCGAGGAAGCGCTGGTCGAAGGCCACGCTCGCAAGAGCGACCTGAGCTTCGGCGGCGGCGCCGGCGGCGGCGGCTGGTGGGGCGGCTTCGCCGCGGCCGGTGGCGCGGGCTATCAGAATACCGAAATCGGCCAGGTGATCGTGCTCGCCTATCTGGACGCCTACACCAAGCTGGTCAGACAGCTCGGCGGGCTGCCGGAGAACGCCTCCGCCGCCGCCCCGCAGGCGAACTGACGCTTCTCTGCATCCCCGCGAAGGCGGGGATCTCAGGCAGCCAGGCACCAGGCCGAACGAGATCCCCGCCTTCGCGGGGACTCAGGCTAGCTAGGCGCCGATGGCGTCGGTGCGCGCCTGCTCGGCGGGGCTGCCCTTGGGCGGCTCCACTAGCCGCACGTGCACGTCGCGCAGCTGCCTGGCGCTCACTTGGCTCGGCGCGCCCATCATCAGGTCCTGCGCGCGCTGATTGAGCGGGAAGGCGATGACCTCGCGGATGTTGGGCTCGTCGGCCAGCAGCATGACGATGCGGTCGATGCCGGGGGCCGAGCCGCCGTGCGGCGGAGCGCCGAGCTTGAACGCCTCGATCATGCCCGAGAAATTGGCGTCGACATCGGCCTGCGAATAGCCGGCGATCTCGAACGCCTTGTACATGATCTCGGGCTTGTGGTTGCGGATCGCGCCCGATGACAGCTCGTAGCCGTTGCAGACGATGTCGTACTGCCAGGCCTTGATCTCCAGTGGATCCTGCGTCTCGAGCGCCTCGAGCTCGCCCTGCGGCATCGAGAACGGGTTGTGGCTGAAGTCGACCTTCTTGGCGTCCTCGTCCCATTCGAACATCGGGAAATCGACGATCCAGCAGAACTCGAAGCAGCCCTCCTCGATCAGCCCCAGCTCCTCGGCCACGCGGGTGCGGGCCGCGCCGGCGAGTTTGGTCGCGTCCTTCTCCTTGCCCGCGGCGAAGAACAGCCCGTCGTTCTCGCCCAGCCCCAACTCTGCGTAGAGCGCGGCCATGCCCGCCTCGCCGTGGTTCTTGGCGATCGGGCCGCCGAATTCGCCGCCCCTGCGAGTCACATAGCCGAGGCCCGCGAAGCCCTCGCGCCGCGCCCAATCGTTCATATCGTCGAAGAACTTGCGGCTCTTCTCGTGGGTAGCGGGAGCCGGGACAACCCTGACTTTTCCGCCGCTTCCGACGATCTTCTCAAACAGCCCGAAGCCGCTCGCCGCGAAGTGCGGGGTCACATCGGAAATCAGCAGCGGGTTGCGCAAATCGGGCTTGTCGCTGCCGTACTTGAGCATCGCCTCGGCATAGGGAATGCGCGGGAAGCTGCCCGCCGGCGTCACGCTCTTGCCGTTGGCGAACTCCTCGAACACCCCTGCGAGCACCGGTTCGATCGCCTGGAACACGTCCTCCTGCGTGACGAAGCTCATCTCGAAATCGAGCTGGTAGAACTCGGGGCTGCGGTCGGCGCGCAGGTCCTCGTCGCGGAAGCAGGGGGCGATCTGGAAGTAGCGGTCGAAGCCGGCGACCATCAGCAGCTGCTTGAACATCTGCGGCGCCTGCGGAAGCGCGTAGAAACGGCCCGGGTGGAGGCGGCTCGGCACCAGATAGTCGCGCGCGCCCTCCGGGCTGGAGGCGCCGAGGATCGGGGTCTGGAACTCGGTGAAGCCGATTTCGATCATGCGGCGGCGGATCGAGGAGATGACCTGGCTGCGCAGGACGATGTTCCTGTGCAGGCGCTCGCGGCGCAGGTCGACGAAGCGGTACTTGAGGCGGGTTTCCTCGGGATAATCCTCGGCCGAGTTGACGATCAGCGGCAAATCGCTGGCCACGCTCTGAACGATCGCTTCGCGGGCGAACACCTCGATCGCGCCGGTCGGCAGGTTCGGGTTCACCGCCGCCTCGGCGCGCGCCTTGACGGTGCCGTCGATGGTGACGACCGATTCCAGCTTGAGCTTCTCGAGCACGCCCAGCGCCGGGCTGTCGCTGTCCGCCACCACCTGGGTGATGCCGTAGTGATCGCGCAGATCGACGAACAGCACCCCGCCATGGTCGCGCTTGTTGTGCACCCAGCCCGACAGGCGGACCTCGCGGCCGGCGTCGCTCGCGGTCAATTGCGCGCAGGTGTGGGTACGATAGGCGTGCATCTAAACTCTTTCCGATTTCGGGTCTAAGGCGCTAGGGCGCGCCGCGCGATTCCGCTTAGCGGATTTCGGGCGCGCTAACAGGGTATGGCCGCGGCTTTGTCAAGCTGGCGGCCGGGAGCGGCACTCCGCTCAGGCAACGAGAAGAACTGAAATCTAATGCAAATCCATCCGCTGATCACCACCACCGCGGCGCTCACCGATCTCTGCGCCCGGCTCGCCAAGTCCGAATTCGTCTGCGTCGACACCGAATTCATGCGCGAGAACACCTATTGGCCCGAGCTCTGCCTGGTCCAGATCGCCGACGAGAACGAGGCCGCCGCGATCGACCCGCTGGCCGAGGGCATCGATTTGAAACCCCTGCTCGACCTGCTGGTGGACAACGAGGAGGTGCTCAAGGTCTTCCATGCCGGCGGTCAGGACGTCGAGATCGTCTACAACCTCACGCAGCGGACCCCGCATCCCATCTTCGACACCCAGATCGCGATGATGGCGGTCAGCCAATCCGAACAGATCGGCTATGCCAATCTGGTCGAAAGCTGGCTCGGCTTCACGGTCGACAAGGGCGCGCGCTTCACCGACTGGAGCCGCCGCCCGCTGACCGACCGGCAGATCGAATATGCGATCGGCGACGTGACGCATCTGGCCAAGATCTTCCCGCGGCTGCTCAAGAAGCTGATCAAGACCGGGCGCGGCGCCTGGCTCGATGCCGAGATGGACAAGCTGGCGGACCCCGCCAACTACGCCAACGACAGCGGGCAGGCGTGGAAGCGCATCCGCTCGACCGGGCGCAACCTCACGGTGCTCGGCCGATTGAAGGCGCTCGCCGCCTGGCGCGAGGGCGAGGCGCAACACAAGAACATCCCGCGCGGCCGCATCATCCGCGACGAAACGCTCGCCGATATCGCCAGCCACCCACCCAGGAGCCAGGCCGACCTCGCCAAGGTGCGCGGGCTCTCCAACGCCTGGAAGGACAACGACATCGGCAAGCGGCTGATGAAGGTGATCGAGAAGGCGGAGCCGCTCCACAAGGACGAGTTGCCCGAGCGTGGCACGCCGGGCGCGCCGCTCGGCAAGGAAGGCGCGCTGGTCGCCGACCTGCTCAAGCTGCTGCTCAAGATCCGCGCCCGCGAGATCGATGTCGCCGCGCGGCTGCTCACGCGCGCCGACGAGATGGAAGCCCTCGCCGCCGGGGTGCGCGACCTGCCGGTGCTCCAGGGCTGGCGCTACGACGTGTTCGGCAAGGATGCGCTGGCGCTGGTCGAAGGCAAGATGGCCTTCGCGGTCAAGCACGGCCGGCTGGCGATGACGCGGATCGAGGCTGCGCTGCCCGAAGTACCCGAGGGCGAGGTTACGGCCGAGGCGGCGGAATAGTTGGACGCTCGCAAAGGCGCTAAGGCGCGAAGATTTTTTTGCGCTCACCGAGGGACAGAGGCACTGAGTGGTGCCCTCGCGCCGCCGGCCGTCTAACCCACTTCAAAAGCCTCAACATTTACTGCGGCTACGCCGCTTCGGAAACTCCTCTGTGCCTCTGTGCCTCTGGGAGCGTCTCGAACTTTCTTTAGCGCCTTTGCGCCTTTGCGAGCGCCCAAAAACCTCTACCGTTGCGCGCGATGACCACCTTCCTTCCCACGCTCAAGCAGCTGCAATATCTCGTCGCGCTGCACGAGCATGGCCATTTCGGGCGCGCGGCGGAGGCGAGCTTCGTGTCGCAATCGACGCTGAGCGCCGGCATTCGCGAACTCGAATCGCTGCTCGGGGTGACGCTGGTCGAGCGCAGCCGGCGGGTGGTGCGCTTCACCCAGCTCGGCAATCAGGTGGTCGCCAAGGCGCACCGGGTTTTGCGCGAGGCGGAGGAGATGACCGACCTTGTCCAGGCTTCGGGCAAGCCGCTCGCGGGGCAGCTCAGCATGAGCGTGATCCCGACGATCGCGCCCTTCCTGCTCCCGCGCATCCTTCCCCGTCTGCGGCGCGAGCGCCCCGAGCTGACGCTCTATCTGCGCGAGGAGACCAGCCACGACGCGGTCGAATCGCTGCACCACGGGCGCGCGGATTGCGTGCTGCTGGCGCTGCCCTTCGCTACCGGCGAGGTCGAAAGCGCGCATATCGCCAACGACCGGCTGTTCGTGGCCTTCCCCAAGAACGACCCGCGCGATCCGCCCGACGAGGTGCCAGCAAGCATGATCGAGCAGGGCCGGCTGCTGCTGCTCGAGGACGGGCACTGCCTGCGCGATCACGCACTCGCCGCCTGCAACCGGCCCGAACTGCGCGGCTCGGCGACGATGATCGGCACCAGCCTGCACACGCTGGTGCAGATGGTCGATGGCGGCCTGGGCCTCACCATGCTGCCCGAGATGGCGCTCGAGGCGGGCATCCTCACCGGCACCGACGTGGTCGCCCGCCCGCTCAAGGCCAGGCAGGCCAAGCGCGAAATCGCGCTGATCTGGCGCAAGAACTCTCCCCGGCGCGAGGAATTCGAGCTGCTGGCGGAGGAGCTGCGGGCGGGGTGAGCCGGGCGCTAGCGGATGACCTCGATGGCGACACCCAGGTCCAAGCCGCCCCACGCACGATCTGCCGTGACGACCGTCATTCCTGTGGCCCGCGCGGTGGCGAGGCAGGCCCGATCCGCGAGTGACAAGCCCAAGGCGCGCGTCGCGCGGCGCAGATGTCCAGTTTCGAGGGCAATCGTCTCGTCGAAGGGCACGACCGGCAGATTGATGTCGCCGAGATTGTGCCTGATCGCTTCAGGGGTGACTGCACAATCGAGCTGCTTGGCCACGACTTCGGCCAGATTGACCGCGCTGATCGCGGCATGGTCGAGAATCTGCGCTACCTCCGAACCACCCCGCTCCTGGAAGAGAAAGGCGAGCAGGGCCGAAGCATCGAGCAAATATCGCCCGTCACTCATCCTCGGCCGCCGCCTCGCGTCGGCGATCGGCGATCAACTCATCGACCACGCTGCGCCCCTCGACGATAAAGGGCCGCATTCTTTCTTGAATGCGTCGTATCGCGGCGGACACCGGACGCAGGTGAACCTCGCCGTCGACAACTTCGATCAGGACCGTGTCACCGTCAGACAGCGCCAGTTGGCGCCGAACATCGGCGGGAAGCTGGATGCGACCGCCACTGACGATCTTGCCGCGTTGAATATTCATTGGATAGACCTACCAGACCTGTATCATCTCCACAACACTACAGAAGGGCGCAATGATGTAGCTCAATCCATGTGCTTCAACCCCACGCGGATGTAATCCCACCCGGTCACGCAGGTCAGGACCGCCGCGGCCCACAGGCTGGTGAGGCCGACGAGGTGGATCCAGTTGCTCGCCAGCGTGCCGCAATATTCCAGCGTCGAGGTGCACGGCGGGCCATTGACCGCGCCGCCCAGGATGAGGGCGCCGAGGCTGGTGAGCTGGAAAGCGGTCTTCCATTTGGCGAGCTTGGACACCGGCATCGAAACCTGAAGCCCGCCGAGGAATTCGCGCAGGCCCGAGACCGCGATCTCGCGGATCAGGATCACCAGGCCGGCGATGACATGCGCGTCGCCCACATAGGGCCCGCGCAGATAGCCCTGCGCGGTCAGGATCAGGATCACCGCGGCGACCATGATCTTGTCCGCGATCGGATCGAGAAACTGGCCGAGCTTGCTTACCGTGCCCTGCGCGCGCGCCAGATAGCCGTCGAGATAATCGGTGAAGCCGATCAGGCAGTAGAGCACGAAGGCGACGCCGTAGCCGAGGTTCCATTCCGGCCACCACAGCAGGAAGCCCAGGAACGGCACCGCGAGGATGCGCGACAGGGTGAGGAGGTTGGGAAGGCTCGGCATGGTGTCTCGCCTAATCCCTCATGGGGACGGTGAAAAGCCTCGCGCTTGCCCGCCCCGGTCACGATGCTAGGACGGTCCACCGCAGGGCGACACGAGCATTCATTCGCATGACCACCTCGACCAGGCTCCTGCACCGGCGGCGGTTTCTGCCGCTATTCGCCACCCAGCTCCTCAACGCCTTCAACGACAATCTCTACAAGACCGCGATGGTGCTGTTCGTGGTCTACAGCGTCTACAACGACGAGGCGCAGGAGGCGCGGTTCAGCGCGATCGCCTCGGGCGTGTTCATCGCGCCGTTCTTCCTGCTCTCGGCGATGGCCGGCCAGCTCGCCGACATGCGCGACAAGGCGCGGATCGTCCGCCTGGTCAAGCTGGCGGAGATTTTCATCATGCTGGTCGGCGCGGCGGGCCTGCTGATCGCCTGGCAGGACATCGAATGCGCGAATGCCGCCGGGCGCTGTTTGGCCGGCCCCCCCGGCCCGGCACTGGCCGGTCTCGCCATCCCGCTGCTGCTCGCCGCGCTGTTGGCGATGGGCGTCCATTCGACCTTCTTCGGGCCGATCAAATACGCGATCCTGCCGCAGCACCTCCCGCGCGAGGAAGTGCTCTCGGGCACCGGTCTGGTGGAGGCGGGAACCTATGTCGCGATCCTGTTCGGCACGATCCTCGCCGGCTGGATCCCGGTCGAGGTGGCCGCCGCGGGCATCGTGGTCACCGCGCTGGTCGGTTACGCCAGCGCGCAGTTCGTCCCCCCCGCCCCGCCGCAGGGTCATGTCGATCCGATCGACTGGAACCCGTTCACCAGCTCGGCGCGGCTGATCCGCGCCACCATGGGCAATGCGCAGGTCTATTACGCGATTCTGGCGATCAGCTTCTTCTGGACCATCGGCGCGGTGCTGTTCATCCAGTTCCCGCCGCTGGCGAAGAACACGCTGATGGCCAGCAAGGAAGTGGCCAGCCTGTTCCTGGTGATCTTCTCGATCGGGGTGGCGATCGGTTCGGTGGCGATCAACCGGCTGCTCAAGGGAGAAGTCTCGGCGCGTCACGCCCCGGCGTCGGTGATCGTCATGGGCCTGTTCGTGATCGGATTCTACCTGATCGCGCGCGTTTGGAACCCCGGTGCGGGCGCCGAACTGCTCGACGTGCCCTCCTTCATCGCCCATCCGGGCGCGCCGTTGCTGATGCTGATGCTGCTCGGGATCGCGATCGCGGGCGGCATGTTCGTGGTCCCGCTCTACGCTTTCCTCACCACCAAGGTCGCGCCCGACCAGGCCGCGCGGACCATCGCGGCGAACAATATCGTCAATTCGGGGGCGATGGTGCTGGGCTCGCTGCTCGCGGTGGGGCTGACGGCGGCGGGGGTGCCGATTGCCGAGCACCTCCTGCTGACCGCGGCGATGTGCCTGTTCTCGGCCTGGCTTGCCAAACGGCTGCACGCGGTCGAGGATCAGCCGGTGCCGGCCGATCTGCTCGACGAGCATGACGATTAGAAAATAAAGGCGAGCACCGCGGCGAAGCTGGCGAAATAGACGGTGGCGAAGCCGCGCACGTCGCTGGCGGTCAGACGCCAGTCGATGGTCCGCGGCGGGCCGGCGGGGATGCGGCGGACATGGCTTGGCAACTGCGCGCGGAACGGGTGCCGGGCGCTTTCGTCGGTCAGGACCAGGGCTCTTCTCATGGTTCGGCTTCCTCCTGCGACGGGCCGGCGCGGATGCGGCCCGATCGACGGCGTAACGCTTCGCCGAGCGATCGGCCCCCGCGGATTTCGGAGTGCCTCGTAACGGAACATTAACCATGTTCGTTTGCGATTCGGTAAGATTCGGCCGGCCCGATTGCGTTGCGAAAGCGGCGCCGCTACCCGCCCGGGCATGAACGCCATCCGCCCTTCCCGCCCCACGCCCGGCGCCGCGCGCCTGCTGGTCGATTGCCTGATCGAACAGGGCTGCGACCGCATCTTCACCGTGCCGGGGGAAAGCTTCCTGCCGGTGCTCGACGCGCTGCACGATCGGACGGCGATCGATGTCGTGACCTGCCGGCAGGAAGGCGGCGCGGCGTTCATGGCCTGTGCCGACGGCAGCATGACCGGGCGTCCCGGCATCTGTTTCGTCACGCGCGGACCGGGCGCGACCAACGCCAGCATCGGGGTCCATGTCGCGTTTCAGGATTCGCAGCCGATGATCCTGTTCGTGGGCGATGTCGATCGTGGAATGCGTGACCGGGAAGGTTTTCAAGAACTCGATTTCGCGACGTTTTTTGGGCCGACCGCGAAATGGGCCGCGCGCATCGACAGCGCCGCGCGCATTCCCGAATACATCGCCCGCGCCTATGCCACCGCGATCTCGGGCCGCCCCGGCCCCGTGGTCCTGGCGCTCCCCGAGGACATGCTGAGCGACGACGTGCCCGCCGGCCTCGCTCCCCGCCGCTTCGTCACCCGCCCGGCGCAGGCGCCCTGCCCCGACGCGATGCAAGCCATGTTCGCCATGATCGGCGACGCCGCCGCGCCGCTCGCGATCATTGGCGGCGCGGGCTGGAACGCCAAGGCGCGCGCGCATTTCCAGCTCTTCGCCGAACGGCTCGGCCTGCCCGTCGCCACCGCCTTCCGCCGCCAGGACGCAATCGGCCCGGCGAGCCGTGTCTATGCGGGCAATCTGGGTTACGGCCCCAATCCCAAGCTGGTCGAGCGCGTGAAGGCGGCGGATCTGATCATTGCCGTCGGCGCGCGACTGGGCGAGGCCACGACCGACGGCTACGCGATCCCCCCGCTGACCGATCCGGCGCGCGCGCTCATTCACATCCACCCCGATCCCGAGGAACTCAACCGGGTCTATCCGGCGGAGCTGGCGATCTGCGCCAGCATGGACGAATTCGCCGAAAGCGCGGCGCTGTGGGACGAAGGCGAGGCCATCCCCTTCGACGCGGGCGGCGAGGCGCACGCCGAATGGGACAGTTGGGCGACTCCCACGCCCAACGGACACGCGCTCGATCTCGGCCAATGCGTCGCCTTCATGCGCGACACGATCCCGGCGGACAGCATCCTGTGCAACGGCGCGGGCAATTTTTCGGGCTGGTGGCACCGCTATTGGCGCTACGCCGGCTATCCGAGCCAGCTCGCCCCCACGGCGGGCGCGATGGGATATGGCGTTCCCGCGGCCGTGGCCGCGGCGCGCCGCTTTCCCGACCGGACGGTGGTCGCGCTGGCGGGCGACGGCGATTTCCTGATGAACGGCCAGGAACTCGCCACCGCCGTCCAGCACGGCTGCGACATGATGGTGATCGTGGTCGACAACAGTGCATACGGCACCATCCGCATGCATCAGGAGCGCGAGTTTCCCGGCCGTATCAGCGCGACCTCGCTCGCCAATCCCGATTTCGCCGCGCTGGGCGCGGCCTATGGGGCTTGGTCCGCGCGGGTCGAGACGACCGCCGGGTTCCAGGACGCCTTGACCGAAGCCAAGGGCCGCGGCGGAGTGCGTCTGCTCCACTGCGTGATCGACGTCGAGCAGCTCGCCGCCAGCGGCGCCACCATCTCGGGCCTGCGCGCGCCAGGCTGACGATGCCTCGGTCGCCGCAGGTTCCGGGCTTCAGCCTTCGGCCATCTCGAGCAGGACCTTCCATTCGGCCTCGGTCAGCTCGCACACCGACAATCGCGACTGGCGGACGATTTCGGACTGGGCGAGGCGCGGTTCGGCCTTGATCGCCGCCAGCGTGACCGGGCGCGCCAGTTTCCGCTCGGGTTTCACCTTCACCGCCGCCCATTTTCCTGTGGAATCGGTCGGATCGGACAGTCCGCCCTGGCTGATCGTCACGATGCCGACGATCTCCTTGCCGATGTTGGAATGATAGAAGAACGCCTGGTCGCCCGCTTGCATCGCGGCGAGGTTGTTGCGGGCGCGATAGTTGCGAACCCCGTCCCACACGCCCTCGCCATCGCGCACCAGATCGTCCCAGCCATAGACGTCGGGCTCGGACTTCATCAGCCAGTATCGCATGCCATGCCTTCGCCGCTGCCGGGACGCTGTCCGACCACCGTCCGCAGCTCCTGGGTTAACCCCTTCTTAGACCCCGATGCCTTAGGGAGGGGGCAACAGCAAGCATGAGGACGGCGTTGTCCGCAGACCCTGAAACCTTCCCCCGGGCCCTTCGCTCGCGGTTCTTCCCGGACAGTTTCCAGCCGTTCGACGTGGTGACTCTGGGGATCGCGGCGGCGGCGATCCTGCTGTTCCTGGCGACCGGTGGCACGGTGCTGCCCGATCTCGTGCGGTTCTGGCGCGGCCTGGGCAGCAAGCCCGATGCCATCCTCGCCAATGCCCTGATCCTCAACATCGCCGTGATCCTGTTCGGCTGGAGCCGCTACAAGACGCTGTCGCGCGAGCTGCTCGATCGGCGCAGGTCCGAGGAAGAGGCCCTGCGACTGGCCGACACCGACCCGCTGACCGGCGCCCGCAACCGCCGCAGCTTCCTGCCGGCGGTGAACGACCTGGCCCGTTACGCCAGCGGCGCCGGTCGCGAGATCGCGGTCGGCCTCATCGACCTCGACCACTTCAAGAACATCAACGATTATCACGGGCATAAGCTGGGCGACGTTGTGCTGCTCGAAACCGCGGCACGCTTCGGCGAAATCCTGCCCGAGAACGCGCTTCTGGCGCGTCTCGGCGGCGACGAGTTCGCCTTCGCGCTGACCTATGCGCGCGAGGACCACGCCCGCATCGAGACCATGCTCGACCGCCTCGTCGCGAGCGCGGCGAAACCCATCGAGATCGAAGACGCCTCGTTGGAGATCAGCGCCTCGATTGGCGTTACCAGCAGCCGCGACGCCGAATGGCCCGAAGGCCAGGACGGCAGCGGCGAAGCTCTCATGAACCGCGCCGACATCGCGATGTACCAGGCCAAGAAGCAGGGCCGCAACCGCCTGCAATGGTTCGAACCGGCGATGGAATACGAGCAGCGCTTCCGCGGCGAGCTCGAAGCCGGCATTCGCCGCGGCCTCCGCGCGCAAGAGTTCGTCCCTTATTACGAGCAGCAGATCGACCTGGAGACCGGCGACCTCATCGGTTTCGAGATGCTGGCGCGCTGGCGGTCGCCCGAACTCGGTCTCGTCAGCCCCGACATCTTCATTCCGATCGTCGAGGAAATGGGGCTGATCGAGGAGCTTTCCAAACAGCTGATGGAGCAGGCGTTCGAGGACGCCAGGGCTTGGCATCCCCGGCTCACGCTGGCGGTCAACGTCTCGCCGCTTCAGCTGCGCGATCCCTGGTTCGCCCAGAAGACTCTCAAGCTGCTCGTCGCGCATGCCTTCCCGGCCTCGCGGCTCGAGATCGAGATCACCGAAAGCGCGCTGCACGAGAATCCGGGCATGGTCCGCAACACGCTGACCGGCCTGCGCAACCAGGGGGTGATCATTACCCTCGACGATTTCGGCATGGGCTATTCCAGCCTGTCGCAGCTGCGCACGCTGCCCTTCGACCGGCTCAAGATCGACCGCAGCTTCATCCGCGATCTCAAGCACGACGAAACCAACACCAAGCTCGTGAGCGCGATCATCTCGATGGGCGTCGGGCTCGAGCTGCCGCTGGTCGCGGAGGGGATCGAGAACGCCGCGATCCTCAAGACGCTGCGCCAGATGGGCCAGCTCAAGGGTCAGGGCTATCTCTACGGGCGGCCGGAGCCGGCCGAGCAGGTGCTCGAGCGGCTGGCGGCGCTCGACCTGCTGGCGCCCGAGACGCCGGCCGTGGACGATGTCGAGCGTCTGCGCGAACCCGCCGCCCCGCCCAGCGTGAAGGCCGGCTAAGCTGGACGCCCGCTACGTCGCGCCCTAGGGCGCGGCGGCGATGCGGATTCCCTTCGTCAAGATGCACGGCCTCGGCAACGACTTCGTCGTGCTCGATGGGCGTGAGGCGGCGCTACCCGAGATCACCGCGAGCGCGGCGCGGCGCATCGCCGACCGGCGCGAAGGCGTGGGCTGCGACCAGCTGATCGTTCTCGAACCCCCGCGAACCCCCGGTTGCGACCTGCGGATGCGCATCTTCAACGCCGATGGCGGCGAGGTGGAATCCTGCGGCAACGCCTCTCGCGCCGTGGCGCTGCTGATCGGCCGTGCGGCGCGGGCCGAAACCGGCGGCGGCATCGTCGAGCTCAGCCCGCACGCAGGCGGCGCCAGCGTGGACATGGGCGCGCCCCGCTTCGACTGGCAGGCGATCCCGCTCGCCTATGCGATGGATACGCTCGCGATGCCGGTCGGCTGGGACCATCTGACGGCGCCCTCGGCGGTCAATGTCGGCAATCCGCATGTCGTGTTTTTCGTCGAGGACGTCGGCGCCGTCGCCCTCGATCGGCTCGGGCCCGAGATCGAGACCGATCCGCTGTTTCCCCAGCGAGTCAACGTCAACATCGCCACGGTCGAGAGCCGCAGCCGCATTCGCGCGCGCGTGTGGGAGCGCGGCGCCGGGCTGACACGCGCCTGCGGAACGGGCGCGTGTGCAGCCGCTGTCGCGGCAATGCGGCGCGGGCTGGTGGATCGGGAGGTGACGCTAGCGCTACCCGGCGGCGAGCTCAGGATCGCCTGGGGCGAAGACGACCACATCACCATGACGGGGCCCGCGGTGGAGAGCTTTCGGGGCGAGTTCGAGTGGGAGTCCTTCGCGTGAGCGCTCAGGTCATCGGCCTGGGTTGCCGGCTCAACATCGCCGAAAGCGAGCGGATCGGCGCGATGCTCGCGGGGCGGACCGACCGGGTGGTGATCAACAGCTGCTCGGTCACGGCCGAAGCGGTCCGCCACACCCGCCGCGCGATCCGTCGCGCTCGGCGCGACCACCCGCACGCCCGCCTGCTGGTCACCGGCTGCGCCGCCGCGACCGAACGCGACGCGCTGCTTGCGATGCCCGAGGTGGATGGCATCGTGCCGAACGCACGCAAACTGGATGTGATGGCATATGATCTGAGTCCCCGCGAAGGCGGGGACCTCATGCGATTTGGCGAAACGCCCAGCCGACTGAGGCCCCCGCCGTCGCGGGGGTTCGGCGTTACCCGCACCCGCGCTTTCGTGGCGATCCAGAACGGCTGCGACCATGCCTGCACCTTCTGCATCATCCCGCAGGGCCGCGGGCCGAGCCGCTCGCTGCCGGTCGCGGCGGTGCTGCGCGAGATCGAGGCGCAGCTGGCGCGCGGCGCGGCCGAGATCGTGCTCACCGGCGTCGATGTCACCGCCTGGGGCGCCGATCTGCCTGGCCGCCCGGCGCTGGGAGCACTGGTTGAAGCCATTCTCGACCGCTGCCCGCGCCTTGCTCGCCTGCGCCTGTCGTCGCTCGACGGAGCGGAGATCGATCCGTGGCTGCTCGAGCTGATCGGCGCCGAGCCGCGCGTGATGCCGCACCTCCATCTCTCGCTCCAGCATGGCCACGACCTCATCCTCAAGCGGATGAAGCGCCGGCACACCCGCGCCCAGGCCGCCGCGCTGGTCGATGGCCTACGCGCACGGCGCCCGGATATCGCCATCGGCGCCGACCTCATCGCGGGCTTTCCGACCGAGAGCGAGGAGCATCACGCCGCCAACCTCTCGCTGGTGCGCGACCTCGGCGTGGTCCACGGTCACATCTTCCCCTATTCGGCGCGTCACGACACCCCCGCGGCGCGGATGCCGCAGGTCGATGGCGAAACCATCCGGCGCCGCGCCGCAGAGCTCCGCGCCGAAGTCGCCACAACGCGCGCCGAGTGGCTGACGTCATTGGTCGGCAAGCCCTTGCAAGTGCTCGCGGAAAGGGATGGCAGGGGCTATGCGGAGAACTACGCCCGCGTCGCCACGCCCGGCCTCGCGCCGGGCACGATCGCGACCGTCACCCCAACGGCCATCGAGGACGACCTGCTGATATGAACGAAACCAGCTGGTCCCAGCGGCTGTTCGGCGGCTTTCGCAAGACCTCCGAGCGGCTCGCGACCAACCTCACCGGCGTGGTCGGCACCGCGCGCCTCGACAATGCAACGCTCGACGAGGTCGAGGACGCGCTGATTGTGTCCGACCTCGGCCCGTCCGCCGCGGCGCGCATCTGCGCCAAGCTGGCGGAGAAGCGGTTCGGGCTCGAGATCGGCGAGCGCGAGCTCAAGGAAGCGGTCGCCGAGGAGATCGCCGCGATCCTGCGCCCGGTGGCCAAGCCGCTCGAGATCGCCGCCTTCCCGCGCCCGCAGGTCATCCTTGTGATCGGCGTCAACGGCAGCGGCAAGACCACCACCATCGCCAAGCTCGCGCATCTGTTCCAGGAGGACGATTACGGCGTGATGCTGGCCGCCGGCGACACCTTCCGCGCCGCCGCGATCGACCAGCTCGCCACCTGGGCCGAGCGTATTAATGTGCCGATCGTGCGCGGGCCCGAGGGCGGCGACCCCGCGAGCATCGTGTTCGACGCGGTCAGGGCGGCGACCGAACAGGGCATCGATGCGCTGGTCGTCGATACCGCCGGGCGCTTGCAGAACAAGCGCGAGCTGATGGACGAGCTGGCCAAGATCCGCCGCGTGCTCGGCCGCCTCAATCCCGAGGCGCCGCACGACGTGGTGCTGGTGCTCGACGCCACCAACGGCCAGAACGCGCTGGCGCAGATCGATGTGTTCCGCGAGGTGGCGGGCGTCACCGGTCTGGTGATGACCAAGCTCGACGGCACCGCGCGCGGCGGCGTGCTGGTGGCGGCGGCCGAACAATACGGCCTGCCGATCCACGCGATCGGCGTGGGCGAGAAGATCGACGATTTGCGCCCCTTCGACCCCGATCTGGTCGCGCGGGTTATTGCGGGAGTGGCGTGATGGAAAAAGACCCGACCTCTCCCGCTCATGGTGAGCCTGTCGAACCACGAGCGTCGCGCCAGCGTCCTTCGACAAGCTCAGGACGAGCGGACATGGAGAAGAAGCCGAAAACCGGCTGGCTCAACATCGCGGTCGACTACGGCCCGCTGCTGGTGTTCCTGGCGGTCTACAAGCTCGCCACGCCCGAAGGCGATGCGCCGCTCGGCCAGATCGCGGCGGTGATCAAGGGCACCATCGCCTTCATGATCGCCGCGGTGGTGGCGCTGGCGTTCTCGAAATGGAAGTTCGGCAGGATTTCGCCGATGCTGATGCTTTCGACCGCGCTGATCGTCGGCTTCGGCGCGCTCACCATCTGGCTGCGCGACGAAAGCTTCATCCAGTTCAAGCCGACGGCGATCTATCTGTTGTTCGGGGTGCTGCTGATCGGCGGCTGGCTGCGCGGCAAGGCACTGCTTCAGGTGCTGCTCGAGGCGGTGTTCGAGGGACTCGATCGCGAAGGCTGGCTCAAGCTGTCGCGCAACTGGGGGCTGTTTTTCTTCGCCCTCGCCGGGCTCAACGAGGTGCTGCGCACCGCGCTCAGCTTCGAGGACTGGCTGTGGGCCAAACTGTGGGTGTTCATGCCGCTGAGCTTCCTGTTCACCTTCACGCAAATCCCGATGCTGCTGCGCCACGGGCTGGCGCTGGAAGACCGCGACAAGGTGGTGAAGGACGAGCCGCCTACCGGATCGTGACGCGCGCCCGTCCGGCAGCGCGCTCGTCCCATGCGCGTGCGACGAAGGGCATCAGCGATACGGCCATGGCTGTCGCAGCAAGTAGCGCGAAGGAGCCATAGTTCCAGCCGAAAGCGTCGATGGCCAGAACAGTCCACCACAGGTAGGCGGCTGTCATTCCCATCACGCAAACCCCTACGACAGCCATCGCGGCGTTGAACTGGCGCAGAGCGAACTCGAACGTGATGGCTGTGACGAGCGTGGGTATGAAGCCAACGGCGTAAACCATCATGGCCAGATTGAAGACTCCAGCAAGGAGCCCAAAGCCGGCGATCCCCAAGGTCAGAATGACGAAGAAGCTGTAGCCGACGAGCGGAAGCATGAGCGACCAGACCGCAACGAAACACCAGCGCTCTGCTATCCCGATCATCGCGTGAAGATACGCCGCAATCGATAAGGTTGGCTTAAGCTCTAAATCTCCACCTGGCTGCCCAACTCTACCACGCGGTTGGTGGGGAGCTTGAAGAACTCCATCGCGGTCGCCGCGTTGCGCAGCATCCAGGCGAACAGCTTTTCCCGCCACAGCGCCATGCCGGGCTGATTGCTGGCGATAAGCGTCTGCCGGCTGAGGAAGAAGCTCGTCTGCATCATCTCGAAGCTGCCGCCGCACATGTCCGACGCCTTGAGCGCGGCGGGGATGTCGGTTTCCTCGAGGAAGCCGTAACGCAGCGTCATGCGGTAGAAGCCTTCGCCCAGGTCGCGCAAATCGACCCTCTTCGACTCGGCAACAAAGGGCACGTCCTCGACCAGGACCGTCATCACGATCACGCGCTCGTGCAGCACCTTGTTGTGCTTGATGTTGTGAAGCAGCGCGGAGGGCACGCCGACCGCCGAGGACGACATGAAGATCGCCGTCCCCGGCACGCGCGCCGCGCTGTTCTTGGCGCTCTTGGCGAAGATCTCGATCGGGATCGAGCCTTCGGCCATGCTGGCGCGCATCAGGCTGCGGCCCCGCGCCCAGGTGGTCAGCAGCGTGAAGATGAACAGGCCCATCAGCAGAGGCACCCAGCCGCCCTGCGGCACCTTGATCAGGTTGGCGCCGAGATAGGCCATATCGACCACGATGAAGATCGCGATCAACGGCAGCGCCTTCCATATCGGCCAGCGCCACAGCGAGAACAGCACCGCGGCGAGCAGGATGGTGTCGATGAACATCGCCCCGGTGACCGCGATGCCGTAAGCGGCGGCGAGATTGCTGGAGGACTGGAAGAACAGCACCAGCACCAGCACCATGATCATCAGGCCCCAATTGACCACCGGGATGTAGATCTGGCCCGCCGCCTTCTCGCTGGTGTGCTTGATCTGCATGCGCGGGATGAAGCCCAATTGTATCGCCTGCTGTGTCAGCGAGAACGCCCCCGAGATCACCGCCTGGCTGGCGATGATGGTCGCCGCGATCGCGAGGAAGATCACCGGGATCCGGACCATGTCGGGGATCATCAGGAAGAACGGGTCGCGGATCACCGCGGCGGCATCGGTCTCGGGCGAGAGGACCAGCGCGCCCTGCCCCATGTAGTTGAGCATCAGGCAGGGGAGCACGATGGCGATCCAGCTGATGCCGATCGGCTTGCGCCCGAAATGGCCCATGTCGGCATAGAGCGCCTCCGCCCCCGTGACCGCCAGCACCACGCTGCCCATCGCCACGAAGGCACGGAATCCATCGGTCTGGAAGAAGATCAGCGCATTCAGCGGATTGAGCGTCGCCAGGACGATCGACGGCATGGTGACGACATACATCGACCCGAGCGCCGCCAGGGTGACGAAATAGGCGAGCATGATCGGCCCGAACATGCGCCCGACCCGCTCGGTCCCGCGCGACTGGATGGCGAACAGCGCGAACAGGATCGCCACGGCCAGGGGAACGATCCAGTCCTTGAAGCCGGGATGGACATATTGCAGGCCCTCGGTGGCCGAGAGGACCGACATCGCCGGGGTGATCATCGAATCGCCGTAGAACAGCGCGGTCGCGAACACGCCCAGCAGGATCAGCGGCCCGGTCCAGCGCTTGCCCTCGGTGCTGCGGTTGATGAGCGCGAGCAGCGCCAGGCTCCCGCCCTCGCCCTTGTTGTCGGCGCGCATGATGGTGAGGACGTATTTGATCGTCACCACGATCATCATCGACCAGAACACCAGGCTGAGCACCCCGTGGATGTGCACCGGATCGACCTGGATGCCAGGAACGTCGCCATGCGAGGCGAAGGTTTCGCGGAAGGCGTAGAGCGGGCTGGTGCCGATATCGCCGAACACCACCCCGATCGCCCCGACCGCGAGCGCGAGGGCCGAACCCTGCGCGTGCCCTGAATGCGGTTGGGGTGGTGCGGAGCCGACGGCGTCGTGTGCCGGAGTCGAGGCTTCGGTCATCGGGACTGGAGAACGGCGTGCATGTGGATGTTCCGGCAGTCCGCTTGCCCGAGCGAACTTAGGCGGCGCGCGTAGCAGCATGGCCGGGGGCTCGCAATGGCCAGCCCAGGGTTCGCGAGCCACGTCCCCGGCGGGGACATCACTGCCCGATGCCCTGCGCGAGCAAGCCATCCAGCCGCGCGAGACGCTCCGCCAGCACCGGACGCCAGCGCGCATCCGCGGGCGCCGACGCCAGCAGCTCCGACCAGATCGCGCGGGTACGCTCGGGCTGTCCGCTGCGCAGCATCGCCAGGCCCAGGAAATAGCCCGGCGCGGGCGAGCCCAGGGCGCGCCGCTCCGCCTCGCCATAGGCATAGAGCGCGGCCGGGGTGAGCTGGCCGCCGGCATGTTCGGCGAGCGCGTTGCCGAGCGCGGTCCAGGCCTCGATGTCGTTCGGGTTCTCCTCGACCGCGCTCTCGGCGAAAGCCGCGGCGCGGAGCTGGTCGCCCCGCCGGGCATAGGCGTCCGAGGTGATCAGGAAGCGAGAGGGCGGCATCGGCGAATCGAAAAATTCGCGGCGCGCCTGGACCAGGAGCTCGCCGGTCCGGCCGGCATCGGCCGCGAGCCGTCCCGGCACAGCCCGAGCGCCCGGCGATCCCTGCATGGCATAGCCCGCCAGCCCGAACAGCAGTGCAGCCGCCAAAAGGGTGTAGCCGGCGCGCGGCAGGCGCAGCAGAACCACGGCGGCCAGGAACGCCACACCGGCGAGCGCCATGACCGGAATCCAGCTCACCGGCGCCGCTCGAACCGGCGCCACATCGCCGCACCCGCCACCAGCAGCAGCACCAGCGGCCCGGCGAACAGCGGCCAGGTGGCGGCGCCGACCTGCGGCCGGTAGCTGACGTAGTCGCCGTAACGCTCGCGCAGCCAGTCGCGGATCGCCTCGGGCTCCTCGCCGGCGGCGATGCGGATGCGGACCTGGCTGCGCATGTCGCCCGCCATCGGCGCATCGCTGTCGGCGATCGACTGGCTCTGGCACTTGAGGCAGCGGAGCGTCTCCATCAACGCCCGCGCCTTTGCCTCGAGCGCCGGATCGGCGAGCTGGCGATAGGCATAGGGCGCGGGCGGCATGGTATCCTGCGCGGCGAGAGGAATACCGAACGCACACCAAAACATCGTCATCCCCGCGAAAGCGGGGATCCAGTAGGCTCTGAGCGCTTCGCGCGCGCCTTTGTTCGCTGGGTTCCCGCTTTCGCGGGAATGACGAAACTGGGTGCGGACCGTTGTCAAGAACCCGCCTCCGCCAGCTTTTCGAGCAGCATCGGCACATGCTCGGCGCGGATGTCGCCGATGTGCTGGTAGGCGATCCGCCCCCTCCCATCGATCACGAAGGTCTCGGGCACGCCGGAGGAGCCGATCGCGAGCTGCACCTCGGAGAGGTCGTCCGCGCCGATCCGCCGGTAGGGATTGCCGTGGCGCCGCAGGAACGCCGCGACGTCCTCGGGCCGGTCGCGGATGGCGATGCCGTCGATCTCGGCCCCGGCTTTGGCGAGCGCCTCGAGCTGGCGGGCTTCGGCGATGCAGGGCAGGCACCAGCTCGCGAAGATGTTGAGCAGGCGCGGCTTGCCGCTCCGGAAGTCGGCGGAGGCGACACCCGGCCGGTCCTGGGTAGCGGGCCGGAGCGCGAAATAGGGCAGCTCCTTGCCCACCATCCGGCTCTCGACGAACTCGTCCTTCGGCTTGGTCAGCATATAGCCGGCCAGCCCGACGAAGCCCGCGAACAGCAGCAGCGGCACCCACAAGCGCCAGCGCGTCATTCGGCCGGCTCCGCGACCAGGGCGCGCGCTTCGTCCCGGCGCGCGCGCGCCCGGCGCGTGACGCTGCGGCGTTTCAGATCGGCGAGGACGCGCCCGATCAGCGCCAGCACGCCCCCGAGTGCGACCAGCATCCCGCCCAGCCAGATCCAGGTCACGAAGGGCTTCCACCACAGGCGGATCTGCCACCGTCCCCGACCGGCCTCCTGGCCGATCACGGCATAGAGCTGGCCGTTCCAGCGCGTCGCCAGCGCGCTCTCGGTGGTCTGCTGCGGCGGGGCCCAGAAGCTGCGCGCCTGCGGGGTGAGGACGATCGGCTCGCCGCCCTTGTAGGAAGCGCTGAGCGAAGCCTGGAGCGCGGTCCAGTTGGGCCCGGCGACCGGTTCGACCCGGTCGAGCGTCACGCGCCACGGCCCGGCCTCGGCGCTCTGGCCGGGCTCGAGCGCGGCGAGGCGCTCCTTGGTGAAGGCGCTGTCGCTGGCCATGCCGAACAGCGCCATGGCGATGCCGAAATGCGCGGCGACCATGCCCCAGGTCGCCAGCGGCACGCGCCGCAACGTCCGGCCCCCGAGGGGGAGCAGGCTCGCCACCGCGAGACCCCCGGCGAGCGACAGCCCGATCAGCGGCAGCAGCGAGACCTCGCCGACGATGCTCACCAGCACCAGCGCGGCCAGGATCAGCGCCGCCACCAGCGCCACCTCGCGATTCACGCGGCCCAAGGAATCCTGCCGCCAGCGCAGCAGCGGACCGACCGCCATCGCCAGCAGCATCGGCGCCACGAAGATCGTGCCCACGGGATTGAAATAGGGCGGCCCGACCGAGACGCGCACATCGAAAGCCTCGGTCAGCAGCGGGTAGAGCGTGCCGAGCAGCACGATCGCCAGCACCGCGCTGAGCATGACATTGTTGACCACCAGCGCGCCTTCGCGGCTGGCGACGGCGAAGCGCTCGCCCTCGGACACCGTGCCGGCGCGCAGTGCGAACAGCAGCAGCGCCCCGCCGATGTAGATCGCCAGCAGCGCGAGGATGAAGCTGCCGCGTTCGGGATCGACCGCGAAGGCGTGGACGCTGGTGAGAATGCCCGAGCGCACCAGGAAGGTGCCGAGCATGCTCATCGAGAAGGCGACCACCCCGAGCATGATCGTCCACGCGCGCAGCGCGTCGCGCGCGGCCAGCACGCCCGCGGAATGAAGCAGCGCGGTCGCCGCCAGCCAGGGCATCAAGCTCGCGTTCTCGACCGGATCCCAGAACCACCAGCCGCCCCAGCCGAGCTCGTAATAGGCCCAGTAGCTGCCCGCGGTGATGCCCAGCGTCAGGAACACCCAGGCGCCCAAGACCCAGGGCCGCATCGCGCGCGCGAACTCGGGCGTCACCTGCCGCGTCACCAGCGCGCCGACCGCGAAGCTGAAGGCGACCGACAGCCCGACATAGCCGAAATAGAGCGTCGGCGGATGGAAGGCGAGGCCGAGATCCTGGAGCAGCGGATTGAGTCCCATGCCCTCGGCGGCGGGAATCGGCAGCCGCTCGAACGGGTTCGAACTCAGCAGCAGGAAGGCGTAGAAGCCGAGCGCGACGAAACCCTGCGCGGCGAGCGTCGCCTGCATGGTGCGCTCGGGCAGGCGGCGTTCGACAGCCGCGATCAGCACGCCCGCGAGCGCCATCACCGTGACCCATAGCAGCATCGAGCCTTCGTGGTTGCCCCAGGCGCCCGCGAGCTTGAACACCAGCGGCTTCATCGCGTGCGAGTTGGCGGCGACCAGCTTGACCGACAGATCGGTGATCGCGAACACCCAGACCAGCATCGCGAAGGAGAAGGCGGCGAGCCCGCCCTGGAGGATCGCGGCGGGGCGGGTCAGCAGCGCGAGATCATGCCCCTCGCCCGCGTGGGTCGCCAGCGCGCCGCACACCAGCTGTAGCGCCGCCAGCGCCGCCGCCAGCCACAGTGCCGCCAAGCCGAGTTCAGCGATCATGCCGCCCCCCTCCCGCTGCATCATTGCGAGGTTTAACCATTATCGTCATCCCCGCGAAAGCGGGGACCCAGTCGGATCCTCGGGCGCAATAGAGCCGACTGGGCTCCCGCTTTCGCGGGAGTGACGAGGATTGTTGCGGGTGTCACTTCAGCCCGACCGTGGTCTCTTCGGCCACCCTGGCGGCCTGCATCTCGCTCATGCCTTCGAGCTCGCGCGGGACGTAGTTCTCGTCGTGCTTGGCGAGGAGGTTGTCGGCGCGGAAGCTGCCGTCGCGCTGGAGGCTGCCTTCGGCGACCACGCCCGATCCTTCCTCGAACAGATCGGGCACGATGCCGGCGAAGCGCACCGGCACGCGCGCATCGCCCTTGCCGGTGACCATGAAGGCGATGGTGACGCCGTCGGCGAGCGTCTTGAGCGAGCCGCGCTCGACCATGCCGCCAAGCCGCACCGCCTGGCCCACTGCGGGCGGATCGGCCCGCATCTGCTCGGGGAGGTAGAAATAGCTCGCCTGGTTGCGCAGCGCCCAGGCCGCGAGCAGGCCCGCCGCGATCAGCGCCACGAGCGCGATGGCGATCAACGTCAGCCGCTGGTGTTTGGCCTTCATCGGGGCTTTCACTTTTCGCGGCTCCGGTCGCGGCGCGCTTCGGCGCGCGTCATCGCCAGCCAGCTCCAGATCGCGGTCGCCAGCGTCCCGCCCACGCCCAGCGCATAGGCGGCGAGCACGAAGTCCCACTGGTCGAGCGCCTCGCGCATCAGGCCGCCTCCGCTTCAAGGCTCTGGGCCCTGCGCCGCAGCCGTGCCTCGGCCTGCGTCTCGGCCAGCAGCGCGCGCATCCGGGCGAGCACGATCCCGCCGAACAGCAACGAGAAGCCGAACGCCGCAACCAGCAGCGGCACGAGGTACTCGGGCGCGATCGCGCTCTTGCCCAGCGTGATGCTGGGCGGCTGGTGGAGCGAATTCCACCACACCACGCTGCGGTTGACGATCGGGACGTTGACCGCCCCGAGCAGCCCGAAGATCGCCGGAATGCGCGCGGAGACGCCCTCGCGCGCCGCCGCCTGCGCCAGCGCGATATAGGCGAGGTAGAGGAACAGCAGCACCAGCATACTGGTCAGCCGCCCGTCCCACACCCACCAGGTCCCCCAGGCGGGGCGGCCCCAGATCGAGCCGGTGGCCAGGCACAGCGCGGTGAACACCGCGCCCGGCAGCGCGATCCCGCGCGCCGCCAGCGCCGCCAGCGGATGCCGCCAGACCAGAAAGACCAGGCTCGCCACCGCCAGGCCCATCCACCCGCCCATGCCCAGCCAGGCGAAGGGCACGTGGAGGAACAGGATGCGCACCGTCTCGCCCATCAGCCGGTCGGGCGCGACGACGAACAGTCCCCAGCCGAGCGCTGCCCCAGTCAGCAGCAGGCCGGTCCCGAGGCACAGCGGCGTGAGCCAGCGTGCGAGGCCGAGGAAGCGCTTGGGATTGGCGAAAGCGTGCATTGCGAGATTGGGGACCGTCCGAGCGGCGTTCTGGCAGGGGGTGAGGGGGCGGGCAAGCTAATCCTCCCCGGAACGGGGAGGATTTATCGCCCGATCAGCTTCTGCGCCATGCGGTCGGCGACCTGGTCGGGCGAGACGCCGGTGGTATCGCTCTCCTGCCAGATCGCCTCGAGCCGGCCGGGGATCTGCGCGATGCGCTTGCGCACCTCGTTGATGTCGCAGGGCGCCTTGTCGCGGCGGCAGAGATATTCGAGCGTCACGCTGATGATCCCGCCGGCGTTGATCACGTAGTCGGGCGCGTAGAGGATGCCGCGCTCCGCCAGCGCCTGGCCATGATGCGCGCGCGCGAGCTGGTTGTTCGCTCCGCCCGCCACCACCGCGCAATCGAGCCGGGCGATGCCCTCGTCGTCGAGAATCGCGCCCAGCGCGTTGGGGCTGAAGACGTCGCAGCCGGTGCTCATGATCGCGTCGGGGGCCACGGCTTGGCCGCCGAGCTCGCCCGCCAGAGCCTCGGCGCGCGCCGCGTTGACATCGGCCAGCGTCAGCCTGGCGCCGTCCTTCGCCAGCAGCCGGGCGACCCCGCCACCCACGCTGCCGGCGCCCTGCACAGCGACATGGACGCCCTCGAGGCTGTCCTTGCCGAGCTTGTGGCGCGCCGCCGCCTTGATGCCGTGGTAGATGCCCATCGCCGTGAAGGGCCCCGGATCGCCGCCCGCGGCGTCCTCGCCCTCGACCGGGAGGCCCGAGACGAACTGCGTGCGCCGGGCGATCGCGACCATGTCGGCTTCGGAGATGCCCACGTCCTCGGCGGTGACATAGCGCCCGCCGAGCGCATTCACCGCGTCGCCGAAGGCGGCGAGCATGGCGGGGGTCTTGGTCATCTTCGCATCGGCGAGAATGACCGCCTTGCCGCCGCCCATGGGCAGGCCGGCCATGGCGTTCTTGTAGCTCATCCCGCGGGAGAGGCGCAGCACGTCGCGCATCGCGGCGGCGGGATCGCCGTAGTGCCAGAAGCGGGTGCCGCCCGCGCCCGGCCCGAGGTGGGTGGAATGCAGCGCGACGATCGCGGTGAGTCCCGACGCCTGGTCGTGGACGAGCTGCACCAGCTCGTGGTCGTCGTAATCCGCCTCGGTCCAGAACGCCGTCATGGCAGTCGATCCCCGCATGCGCTCGCTGCACTGGCGGCGCGAAAATTACGGGGAGTGGGGCGATCGACGGGATCCGAACCCGCGACCTCCGGTACCACAAACCGGCGCTCTAACCGACTGAGCTACGATCGCCACATGCCCCGCGCGCGACAGATGCCGCGTCTGAAGTGGGGGCGTGATAGTCCGCCGCCCGGACGCGTCAAGCGGCCCATGCGGCGGGCGCTGCCTGTTGCACAGGGGTGCCGGATTGGGAAGCGAAAAAGCGGTGAACCCGCCAGCGCACGCAACGATCTTTCCCGCCTTGCCGCGCGGGCCGCGCCCGATATGCTTGGCCCATGCTGCCGCCGGGCGAATCCTCCGCGCAAACCCTCCTCGCGCACCCCGGGGTCCAGCGGGTGCCGAGCGAGAAGCTCGAACTGTTCCAGCTGCGCGCCTTCCTGACGCCCGACATGTGCGGCGAGCTGATCGCGCATATCGACGCCGAGCGCCGGCCCTCCACGCTCGCCGATCCCAATGGCGACGCCTATTTCCGCACCAGCGAGACTTGCGACCTGTCGCCCGACTTGCCCGTCGTGCAAGAGCTCGAAGCGCGCTTGCTTGCGCTGAACGGCATCGATCCCGCGCACGGCGAGCCGCTCCAGGGCCAGCGCTATGCCGAGGGGCAGGAGTTCAAGCCGCACTGCGACTATTTCAATCCCGGGGGGCGGGACTGGGAGAAATACACCTCGGTCGCCGGCCAGCGGACCTGGACCTTCATGATTTACCTCAACGAGGGCATGGCCGGCGGCGGCACGCGCTTCAAATGCATCGGCAAGACCTTCCAGCCCGAGACCGGCAAGCTGATCTGCTGGAACAACCGCCGCCCCGACGGCGGCGTCAATCCGAACACGCTCCACCACGGCACGAAGGTGCGGCGGGGCACGAAATATGTGATCACCAAGTGGTATCGCGAGAAGGTCTGGGGGTGGTGATGCGGCGTGAGGGGGCATGCCACTGCGGCGGGGTGCGGATTGCCGTCGAGATGCCGAGCGATCCGCGCCCGCATTACTGCAACTGCTCGATGTGCGCGATGAAGGGGTCGCTCGCCATTGACGTCCCGATTGCTGCGCTGACGGTGCTCGAAGGCAGTGAGCTGCTGGCCTGCTACAGCTTCAACACAAATGTGGCGCAGCATTGGTTCTGCCGGTCCTGCGGCATTCACCTCTTTCAGCGGCTCCGCTCCGATCCGGGCAAATACGGTGTCAACGCGGTGTGCTTCGACGGATTCGGTCGATATGATTTCGACGCGTTGTGCGTTCACGACGGCCGCGACGCGCACCCGAAGGACACCGGCCTGCCAACGCGCATCGCCGGCGTGATGAGATATGAACGCCTCACCAAATGAATGCAAAAAGCCGTGAGCGTGGTGATCTTCACCCTTCACCCAAGCCCCGTTCGTGTCGAGCAGCGCCGCGAAGCGGCGCGCCCGTCGAGACACGCTGGCGGCGCGCTGCCGTATCTCGACTGCGGACTTCGTCCTCCGCTCGATACGAACGGAATCGGGTAAGGGGGACAGCGAAAAGGGCGGCCCCGTCGGACCGCCCTTCCCCGATGGCCGAGGCCATCAAGCGGGGTGAAGCGCTTACTTCTTGAGCGAAAGCCCGCCGAAGCGCTTGTTGAAGGCGGCGACGCGGCCGCCTTCCTGAATCTGCTGCTTGCCGCCGGTCCATGCCGGGTGGCTCAGAGGATCGATGTCGAGCGCCAGCGTGTCGCCTTCCTTGCCCCAGGTGCTGCGGGTCTGGAATTCGGTCCCGTCGGTCATCTTGACGGTGATCATGTGATACTCGGGATGCGTATCGGCCTTCATGGCAAGTCTCCATAGCTTCGGAACGGTTCCGACCGGTCCAGCTGTGTCTGGGAAGCAGGGGCCGGTAGCGACGGACAGAGCAAATTGCAACCGCAATCACCCCCCGTTCGTGTCGAGCAGCGAGCCGCGGGCTCGCGCCAGTCGAGACACGCTGGCGAAGCGCCCGCGTATCTCGACTTCGCTCGATACGAACGGAGGTGGTTAGGTGGGACCGTCCGCGATCATCGCCGTGAAGCTGACCTCGCAGGTGGTCTTTCCTTCCACGCTCGCGCGCCCCGCGAACTTGCAGACGCGGGCGCGCTTCTGGACGAAGCTGGCCTCGAGCTCGAGCAGGCAGCCGGGGGTCACGGGGGCGCGGAACTTGGCGTTCTCGATGGCCATGAAATAGACCAGCTGGCCCGAATCCCCGAGCCCCAGCGTCTCGATCGCGAGCACGCCGGCGGCCTGCGCCAGCGCCTCGATCTGGAGCACGCCGGGCATGATCGGGGCGCCGGGGAAATGGCCCTGGAAGAACGGCTCGTTGAAGCTGACCGCCTTGACCGCGCGGATGTGGCTGTCGGGCACCAGCTCGAGCACGCGGTCGACGAGCAGCAGCGGGTAGCGGTGGGGGAGGCGCTTCAGCACCTCCACCACGTCGAAACCGCCGCCCCCGTCCTCGCTCATCTCGGGCTCGATCGCCTCAGCGCCCGGTCGGCTGCGCCGGCGGCTGCTGCTGCGTCGCCGGGCGGGGCTGCGCCTGCTGGACCTGCGCCGCCTGCTGCTGCGCGGCGGCGACCAGGATCTGCTGCACCGTCTGCTGGAGCTGGAGAATCTCGCGGCTCGGCTGCCAGCCGGCCGGCACGGCGGTGGTCACCGTGGGCTTGCGGGTGTTGAGCGCGGTGACGATGTCGCTGGTGACATCGACCGCCGGGGGCGCCCACTGGATCGCGTCGGGCGACAGCATGATCTGGATGCGCTTGGCGGTCACGACCTGCTGGCGCGCGGCGTCGTATTCGCGCGCGAGCTGGTCGATCACATAGGCCTGCGCGACGGTGATCGGCGTCGCGGCCGTGTTGACCTGCTGTTCCTTCTGCTGGATCTGGGTCATGACCGCCGGCTTGGCGGCGCGTTCGGCGTCGGACAGCTGGTTGTCGTTGTTGGTGTCGAGGCTCTTGGCGAGCGTCTGGATCTCGCCCCGCAGCGTGTTGATCTGCGCGATCTGCGCCGCATAGGTCGTGCCGATCTGCTGATAGGCGGTGTTGCGCGCGGCGGCGCGGGCGATCACGATCTCGGGGCTGGTGGTGGCGATCCCGGCGACCTGGGCGGCGGCGGGTAGCGGGGCGAAGGCCGCGGCGGCGATGGCGCCGGCGGCGGCGAAGGTCGGCTTGGTCATCAGAATCGGGTTCCTACGTTGAAGGTGAAGAGCTTGGTATAGTCACCGGGTGCTTTCTTGATCGCGCGCGCGAGATCGAGGCGCAGCGGGCCGAACGGGGAGTTCCAGTTGACGCCGATGCCCACCGATATGCGCGGGCTCGCGGTATCGCCGAGGAAGACCTCCTGGAACGGGTCGGTCGATCGGCCCAAGGCGACAAAGCCGGGCGGGACCGTGCCGCCCGGGGGGATCGCCAGCGTCCTGTCGTCGGCGGTGGTCGCGGGATCGCCGGCGAAGAAATAGAGCGGCGCCCCGTTGGCGTCGCGTGACGGGATGAAGATCGTGTTGCCGGGCAGATTCTGCGTCAGCAGCGGCGGCGTGACGCTGAACAGCGCGCCGACATCGACGAACACCGACGGCCTGAGGCCGAGCTCGCGCGCGCCAGAGCTGAGCGGGATCTCGATCTCGGCGCGGCCCAGGTAATAGGCGTTGCCGCCGATCGCGTCGTCGCCGATTCGCCTGCGGTCGGTGATCGGCTTGCCGTTGGCGTCGTAGGGATAGCGCAGCACGCGCGGACCCACGCCGCGAATGGCGAAGCCGCGAATCTGCGGCTCGCCGAGGAAGAAGCGGTCGGTCAGGCGGACATCGTCCTGCCCGGGCTGGTTGCGCTCCTCGAAGCTGCGGATCGCCCCGCCCTCGCCCGAGAGCGAGAAGATGAAGCCTCCGCCGATGGGCCAGAACTGCGCCGCCCGGCCGCGCAGGCGCGCGTATTTGACGTCGCCGCCCAGCCCCGCGACTTCGCCGGTCACCGAGATGGTCCGCCCCCGGGTCGGGCGCACCCGGCTGTCGGTGGTGTCGAGCACCGCCGACAGCCCGAGGATCGAACTGGTGCGCTGGCCGATCGCATCGCACAGGTAACGCCCCGCCAGCAGCGGATCGCACTGGAGGAGCGGCGGGTTTTGCCGGTCGCTGAAATAGGTATTCGGGTCGAGCGTGACATTGTCGAAATTGAACGTGTAGCTGCCGATCAGCGAGGCATATTCGGTCAGCGGGACCCCGAGACGCAGCGAGGCGCCGGTGGTGGTCTGCTTGAAGGTGGTGTTGCGGGCGCGGCTCAGATAGTTGAAATTGTTGAGGTCGCGGCGATAGATGTCGATGCCCGCGGAAATGTTCTTGTCGAACAGATAGGGCTCGGTGAAGCTCACCTGCGCCGATTTGGAATAGCTCGAATAATTGAGGTTGAGACCGATCGTCTGCCCGCGGCCGCGGAAGTTGCGCTGGCGGATCGCGCCCTGGAGGATGAAGTTCTCGATCGAGGAGAAGCCGGCCGACAGCTGCAGCTCGCCGGTGGCCTTCTCCTCGACATTGGCCTCGAGCACGACCCGGTCGGGCGTCGAGCCGTCCTTCTGCTCGATCTCGAAGTTCTCCTGGAAATAGCCCAGCGACTTGATGCGCGCGGTCGAGCGCTTGACCGACAGCGAGTTGAAGGCGTCGCCTTCGGCGAGCCGGAACTCGCGGCGGATCACCTTGTCCTGCGTCAGCGTGTTGCCGTTGAGATCGACCCGCTCGACATAGACGCGGGGCGCGTCCTTGAGGACGAGCTTCACGTCCATCGTCAGCTCGTCCTGATTGCGCGAGAACTGCGGATCGACGTCGGCGAAGGCATAGCCGAAGGTTCCGGCGAGATCGGTGAACTGCTCGACGGTGTCCTCGACCAGCTTGGCGTTGTACCAGTCGCCCGACTTCATTCCCAGCCCGGTGGTCAGCCGCGCGCTGTCGAAGTCGCGCAGCTGGCTCTCGACCGCGACGTCGCCGAATTTGTAGCGCTGACCCTCTTCCACCACATAGGTGATGATGAAGTCCCGCTTGTCGGGGGTCAGCTCGGCGACGGCGGAGACCACGCGGAAATCGGCATAGCCCTGCGTCAGGTAGAACTGGCGCAGCTTCTGCTGGTCGAAGGCGAGCCGGTCGGGATCGTAGCTGGTGCCCGAGCTGAAGATCGACAGCAGCCGCGCTTCCTTGGTGATCATCTCGCCCTTGAGCTGACCGTCGCCGAAAGCCTCGTTGCCGATGATGTTGATCTGGCGGACCTTGGACTTCGGGCCCTCCTGAATCTCGAACACCACATCGACGCGGTTCTGCGCCAGCTGCACCATCTTGGGCTCGACCGTGGCGGCGAAGCGGCCCTGGCGCTTGTACAGCTCGATGATGCGCGCGACGTCGGCGCGGACCTTGGACCGGGTGAAGATCTGGCGCGGCGCGAGCTTGATCTCGGGGAGGATCTTCTCCTGCTTGATGCGCTTGTTGCCTTCCAGAAGGATGCGGTTGACGACCGGGTTTTCCACCACATCGATGGTCACCGTGCCGGCGTCGAAGGCGACGCTGACGTTCGAGAACAGCTCGGTGGCGTAGAGTTCCTGAAGAATCTGGTCGCCCGCCGCCTGGTTCCAGGGATCGCCGGGCCGCAGGCGGATGTAGCTGAGGATGGTCTGCGGCTCGAGCCGCTGCGCGCCGGCGACGGCGATCTGGCGGACGGCTTCCTGCGCGGCGGCGGGCGCTGCCCGGGCCGGGGCCGGGGTCGCAGCCGGAGCGACAGCCCGCGCCGGGGCCTCCTGCGCCATCGGCGTGGCGGGCAGGCCCGCGAGCATCGTGCCCGCCAGCAGGACCGCCGCGGTTCGGGCCTTCGGCAACTGGAGACCCGCGCGGGGAGAAACAAAATCGAATGTCGACAAGGAAGTACCCGTCCCTCACATCATGGGTCCCGGAAGTGGGCGGCGCCGCAGAGTGGCTGCTTCGCCGGGAGGCCCGGGGGTGCAGCCAAATGGAGGCGCCGCCCTGTGCCCGAAGCTCGGCCAGCAATCAAGCGGTGTGGCTGATCCCTTCCGGTCCCCGGTGCCCTTTTCCCGGTCAGCCGCCGAAGATCGGCAGGCTGGCGAGGTCGTTGAATGTGACGAACAGCATCAGCATGAGCACGAGCGCCATCCCGGTGCGATACGCCAGTTCCAGACCGCGCGGACCGACCGGCTTCCGGCGGACCGCTTCGGCCGCGTAGAACGCCAGGTGCCCGCCGTCGAGGCCGGGAATTGGCAAGAGGTTGATGAATGCCAAGTTAAGCGAGATCAGGGCGACGAAATTGATGAAGGCGAGCGGGCCCAGGCTGAGCTGCTCGCCCGAGAACTTGGCGATCTTGACCGGCCCGCCGAGCTCCTTGACGGAGCGCTCGCCCGACAGGATCTGGCCGATCCCGGTGAACATCATGCGCATGATATCGACGCTGTAGGCGCCGGCGAGGGCCAGGCTTTCGAGCGGACCCTGCCGCTCGAAAGCAAAGGATGCGCCTGCCGGCCGCACGCCGATCAGCCCGATGCGCGAGACATTTCCGAAGCGATCTTCCCGCTCGACGCCGGCCGCGGTCACCGGCAGAGTGGCCCGCGCGCCGTCGCGCTCGACCGTCACCGCCAGCCGCTTGCCCGGATAGAGCATCACCGCTTCCTGCAAATCGCGGAAATCGTTCAGGGCGCGCCCATCGATCGCCACGATCCGGTCGCCGACCGCGATCCCGGCGCGCTCGGCGGGAGAGGATTGGGAGAAGGCGGCCACGGTCAGCTGCCGCTCGGGGGCGACGGCGACCGGCTTGCCCACCGCCATGAAAAACCCGGCGAAGATCGCCAGCGTGACCAGCAGATTGGTCGCCGGGCCCGCCGCCACGATCGGCGCGCGTTGCCACAGCGGGGCGTTCTGGAAGCTGCCGTCGCGCGCACCGCTCGCCTCGGTGCCCCGTTCGGGCACGCTGGCGGGGTTCATATCGCCCTTGAACTGGACATAGCCGCCCAGCGGCAGCGCCGAGAGCTTCCAGCGCGTGCCGCGGCGGTCGGTGAAGCCCGCCAGCTCCTTGCCGAAGCCGACCGAGAACGCCTCCGCCTCGACCCCGAACCAGCGCGCCACCAGATAGTGGCCGAGCTCGTGCAGCGTCACCAGCGGCCCCAGCAGCAGCGGGAAACCGACGATATACATCCAGAAGGGAATCGATACGTCCAACTCAGCGCGTCTCCAGTAATCGTCTCATCACCATACCACTCCAACCCTCGTCGGCCCGGGCTTGACCCGGGCCAAGGCTTTTCTTCCAAGCGTCGCGCTCGAAAGGAAAGCGGGACCCCGGATCAAGTCCGGGGTGACGGCACGAGGGTGTGTTCCAATGCCTCGGACCAAAAACCTCTCAAACCACCGCCAGCGTCTCGCGCGCCCGCGCCCGGGCAACGGCATCCACCGCGAGCACCTCGTCGAGGGAACGCGGGGCGGGCGGCTGGTTTCCGGTGGCGAGGACGCGCTCCACCATTACCGCGATCTCGCTGAACGCAATCTTACCGGCGAGGAAGGCGGCGACCGCGACCTCGTTGGCGGCGTTGAGCACCGCCGGGGCCGAGCCGCCCGCCTGCGCCGCCTCGCGGGCGATGCGGGTGGCGGGGAAGCGTGTTTCGTCGGGGGGCTCGAAGGATAGACTGCCGATCGATGCGAGGTCGAGCGTAGCCATCGGCGTGCCCATCCGCCGCGGCCAGGCGAGGCAGCTGGCGATCGGCACGCGCATGTCGGCGGGGCCGAGCTGCGCCAGTGTCGAGCCGTCGCAATATTCGACCAGCGAATGCACCACGCTCTGCGGATGGATCAGGATGCGCAGGGAATCGAGGCCGACGGGGAACAAATGATGCGCCTCGATCAGCTCCAGCCCCTTGTTGAACATGGTCGCCGAATCGACGCTGATCTTGGCGCCCATGTCCCAGTTGGGATGCGCCACCGCCTGCGCCGGGGTGGCGGCGGCGATCCGCTCCGCGCTCCAGGTCCGGAACGGCCCGCCGCTGGCGGTGAGCGTGATGGTGCGGACTTCGGCGAGGTCGTGGCCCTGGAGGCACTGGAAGATCGCGTTGTGCTCGCTGTCCACGGGAAGCAGCGTGGCGCCGTGTTTCGCGACCGCGGCGGTCATTACTTCGCCGGCGGAGACGAGCGCCTCCTTGTTGGCGAGCGCGATGGTCCCGCCCTGCTCGATCGCCGCCATGACCGGCGCCAGCCCCGCGCAGCCGACGATGGCGGCGAGGGTGAGGTCGACCGGGCGCGATGCGGCCTCGACCAGCGCCCGCGCGCCGGCCGCCGCCTCGATCCCGCTGCCCGCCAGCGCCTCGCGGAGCGCGGGCAGGCAGCTCTCGTCCCCCACGACCGCGATCTGGGCCCCGAACTCGCGCGCCAGCGCCGCCAGCTCCTCGGCCCGGCAATTCGCGGTCAGCGCCTCGACCCGCCACTCTGCGCGGTTGCGGCGGATCAGGTCGAGCGTGGAGGCCCCCACCGATCCGGTCGCGCCGAGGATGGCGATCGTGCGCATCAGCTATAGGCCGCGAGCAGGCCGACGATCAGCGCCACCGGCAGCAGCCCGTCCACCCGGTCGAACACGCCGCCGTGGCCGGGGAGGAGGTTTGAGCTGTCCTTCACGCCCGCGCGGCGCTTGAGCCAGCTTTCGAAGAAGTCGCCGGCTTGGGCGGCGATGGCGAGGACCGCGCCGGCGAGCGCCCAGCCGAGAGCTTCACCGCCGGCCATCGCAAAGGTGTCGGCCAGTCGCGCTTCGCCGCCGGCGTTGTGCGCCACCGCCATGTAACCCGTCAGCCAGGCAGCGCTGCCCGCCATGCCGCCGGCGAGCCCGGCCCAGGTTTTCGAGGGGCTGATCCGCGGAGCGATCCTGGGCCCGCCGATGGCCCGCCCGGCGAAATAGGCGCAGGTGTCGGTGAAGATCGCCACGCCCAGCACCGCCAGGAAATGGTAGAGGTCGAGACCCGCCAGCCCGAAAGCCGCGAGGCCGATATAGGCCGCCCCCGCCAGGATCGCCGCCAGCCGGAAGGCCACGTTCGGCGTCGCCCGCACCACCAGCAGGATGAACTCGACGAAGCAGGCCAGCGCCACCAGCGCGATGAAGGTCCGGAGCACCGCCCCGCCCTGCCACAGCGCGGCCCCCGCGACCGCCAGCATGATCGCCGCCGCCGCCGCTCGCCTGGGCAGGTCCGAAGTCGCGACCGAAACCGGGACCGGTTCGGAAGGATTACCGCCCGCCATAGCGCCGCTCGCGGTTGGCGAAATTGTCGAGCGCCTCGGCGAGATGCTCGGGGGTGAAGTCGGGCCACAGCACGTCGAGAAACAGCATCTCCGCGTAGGCCGCCTGCCACAAGAGGAAATTGGAGAGCCGGATTTCGCCGCTGGTTCTGATCAGCAGATCGAGCGGCGGCAGTTCGTGAGTGAACAGGTGCTGTTCAAGTGCTTCATTGCTTATTTCGCCAGCGGCCGCCGCGAGCCGGGCCGCGCGGATAATTTCCTGTTGCGATCCGTAGTTGAGCGCCACCGCGACGGTGCGCGTGCCGCCCGCCGTGCGCGTCAGCGCGTCCTCGAGAAGATCTACGATATCGCTTGCAAGCGCTTGATAATCGCCGATGATCTTCAGCCGCACACCGTTCGCAACGAACTCCTCGAGATCGGAAACGATGAACTTGCGCAGCATGTTCATGAGGTCCGAAACTTCGTCCTCGGGCCGCTTCCAGTTCTCGGAGGAGAACGCGTAAAGAGTTAGGCACTCCAAGTCGCTGTTTTTCAACGACCTGACAAGCTTGCGCACCGCCTCCACGCCCCGCTGGTGGCCGACCACTCGCGGCAGGCGGCGCCGCTTCGCCCAGCGCCCGTTGCCGTCCATGATGATGGCGACATGGCGGGCGCGGTTTTTCTCGTTGGAAGACACGATCAAACCCGTTCGTGTCGAGCGAAGTCGAGACACCCAGCGCCAACGCCTCTCGACTTCGCTCGAGGCGAACGGAGGTTAGGCCAGGACCGGCTCACTGGGTCAGGATTTCCTTCTCCTTGGCCGCCGCCGCCTCGTCGGCCAGGGCGACGAACCTGTCGGTCAGCTTCTGGACCTCGTCCTCGCCGCGCTTGCGCTCGTCCTCGCCGATGTCCTTCTTCTTCTCGTCGTCCTTGAGCGCCTCCATCCCGTCGCGGCGGACGTTGCGGATCGCGATTTTGGCGTTCTCGCAATAGTTTCCGGCGAGTTTCGCGAGTTCCTTGCGACGTTCGGCGGTCAGATCGGGCAGCGGCAGGCGCAGCGTCTGCCCGTCGATCATCGGGTTGAGGCCCAGGTTGGCCTTGGCGATACCCTTCTCGACCGGCGTGATGTTGGCCTTGTCCCAGACCTGCACGCTCAGCATCCGCGGTTCGGGCGCGGAGACCGTAGCCACCTGATTCAATGGCATCATCGCGCCATAGACCTCGACCACCACGGGATCGAGCAGGCTGGTGTTGGCGCGCCCGGTCCTGAGGCCACCCAGGTCGCCCTTGAGGCTCTCCACCGCGCCCGCCATGCGGCGTTCGATATCGGCTTTGTCGTATTTGGCCATGTCTTCTCTCCGCCTCTAGCCCCCCTTCCAACCGTCCGCTCGTGCTGAGCCTGTCGAAGCACGCTGGCGTGGCGCTGGCATCCTTCGACAAGCTCAGGATGAGCGGGGCAAGTGAAAATCGCTATGCAGCCTTGTCCGCCTGTACGATGGTCTGCACGCCTTGGCCGGCCAGCACCCGCGCCAGATTGCCCTTCTCGCGGATCGAGAACACCACGATGGGAATGCCGTTGTCGCGGCACAGCGCCACCGCGCTGGCGTCCATGACCTTCAGATTGTCTGCCAGGACCCGGTCGTAACTCACGGTCTCGAAACGCTTTGCCCCGTTGTTTTTCTTGGGATCGCTGTCATAGACCCCATCGACGCTGGTGCCCTTGAGCAGCGCGTCGCACTTCATCTCCGCGGCGCGCAGCGCGGCGCCGCTGTCGGTGGTGAAATAGGGCGCGCCGACACCCGCGGCGAAGATCACCACCCGGCCCTTCTCGAGATGGCGCTCGGCGCGGCGGCGGATGACCGGCTCGCACACCGTATCCATCTGGATCGCCGACTGGACGCGGGTCTGGACGCCAAGCTGCTCGAGCGCATTCTGCATCGCCAGCGCGTTCATCACCGTCGCCAGCATGCCCATGTAATCGGCCTGCGCGCGGTCCATGCCCTGCGCCGCGCCCGAGATGCCGCGGAAGATGTTGCCGCCGCCGATGACCAGGCAAATCTCGAGGCCCGTCTCCTTGGCGGCTTTCACCTCCTCGGCGAGCTCCATCACGAAGGCGGGGTCGATGCCGCCCTGCTGATCGCCCATCAGCACCTCGCCCGACAGCTTGAGTAGCACGCGTTTCATCGGAGGCAGGGCCATGAAGTCTCGCTAAGCAAAGGTTCGCGCGGCCCTATCGTCAAGCGCGCGGTGTGCCAAGGGCGCGCGCGCGTGTCTCGACGGGCGCCGTCGAGCCTGGCGGCCCGCCGGCTGCTCGACACGAACGGAGCTGGGAAAATCCTTCCCCAAAAAATCCGTTCGTATCGAGCGGAGGACGAAGTCCGTAGTCGAGATAAGCGTCAGGCAGTCGGCTGGGGCACGCCCGAGGCGGCCGCGACTTCCGCCGCGAAGTCGCTGACTTCCTTCTCGATGCCCTCGCCGAGCTGGAAGCGGACATAGTCCTTGAGCACGATCGAGGTGCCCGCGTCCTTGCCCGCCTTGGCGACGACGTCCGCGATCGGCGTCTTGTTGTCCATCACGAACAGCTGGCTGAGCAGCGCGTTCTCCTTGGCGAACTTGCCGACCGCGCCCTCGACCATCTTGGCCTGGACCTCGGCGGGCTTGCCGCTTTCGGCCGCCTTCTCGCGGGCGATGGCGCGCTCGCGTTCGAGCATCTCGGCGTCGAGGTCGCCGACGTTGAGCGCCAGCGGGAAGGCCGCGGCGATGTGCATCGCGATCTGCTTGCCCAGCGCCTCGAGCTTGGCGGCGTCGGCCTCGCTCTCGAGCGCGACGAGCACGCCGATCTTGCCGAGGTTCGCGGCGGCGGCATTGTGCATGTAGGGCACGACGACGCCTTTCGAGACCTCGACCGCCTTGAGGCGGCGGATCTGCTGGTTCTCGCCGATGGTGGCGATCATGTCGGTGAGCTTGTCGCTCACGGTTCCGCCGCCCGGATAGGCGGCGGGTTTGAGCGCCTCGACGTCGGCGGCGGCGGTCTCGAGCGCGGTCTGGGTGACCTTGCGGACGAAGTCCTGGAAGCCGTCGTTCTTGGCGACGAAGTCGGTTTCCGAGTTCACCTCGACGGCAACGCCCCTAGTGCCCGAGACGGCCAGGCCGACGAGGCCCTCGGCGGCGGTGCGGCTCGACTTCTTTTGCGCGGTGGCGAGGCCCTTGGCGCGCAGCGCGTCGACCGCGGCCTCGATGTCGCCATTGGTCTCGGTCAGCGCCTTCTTGGCATCCATCATGCCCGCGCCGGTCTTCTCGCGCAGGGCCTTGATGTCGGCGGTGGTGAAATTCGCCATCGGAAATTCCTTAAGGTGTGCGGCCGATAGCCGCAGTCAAAGCATTGAAGCATGAACCTCCGCTCGCCCTGAGCCTGTCGAAGGGCGCTTGAGCGACCCTCGCGCATGCGTGCTTCGACAAGCTCAGCACGAGCGGATGTTGTGTTGAGGCCCGTCAGGCAGCGGCTTCGCTGCTCTCCTCGACTGCCGTCTCTTCGACCGGCGGCTGCTCCATCGCGCCGACGTCGCGGCCCGAATCCTGGATACCCTCGCCGCGGCCCGAACGCGCCGCCTGTGCAACGGCATCGCAATAGAGCTTCACCGCCCGTGCCGCATCGTCGTTGCCCGGGATCGGGAAGGCGATGCCGCTGGGATCGACATTGGTGTCGAGCACGGCGACCACGGGGATGCCGAGCACGCCGGCTTCCTTGATCGCGAGGTCCTCCTTGTTGGCGTCGATCACGAACATCACGTCGGGGATGCCGCCCATGTCGCGGATGCCGCCCAGGCTGGCTTCCAGCTTGTCGCGCTCGCGGGTGAGCTGGAGGACTTCCTTCTTGGTCAGGCCCGAAGTGTCGCCCGAAAGCTGTTCCTCGAGGCTCTTGAGGCGCTTGATCGAGCCCGAGATGGTCTTCCAGTTGGTGAGCATCCCACCCAGCCAGCGGTGGTTGACGAAGTGCTGGCCGGCCGCCCGGGCGGCCTGGGCGATCGGCTCCTGCGCCTGGCGCTTGGTGCCGACGAACAGCACCTTGCCGCCGGCGCGGGCGGTGTCGGCCACGAAGTCGAGCGCGCGCGCGAACAGCGGCACGGTCTGCGACAGGTCGATGATGTGGATGCCGTTGCGCGCCCCGAAGATGTAGGGCTTCATGCGCGGGTTCCAGCGGTGGGTCTGGTGGCCGAAATGGGCGCCGGCCTCGATCAATTGGTGCATGCTGACGGTAGGGGCCGCCATGGTGGTATTCCTTTCCGGTTTGACCTCTGGAAGGCAGGAACCCGTAAGCGGAGATCCCGCGGGGCACCGGCGTATGATCGCCTTCCATGTGGATTTGCCCGTCCGGCTGCGAGCCCTGAAGGCGCGAATCCGGTGGACGGCGGGGCGCATAGCGGCACCGGCGCAGGAAATCCAGACTCGTTTTGCCGTGCGCACGATTCGCCTCGTGGCGATTCTGTTTGACTCGAGAGAACAAATCGTGAACACTATCTCTACCACCGGAACAACGGCGGTGATTTTCAGTTACCCGATCAACCGAACCGTTCCTGTTATGGCCCGCGGTTCCCGAAAACGAAAGATCGTTCGATGACCTTGTTGCTGATCGCCCTCGTCGCGTTCGCTGCCGCGACCGGGATTGTCCTCGCCGATAGCGGCCTGCGGCTGTGGTCAGCGCTCGGCGGGATCGGAGGTCAGCAGGAAATGCTTCAGAGCAGCCTTCCGGCGCAGCGTTGCATATCCCCTGTCCTGGTGACGACGCGGGTCAGTTTTGCGCGCCCGGCGCCTACAGACCGCCTGGCCGCAAGGCCGCGCGCTGCCGCTTGACCCGGGCATAGCGCGCGAAGCCGACCGGCAGCGTCGCCAGATAGCCCAGGCAGATCGCCACCAGCGTCCACCACGGCTCGAGCAGCAGCGCCGCGAACACCAGCCCGACCAGCAGGATCACCCATAGCCGCACCGTCCGCCGTGGTCGCATCGAGCCCCAGCTGAGCGTGGCGAGGTTCGAGATCATCAGCAGCGCGATCAGCGCCACCCAAGGTCCGACCAGCAGCGGCTCGCGCCACGCCTCCAATCCCGTCGCCTGCCACAGATAGAACGGCAGGAAAGCCAGCCCTGCACCCACCGGCGCGGGAATCCCGGTCAGGAACCCGGCCGATTTGTGCGGCTGGACATCGACATCGATCTGCGCGTTGAACCGCGCCAGCCGCAGCGCGCAGGCGACCGCCAGCGCCAGCGCGGCGAACCAGCCGAGCCATACCTCGCTCAAGGTCCACAGATAGAGCACCAGCGCGGGGGCGGTGCCGAAGGACAACGAATCCGCCAGGCTGTCGAGTTCCGCCCCGAAGCGCGACTGCGAATTGAGCAGCCGCGCGATCCGCCCGTCGATCCCGTCGAGCACACCCGCGAGGATGATCGCGCCGACCGCGAGTTGCCATTCGCCGCCCATTGCGAAACGGATGCCGGTGAGCCCCGAGCACATCGCCGCCGCGGTGATGGCATTGGGCAGGAGCGCCCTGAGACCGAGACCACGCTTGCTGACCGGCCCCGTGGGCGGCGGCGGCATCTCGTCCTCGGCAGCCTTGGGTCCAAGCCGCGCCTCATCGGCCGGCGGCGGGCTCATTGTGCCACGCCCTCGATCAGCAGCTGCTGGCCCCTCTCCGCGAGGATGGTCTCGCCCGCGATCACCGTCTGACCCAGCAGCACTTTCGCGTCGGTGCCCGCGGGAAGGTAGACATCGACCCGGCTGCCGAAGCGGATCAGGCCGATGCGCTGGCCGACACCCACCGTATCGCCCGGCTTGACGAAGGGCACGATGCGCCGCGCCACCAGCCCGGCGATCTGGGTGAAGCCGATCTTGAGCCCGTCGCCGCGCTCGATCAGGATGTGCTGGCGCTCGTTGTCCTCGCTCGCCTTGTCGAGATCGGCGTTCACGAACTTGCCCGGAATATAGACCACGCGACGGATCGTCCCGGCGATGGGCGCGCGGTTGATGTGGACATCGAACACGCTCATGAAGATCGACACGCGGGTCACGGGGCCCGCCGCCAGCCCCTCGCTGCCGGTGCCGTCGTCGATCCTGAGTTCGGCGGGCGGCTCGACCCGCATGATCAGCGAGACGAGCCCGTCGGCCGGAGCGACGATGGCGCCCTCGATCTGCGGCACCACCCGCTCGGGATCGCGGAAGAACGCGAACACGCCGAGCGAAAGGAACAGCAGGATCCAGCCAAGCCAATCCCAACCCAGGCCGATCAGCACCACCAGCGCGGCGGCGACCCCGATCAGGCCGAACTTGCGACCTTCGGGATGGATTGCCGGCCATTGCCACGCGGCGTCGCCGCGCCCGCGATTGTCGAGAAGATCACCTGCCATCGGGCGCGTCTAGGGCGCGCCCCGCGCAAGGGCAAGCGGGCCTGCGGACAGAGCGCCTCACCGCTGGACCGCGAGAAAGAACAGCAACGGCATGACAATGGCAACTGTGCCGATAAAGGCGCCCTTGGCGCGCCTGATGCGGATGCGCTTGCGCCGCGCCTCGATGCGGCGGCGGTCTTCCTTGGTCATGATTGTCATCGGCCCGTCATATTTTCCCGCCTGATCGACTAATTGCGTCGGAGGGGCGACGCAAGTCAGACGAGAGGGCAACGTGAGCAGGCGCATTTTTTTGCGAATGCTCTCCCCGAGCCTGATTTGAAATACCGCTCAAGCGGGCGAGCCTGCTTCCGACCCGACGGCTATACAGGACAGCACCTCGGCTGGCAGATGCGGCTTGCCACTGGATGCTCCCGAGAGGCGCGAAGGGTGGTGGCAGGGCTTGTATAGAACAACTTACGTCGTGAATTGAAATTCCACGTTTTATATTGGAACGCCCGTCGTTCTCCCACATTTCCTCCCACTTGTTGGTGGAGCATCTGCCGCGAGCAGCACGATCCGGCCTTCGCAATCTCTTCAACGCCGACCCTCCGGGGGGCTACCTTCGTGGGGATTTCGCCAGACCGGCCCGGTTCGCCGTGCGGAGTAGATACCAAATTTTTCGGTCGAGCGGCGGCAAGCGATTTGGGGCCACCATTCAAAAATAGAGCTGGGCCAAAGAGAGAATGCCGATGACAACCAGGGCCGAAATGGCGAGAAGATTTAGGCGAAGGAGATTCGCCACCACCCCATCTACGGCGCCCTTTTCAATTGCTACAAGATCAGCCAGCGGCGAGCGGAGCTTTTCGATTTCCTTCCGGTCTTCGACCTTCTCCGCATGGAGCCGCTCGCTTTGTGGATCGCGAGGGAAATATGATGTCTTACGCTCAACGCTGAAATCTGTGACGACGCGGAGCTCTCCCTTCCCGCAATCCGAATCGTCATTCAAATTCCAAGTGCCGGCCAGGCTATTGGGGGTATACACTCGGTCTTCATCTTCCAGTCCTCGTATTCCAATATCGAAGAACATTCGGCTGGGAGAATCTAATCGCAAATGAAGAAGATCACGAAAAGCATCCGTATTTACTGATAGCCAGATATACAATCCTACTGCATATTCGTCATTGCGATAGTCGGCGAAACCACATGCAAACTCCTCGCTATTCAAAAAATTTACACTTTTCCAATCCTGGTCGGTTACAGTTACTGTTGTTTTCAGTGGCCAGAAAGTTTTCTCGTCGATATCCTTGTAACCTATTTCCTTCAGTTTTTGGCACAGGAGGCCAATGGTCAGTGGCTCGTGCCAGGTCTCAGGCAAATTGCATCCCACCAGCCTATTGCCGTCGCTGAATTTTAGCTCGCCAAACCCGCACGGAAGCACATCAAAGCTGAGTGTGACGCGCCCATGCGACGAGGGGACGAGAGGGTGAGAATATTGAATCGCCGAGCCGAGAACCTGAAATCGCATTGCTCGCCTCCGCAAAAAATCCCCGCCAGCACAAATTCGGCCCAATTCCGCGTTCGCGAAAGCCTTAGCTCCAATCCTTAACAGCGGGATTAATACACCGTGGCTTGATAGTCACCTGCCCGGCGAAATGGACGGGTGGACCCGTATCTCGATATTCTCGGCCAACGCATCCGTGCAAAGCGGCGCGGGCTCGACATGTCACAGGAGGGCTTGGCGCATGAGGCGGGATTGGACCGTAGCTATGTCGGCCGGATCGAACGCGGGGAGCACAATCCGACTTTCACCGTGCTCGTAAGATTGTGCAGAGCTATGAAATGCGACGTGGCGGCGCTCACGCACGGAAAGCCAGCGTCAGGATAGTGAAAAGCATCACCATATGGCACGCCATATCCGTTAGATTTTCATGCCCCTACAGGTCAAACAGCTTTTCGGGTCGGCAGTAGAAAGTTCGGTTTCGCCAGCCGACCTTTTCGATGCGCCACCATGCGGCGAATTCCGGGTGCTTACGGCTATGCAGTAGCACCGCTGGAATGCAGCGCGCACCAGCCGCGCGAATTTGTATGGGAATTCCGAGGGCCAGCCGAACGGCGACATACTGATGGCCCACTGCCTTGGTCGGAATTATCTCTTTCAGCCATGCAATGAGGCTGCCGATGCTATCCTCATCGCGGCATATGCCCGAATAGATTTTAGCGCCAATTTCGCGAGGCGCTGCACCAGTCGTCGGATCGCCGAGCGCATCGACCTGAGCCTGTGCCTTCTTGGCATATCGGCCCAGTTGCCAAGCGAGCCTGGGATTTTCGATCAACGCTAGTAGATGGATTGTCGAAAGCGGTTGTCCTTTCGAAAGGCAGGCCCGCATCTCATCGGCAAGAGGATGCTCAGTGTCGTCGATCAGAAGCACGCCCGCCTTGTGCATCTTGCGCACTTTTTTGACAGAGATGTCGTATTTCTGTGCGAACTCATAGATGTTCATCATTTCTATTCCCCTTGGGGATGGTGAAGATGGGAATATTCCAGCCCCCTGTTCACAAGATCGCAGGGTGCAGAAACAGCCGCAAAACATGCCGAAAACGGCAGAAATCCCTGAATACGGTTGAACATGGCAGCCCTTTATGCGCGTGCGCGGATCGAGCTTGCCCCTCGCAATCGCTTCGCTCACGCAAGACGCCGTGACGCTCAACCCGGTGATTGCACGCATCGGATGCTCGGAAAAAATCTCTGAACCTGCATTTTTCCGAGCGAACGGATTTCTTGTGCAGCCGCAGCCTAGTCACCTGGAACTGAAGTAAGTTCCATACTATTCTTCTGTCATAGTGGCAGGAGGGACGGGCAAGATCGGAAGAGCA
>JAIETR010000052.1 GCA_019745075.1 Qipengyuania sp.
GACCCGTGGTGAGGCCTATCGCCCGCAGGCCGCGGTCGCCTGAAAGTCAACCCCATTCGAATTGGTAGCGGCAGTCGCACCGAGCCGCGGCTATGCTGTGGTTCGGTCACCCGCAGGAGGGGAGCGTTTACGATGAGGATCGCTCGGCCGATCATGGCCGTCAATCATCGTCCCAGGGGCGTGTGGCTCTGCGACAGCGAAGGCAGTGCAGCTCGGGCGCCATGGATGAGCAAGGTGCGCAAGTAGGTGTTGCCGCGTTTTTGAGATGCCGAGCAACCGGGGCTTGCCGCCGGCGGTGTGTTGTCGAGGGACCAGTCCCAGCCAGGCCCCAAGATCCCGAGCTTTGGCGAAGCTGCTTGCGTCGCCCACGGCCGCGATCAGAGCCGTCGCGTTCAAAACCCCGACGCCGGGAATGGATGTCAGCCTTCGTGCGGCGGCATCATTGCGCGCCAGTTTGATGAACTCGCCGTTCAGCGCTTCAATCCTGGCATCGAGATCGCGCCGTTCGGTGCGCAGTTCGCCCACCAGTAGCCGCAAGCACGGTGAGAATGTCGTGTCCTCATCGGCCAGCATGCCATCGATACCCAGTTCCAGCTTGCGGCGCCCGAGCGGGAAGATCGTCCCGCGCTCAAGCAGGATCGCCCGCAACTGGTTGATCAGGCTCCTGCGCTCGGCCACGAGGCGCGACCGGACCCGGTGGAGAGTCTGAGTGTCCAACTGCTCCTGGGTCGTGAGATCGACGAAGCGCATCGTCGGACGCGAGGCCGCCTCCGCGATCCCCTCGGCATCGCGATCATCGTTCTTCTGCGCTCTTACATAAGGGGCGCACGTACTCTGGCGACATAAGCCGGATCCGGTGTCCGTGCGCGATATACAAGCGCCCCAGATGATGGGCGCCACAGCATGCCTCCATAGCGACCACGCAAGCTGGCAGCTTGGCGACATAATCGATCAGCATCTGGCGCCGCATCGACCGGGGTACAACCACTGCACCGGCCGCATCCACGCCCACCACACTGCAGGCATTCTTGCCCAGATCGACGCCAAGGATCACAATAGACATCGGTCCGTTCCTTTTCCTTCTCAAGCACCGCCATCATATCCGATGCCGGGGGAAAGCGGGGGGCCATCCCATAAGGACGATCTACGCCAGCGAGCAGGATCGGCCGGATGTTGCCGCCGCCCGCGACATCTGGCGGGCGGCGCAGGCCGGGCTCGACTTCAACTCGCTGGTGTTCATCGACGCGACCGGCACCACCACCAGCATGGTGCGCACACATGACAGGGGTCGCGAGGGCAAGCCGCTCTTCGGCCAGGCGCCGCACGGTCACTGGATGACTTCGACGTTCGTGGCCGGGCTCCAGAACGACGGCATCCTCGCGCCGATGCCGATCAACCGGCCGATGACCGGCATCATCTTCCGGCAGTGGCTCGTCGAGCACCTGATCCCCGAAATGCAGCCCGGCAGCATCGTCGTCTGCGACAACCTGCCGGCGCACAAGGTGGCCGGCATCCGGCAATGCCTCGAGGAAGCCGGAATGGGGTTGCTCTACCTCCCGCCCCCCGCCTTCGCGGGGGCAGGCTCTACAGTCCCGACTTCAACCCGATCGAACAGGTCTTCGCCAAGCTCAAAGCACTCCTTCGACGTGCTGCGCCCCGCTCGTTCAACGCCATATGCGATGCGCTCAAGGCCATCCTCGATCGCTTCAGACCAGCCGAATGCGTAAACTACCTCCGCCACTCCGGCTACGTGCAAACCTGAGCGAGTCTGACTCTAGCCTGCGAGCTCCTCGGCGGAGGGGCCGTAGAGCCCGGCGGCGCCGGCCAGCGCCGGTTCGCACAACCCCCGCGCCTCGGGCACGATGCGCTCGAGGAAGAACGCGGCGCTCGCCGCTTTCGCCTTGGGCGGGGCCTCGTCGAACGAGCGCAGCTGGCGCAGTAGCTGCCAGCCCGCCACCGCCACCGCGAGCATGGTGCAGAAGGCTACGCTGCCCGCGAGGCGGTCGTCGATGCTGGCGCGACCGCGCATCCATTGCGCCACCGCGCGGCAATCGACCGCCAATGCGCGCAGCTGGAGCTCGTCGCCGCTGGCCCGCTCGATGTCGGCGATCAGCCCGAGCACCGCCTCGCCGTTCTCGAGCCCGAGCTTGCGGGTGACGAGATCGGCGGCCTGGATGCCATTGGTGCCTTCGTAGATCGGGGCGATGCGCGCGTCGCGGTAATGCTGCGCGGCGCCGGTCTCCTCGACGAACCCCATGCCGCCATGGACCTGCACGCCGAGGCTGGCGACCTCGACTCCCACGTCCGTGCCCCAGGCCTTGAGCAGCGGCACCAGCAGCTCCGCGCGCGCGCCCGCGGCGGCGTCGCCGAGCGTGCCGCGATCGATCTGCCCGGCGGTGTAGTAAAGCAGCGCCCGCGCGCCCTCGGTCAGCGCCTTCATCCGGAGCAGCATGCGGCGCACGTCGGGATGCTCGACGATCGCCGCGGGTCTCCCCTCACGCGTCCCCTGAACGCGTTCGCGGGCATAGGCGACCGCCTGCCGCGTCGCCCGCTCGCCGATCTGCACGCCCTGGTTGCCGACATTGACGCGCGCATTGTTCATCATCGTGAACATCGCCGCGAGCCCCCGGTTCTCCTGTCCGACCAGCTCTCCGACGCAGGCGTTGTCGTCGCCGAAACTCATCACGCAGGTTGGCGAGGCGTGGATGCCGAGCTTGTGCTCGAGGCTGACCGCGCGCAGATCGTTGCGCGGGCCCAGGCTACCATCGGCATTCACGAGATATTTCGGCACCACGAACAGCGAGATGCCGCGGCTCCCCTCGGGCGCGCCGGGCAGTCGGGCGAGCACCAGGTGGACGATGTTCTCGGCCAGCTCGTGATCGCCCCAGGTGATGAAGATCTTGGTCCCGGCGATGCGATACCGGCCGGCGTGCTCACCCCGCGCGATGGGCTCGGCAGTGGTGCGCAGCGCGCCGAGATCGCTCCCGGCCTGCGGCTCGGTGAGATTCATCGTCCCCGACCATGCGCCGCTCACCAGCTTCGGGAGATACGTCGCCCGCTGCGCCGCGCTGCCGTGATGCGCCAGCGCCTCGATCGCCCCGACCGAGAGGATCGGCAGCAGGGTGAAGGCCATGTTCGCGGTGCCGAGGTTCTCGAGCACATTGCAGGCGAGCGTGAAGGGCAGGCCCTGTCCGCCGAATTCGCCCGGACCGGCAATGGCGTTCCAGCCCTGCTCGACATAGGCGGCATAGGCCTCGGCAAAGCCGTCGGGGAGGCGCACCTGGCCGTTCTCGAGCCGGGCACCCTCGAGATCGCCCACGCGGTTGAGCGGCGCGAACTCGCCCGCCGCGAACCGACCCACACCATCGACTACGGCTTCGACCACGTCGGCTTCGGCGGCGGCGAAGCGTTCGTGCCGCGCCAGCTCCTCGATCCCGGCATTGACACGGATCGCGAGCAGCTGGTCGGCGGTGGCGGGAGTGAAAGGAGTCACGCAGGGGCTTTCCGGTAGCTTTGTAGAGCCCGCGAATATACCGCCCCGGCATGACCGGCAAATACGCTACGGAACGGCTTTCCGCCGATGCGGCGGGGATCGCGCGCGCGGCCGGACTTTTGCGCGCGGGCGGGCTGGTCGCCGTGCCGACCGAGACGGTCTACGGCCTCGCCGCGCGCGCCGACAGCGATGCGGCGGTTGCCCGCATCTATTCCGCCAAGGGGCGGCCGGCGTTCAATCCGCTGATCGTGCATGTCGCCTCGCTCGCCGAGGCGGAAGCACTGGCCGAATTTCCCGCTCGCGCGCGCGCGCTCGCAGCCGCGCATTGGCCCGGGCCCTTGACGCTGGTCCTGCCGCGGCGGCGCGACGCCACGCTTGCCGCCGCGGTCAGCGCCGGGCTGCCGACGATCGCGCTGCGTTGGCCTGCGCATCCGGCGATGCGCGCGGTGATCGCGGGTGTGGGCGCGCCGCTGGGCGCGCCGAGCGCCAACCGCAGCGGCTTCGTCAGCCCGACCACGGCGGAGCATGTGTTGGCGACGCTCGATGGCCGGATCGATGCCGTGCTCGACGACGGCGCTTGCCCTGCGGGCCTGGAATCGACCATCGTGGCGGTTCGTGGAGACGGCCGCCTCGATGTTCTCCGCCCTGGACCCATCGTCCTCGATGCGGATGCCGAGCCGAGCGGTGCGATCGAGGCGCCGGGCCAGCTGGCGAGCCATTATGCACCGGGAAAGCCGCTGCGTCTCGGCGCCGACGGTGCCCGCGACGGGGAGTTTCTGATCGGTTTCGGGGCGGTCGGGGGCCATTGCATGCTGTCGGCGAACGGCGACCTGGACGAGGCCGCCGCGCGGCTCTACGCCTGCCTGCACCAGGCGGCGCGCTCGCCGCACCCGCGCATCGCGGTGGCGGCGATTCCCGATGAGGGCGTCGGTATCGCGATCAACGACCGGTTGCGACGCGCGGCGGCTCCGGCCGATTAGCGCTTGGGGTCGGGCTCGGCTGGAATGCTCGGCAGAACCGCCTGGATCTCGGCATAGGTCGCGCGCGCCTCGGCGCAGGCTTCCGCGCTGCCCTCGTCGCATCTGGCGCGCTGTTTGGCATAGGCGCGCTCGAGCTTGCCGAGCTGTTCCTCGCGGCGGCGGATCTCGCGGCCGCGGTTCTCGTCGGATTCGGACTGGCTGGTGGTGGCGAGATCGACCGCCTTCGCCCCCGCGCGCACCGGAAGCGTGGCGACATCGACCAGCGTCTTGGCGACGCAGCCCGGCAGCATCAGGCTCGCCGAAGCGAGCAGGAGGAGAGCAAAGCCGCGCATGCGAAAGGCCCCTTTCGCGGCGAGGCATAATCCGGGCCGGTTAGCGGGCGATGAATTATCCCGCCGGTTTTAGCGCCTCCGGGGCAGGCGGAGCCTCGGGCGCGGCAAGCGTGAATGCCGCCAGCAATCCCGGCGAGGCGGACTCGTGACATGCAGAGGGCGCCTTCGGCTGGAACGACGTCGCGGGGCTTCGGCCGATTATGCGGCCCGCATCCGGTACTGTCGTCCACGACTATAGCCAATTGATGCAACACGGGTACCGACAGCAAAAAGGGCCGCCCTCGCGGGCGGCCCTCGATGTCTGCCGATCGGTTCCGCTCAGGCGTCTTCGGCGGTTTCGTAATACTGCGGCGCGTGCTCGCGCAGCACGCCTAGGATTTTCTCGAGCGCGGCCGGCTCGTCGGTCTTCTCCATCGCCGCGAGTTCGCGCGCGAGGCGGCTGGCGGCGGCTTCGAAGATCTGGCGCTCGGAATAGCTCTGCTCGGGCTGGTCCTCGGGGCGGAACAGGTCGCGCGTCACCTCGGCGATCGACACGAGGTCGCCCGAGTTGATCTTGGCTTCGTATTCCTGCGCCCTGCGGCTCCACATGGTCCGCTTGACCTTGGGCTTGCCCTTGAGGGTTTCCATCGCTTCCTTGAGCGTCTTGTCGCTCGACAGCTTGCGCATGCCGATCGCCTCGACCTTGTTGACCGGAACGCGCAGCGTCATGCGCTCCTTCTCGAAGCGCAGGACATAGAGATCGAGCTTCATGCCGGCGATCTCCTCGCTCTGCAGCTCGATCACCCGGCCCACGCCGTGCTTGGGATAAACCACGTAATCACCAACGTCGAAGGCATCGGCCTTGCTCGCCATGCTCGCATCCTTTCGTCGGGCTGGGGCCGCGCGCCGCACTGTAATCCATTTGTCGCGGCCGACGGGGGAGAGCCGCGCGGAAATCGGTCCGGAGGGGGTGGCGGGTTGTCCTGCCCTTTCAGCGTTACATACCGCACCGGATGCATGCGACGGGTTCGCATACCGGAACGGGACTCACATTATATAGCACGAAAGCAAGAAGATTGCGACTCGCAATTGTAACGGCGCGCCAAGCGGGCCTTCGTCAGTCGCCCTCGCCGGGTTCCGGAGTGAAATAGGCCTCGAACTTGCCGTCCTCGCCTTTATGCTCGTCGGCGTCGGCGGGAGGATCCTTCTTCTGCGTGATGTTGGGCCATTCGGCGGAATATTTGGTGTTGAGCTCGAGCCATTGCTCGAGCCCGTCCTCGGTGTCGGGCAGGATCGCCTCGGCCGGGCATTCGGGCTCGCAGACACCGCAGTCGATGCATTCGCTGGGGTTGATCACCAGCATGGTCTCGCCTTCGTAGAAGCAATCGACCGGGCACACCTCGACGCAATCGGTGTATTTGCATTTGATGCAGGCGTCGGTGACGACATAGGTCATGGGCGGGCAAGTCCCTCGGGGCCGGATTGTTCCGCCGCGCCTATGTCGGTTTGGTCGCCGTGGTCAAGCATCCGGTAGCAGTCCCGGGCCTCGCTCGCGGGGCCGCGCCGCTGCGGTAACGCCAGCACCTCGACCAGGCGCACCGCAGGTCCGAGCGCCAGCGTCAGCACATCCCCCACCATGACGTCCTGGCTGGGGCGCATCACCCGCACGCCGTTGCGGCGCAGATGGCCCTCGCGCACCAGCCGGGCGGCGAGCGTACGGGTCCGCATGAAGCGCAAATTGCACAATAGTCGGTCGATCCGCATCGCAATTGCTTAGCGCACCAGTCCGGCGAGCGCGGCGAAGGCATTGCCTTCGCGCGGGGGCTGGGCGGCCGCCGAGGGGGGGCGAGCCTGTCGGGCTTGGGCGGGGCGCCACTCCCACAGGTCCGGGCGCGGGGGGCCGAACTGGCCCTCCGCCAGCGCGCGGGCCCGCTGGACGCGAAATCCGGCCTGGCCGAGCAGGCGGACGATGTTGTCGGGCGCGAGGCCGATCGAGGTGGCGAGGGCGAGGTCGAGCGGGAAGCGCCGCCGCCGGTCCCCCTTCTGTCCCTTCTCGCGCGCCTCGTGGGCGGCGCGAAAGATCTTCTCGGCGAGATCGACGCGGATCGCCTGGCTGCCGGCGTGGCGATAGCCGACGGGCAAGCGCCGCGCGTCGGGAATGACCGGGAGCATCGCGGGCTCGAGCGGGCGGCGGTCGATCCCGAGCTCGGCCAGCAGTTGCCGCGGGGCGGGCTTGAGCAGCGCGGGCGCGAAGATGTCGAGCGCGCCGAAAGTGACCCCGATCTTGCGCAGGAAGGGCCGCGCCTCCTTGGGAAGATGCGCGATGCCGGCTTCGTCGCGGGTGGCCAGACCATGTCCGGCGATCAGCGCCAGCAGGAGCGCTCGGGCTTCCGAGCCGGCGGCGGGATCGCGCGACGCCGTCATGAGTGTTTCGAGGGGTGCGAGACCGGTCAGCCGCGTGATCAGCCACCGACCGAGTTCATGATCGAGCCGGTGACGCGCCGGCTGAGGTAACGCATTGATCTCACGCGCCCATTCGGTGCGGGGCTTGAGCGACCCCGCCGCAAAGTGCAATTTGGCAAGCTCGCGCCCTTGCCAGCGCAGCGCGCCATGCTCCTGCGTGACGCCGTCGAGGCCCGACGCCGCCAAACCCTCCGCCCGCTCGCCGAGCAGGCGGGGGAGCGCCTTTTCGGCCGCGGCGAGCAGCATCTTGCCCTCGGCGTGGGTGGCGTTGCGGTCGACCACGAAGCGAAACCCTTCGAGATGGCCGATGGCTTCGTCCTCGACGCGCAGCACACCGTCCTCGCCGAGCGAGATCGGCAGCAGCGCGGCATCGTTTCCAAGCGATTTCATCAGCAGCGAAGTCCTCCGGTTGACGAAACGCTCGGTCAGCCGCGCGTGGAGCGCGTCCGACAGCCGCGCCTCCACCGCGCGCGCCCGCGACGCCATCTCGTCGCGGGCGAGCACCCAGTCGGGCCGCTGGCAGATGTAGGCCCAGCTGCGAATCGCGGCGATCCGGCCTTGCAGCGTATCGATGTCGCCCGAGACATTGTCGAGTTCGGCGATCCGTGCCGCCGCGAAATCGGCGCCGATGTGGCCTCTTTGCAAATCCTCCCACAGCCGCGCCACGAAGCGGTGGCGACGATGTAATCGACTTCCCCGGACTGGAACAGCGCGACCTGCCTGTTGCGCGTCTCGGGGCTGAGCGCGCCCATCACCACCGCCGCCCCGCCCCGAAACCGCCGCAGCATCTCGGCGACGGCGTAGACCTGCTCGGCGCCGAAGGCGACGATTGCGCTTCTCGGCGGCAGGCGCGACAACTTGCGGGGGCCGATATGCGCGAGCGTGGAAAAGCGCGGCCGTGAGGCTATCTCGGCTCTGGGAATCAGCGCCTTGACCAGCGGCTCGAGCGTGGCCGCGCCGAGCAGCATCGTCTCCTCGCGCCCGCGCGCATGGAGCAACCGGTCGGTGAAGATATGCCCGCGCTCGTGATCGGCGGCGAGCTGCGCCTCGTCGAGCGCGACAAACGCCCGCTCGTTGGCGCTTGTGGGCATCGCCTCGACCGTGCAGCACAGATAGCGCGCCTCTGGCGGCTCGATCCGCTCCTCGCCGGTGATCAGCGCGACCGCCTTGTCGCCTTTGAGCGCTCTGACGCGATCATAAACCTCGCGCGCCAGCAGCCGCAACGGGAAGCCCATCGCGCCGCTCGAATGCGCGACCATGCGCTCGATCGCGAGATGCGTCTTGCCGGTGTTGGTGGGCCCGAGGACCGCCTTGATCGCGCCATCCATCGCTGGCCGAGATGGCATCTCGGCGCGCCCCGCACAACCACGCGGCGGGCGCAAGCCACGGCTCGCCGCCGATGGGACTCGCCTCGGCGCGATTTAAGCCGGTCTTAACTTTAATCGGGCAGGGAAATCGGGCACCAGGCCCTTGGACGGGTCGGACCGCGCCAAGCACTGGCCTCGAGGCTCTTCGGGGTGCGCGGCCGGGATGGAGGGGCGCAGATGTTCAGAAGCCGCGATGAAGCGATTGCGCTGCCGGCTTTCGGCAGAGCCGCGCCCGCGGCTTCGCTAACCGCGAACCTCGCCGTGCCCGCGACGCTGGTGGAGCGCCTCGCCGAGTTCGACTGGAATCCCGACCTCGCCAATGGCATCGGCAGCCGCCGCTGGTTCCGCGGTCTCGCGACCATGATCGGCCTCGGCGCCGCCGCCATCGCCTTCTGGCCCGGTATCGCGCCGGTCTCGGCGGCGCCGTCGGTGCGGCTCGACGGCCCCGGCCGCGACGAGTTGCGCAGCCAGATGATCGCGCCGCTCGCGCTGGGCGCCGACAGCGGCCGCCACATGGCCGCCACCGCGGCGGTTCGTCCCCTGAGGGCCGCGCCCGAGCGGCCCGAGCTGACTTTGCTTGCGACTCTCGCGCCCGGTGACGGTCTTCCCGGCATGCTACGCCGCGCCGGGGTCGGCGGCGGCGATGCGAGCCGCGCGCTGGCGCTGATCGGCGGCGCGATCGACCCCGCGCGGATCGCGCCCGGCACGCAGGTCGATATCACGCTGGGGCGCCGCGGCGCGCCGGGCGAGCCGCGCGCGCTGAAATCGCTGAGCTTCCGCGCCCGCTTCGATCTTGCTCTGGCCGTCGGGCGCGGCGGCGATGCCGGCCCGCTGGCGCTGACGCGCACCGCGATCCGCATCGACGAGACCCCGCTCCGGATTCGCGGCACGGTCGGCCCCAGCCTCTACCGCTCGGCGCGCGCGGCCGGGGCGCCCGCCAGCGCGGTGCAGGCCTATCTGCGCGCGCTCGGCCAGCAGATCGATCTCGAGGAGGGCCTGCTGCCGACCGATAGCTTCGATATCATCGTCCAGCATCGCCGCGCCGCCACCGGCGAGCGCCAGGCCGGCGAGCTGCTCTACGCGGGGATCGACCGCGACGAACGCCCGCGCGTCCAGCTGATGCGCTGGGGCCGGGAATTCTACGAGGCCAGCGGCGTCGGCGAGCAGAAAAACGGCTTGGTCGCGCCGGTGCCGGGCCGGCTCACCTCGCATTTCGGCCAGCGCCGGCACCCGATCCTGGGCTATGTGCGGATGCACGCCGGGCTCGATTTCAAGGCCGGCCAGGGCACGCCGATCGTGGCCGTGACCGATGGCCGGGTCAGCAGCGCGGGCCGGATGGGCGGCTGCGGCAATGCGGTGCGGATCGACCACGGCGGCGCGCTCCAGACGCGCTATTGCCACATGAGCCGGATCGCGGCGCGCGGCGGGCAATATGTGCGGCGCGGGCAGGTGATCGGCTATGTCGGCTCGACCGGGCTCTCGACCGGGCCGCATCTCCATTACGAGATGTATCGCGGCGGCCGGCCGGTGAACCCGGCACAAGTGGCCTTCGTCACCCGCGCCCAGCTGTCGGGCAGCGAGCTCAGACGCTTTCGCGAATCGCTGAGCGTTCTCAAGGATGTGACGCCCGGCGCCGCGCTCGGCAATCTCGCCCCGACCGCCGCCGAGAAGGCGCGGGAGCCGGCCCGGCGCGAGATCGACCGGATCGAACAGGCAAGGGCCATCGGCTGACAGCCTGCGTTGCGCGCGGGATGCGTTTGCGGCATCACGCGCGCCGATGAGCCAATACCCCAACCTCCGGATGCGCCGCACCCGCGCCTCGGCCTGGAGCCGCGCGCTGCACCGAGAAACGGTGCTGACGCCCGCGGATTTGATCTGGCCGCTGTTCGTCACCGAGGGGAGCGGGGTCGAGGAGCCGGTCAAAAGCCTGCCGGGCGTATCTCGCTGGTCGGTCGACGGCATCGCTAGTCGCGCGAAAGAGGCCGTGGCGCTCGGCATCCCTTGCGTCGCCCTGTTTCCCAACACGCCGGCGGATCGCCGCAGCGACGACGGGGCGGAGGCCTACAATCCGGACAACCTCATGTGCCGCGCAATCAAGGCGGTGCGCGACGCCTGCGGCGGCGACATCGGCGTACTCACCGACGTCGCGCTCGATCCCTACACCAGCCACGGTCAGGACGGGCTGGTGGACGAGAGTGGCTATGTCGCCAACGACGAGACCGTCGCGGTGTTGGTCGAACAGGCGCTCAACCAGGCGGCGGCGGGGGCCGACATTGTCGCGCCGAGCGACATGATGGATGGGCGCGTGCGCGCGATCCGCATGGCGCTCGAGATGAACGGCCATCCCAATGTCCAGATCATGGCCTACGCCGCCAAATACGCTTCCGCCTTCTACGGTCCCTTCCGCGATGCGGTGGGCAGCGGCGGGCTGCTCAAGGGCGACAAGAAAAGCTACCAGCTGGACCCCGCCAATGCCGAGGAGGCGCTGCGCGAGGTGGCGCTCGATATCGCCGAGGGGGCCGACAGCGTGATGGTCAAGCCCGGCCTGCCCTATCTCGACATCGTGCGGCGGGTGAGGGAACGCTTCGAGGTGCCGGTGTTCGCCTATCAGGTGAGCGGCGAATATGCGTTGATCGAGGCCGGTGTGGCGACCGGGGTGGCGGATCGAGACGCGCTGGTGATGGAGACGCTCACCGCCTTCAAGCGCGCTGGCTGCACCGGGGTGCTCACCTATCACGCGCCGCTCGCCGCGCGGCTTATCGATGGCTGATTTCCAACTCGAGACGGCGCGGCTGATTCTGCGCGACTGGCGCGAGCAGGACTGGCCCGAGTTTTTCCGCGTCACCAATACGCCCGCGGTCATGCGCTGGCTCGGCGGTGTGCTCGATGCCGACGGCATGGCGAGCCAGCGCGGCCGGGTCGAGGCGTGCCATGCCGCCAACGGGCATTGTTTCTGGGCGGTCGAGCGTAAGAGCGACGGCGCGTTGCTCGGTTTCTGCGGACTGAAGCGCGCCGATGCGCCCGGCTCGACCGTGACCGGTGCGATGGAGATCGGCTGGCGCCTGCGCGAGGACGCCTGGGGGCGGGGTTACGCCAAAGAAGCGGCCATCGCCTCGCTCGACGCCGCCTTCGACCGCTTCGGCGCCGAGGAAGTCGTGGCGCTGACCGTGATCGAAAACAGCGGGAGCTGGGGGCTGATGGAACGTTTGGGAATGCGGCGGCGCGAGGAACTGGACTACGACGACGACCGCTACGAGTCGCCGTGGCGGCGCTCGATCGTCTATTCCATCGACCGCGCGGCATGGCCCGACCGCAATGGCTGACATCGTCGCCGAGACCGAGCGGCTGATCCTGCGCACCATCGAGGACGGCGATGCCGCGCTCCAGGACCGCCTGCTCAACACGCCCACGGTCATGGCGCGGCTCGGCGGGGTGAAGGAGCTGCACGAAATCGAGGCCAAACACGCCAAGTCGCGTGCTAGCTACGCGCTGGAAGGCTTTTCCTTCCTGATGATGATCGAGAAGGCGACCGGCGAGCTTGTCGGCCACTGCGGCATCAAGCGCGTCGATAACCCGCTGGCGAGGAATCAGGGCGATCACGAGGTCGGCTGGCTGGTGCGCGAGGATCGCTGGCGGCGCGGCTATGCCGAGGAAGCGATGCGCGCGGTGCTCGACTGGGCCTTCGGCCGCGTGGGGGCTCCGCATGTCGTGGCGCTGACCAGCCACGCCAACACCGCGAGCTGGACCCTGATGCAGAAACTGGGGATGCGGCGCCGGCGGGATCTCGATTTCGACGACCCGGCCTACCCGCCCGAGGACCGCACCACGATCCTCTACAGTCTCGACGCCGCGGGATGGAACGGCACCCGGAAACCGGGGGCGTGACCAGGCCGCGCCGCGCGCTGTTCATGGCCACCATCCTCACCGGCAGCTTCCTGCTCTTCATGGTGCAGCCGCTGGTCGCGCGCATGGCCTTGCCCCGGCTCGGCGGCGCGCCGGCGGTGTGGAACAGCGCGATGCTGGTCTATCAGGCGCTTTTGCTCGGAGGATACGCCTATGCGCATGTCCTGGGGCGGCTGCCGCTGCGGCGCCAGGCGATTGTCCACCTCGCGCTGCTTGTGCTCGCGGGGCTGACGCTGCCGATCGCGCTGACGGACCTGCCGCCGCCGCGCGCGGGGTGGGAACCGGTGTGGGCGCCACTGCTCTTCCTGGCCACGATCGGCCCGGTGTTTTTCGTGGTCTCGGCGCAGGCTCCGCTGATCCAGCGCTGGTATGCCGCCGAGCCGGCGGCCGGCGATCCCTATTGGCTCTACGCCGCCTCCAACCTCGGCAGCTTCGCGGGACTGATCGCCTATCCGCTGCTGCTGGAGCCCACGCTGCGCTCGCACGCGCAGTCGGCGCTGTGGAGCGCGGGCTATGCGCTGCTCTTCGGGCTGGTGGCGCTGGCGGCCGCGGCGCGCTGGCATGCCCCGGAAACCCGGCTCGAGACGCAGGTCGTAACGCCAGCCGAGCCGTTCGGCTGGCGGCGCATCGGATTGTGGCTGGCGCTCGCAGCGGTCCCCTCGGGGCTGATGCTATCGACGACGACGCATCTGACCGCCGATATCGTCGCCATGCCGCTGCTGTGGGTGATCCCGCTCGGCCTCTATCTCCTCAGCTTCGTGTTCGCCTTCAACCGGCGCAGCCGCGTCGGCCAGGTGTGCGCGCGGATCGCGCCGCTGGTGTTGTTCCTCGCCGGAGGGATGGCGATGGTGAGCCGCGGGGCGGACATCGTCGCCAACGCGCTCGCCGCGCTGATCATGTTGCTGGTGGTGGCGGTGGCGCTCCACCGGCGGCTCTACGCCGACCGGCCCGAGCCGGCGCGGCTGACTCTGTTCTACCTGATCATGAGCGCGGGCGGAGCGCTCGGCGGGCTGTTCACAGCGCTGATCGCGCCCATCGCCTTCGACTGGGTGTGGGAGCATCCGCTGCTGGTGCTCGCCGCCGCCGCGCTGCTGCCGGGGGCGCCGTGCTTCGATTGGCGGGCGCGGCTCGGCGTCTCGCCGGCCTTTGCCCGCTCGGCGGTCCTGGCGGTGCTGCTGGTCGTCGTCGCTCTCTCGGGGCTGCTCTACGAGGCGATGCTGGACGAGAGCGCCACCCTCGTGCTCGCGCTGGTCGTGGGCATTTCCTTGCTGGCGATGCTGCTCCTGGGCCACCGGCTGGCGCTGGTCGCGGCGCTGCTCGCGCTGATGCTCGGGCGCGGCGGCTACGATACCGTCGATTCCTCGTGGGACGGCGCGCGCCAGCGCAGCTTCTTCGGTATCTACGCGGTGCGCGAGAACGAGCTCGGGGGTTTGCGCGGCCTGACCCACGGCACCACGCTCCACGGGCTCCAATTCACCGATCAGGCGCGCGAGCGGGATCCGACCAGCTATTATTCGCGCAGCTCGGGCGCGGGGCTGGCCCTGACTGGGGCGGCGCAGATCGTCGGACCCGGTGCGCGGCTCGGCGTCGTCGGGCTCGGTGTGGGGACGCTGGCGTGCTATCGCCAGGGCGATCAGACGCTCGAATTTTTCGAGATCGATCCGGTGGTGGCGACTTATTCGCGGCAAGGACGGTTTACTTTCCTCGACCGCTGCGCCCCCGCCGCGCGCATCCGCTTCGGCGACGCTCGGCTCGAACTGGCGAAGGCGCCGGCCGGATCGTTCGATGTCCTGGTGATCGACGCCTTCAGCTCGGATTCGATTCCCGTCCATCTGATGACGCGCGAGGCATTCGCGATCTATCGCCGCGCGCTCGGCCCGCGCGGGCTGCTGCTGGTGCATATCTCGAACCGCTACATCGATCTGCGGCCGATGGTCGCCGGGCTGGCGGCGGCGAGCGGGATGGAGGCGCGCATCCGGAGCGATCTGGACCCGCGAGGGCGCGGCGTCTCGCCCTCGATATGGACCGCGCTCGCCGCCGAACCGGCGACGCTCCGGCGGCTCGAGGAGGCGAGCGGGCCGCGAGCCTGGCAGCCGCTGCCGCCCCCGCCGGACCGGGTCTGGAGCGACGATTTCGCCTCGATCCTGCCTTTTCTCCGCTGGGAGAAAGTGCTTGGTCGCGGGTTATGAGCAGCTCCCGTCCACCGGATCGCCCGGGCGTCCGGATCGTCGCCATCCACGGCAAGGCCCCGCGCATCCACGACCGCGCCTTCGTCGCACCCGGTTGCGTGCTCGTCGGCGATATCGAGATCGGGGCGGACAGCTCGGTGTGGTACAATTGCGTGCTGCGCGCCGACGTCAGCCGGATCGTGATCGGCGAGAGGACGAATGTGCAGGATGGCAGCGTGCTCCACTGCGATCCGCCGCGCCCGGGCGATCCCGAGGGCAGCCCGCTGATCGTCGGCGACGATGTGCTGATCGGTCACATGGCGATGATTCACGGATGTACCATCCACGATCGCGGCTTCGTCGGCCTCGGTGCGATCGCCATGAACAAGGCGGTGATCGGCAGCGACGCGATGCTGGCGGCGGGCGCGATGCTGACCGAGGGCAAGACGATGGGTCCGCGCGAGCTGTGGGGCGGCCGCCCGGCGCGGCTGATGCGCGCGCTCGACGATGCGGCCATCATAGGCATGCGGCTTGGCGTCATGCATTACGCGCAGAACGCGAAGGACCATGCGGCAGCGATCGCGCAAGCGGGCTGATCGGTCGCAGCGCGCGCCTTGGAGTCCGATCCCAGGCGACCGCGAAAACCACCTGGAGCGGGCCTCGCGGTCCCTCCGCGTGGCCCACTACCGCTGCGAGGCGGAGCGGAGGCCCCGTTGAATTCGGCTAGCGCTTGAGCGCCGCGACGCATCCGGCGCGATCGACCTCCTGGCCGTCGCTGGGGCGGCGCGCCTCGACATGGGTGGCGGCGGGCGGGCCGCCAGGGCGCAGCGGATAGAGGAAGACGTCGAGCACGCAGGCGGTCCCCGCGAACTGGAGCTTGAGCGCATCGCCCTCGGGCACGGTCAGCCGCGCCGGGCCGAAGATCTCAGCCAAACGCCGCGGATCGGCGCCGATCACGCTTTCGAGCCCCGGCAGGCGCATGATCGTGGGGGCGATGAAGCTTCGGCTCGAGGGGGCGACGACAGGACCCGCCGCCTGCGGAGCCGGTGGGACGGTCGCGACCGGGCGCGGGAGTGGAACCGCGCTGGCGCAGCCCGTCACCAGCATGGCGGCCACGAGGGCGAGCGCCTTAGGCATCCCGGGCTCTCCCCCGGTGCACCAGATGTGTCGCCGCCGCCGCGCCAAGCACCGGCGCGAGCAGGTTCACGAAGGGCACGATCAGCAGCGCCGCGACGATCCCGCCGAGCAGGAAGCGCGTCAGCCCGCTCACCGGCGCCAGCTCGGCCTTGTCGGCGCGGTGGCGTAGCCACACCATTTCGGTCAGCTCGCGTCCCAGCAGCCAGGCGTTGGCGGCCCACAGCAGCAGCGCGGTGCCGATGCCGGTCACCAGCAATAGCAGCGCCACCGGCAGCACCACGGCGTTGACCGCGATCACGCGCAGCATCGCGCGCCCGCTCGCCGCCAACTCGGCCAGGAACGGCAGGTCGGGCACATCGGCGGCGGCGGAGTAATGCCGCCGCTCGACCGCGCGCACCACGTCGTCGGCGAAGAATTGCAGCACCGCCAGCGCCACCACCCGGAACAGCAGCCAGCCGCCGATCGCCGTCAACACGATCGCGATCAACCCGCCCAACCCTTCATACCCAGCCGCATAGGCGGTTAGCGCCGAAGACAGCCCCTGCCAGGCAACCACGCCCAGCACCGCGAAGATCGCCAGCGTTGCGAGCAGCGATTTGGCCAGCACGCGCAGGATCGTCGGATCGCTCAGCTGGCCCAGGCCGAGGGCGAAGGCGCGCGGGAGCCGGGTCATCGACAGCGGCATGGCGCGGCCCGTCCGGACGGGCAAGTCCCCAGGCGCCTCAACGCTTCGCTTGGCCGCGGCGGGCGCAGTGGCTAGGGCGCGGGGCCGCCAGAATCCCATCGGAGTATCCATGACCGAAATGCCCCCCGAGCCTCGATACGACGTTATCGCCATCGGCAATGCCATCGTCGATGTGATGGCCCCCTGCCGGGACGAGCTGATCGAGGAGCTGGGCCTCAACCGCGGCGGGATGACGCTGGTCGATGCCGCGCGCGCCGAGGAGCTCTATGCCGCGATGGGCCCGGCCAGGGAAATCTCCGGCGGTTCCGCTGCGAACACGCTGGCCGGAATGGCCATGCTGGGCGCTGAGTGCGCCTTCATCGGCCAGGTTGCGGACGACCAGCTCGGCGCGGTGTTCCAGCACGATATCCGCGCCGTCGGCATCGATTACGACACCCCGGCGCGCGCCGGTGACCCGCCGACCGCGCGCTGCCTCATCTTCGTGACGCCCGATGGCGAGCGGACGATGAACACCTTCCTGGGCGCGAGCCAGTTCCTGCCGCCAGCCGCGCTCGACGACGCGGTCATCGCCAGCGCGGGCATCCTCTATCTCGAGGGCTATTTGTGGGATCCCGAAGAGCCGCGCCGCGCCATGCGCCGCGCCATCGAGGTCGCGCGCGAGGCGGGCCGCAAGGTCGCCTTCACCGCCAGCGAGAGCTTCGTGATCGACCGCCACGGCGCCGACTTCCGCGCCCTGATGAACGAGGGCCAGATCGACATCCTGTTCGTCAACGAGCACGAACTCGCCTCGCTGACGGGCGAAAACGATTTCGAAACCGGCGTGGCGCGGGTCTCCGCCAAGGTGCCGGTGCTGGTCGCCACCCGCAGCGCCCGGGGCGCGATCGCCATCGCCCACGGCGAGCGGGCGGAAGTCGCCGCCGAGCCGGTGGCGCGCGTCGTCGATACCACCGGCGCCGGCGATCTCTTCGCCGCCGGCTTCCTCACCGGATACGCGCGCGGCGAAGGCCTCGAGCGCTGCCTCAGAATGGGCGCGATCTGCGCCGCCGAGATCATCGGCCACTACGGCGCCCGGCCCGAGGCCGACCTGGCGGCGCTGGTGGAGGAGAAGCTGGGCTGATATCTGAGCCCCTCCCCTTCAGGGGAGGGGTTGGGGTGGGGCATGTCGCAGTGCGCGCGGCACAGCCCCCACCCCCGTCCCCTCCCCTGAAGGGGAGGGGTGATAAGCTAACCTCGCGCCCGCTCGATCGCGTCGGCGAACTGGCGCTCGCTCGCGCCGCCTTCGATGCGGATCGGGCCGACGAGATAGCCGGGTGTGCCGCGAAAGCCGAGCTGGAGCGCGTCCCGCGCGGTGCGGGCGAGGAGGCGGTCGATGGCCTCGCCATGCGCGGCAAGGTCCGCTTCGAGCCGCGCCCAATCGCCCCCCGCCGCCGCCAGCGCCGCGCGCATCGCGTCCTCGCCGTGCTGGCCGGTCCGCATCAGCGTGGCATGGAAGGGCGCGTAGAGCCCCTGCCGGTCGGCGGCGAGCGCGACCCGCGCGGCGCGCACCGAGGCCGGTCCCAGGATCGGCCAGTCGCGGTGCACCACGCGGACATCTCCGGCTTCGCGCACCGCCTCGCGCCACGATGGCTCGACCTGACGACACACGGGGCAGGCGTAGTCCGAGAACACCAGCATGGTGACGGCCGCATCCGCCGGACCTTCGAACGGGAAGCCCGGCGCTTCGAGCAGCGCCGGCACGTCCATGATCTCGGACACGTCGCGCCCGAGCGGCTGGCCGCGGCGCAGGTATTGGCCGAGCGCGAGTGCACCCAACGAGAGCGCGCCGAGCCCGAGCCATTGCCGGCGGCTGATCGCGGTCGCCTTCACTCGCGCTCCCGCGCCGCTTCGCGCGCGATTTCCTTCTGGCCGATGTCGCGGCGGCAGAAGCCGTCGGGGAAGTCGATCGCATCGACCGCGCGATAGGCGGCGGCCTGGGCCTCGGTGACCGAGGGACCCAGCGCGGTGACATTGAGCACGCGGCCGCCGCTGGCGACCAGCGCGTCGCCGTCGCGGCGGGTGCCGGCATGGAAGACCTTAGCGCCCTCTGCCTCGGCCGCGCCGAGGTCGATCTCGCCGCCAGCCTTGGGCGCGCCCGGATAGCCCCGGGCGGCCAGCACCACCGTCAGCGCGGTGGCGAGGGCGAAGCGCGGCGCGGGGGCGTCGGCCAACCCGCCCTCGGCGCAGGCGAGCAGCAGCCCGGCGAGGTCGCCCTCGAAGCGCATCGTCAGCACCTGGCACTCGGGATCGCCGAAGCGCGCGTTGTATTCGATCAGCTTCGGACCCTCGGCGGTCAGCATCAGCCCGGCATAGAGCACGCCCGAATAGGGCGTTCCGGCGTCTGCGAGCGCGCGGACGGTGGGCGCGACGATCTCGCGCAGCACCCGCGCCTCCAGTTCGGGCGTCAACACCGGCGCCGGGCTGTAAGCCCCCATACCGCCGGTGTTGGGGCCGGTGTCGCCCTCGCCGACGCGCTTGTGGTCCTGCGCGCTACCTAAGGGGACGATGGTCTCGCCGTCGGTGAGCGCGAAGAAGCTCGCCTCCTCGCCGGCCATGAATTCCTCGATCACCACTCCGCTGCCGGCGGTTCCGAACTGCCCGCCGAACATTTCGGCAAGTGCCCCTTCGGCCTCGGCCAGAGTTTCGGCGATGACCACCCCCTTGCCCGCGGCGAGGCCGTCGGCCTTGAGCACGAAGGGCGCCTGGAAGCGCTCCAGCGCCGCCCTGGCTTCCTCCCGCGAGGACGCGCGGACATAGCCCGCGGTGGGGATGCCGGCGCGGGCGCACAGATCCTTGGTGAAGCCCTTGCTGCCTTCGAGCCGCGCGGCAGCGGCGGAGGGGCCGAACACCGCGATGCCCGCCGCGCGCAGGCTGTCGGCGAGCCCGTCGACCAGCGGCGCCTCGGGGCCGATGACGACGAGGTCGATGGTGTGGGCGCGGCAGAACTCCGCCACCGCCGCGTGATCCTTCGCGTCGAGCGCCACGCACTCGGCGTGCTCGGCGATCCCGGGATTGCCGGGCGCGGCCCAGAGCGCCGCCACCTGCGGGGATTGCGCCAGCTTCCACGCCAGCGCATGCTCGCGCCCGCCCGAACCCAGCAGCAGGATGTTCATGCCCGATATTCTCCCTGGCCAGAAAGACGAGAGCGACGAAGACGACGCGCGGCTGGTAGCGCGCGCAGCTCCCGGCGACAACGCCGAGCCGCTCACCGTCAGCGATCTGGCGCAAGCGCTCAAACGGATGGTCGAGGACCGCTTCGGCTTCGTGCGGCTGCGCGGCGAATTGTCGGGGGTCAAGCGCGCCGCGTCCGGCCATCTCTACGCCTGCCTCAAGGACGAGGGCGCGGTGATCGACGCGGTGATGTGGCGCACCAGCATGGCGCGGCTGGCCTTCAATCCGGAGGACGGGCTGGAGGTCGTGGCGTCGGGCAAGGTCACAACTTATCCGGGGCGCTCCAAATACCAGATCGTGATCGAGCGGATGGAGCTGGCGGGCGAGGGCGCGCTGCTGGCGCTGCTCGAGAAAACGCGTCAGCGGCTCGCCGCCGAGGGTCTGTTCGATGCGCGGCGGAAGCGCCCGCTGCCGTTCCTCCCCGCCACCATCGGGGTCGTCACCAGCCCGACCGGGGCGGTGATCCGCGACATCCTCCATCGCCTCGCCGACCGCTTTCCGAGCCGGGTGATCGTCTGGCCGGTGCCGGTGCAGGGGCAGGGCGCTGCCGAGCAGGTTGCAAAGGCGGTGCAGGGCTTTTCCAATCTGGATGCAGCGCATCCCGATCGGCCCGATCTCGTCATCGTGGCGCGCGGCGGCGGCTCGATCGAGGATTTGTGGAGCTTCAACAAGGAGATCGTAGTGCGCGCCATCGCCGCCAGCACCATCCCCACGATCAGCGCGGTCGGGCACGAGACCGACACCACGCTCGCCGATCACGCCGCCGACCGCAGGGCGCCGACGCCCACCGCGGCGGCCGAGATGGCGGTGCCCGTGCGCGCCGAGCTCGCCGCCTCGCTGGCCGATCTGGCGCATCGCAAGCGGCGTTGCGCGCTCGCCCCCGTCACGCTGGGCCGCGAGCGGCTGGCCGCGCGCGCCGAGCGGCTGCCCGGCGCCGAAACCTTGCTCCAACCGCGGGCGCAGAAGCTCGACGAACTTGGCGAGCGCGCACGCCGCGGGCTCGAGGGCCGGTCGGCGGCGGGACGGGAGCGGCTCGCCGAGCAGCGGCTGTCCCCCGCTGTGCTCGAACGCGGCTGGCGCGAAGCGCAGGGGCGGCTGGCCGGGCTGGCGCGGCTGGCCGAGCAACTCCATCCCGACCGTCCGCTCGCGCGTGGCTACGTCCGGGTCACCGCCGCGAACGGAGCCACGATCACGACCCGGGCCTTGGCGGCTGGGGAAAACACGCTCGATCTCCACTTTGCCGACGGCACGCTCGCGGTGAGCACCGGCACTTCTCCCGCAGCGCGACCTCGCCCGCGCTCACAGGGCGCGCCCACGAGGCAGGAGGATTTGTTCGGTTGATCCGTGAGTGCTAGAGTCGCCGCCATGCTGATGAAATCGAACCACACGAGCGGCGGCGAGGCCAGGCTGCACTACGGCCCCAACGGCTTTCGCGTGCTGCGCCCCGGCAGCCATGTCGTCTGCGCCGCCACTGGCGAGCCGATCCCGCTCGATGCGCTGCGTTACTGGAGCGTGCACCGCCAGGAACCCTATGCCAGCGCCCAGATCGCGACCGAGTGCCTGAAACCGTGAGGTTTGGTTCCGGCGCGGCTCTCGCGCCGATTGCGCTGCTCCTGGGCTGCGCCGCTCCCACGCTTCCTCCCGCTCCGGCGCCGGTCTCCTCACCGCTCCCAAGTGCCGAGGAAGCCTATTCGGGCGCGATCTTCGTCGAAGGCGCGCTCGAACAGGGCGGGTGGCTGCGCGGCCGCGTTCCCCCCGGCACGGCGCGGCTCACGCTCGGCGGCGCGCGCGTGGCGTTCGATTCGGAAGGGCGGTTCTTCGCCGGCATCGACCGCGATGCTCCCGCTTCGCTGCGCATCACCGGCAGTGCCGCGAACCGGCAGACGATCTCGCGGGACCTGCTCGTCGCGCGGCGCGAATGGCAGATCGAGCGGGTCGATGTGCCCCTCCGCGGCAGCGTCCCGAGCGAAACCTTCATGGCCATCCGCCGCCCCGAGCTCGCCGCGATCGAAGCGGCGCGCGCGCGCCGCTCGGACAGCGCCGGCTGGCTGCAGACGTTTGTCTGGCCGGTGAAGGGACGCATTTCGGGCCGCTTCGGCTCGCAGCGCATATACCAGGGCGTGCCGGGCAGTTATCACTCGGGCCTCGACATCGCGCCCGGCGGCAGCGGCGCGCCCTTTGTGGCGCCGGCCGACGGGGTGGTGGTGTTGGCGGCGCAAAAGCCATTCAGTCTGGAAGGCAATCTGCTGATCGTCGACCACGGCATGGGCCTCAACAGCGCCTTCCTCCATTCCTCGCGGCTGGCGGTGAAACAGGGCGATCGGGTCAGGCAGGGCCAGACGATCGGCTATATCGGCGCCACCGGCCGCGCGAGCGGCCCGCATCTCCACTGGAGCCTCAAATGGCAGGACGCGCGGCTGGATCCGCTGCTGTTTCTGCCGCCAATGCCGTGATGCCCACGATCCGTTCGTGTCGAGCGAAGTCGAGACACGCAGCCGCCGGGCGGGGTATCTCGACTACGGCGCTACGCGCCTCCGCTCGATATGAACGGTACTGGAAAAGGGAATGAGAGGTGCGACGAAGGCTCAGGCCGCTTCGGAAGTCTTTGCGGCCTTCTTGAGCTCGCGCTTCACCTTCAGCGCACTGGCTGAGAGCTTCTCGTCGCCGGTCTTGAGCAGCCAGTTGTCGAGCCCGCCATTGTGCTCGACCGAGCGCAGACCGTGGGTCGAGACGCGGAACTTGAAGCTGCGGTCGAGCTTCTCGCTCAGCAGCGTCACGTTCTGCAGGTTGGGCAGATAGACGCGCTTGGTCTTGTTGTTGGCGTGGCTCACGTTGTGGCCGACCTGGCGGCCCTTGCCGGTCAGTTCGCAGATGCGCGACATGATACAAGTCTCTCGTTCGCTGAGGCGCCCCGAGCCAGCTGCTGGCCATGCTCGCGGACGCGAAAATCCACCCGGGAGTGCCGGAAAGCGGCGCCCCTAGCGGCGAGAGGACGAATCGTCAACCCGTTTGCGGCTGTTCCGGCCTCCGGCTAGGGCGCGCGAGTGACGCAGTGGCCGCTTCCCCAACCGATGGCGCTCGCGCTCGCGCTCGCGCGCGAGGCCGCCGCTGCCGGCGAAGTGCCGATCGGCGCGGTGGTGGTCAAGGACGGCGCGGTGATCGGCGAGGGCCGCAATGCGCCCCGGGGCGATCGCGACCCCACCGCCCACGCCGAGATCGCGGCGATTCGCATGGCCGCAACAACACTCGGCGACGAGCGCCTGAGCGGCTGCGAGCTGTGGGTCACGCTCGAACCCTGCGCGATGTGCGCGGGCGCCATCGTCCACGCCCGCATCGCCCGCCTCTACTACGCCGCGCCCGACCCCAAGGGCGGCGCGGTCGAACACGGCGCGCGGGTATTCGATCACCCCCAGGCGCTCCACCGGCCCGAGGTCTATTCGGGGATGGGCGAGGCCGAGGCCGCGGAGCTGCTGCGGACGTTCTTTCGCGAGCGGCGGTGACATTGGTTGGCGCAGAGGGCGCGGAGATCTTTTTGGCGCTCGCAAAGGCGCGAAGACGCGAAGAGTCTGCGGCGAAGCCACTTTCCGCCATGACGCACGATCGGCAAGACAATGCCTGCGGCGCAATGTCCTTTGCGCCTCTGCGTCTCTGCGCGAAGCCAAAAAAATCAGAGCGGCGTAAAGTCCAGGCCGATGTCGGCGGCGGGCGCGCTCTGGGTGAGGCGGCCGACCGAAACGTAGTCGACGCCGGTCGCGGCCTTGGCCTTGATGGTCTCGAGCGTGACCCCGCCGCTGGCCTCGGTCGGCACACGGCCCGTGACAATGCGAACGGCTTCGCGCAATTCCTCGGGCTCCATATTGTCGAGCAGCAGCCGCGTCGCGCCCGCCGTCAGCGCGGGCTCGATCTGGTCGAGCCGGTCGACCTCGCAGATGATCTCCCTGACCCCGGCGGCGACCGCGCGGCGCACCGCCTCGCCCACGCTGCCGGCGACGAGGACGTGGTTGTCCTTGATCATCGCCGCGTCCCACAGCCCCATGCGATGGTTCGCCGCGCCGCCCATGCGGGTGGCGTATTTCTCGAGGTGGCGCAGGCCGGGGATGGTCTTGCGGGTGTCGAGCAGGGTGCAGGCGGGGTTGTCCATCGCCCGCACATAAGCGCGGGTCAGCGTGGCCACGCCCGAAAGATGCTGGACCGTGTTCAATGCGCTGCGCTCGGCGATGAGCATGGCGCGGGCATTGCCTTCGAGCCGCATCAGATCGGTCCCGGCGGGCACCTCGGCGCCTTCATCGACCAGCAACTCGACCGCCATGTCCGGATCGAGCGCCCGGAAAAATGCTGCCGCAACCGGCAGCCCCGCGACCACGATAGCGTCGCGCGTGTCCATCACCCCGGAAAAGCGCGCCTCCGCCGGGATCACGCTCTCGCTGGTGACATCGCTCCCGCCGCCCGGCAGACCTTCGCCGAGGTCCTCGGCCAGAGTCTCGCGGACGAAGCGGTCGAGATCGAAACCGGGGAGGGTGAAGCTCATGAGCTGCCCCTAACCGGGCCGGCAGAGGCCCGGCAAGGCCGACCGGCCGCCCGCAGGCGTCCGGAGCGAAGCGAAGGAACAGCGCCGAGGACGAGCGCGCGGAGGCGCGCTCGCAAAACCATCAATGCACGAACCTCGCCACCACGTCGCGATAGCTCCGGCTCACCTTCACCTCCTGCCCGCTGTCCAGCACCAGGAAGCATTCGCCGTTGGTGTGCGGCTTGACCTGGCGCACCTGGTCGAGGTTGACGATGGTCGAGCGGTGGACGCGCTGGAACTTGCGCGGATCGAGGCGGCGTTCGAGATCCTTCATCGTCTCGCGCAGCACCAGCGAATTGTCGCCGGTGGAGATGATCATATAGTCTCCCGCGGCCTCGATATGCTCGATGGTGTCGACCTCGACGCGGAAGATCTGGCCGCGATCCTTGATGTTGATGAGCTTCTCGAAGCGCGCGGCGCTCTCCATGTCCTCGGCGGCTTCGAACTCCTCGGCAGCCTCGGGCGCGACTTCGGACAATACCGTCTTGAGCTTCTCGGCCTCTTCGCTGCTCTTCTTCTCGGCGAGGCGGTTGCGGACGCGTTCGATGGTGTCGGCGAGCTTGTCCTCATCGACCGGCTTCATCAGGTAATTGACCGCATTGGCCTCGAAGGCGCGGATCGCGTGCTCCTCGAAGGCGGTGACGAAAACGAACAGCGGCGGCTCGACGTCCATCACCCCCTGGACCACCGAAAAGCCGTCGAAGCCGGGCATCTGGATGTCGAGGAAGACGAGGTCGGGCTTTTCGGTCTTGATCGCGCGGATCGCCTCGCGCCCGTTCTGGCAGGTGCCGATGATCTCGACGTCCTCGAACGGCTCGAGGCGTATTTGCAGGCCCTGGACGGCCAGCTTCTCGTCGTCGACGAGGATGGTGCGTATGGTCATTTGCTATCCTGCGCTTTGCGGCCGCCCCAGCCCCAGAACGGGCGAGACGGCGGCGGGTTGCGTGAGGGTGGAAGCGGGCGCCGGCTGCTCGTGGGGAGCGGCCGGCGAGGGTTCGGCGGCGGGTTGCGGGGCGGTTTCGAAGGGCAGCTCGATCATCACGCTGAACCCGCCGCTCTCCGGGGAGCGGATCTCGAAGCGGTGGTCCTCGCCATAGGCCTGCGCGAGCCGGTCGCGGATATTGGCGAGGCCGACCCCGGTCGAGGTGTAGCGGCGACCGTGCAGGTCGAGCACCTCGGTCAACTCCTGGGAACCGCCCCCCGAACCGCCTTTCCGGATGCCCGGCCCGGTATCGGAAACGGTCACCCGCAAGCGCGGCCCCACGACTTGCGCGACCAGGCTGATCGTGGCGCCCTCTTCCTGCGGGGTGACGCCGTATTTGATCGCGTTCTCGACCAGCGGCTGGAGCAACATCGAGGGGATCTGCGCCTTGTCGGCGGGCGGGTCGATGCGGAACTCGGTCCGGAGCCGCTCCTCGAACCGCATCAGCTCGATCCCGAGATAGAGCTGGAGCGTTTCGACCTCCTGCGCCACGGTGACCGTCCCGCCCGGCTCGCTGATCAGCGTGTGGCGGAGGAAGCTCGACAGCTTGCTCAGCATCGCATTGGCGGGAGCGGTCTGCTTCAGGAGCACCAGCGTGCTGATCGAATTCAGCGTGTTGAACAGGAAATGCGGATTGAGCTGGTAGCGCAGCATGGCGAGCTGCGCGCTGGTCGCCTGTGCCTCCAGCCGCTCGAGCCGGTCGGCCTGCTCCTCGACCTGGAGGAAGAAGTTGATCGCGTAATAGAGCGCCGACCACGCGCCCAGCACCGTCAGGTCGTAGAAATAGATGCCCAGGAACAGCCGGACGAAGCCGGTGCCTTCGCTCTGCGGGCGGGCGAGGTCGAGCACCCAGCCGTCGATGAAGGCGTGCGCGCCCGCCGCCACCACCAGCGCCAGCCCGGTCACGCCCCAGGTCACCAGCGGCCTCTGGGTGATCAGCTGGCGATAGACCACCGACAGGATCAGGCTGAGCGAAAAGCCGGTCACCACCTGGATCAGCAGGATGACCAGGAAGTCCCACGGCTGGTCGTTGGCGAAGGCGGTGATGGCGCGCAACAGGAACGCGCCGCCCCAGCCGGCAAGCTGAAGGTTCCAGAAGGCGCGGTCCTTGTTGGCGAAGAACGGCCGGGGCTCGATCGGCAGCATGACCATGATCGAGCCGGGCCTTAGCGTAATTGCGGGTGGATGCGCCAGCCGCTAGACTGGGCCCGATCCGGCGGGGCGAGGGAGAGTTGCGATGGACGCTTTGGACCACGAAAACGCTGGGGAGCCGAAAGAGGAAGTCCCGGCCGAGATGGCGCACGATATCGCCGAGCGCGCCGGCTTCCGCGAGATGAAGGAAGGCACCCGGGAAGACTGGGCGATCATCGCGGGCGAATACATGCAGTTCGCACGCCATTTGCCCGAGCGGGTGCTCGACCATCTGCGGCTGCTCGATGGCGATTTCGGCGGCTTCCCGGTGTGCCGGCTCGAGCATTCGCTCCAGACCGCGACCCGCGCTCACCGCGACGGGCGCGACGAGCCCTATGTGGTGATGGCGCTGCTGCACGACATCGGCGACACGCTTGGCAGCTACAACCATCCAGAGGTGGCGGCCTCGATCATCAAGCCCTTCGTGTCGGAGGAACTGCACTGGATCTGCCAGAACCACGGCGCCTTCCAGGGCTATTACTACTTCCACTTCCTCGGCATGGACCAGCACGCGCGCGAGCAGTTCCGCGGGCATGAGCATTTCGAGGCCTGCCGCGAATTCTGCGAGAAATACGATCAAGCCGCCTTCGATCCGGATTACCAAAGCGAACCGCTGGAGTTCTTCGAACCGATGGTGCGGCGGGTGATGGCTCGTCCGCTCGCCTCGATGTACGCCAAGTTGCTGAGCGAGAAGGCTTAATCGAGCGTTTCGCGGACGAAATGGCGGGCCCAGTCCGCCTTGCCTTCGCTTGCCATCAGGGCCTGAACCTTCGCCACCTCCGCGCGAATCGCGTCGGCGCGCTCGTCCCAACCCTCATGGTTGCGGTTGCGGAACAGCCCGCCGTCGTGGCGCGGCCCCCAACGTTCCATGAAACGTGTCGCCCCCGCAGGCTCGAAGCCGGCATTGGCGAGCAGCCAGGGCATCAGCCGGTCCGCCTCGCGCTCGGTGAGCCGGACATTGCCCAGCGAACGGCCCGCTTCGTCGAGCCGCGCCCGGTGGCGCAGCAGATTGTGCGCCAGCTCATGCGCCACGGCGGCGGCGAATTCGGGTTCCGGATAGGCAAAGCCGGGAAAGCGCTTGCCGAAGATCACCCGCGTCCCCTCCGCCATCGCCTTGCCGCCGCTGTCGAGCACCTCGAAGCGGGTCGGGCAAGCGGCGGTGCCGGTGACCCGCACGGTGCGTCGCGTCCCGCCGCGGGCGGCGGTGAGCTCGACAGGACCCTGGGCCGAGGCGGCATCGAACGCGGCCGTGACATCGATCAGGCGCTGCCAGGCCGGTTTCGCTCGCGGAAAGCGCGAGGCAAGATCCACGCCGCCGATGGCGAGGAGGGTGTCGTTTGCGGCGAGCCCGGCGGTCTCCGCCGGGGAACCGGGCGCCACCGCGCCCACGGCCAGGTCTCCACTCAAGCCCAGATGGAGCCGCACCGCGGCGGGATCGGCGAAACCGCCGGCGTCGAGCACCGAAAGGCCGAGCGCGGGCGCGGCACGCTCGCAATAGGGAGCGTTGGCCGTGGCCAGCCGCCAGCCGATGGCGAACAGCCGATGGTCGCGCGCCTGCAGCTCGGTCAGCGCCTTGTCTTCGCGCGGCGCAGCCTGGAGGGGAACCGCCAGGATAAGCGCCGCTGCGGCGGCGAGCCCGCGGATCACCCTGCGTCCTTGCCTTCGAGCGCCTGCTTGAGCTTTTGGAAGCCCACCGCGCCCTCGAGGATCTGCCCCTCGGCAACCCAGCTCGGTGTGCCGGTGAAGCCGAGCGTGCGCGCGAGCTGCATGTTCCGAGCCAGCTCGGCGGCGACCGGGTCGCCGGCCGCATCGCCGCGCGCCCGATCCAGGTCGAGCCCCGCGACCTGCGCCGCGCGCAAGACCGTAGCCGCGCTCGGCGGCCCGCCCGCGAACATCGCCTTGTAGAAGGCGGGATATTTGCCCTGCCGCGCCGCCGCCAGCGCCATGCGCGCGGCCTCCTCGCTACCGTCGAAGATCGGCCATTCGCGGATCACCACGCGCAAGTTCCGATCGGCGGCGATCAGCTTCTGCACATCCGCCTCGCTGGCACGGCAATAGCTGCAGCCGTAGTCGGTGAATTTGACCAGCGTGCGCGACCCTCGCGGATTGCCGAGCACCGCTCCCGGGAAGGGCCGCGTGACGTCGCCCCCGACCTCGGCAAGCCTGGCCTCGGCCTCCTGCTTTTGCAGCGCCTCGGCCATCGCGGGCAGGACGTCCGGATTGGCGACCAGCCAGGCACGGGTGCGCGCCTCGCCAAGCCCGGAAAGCGACCACAGCCCCGCCCCGGCAAAGCCGAAAATCAGCGCGATCAGCGCGGTGAATGCTGCGTTCTTCAAGCCGTTCGCCCCTCAACCGCGTCTGCCACGGCCTTGCTTTTCCTGCCTGTCGAGCAGGCCGCGCGCCTCCATCTCGATATCCTGCGCGCGCAGCCAGTCGGCCGAATGTTCGGCCAGCCCGGCCTGCGCGTTGCGCGCGCTGCGCACCGCCTGGAGATAGTCGCCGCTCATCACCTGCTGCTCGGCGCTGGCGAGATTGGCGCGGGGCATGTCGCCGCGCGCGGCATAGACGGTGCCGAGCTGGCGCCAGGCAAACGGGTTGTGGCGGTCGCGCGCGACCGCCGCGCGCAGCACGCGCTCGGCCTCCTCGTAGTTCTTGCGGTCCTCGGTGGCGATCAGGGCGTGGCCGTAGAGCGTGGCGATCAGCGGCTGGGCGTTGGTGAGCGCGGTCGCCTTGCGAAGGACCGCGAGCGCATCTGCCGGGCGACCCGATTCGAGCAGAATCTGGCCCTCGAGCTCGAGGAAGTAAGGGTCGTCGGGCGCGCTGGCGATCAGCGCCTCGGTCTCGGCCAGCGCCTTGCCGACTTCCGCCCGCTTGTGATAGGCATAGGCGCGCGCATAGCGGGCGGGCACACTGCCGTCCGAGGGTGGATAGGCGCGCAGCGTCTGCGCGGGCTCACCGAGATAGCCGGTCAGCTTGGCCTTGATGCGCTGGAAACGCGCCTCGACCACCGGATCGTCGGGCGTCAGCCAGGCCGGATCGCGCTCATAGGTGTCGCGCAGCGTGGCGATGCGATCACTGGTGAGCGGGTGGGTGCGGACATATTCCGTTTCCGCGTCGCGGCTGACCGCGTAGCGCGATTCGAGGCCCGACAGCTTCCCGAAAAAGCCCAGCGAGCCGCGCCCCGAAATCCCGGCCTTGGCGAGAAAGGCCGCCCCGGCGGCATCGGCGGAACCTTCCTCGCCGCGGCTGTAGGCGAGGAACTTGCCCATCGCGGCGCGCTGGCCCATCATCATCGCCGCCATCCCCGCCTCGCCCGCCCCGGCGAGCACCGCGCCCAGCCCGGCGAGCAGCGAGAGCAGCGAGATGTTGGTGGCGGCCCTCGCGCCCTCGCCTTGCCGGACGATGTGCCCGCCGGTGATATGGCCGAGTTCGTGCGCGAGTACGCCCTGAACCTCGGCGGCGGTGTCGGCCTTCTCGATCAGGCCGGCGTTGACGTAGATGATCTGCCCGCCCGCCACGAAGGCGTTGATCGAACGGTCGCCTATCAGCGCGATGTCGACATTGCGCGCGGGCAAGTCCGCTGCGGCGATGAGCGGCGCGGCGAGATCGTGGAAGAAGGCCTCGGTCTCGGTGTCGCGCAGCATCGATTGCGCCGCCGCCGGCTGGGCGGCGGTCAGCGCGAGCGCGAGAGCGGCGGAGGCGTGCGCCAGGGCGCGGGCGAAGCGAGGCATCGCGCGCACCCTAGCGGGCTTCGCGCTGAACCGGAACTGAAAGCGCCGACAGGACCGGCCGATAGGGCCCGCAAGGCCGAACGGCCGCCCGCAGGCGCTCCGCGCCGCATCGCGGCGGAACCAGCGCCGAGGACGAACGCGCGGAGGCGCGTTCGGAAAGCAAACTCAACCAAGCAGCTTGCGCGCCGCCTTCTCGACCAGCGCGATGTCCTCGGGCACCTCGCCCAGCACCGCCAGCTCGCCCGAGGGGAGGCGGCGGATCATGACGAGCGCGAATTCGGCGCCTTCTGCCGCGAGATCGCCCAAGGCGACGGCGTCGAGCTTGCGAAGTTTCCTGGCGAGCGAATTGCGAACCGCGTCGCGCGTCGCGACCGGCTTGCCCTCGGCTTCCTTGCGCGCCTGGCGCTCCGCCTGGACCACGCCCTTGAGCCCGCCCTCGGCGCTGGCGAGAACCTTGTCGAGCGTTCCGCGCGCGACGCCCGTACGGTGCGCATAGCCGAGCACGGCGGCGTATTCGGTGAGACGGGTCTTGTCGTAGTCTGCCCCGAACACGAGCTTGACGATCGGCGTCATCGGCGCGCGGTCCTGCACCGTAAGCCCGTTCTCGGCCAGAAGCTCGTCGAAATCGGCCGGATTGGCTGCCGCTTCGAGGCTGAAGTCGTAGGCGCGCGCGACCGCCTGGTAGAGCGCCTTGCGCCCACGGTCCTCGCTCGAGCGAGCGGTCTGCGCCAGCTCGCGCGCGGCGGCCAGGCAGTCGTACAGCCCCTCGGGCTCCCCGTCACCAATGCCAGTCCCGGCGAAGGCCGGCGGCGAATCCTCCTCCGTCTCGCGCGCGAATGGCTCGCGTGCGAGCTCGAAGCCGGAGTTCGCGGCAGCGACGGGGGCCGATTCCTCGAAAGCCTGTTCGAGCTCGAAGGGCTCCTCCTCGACGGCTTCCGGCCCGGGCTCGGTCGCCGAAACCTGCGCGCGCGGCTGGGCCGTGGGCGCTGCCTCGGGCTCGTAGGCCTCCGGAATGGCGGCGCGCACACGCTGCTCCAGCGTGGTACGCGGAGCGGGTTCGGGCGGGATTTCGCCGCTGCCCGTTCCTGGCAGGACGACGCTCTGCTTGACGCGGCCGCTGCGGGAAACGAGCGAGGCGAGGCCGAGAGTGGCGCTGTTGTCGGCGAGCGGATCGACGACACCGTCGATATCCTCCTCCTCCTCGCCGTCTTCGAGGCCCTGGTCGCCGTAGTCGACGGAATAGACCGTGTCCTCCTCCCCGAAGCCCGAGAAGCCGGCGCCCCATTCGCTCGCTTCGCCCGCGTCCTCGTCGTATTCTTCCTCGTCCCCGGCTTCCTCCACCAGGTCGAAGGGCGAGGAAACCTGGTCGGTTGCGGGATCTTCGCCGGTTGCGTTGTCTTCGGACACTCCGAAGGCGGGCGCGGGCAGGCTGACGGGGTCGGAGTCCGCGCCGGGTTCCTCGGCGAAGCCGGACAGATCGAGCATACGGTCCATGTTTTTCCCCTCATACGGCGGGATGGGCGCTTCGAGCGCGGCATCGATGGCGGTCAGGAGCGCGTCGGCGGTCGCCGCGTCGGCCATCTCCTTCCAGTTGATTACCCCGAAGATGAAATCGATCGTCTCGCCGTCGCTCGACCACGGCAGCAATATGCCGCGATAGAGCACCGCCGCCCCGTGCTGGTTGGTGAACTCGGCCTCGAAGCCGATCGGCGCCTGGTTGGCGAGAATCTGCAGATAGTGGTCGGTGATGCGGCTCAAGAGCGAGCGGCCCGGCACCTCCGAGAGACGCTGGAACCGGGCGTCGCCGCCGCATTCCTCGGCGAGCTTCGCGCCCAGAAAACGGATCGCGGGGTCGTCGATGGCGCGCTCGCCGCGGAAGTCCAGAAGCACGCCATAGGGTCCGAAATCGTCGATCGATGCGGGGTCTAGGTCGGCGATGTCGGGGAAATTGGCGTCGCCCAGCAGGCCGGCCCAGTGGTTGTAGGCGCGCACCTGCATGCGCCGTTCGTCCTGTCCCACAGGCGACGGGGGCGCGAGCGGGGCATGGTCCGCGAAATCGTCGGAGGATTCGTCGGCCGGATCGAGGCCGAACGGCCCGGATGCCTCGAAGGCATCGTCCCGCGCGCCGAAACTGCCCCCATACCTGTCCATGCCGTAAAAAGCCCCGTTTCGACCCAGTCGGGGGAGCTATGGCCCGTGTGTGGTAAACATCCTGTAAACGATAGCCCGCGGGGCGCGGGGCGCGCTCACAGCATGTAACGCATGCGGATGACCACCGCCTCGTGCCGGCCCGGCGCGACGTCGAAGGCCGCTTCGCCAAACTTCGGCGGGCCGAAGCGGACCCTGGCGTCACGCGAGAAGCCGAAGCCTTCGGTTGGGATCATCATCGCCGCGCGGTCGGCCTTGCCATTGCCGTTCTCGTCATGGAGCAGCGCGATGGCATAGCGGCCGGGCCGGACGTCCTCGAAGGTCAGTGTCACGCTGCCCGCCGCATCCCGATCGCCTGGTAGGAGGCGTCCGGATCGTCGCAGCGCGGGAACCGGCCGACCTCGCCCGTCATGCAGGCGCGCACGACCCCCTTGTGGTTGCGCAGTCCCGTGGCGGTGACGGTGACATCGGCGGTGGTCGGCGGGCTCGCCGCGCCGAGCAGCGCCGCCGCGCTCACAGCGAGCGCGAAAGTCCGCGATCCGTGCCGCACAGGCGATCCCAATGGCGGAAATAGAGACCGTAATTGCATCGATACTCTTCGTGATGACGCTGATGGTGGCACGCCGTTATCACCCAATCCCCCAAGGTGGAATTGACCATGCGCTCGGGAAACATCTCCCAGCCCATGTGATTGGTGACGCCCATCACCGTCATGATCGCCAGCACCGTGGCCAGCATGGCGGGGTGGATCGGGATCAGGAACACCAGCACCGGGATCGCCACCGCCCCGGTCATGGCCTCCCAGGGGTGGAAGCTCATCGCCGCCCAGGCGGTGGGCGGGCGACTGGCGTGGTGGACGGCGTGAGCGATCCGGAACGGGCGCGGGCGGTGCATGAAGCGGTGCGTCCAATAAAACCAGGCGTCGTGGGCGATCAGGTAGAGCAGCACCGAGACCGGCGCGTACCATGGCGGCCAGGCGGTCCAATCCGTGTAGATGCGCGTCCAACCGCGGGCCTGCCAGCCCCAGGCCACGACTCCGGAGGGCACGCCGTAGACCGCCGCGGCGGCCAGCGACCAGCCGATCTCGCGCCGGATTTGCGGCCCGAGCGCGACATAACAGCCGTGTTGGCGCCGCTGCGTGAGCCAGGCGAAGAAGCCGCTCGTGGCCAGGTAGCGCAGCGCCACGATCACGGACATGGCGAGAACGGAAAGGGCGATCGCGGTCCACATCGATGTCGCGGCTTATGCCCGCGAGCGCCGCGAATGGACAGGGCTAACCCTCGATTCCCGCGGAGTTGCCGAACGACGCGCATTGCAGATCGCCGGCCACGGTCAGCCGCCGCAGCGCGCAGCGCGCCAGGCGCCCGGTCTCGCACTTGCGGCGCGCCGCGGCAAGCGGCTGGAGCGGGGCGGGGCGCAGGATTTCGGCGTCGTAGCCATCGGCGACGATGATCCCGCAGCAGTCGGGACGATAGCGATCGCCCTCGAGCGGAGCGCGGTCGAGCCCCGGCGGCACGCCCCAATAGAAGCGGTCGCAAAAGTCGAGATAGTCCGGCCACTTGCCGTCGCCGAGCAGATCGCCGCGCGCCACCTTGATCTCGACGATCACGATATGCCCCCTGGGATCGATGCCCATCAGGTCGGCGCGGCGGCCGTTGCGGAGCGGCATTTCGGCCAGGCACCAGATGTCGTTGCGCGCGAACAACCGCATGATCCCGCGCGCCACCGCATGCGCGGTGCGCGCGTCGATGTCGTCGGAGGGGCTCTGCAACGCGGTCGAATCGGCCATGCAACGGCGCTGGAACAAAATGCGAACCAGGTCAAGCGACCGGCGTTCGGCGCTCAGTTCGGTGCGGTCAACGCCAGCAGGCCGCTGCGCGCCCGGTCGAATTCGCGCCACAGCGTCAGCGCGGCGGCGGTGCAGTCGCGGCCGGCCTCGCCCGCGGCGATCAGCACGGTCAGACCCGTATGGAGCGCCGCGGCGCAATCGTCGATCGCCTGCTCGGCCAGCGCCAGCCGCGCGGGGCCGGCGGCGGCGGCGCGAAGGGCGAAATCGCGCGGGACGAGGGCCAGCGGCTCGCGCCCGAGCTGGGCGAGCCCGGAGACCGCCTCGCCGGCCTCATGCAGCAGCTTCCAGCCGGCCGCCAGACTGCCGGCGGCGTCGGCGGGCGGCGGCGTGGATCGGTGGGTGGGCATGCGATGCGGAGCGGGCATGGCTCCGGGAATAGCGGCGTGAGGCTTGCCGATTTGCTAACGCACCGCCTCTCGTCGCCCGGCCGCGAGGCGGAGCGCGATAGCCTCTGGCCACCCTCCGCCCGCTTTGCTAAGCGCGCCCACCGCACAGCGCGCGGCCCCGCGCACCCGTAGCTCAGCTGGATAGAGCGCTGCCCTCCGAAGGCTGAAGTCAAGGGCTGCTGGTTTGTGAGAGACGTAGAAAAGGAGATTGTTTACAAAGGTTTGCGGGAGTTACCGTTGAGGCTTCCACCCTACAGGTTTTCCGCGTAAGCACTGCGTAAGCAACAGGCACCCATAGCTCAGCTGGATAGAGCGCTACCCTCCGAAGGTAGAGGTCTCAGGTTCGAATCCTGATGGGTGCGCCATCTCTCAGACAGACAGTACGATCGCTTTCAGGCTCCTTCATGAGGAACTGGGCGGAGCTGATGGCGCCGTTGTGACGCTGCGAATACCTCCAAGCCCTGCGGGACTTGACCAGCATCGCTCGCAAGCGGCACGCGTAATGGCAGAACTTACCTGCGACTTCTCGCCGTTCACGAGTGTTTTGGCATCCGACAGCTATTGTCGGACGCCGACATTCAAAGGGGTGCTCAGATGCCGCACTGTTGATTGATCTAGCAGGGAGCGTAGCGCTGTTCCTGATCAAGCTAGCGCGAAGGGGGGCTAGCCAATGCTACAGATCGTGCAAGGCATGTATTTCCGGCCGGTACCGCTCACGGACACGCTACACCGGGGTATTTTTTATACAAACCTGCGCGCCTTTCGTGAGCAGACACTGACCTTCGTTTTTGGGAGGCTGCTGCCTTCGACGACATTTGATGGTCCGCGCACCTTCACGGTCGAAGCGCGAGAGCAGCTGGAAGCCCAGAGCCCCTCCGGGACGCTTGAAGTCCTCGCCGCCACCAGTGGCGACCAGTTGCTCGACGAGGTTGCCGCAGTAGTCGCCTTCTGTACCAAAGCCACTTGCGTCCGCGACCATGACATGGCGCGCCGGCTGATTTCTGCTCAACAAGGCGAGGAAAGAAATCGCCGCGGTCCCGCGAGCCTATTGCGCCAGACCTTCGACGCAACGGTTATCCTCACGGACGAGGGTGTAGCGGACCTTGAACGCTTCACGCGCTCACTCCTCGGGCTACAGCGCAAGAGCTACGAGGCGGTCATCAGGGCCATACGCCAGATCGTCGATGCGACGCTTATCGTCGATGAAGACGCCGCATTAGCATATACATTGATGGTGGCGGCTCTAGAATCACTCGGCCAAGCGTCCGAAAGCGAACCCGCTGTCTGGGAGGACTACGATCCGTCGAAACGACATCGGATAGACGCAGCCACCCAAGGACTTGACGACGTTGTCCGCGCGCGGATCGAGAGCGCCGTGCTTGCAAATGAGCATCATGGTCTTCAGCGGCAGTTCGTCGCCTTTGTGCTAGATCACGTTGAGCCCTCCTTCTATCGGAACGAAGCTGTTGGCGCGATCCGACCAATCAAGACTACCGAGCTCCCAAACGCGCTGCGCCAAGCCTATTCTATCCGCTCGCGAACCGTTCACGCTTTGGAGCGCTTGGCTCGGGAGGTTTGGATGGCAGGCGATCGTGCCGATACGGCATTGCTAGACACCGGCATTGTCCTAAGTTTGGAAGGACTGTCACGCCTGAGCCGTCATGTGGTGCGGCGCTTCGTTGAGCGTGCTCCTCAAGGTGTCGATTCGACATTCAACTACCGCTCAGCACTACCCGGAATCATGCCGGGCCGCTGGGCAGCGCAATATTGGATCGGACGGGCCGAGGGGTTCAATCGTGATACCGCTGCCGAGTATTTCGATGGAATGCTAACATATCTGATCGAGGGGCTATCAAAGCGTAGCGAGACGGGTCTTGTCGATATGAGCCCTGTTCTAGAATCCATCGAGGGCACGGCGCTCGGCCTTTCCAAACGAGAGGATCGCCTTGCGATGGCCGGGATCATGACGGTCTGGAACACGGTCGCTCCCCCGGACCGTCGTCGCAGGCTCAAGCCGAAGCTCGCCAAGCGGTTTGAGGCCGACTTGGCGGAACCGAGCATGGTGAGCTTCGCAATCGGAATGGTGCTCGGACGGCCGATTGAATGGTCGACCGAAGATATGCAGTTGCTTTCCGACGCCCGCTGGAAAGAGCGGTTAGGCAACAAACCCGCCCCTCTTCCGATGCGAGTTGATGCGGCTCTCCACATCCTGCTCGCAGACCGGCTCTTGCACGAGGGCAGCAAAACTAAGGCGCTGGGTGAGCTCGGTCGTGCGGTCGAGACTGTTCCCGGACTTGCTCCCCTGATCGAGTTCGAACAGGCGATCGAACGCGGTGAGGACCCTGTACTGAATCTCGGTCGCTTCGTGCTCGGCGAGGCGGAGTTTATTGGAGCAGCGTCGACTGCCAGCCACCGACCGGAGTCGGATGAGGGGCAACCGGGAGAAGTGCGTTCTGACTAACGTCGGAGATACTCCGGCGTTACTCCACATGTACGACTAACGCTCTAGCGCGTTCTCCGAAAAATGCTCGCGGATGAAGTCGAGCTTGGGATCGATGTATCGCCGACAAAAAGGCCTGTTCGGGTCGGTGCGATAATAGTTCTGATATCGCTCGTCCGAAGCTTTGAAGCCCGCGAATGGTAGGACGAGGGTGTGGACCGGCTTGCCGGTCTCCGCAGCGTATCCGCGTATCGCCTCATCGGCTTCGGCTCGCTGAATCTCGTCGAAGATATAGATCGCGCTTCGGTACTTGTTTTGAACCGAGCGCGCACGAGTGGCGGAGTGTGTGCGCAGGTGCACCTCGGACAGTGTCTCCAGTCCGATAACGGAGGGTTCGAACGTTACAATCACCCCCTCGGCCCAGGTGTCCGCCGGGGCGGCCGATTGTAGAAAGCCCTGGTGGACCTGCGTGACGCCGCGCAACGCTTGGAAAACGCCCTCGGTGCACCAGTGGCAACCTCCTCCAAAGCCCACCTGTGCCATACTTAGCTCCTGCGCAAAGGCACAACGGCCGGGCCAGACTTATCGAGCTGGCGGACGAACGCGATGATCCGCTGTCCGACATCGTTCGCCATTTCGACATGAGGGTAGTGCCCAGCGCCCTCGACAATCATGGTTTCGGCATGGAGCCTCGAAGCCAAGCTTCGGGCTTCTTCGACAGGGTCCGTGAAGTCGGGATCCTTTGTGCCCATGACGATGAGGCTCGGCACAGAGATCTCGTCCAAGATCGCTGCGGTGTCGGACTTCGACAATGAGAGCATCGTCAAGAGAGCCTGCATGCGCTTTGGCTCCCTGAGGTTTGCAGCAATCGCCGCTTTTACCTCAGCATGATCCGGCGCCGGTTTCGTCGGGAATAGGCTGCTCCAGTAAGTGGTCCAGAACCAGGTTCGCCATGGCCCCGCGAATCCGAGCCCAAGGACAAGTTTCTGGATCGTCGTGAAGGGAAGATCGCGAACGATCGGACCGAGCAGCACCACCCCGTTGACGTGACTAGGAGCTTCCTTGGCAGCCCAAAGCGCGGAGCCGGCTGCGAACGAGTTGCCCATGATCACGGCTGGCCCGTCAGCCAACTGTCGGAGGATGGCGACGGCGTCACGGCCGACCGCTCGCGCGGAGTAATCCGACCACTCCGGCGACGATTGGCCGAATCCGCGGACGTCCATCGTCACCACTCGGCATCCCGCATGCTGCAGCATGGGCTTGATGAGCCGATACTCGGAGCGCAGGTCTCCCATTCCTGGGATGCCTACGACGAGAGGTCCGGTTCCACCCGTATCGTCGAAGGCTATCCTACCGCCCTCTGTCTGAAGGAACTGGGTCTGCACATCGTTAGGCGCCATGAAACGATCCGATCCGTTGAGCAGCAGACCTATCGGCTGACTTCGAAAAGGAACCACGCTCGGCGTTCCGCTTCGTCGGTCCAGGTATCGATCAGGCCGGAGGTCGCGTTGTCCTTCGCCTCGTCGGCGACTTCCTTTGCGCGGCGCAGCGACTCGACCATGTGAAGATTATCGGCGCGCAGCTCCGCCAGCATGTCCTGCGGCGTGACGAACTCAGCGTCGTTGTCCTTGATCGTCTGGTGGCTGGCGATATCGCCGATCGATCGTATGGTCGTATTTCCGGTCTTCCGGGCGCGCTCCGCCATCGCATCGGTCGCTGCGAGGATTTCCGCAGCTTGCTCATCGAGAAGGAGATGGTAGTCCCTGAAGTACGGGCCCGAGACATGCCAGTGAAAGTTCTTGGTCTTGAGGTAGACCGCATAGCTGTTCGCCAAAATGATCTTCAACGCATCCGCGACCGTCATGGTCGCGTTCTCGTCGAGGTCAGATGGTGAAGGCACGGTTGCAGCACTGGAGTTTGTCATCGCGTGAACTTCCTCGATGAAGGCTTGCGCAAAAGATCAGCGCCGATTCTCTGGAACGCTGAGGTATAGAAGATGAATTTACCTCAGATCGAAGTCCAATGGCCTGTGTCTATAGTTTCGATAGTTCTGGCGACCAGAAGGGGCGCTTGGAGCGGCACGGGAAAATGGGAAGGCAGCGAACCCCACATGCTCATCAGGCATTCGGCTGATAGCCCAATACGAAAGCGATAACCTTCTCCGAGGACATCTCGCACGGCTTCAGCGACGCACTGCCCGAAGCAACGCGATACAGATTGAAGCTGACGATGTCGTTCCCGGCTAGTTCTCGAGCAAAAAGGCTGTTCCTCCGTCCATCCTCCGACCGACGAACCGTCACGCCGAAACGCCTGCCTTCGTAAGCGCCTTCGCTATACCCCTCAGGCAGACGCTCGAAAGCCGTATCGAATTCTGGATGGTCCATTCTGCATCACCGCCAATCGGCCTTCGCCCTGCGAACGTGAGTGCTGCGCCATGCGATTGGGGTCATCGCGTCAGTCTGACGTTGCGGCCCCAAAGAAACCCCGCGTCATTAGCGCTAGCGAAGTCCGGGTCCACGTAGATGAAAACACGCTTGATAAGCGCGCCGTCGAACTCGAATACGTTGGCGAAACGGCCTTCGGACCGGCCTTCAACCGGCCACGCCGTGCCGTCAGCCATAACGCCACCTTCAAAGCCTTCCACAATCACGTGGTCGCCGGCTACGTGGAAGGTCATGCGATCGAAATCGTGCTCGATCCGCTGAAGCGACCCCAACAGACCCTTGGCGACTTCCATGAATTCGGCTTTGCCATATCCAACTCCGAACTTCGGGAAGTACGTCACGACATCGTCAGTCAGAATGTCGAGGATGGTGGGATCGCCACTGTCGATTTTCCGGAAATAGTCGGTGGCGACGGCGATGCGGTCTTGGGTCACCTCTGCATTCGGCACTCTATGAACTCCTGAGATGCGGAAGCTTTATCCGCTATTGCTTCGAGAATAATGGGCCCTGCAGGATCAGCCGGTCTGCTGCCCGGAATTCAACGGAGCGCTGAGGTGCGGAAGTGATCGTCCTTCAGTTATCCGCGTGACACGCCCGTCGAGCATCGATTCAGACCAGGACGCCCCCTGACACATCTATCACCGCGCCAGCTGTGTAGCTTGCAGCGGGACTAACGAGGTAACTGACGGCGCCCGCCACTTCCTCAATCGTGGCGATCCGACGGATGGGATGCATATCGATGACGGCCTGCGGAAAATTCTCAGCAACTTCCCCGGTCATGTCGGTTGGCATGATGCCAGGTTGGACCACGTTGACGGTAATGTTGCGTGGGCCAAGATCGCGTTGCACCCCACGGGCATATCCTGCGATCGCTGCCTTGGTTCCTGCGTAGTCGGCAATTCCCGGCACGATCGCTCGGGTGCCCAGGCCGGAACCGATGAAGACAATGCGGCCACCGTCAGAGATTTTCTGCGCCGCCGCACGCGTGATCGCCACGGTGCCCATGACATTGACCATCCACTGCCTGTCGAACGCGGCGGAATCGAGCGTCGGATCGTCGACCAATTTTCCTTGGACGGCGATTGCGGCGTTGTTGATCAAGATGTCGAGCTTGCCGAGTTCAGCTACGACCTGCTCGACCATGGGCTTGGCGGCCGACGTATCCGCTTGATCGCATCGAATTGCGAGAGCGCGAACGCCTTTGGCCCTCACCACCTCGGCGACGGACTCGGCTTTATCGGCCGAAGCAGCGTAGGTGATAGCAACGTCGGCTCCCTGATCGGCGAGCGTCGCCGCCAGCACGGCGCCAAGGCCTCGAGAGCCACCCGTGATGATAGCGACTTTGCCGTCCAAAACTTTCGACATCGGCGGTTCCTTTCTGAAATCTAATTGCCGGCGGACGGCTACGCGACGTTGACGCCTTTCCAGAAGGCGATGTGATCCTTGATGGAATGGGCCGCCGGAGAAGGGTCGGCATAGGTCCACGCAGCGTTTGCGTTGCGCCGGTCCCCGACCCGGAGATGGAAGTATTGGGCCGTCCCCTTCACGGGACAGACAGACGTGTGCTCGCTCGGTTCCAGATACTGCCGGTCAACCGAGTGAGGCGGGAAATAATGGTTTCCATCCACAACCATAGTCTCGTCGCTTACCGCGAGGGTGACATCGTTCCAAACTGCTGAGACCAAACCGGACTCCTCTCTCGTCGTTCAGCCACTTCCATCGACAAGTGGCCCTGTCGGGCGGGACAAATCAGTTTGCCGTGGTTTGTCCGGCAAGCAGCTTGTCGAGCGAGCCATCTGCATCGAGCGCAACGAGATCGTCGGAGCCGCCGACATGCGTCTCGTTGATGAAGATCTGCGGCACGGTGCTTCGCCCCGACGACTCGATCATCGCCTTCCGGTGTGCAGGATCGGCTTCGATATCAAGCTCAGTGAATGCCACGCCCTTCTCTTTGAGGAGCGCCTTCGCACGACGGCAGAACGGGCACCAACTCGTGGTGTAGATGAGGACTTCAGGCTTCATGTTGCATCTCCAATCGTTGAGGGGTGATGGGCCGGCCGGATTCGCGGCGGTCATCCGAAGGCAAAGGCTTGCGCCCCAGGGTCTCGTGGACCGCGCAGCTCCGGCGTCCGAGTTGGTCGAGGCGCTGGACATCACGCCGCCATCTTTCGGACCGTGTCCAAGACCCGGTCTTGCCGGTATGGCTTGGCGAAGAACACAATGTCCGCTGGAACAACGGCTTCGTCAGGCCAAGGCCTCCCGGACGTGATTATGATCTGGATGGTTGGCCACCGCCGGCGGATGCAAATGGCGAGCATGATGCCATCGATCCCGCCGGGCATGTTCACGTCCGTGAACACGACGCGCACATCCAGTCGTTCCTCCAGGGTCATGAGCGCGGCGGATGCATTCGGCGCCTGCAAGACTTCGAAGCCCGCCTCCTCGATCATGTCCGTCGCGAACAGTCGGAGAAGTGGTTCGTCTTCGACGACGAGCACCACGGGTTTCACCATTCCACCCATACTCCCATCAACCTTGAACCAGGTGACGCATGGAGGCGTGCAGATCGGCCGTTAACCCGGCGGGCTCGTAGCGAACATCGACACCTCCGGTGCCGACCAGGCCGATGTTGATCAGCTTCGATCCAAAGCCTCGGTGAGTTGGCGGCACAACCGGAGGCCCACCCCGTTCTCGCCATGTTACGCGCAGAAGGTCGTCGTCCTGGCCGACTTCGACATCCCACGACAGCGAGACGTGGCCGTCGTCACTGGTCAGCGCGCCGTATTTGCAGGCGTTTGTCAGCAACTCGTGGACGATGAGGGAAAACGAGAGCGCCGCTCGTGGTCCCAGCGCCACCGCCGGCCCACTCATGTCGACCCGATCTGAGAACCCGATCGCGTCGATCACTGTCGCTGCGACAGCTTGTAGATCAGCTTGTGTCCAACTCATTTGGTGCAAGGCGTCGTGCGCCGCGCTCAGAGCCATCAGCCGACGCTCGAAGGCGTAGACCGCTTCGCGATCGGTGACGCTTCGCAGCGTTTGGCTCGCGATGGCCTGCACCATGGTAAGCATGTTCTTCAGGCGGTGAGCGATTTCGCCGTTCACTATGAGTTGCTGCTGCTCGGTACGATGCCTCGCGACGCCTGCCTCGAGCCGGTCTGCCGCACTTCGTAGGAACGAGATTTCCTCTGCGGGCCAAGGTCGGGGATGCGCCGAATGAACGAAGAAAACGGCGATGGTTTTGCCACGATCTCGAACCGGCATGTCGACCAGCGACCGAACGCCGACCCGCATTGCGCTCTCGAGATTGTGCAGAGTGCGATCGTCGGTCAGGGCGTCCCACACAACGAGAGGGTCGCCAACGACGAGCGGCTCGCGCAAGTTCCCGTACTCGTCGAGACGGTGGCGCCCGGCAATGCTCACCGCCCCCGGGGCCGTCCAATCGGTTTCGACGTCAATCGTATCGACGTCCTCGTTGACGGATCCGAACCCGGCTCGGTCAGCGGAGAGCGTTCGGCCGACAATGGCGGCGGTCGCCGAAGCCATCTCTGCCGTATCGTGGCTGCTCCGAATGGTCTCGCCGATTTCGACCAAGGCTGTCTGCAGGGCTGTGAGGCGCTCACTGGCCTTTGCGATCCGGCGGAGTTCGAGATTTTCGCTGGCGAGACGGGCAAGGGCTTGCAGCATCGCCTTTTCCATCTCGCTGAGCCCTTCAGGCCGCGGAACGGTATCGATGACGCACAGCCGACCCACGATCGCTCCCGATCGCAGGACGAGCGGCGCGCCAGCGTAGGCGCGAAAGTGCCGGACGCCCGTGACGAGCGGATTGCGCTTGGTCCGCGCATCATTTGTGAGATCGACGATCTCTAGAAGATCGCCTTGATCGATCTCGATCCGACAGACCGAGTGTTCGATCTCCGTCTCGCATACCTCAAGCCCGTACTTGGCTTTGAACCATTGCCGGTCAGTATCCAGCAGGGTGATGAGCGCAATGGGAACGTCACAGGCCTTCGCGGCGACAAAAACGAGATCGTCGAAGGCTTGCTCATCCGGTGTGTCGAGCACCATGAGGTCTGCAAGCGCCCGCGCCCGCTGTGCCGCCCCGAAATCGGTTCTGTCAGCGCTCAGGCTCACCGCAGTTCTCCTGGATGATGCCTCGAAGGTCGAGCGTGGCCGATCATCGGCGTTTCCCGCGTCATGTCAGTGCCCCCTCATGCGGGGCGGCCACTGCGATGACGGCACGCCCGCATGGCCGCTCTGATCGGCGATGGGGTCACCGACGGCGAGGACGATCTTGCCCTGGATATGGCCTGCCTCTGCGCGTTCGTGAGCGACGGCCGCTTCGGAAAGGGGATATGTGCTATCGACGGCGACGCGGACCTCACCGCTGTCGAGCAAGCGAGCTAGCTTGGCCAACTGATCGCCGCTGGAACGCACCTGCGTCGCCGAAACGGTCACTCCTCGGTCGGCAGCCTCGTCATGTCCGGCAAAGCCAAGGGGAAAGATCGGGAACAGCGCACCGCCACGACGTATGGTCCGAAGGAAGCGGCCGGAGGCCGGACCGCCGACGGCATCGACGACAAGATCGATGTCGCGCACATCGTCTTCGGGTTTAGTCTTCGTGTAGTCGATGAACTCGTCGGCGCCCAGTTCGCGAAGGAACGCTTCGTGCCGGGTTGAAGCGACGGCGATGACACGCGCGCCTTCGTGCTTTGCCAACTGCAATGCCAGATGACCGACACCGCCCGCAGCCCCGTTGATCATAACGCTCTTCCCAGCCAACGGGACCGGGCTGTGGCGCTCGGGCTGCAGCGGGTTCTGCTCGTTATGGCCTAGCTCGATCAGGAACTGCCAAGCGGTCAGCCCCGACATGGGAACGGCGGCTGCATGAATATGGTCCAGGTGCCGGGGCTTGGCCGCAACGTCGGAAGCAGGCGCGGAAACATACTCGGCGTATCCCAGGCTCTCGCCGAAGCTGGGAAAGCGGATCATTCCGAAAACTTCGTCGCCCACCGAGAACGCGGTCACATCGTCGGCGACCTTCTCGACGATCCCGGACACATCCGAGCCGGGTATGGCGGGGAATGTCACCGACGGCCGCCACTCGGGCGGCAGAGCCTTGTATCCCTCGCGGAGATACCAGTCGGGCGGGTTGAGGCCTGCCGCTTTTACACGGACGAGCACCTCTCCCGGCTTTGTCACAGGTGTCGGCGCCTCCTCATAGCGAAGGACATGAGGAGCGCCGAACTCATGGAAGCGGATCGCTTTCATTTTTCGTCCTCCGATCAGACGCGTTCGAGGAGGGCGACAGTGCCTTGACCACCATCGGCGCAGATGCTGACGATCCCGCGAGATCCGACCGGCATGGCCCATAGCTCTTTCACAGCTTGGCTGAGATCGCGCGCGCCGGTCGCGCCGAAGGGATGTCCGATGGCTACCGAGCCGCCGTTGGGATTGACGCGATCCCAATCGAAGTTGCCCATCTCGGCCGAAACATGGGCCTTCTGTCGGACCCAGTTCGGATCGGTGATGGCCGCGACGTTGGCCAGCACCTGTGCCGCGAAAGCCTCGTGGATTTCCCAAAGTGCGATGTCGGCGAAGCCAAGGTGATGGCGCGCGAGAAGTCGTGGAACGGCATATGACGGCGCCATCAGCAGCCCCTCCGTGCGCAGGTCGACCGCCGAGACTTCGTAGTCGATTATCCGCGCATAGGGCGTGCCATCGGGCAGCCTCTTCAGACCCTCCTCGTTGGACACCCAACAGCCGGCCGCCCCATCCGTGATGGGGGAGCTGTTGCCGGCTGTCAGGCTACCCATTCCGCTCTCACGATCGAAGGCGGGCTTCAAACCGGATAGACGTTCGGCGGATGTGTCCGCGCGCGGGTTCGCATCGCGGGAAAGCTCCGGCAACGAGATCACGAGGTCATCGAAGAAGCCGCCGTTCCAGCCGGCGACGGCGCGCTGGTGGCTTTTTAGAGCCCAGTCATCCTGAGCCTCACGCGAGATGCGCCACGCCTTGGCGGTCTCCTCCATGTGATCGCCCATCGTCCTGCCCGTAAGGCGGTTGGCCCAGCCCTTCGTGGGGAGCACATAGTCTTGAGGGGTCAACGCCCCCAGGGCGGCAAGTGCCGCAGCCGGATCCTGCGCGAAGAGATCGGTAAGTCGTTTAGATGCCTCAGCGGTGAGAGCGAGCGACGGTCGGCTCATGACCTCAGACCCGCCGACCAGTATCAGGTTGAGCCCGCCGCCGAGCATCCCGGCTGCGGCGAAGCTCGCGGTCATGCTGGTCGAGCACGCTAGGACTACGGAGAATGCTGGAACGTTGGGGTTGAGCTTCCCGTCCAGCCAGATTTCGCGAGCGATGTTGCTCCAGCCCAGGTTCGGGATGACGGTTCCCCAGATCGTCAGATCGGGCTCCGCAAGCTTCGCCATTTCTTCAACGACTGGCACTGACAACGAGACCGCGTCATAATTTGCCAGCGCTCCTCCGCCACGACCGAATGGTGTCCGCAAGCCTGCGGCTATGAAAACTGGTTCGGCGAAGCGGCTCACGGTGATCTCCCAAAGCTAAAGATTCTAATTAGACGAGGTGGCGTAGTGCGGTCCGCTGACGGCAGGCGCCGGCCGTCAGGGCGTCTCCCCATCCCTGAGGTCGATGACCATTTTTCCGATGTTTTTTCCGGCGAACAGATCGAGGAACGCCGAAGGGGTTCTCTCGAGGCCGTGAACTACCGTCTCCTGCCATTTGACCTTCCCATCGGCGATCCACCGGGTGACGTCGCGCTGGAAATCCTCCCAAACCGACATGTTGTGGATGGTGACGAAGCCTTGCAGCAGGAGGCTCTTCTCAATAACCGCATAGATATTGCGGGGACCGACCGGCTCGCTGTTGTATTGCTCGATCATTCCGCACAAAGCGAAGCGTGCGAAGTCATTGGCCGCCTCAAGCGCGGCTTCCAGGTGCGTGCCACCGACGTTGTCGAAATAGATGTCGACACCCTTAGGCGCAGCTTCGCGAAGTGCTGCGACCATGTCGTCCGTATTCTTGTAGTTTATCGTGGCATCAGCGCCTGCTTCCTCGCGCAGCCAACGCAATTTGTCCTCGCCGCCCGCAGACGCAACGACTCGGCATTCCTTGATCTTTGCGATTTGGACAGCGAGCGATCCGACCGAACCCGCTGCTGCTGACACGAACACAGTTTCGCCAGCTCGCGGCTTTCCGATCTGGAGCATGCCGATGTAGGCGGCGAAGCCTGGGAAACCGAGCGGGCCCAGATACGCCTGCTCTGGAATCGTCGTATCGATCTTAGTAGCGGATGCGGCGTCGATGATCGCGCGGTCGCGCCAGC
>JAIETR010000046.1 GCA_019745075.1 Qipengyuania sp.
CGCGCGTCGGTCACGATGGATCGCCATCGCTCCCTCCTTGCTCCTACCCCTGCGCCAGAATCCGCTCCGTCGAGGCTGTTGCCGGGTATGAGTACACACCCTAGCACCGTTCTCGGCCCCTCGGCACGGCTGGCGCGCGGTCTGGCGCTGGCCGTGCCGGCCTTTCTGCTGGGCGGCGCCTATGTGGCGGAATACGGGTTCGGGCTTTACCCTTGCGAGATGTGCTGGTGGCAGCGCTATCCGCACTTCGCGGCGCTGGCGCTGGCGGGCCTGGCCTTCGTGGCCCCGCCGGCGCGGCTGTGGACCGCGCTGGCGGCGATCGCGGTGCTCGTTTCGGCCGCCATCGGCCTGTTCCACGCCGGTGTCGAATACGGCTGGTGGCAGGGCATCACGAGCTGCGCGCGCATCGTGCCCAGCGACCCGGGCGCGAGCCCGCTCGAAGCGATCATGAACACGCCGATGATCAGCTGCGACGATCCGCAGTGGACCTTGCTGGGCATTTCGCTGGCGGGCTTCAACTTCCTCATCGCCGCGGCGGGTGGCCTGGCGGTGCTCGCCCTGCTGGCGCGCGGGGATCGCGCATGAGCGATTTGCGCTCCGGGGCGGACACCGCGCGGATGATTCGCGTCGATCAGGCCGGGGAGTTCGGCGCGACGCGCATCTATGCCGGCCAGCTCGCGGTTCTGGGCGATCGCGGCCCGCATGCGGCGGAGATCGCCGGCATGGCCGAGGAGGAGGCCGGGCACCGGGCGAAATTCGACGCGCTGATGGCGCGGCGCGGCGTGCGGCCGACCGCGCTCACCCCGTTCTGGTCGGTCGCCGGCTACGCGCTCGGCGCCGCCACCGCGCTGATCGGACCCGAGGCGGCGATGGCCTGCACGGCGGCCGTCGAGGAGGAAATCGACCGCCACTACACCCGCCAGCTCGAGGAGCTGGAGGACAGCGGCAGCGATCCCGAGCTCGCCGGCCTGATCGCCGAATTCCGCGAGGACGAGCGCGCTCACCGCGATGCCGCGCTCGCGGCGGGGGCCGAGCGTGCGCCCGCTTATCCGCTGCTTTCTGGCCTGATCCGCCTCGGCTGCCGCGCAGCGATCCGGATCAGCGAACGGGTCTGACGGGAACGCTGCCCCCGTCTCGCGCGCTTCACTTTGCGTTCACGGGCTCCCGCGCCTAAATGATCGCACCCAAATACGAGGTCCGTCATGCTCCGCCGCAGCGCATTCGCCCTAACCTTAGCATCACTTTTCGCCGCGAGCCCGCTCGCGGCGCAGGACAGCGGCGGCGACAAGGTCCGTATGGTGATCGTCTATGGCGAGGATGCCGCGCCCACGCCGCAGGGCGACGAGATCGTCGTCGTCGCGCGCATGCCCGAAAGCGAACGGTTCCGCATTCCCGAGGCGCTGCGCTACAGCGAGAATCCCGCCAATGACGCCTGGATCAACCGGGTCGAAAGGCTGGAGTTCGTGGGGGCCTCCGGAACGCTGTCGTGCAGCGCGGTGGGCCCCGGCGGATCGACGGGCTGCACGCAGGAAATGATCCGCAACGCCTATGCCGACAGAAATGCGTCGCCCTCGGTGCGTTTCGGCGCGCTGATCGCGGCCGCGCGCGCGGAACGCCTGTCCACACTCGACGCCAGCGCGGCCGAAGAGCAGGCGCGCGTGGAGGCGCTCGAGCGGGAGTATATGCAGCGGCTGGAGCGGGAGCGGGGCAGCGACGCCGCCGCGCCGGTTACCCCGCTGCCGACCGCCAAGCCCCGAGACGGGCGCGACGACTGAGCTTTCCTATGCGTCCCCGTGCCTCATGCAATGTCGAGGGGCTGTGGATACTCGCCCTCATCCTACAAGGCCGGTGGCGGTCAAGATTTGCCCCTCGTTCACCCTCTCGAGCCGGATCCGCGCTTCGACTGCCGGGTGTGCGTGACCCGGCACCGGTGTTCGCCGCTGCCTTGCGATCGAACCGGGTGGGTTAAGGGCGTTTGCCCAAGGGGCGGCGCGGGGTGTGGGTAGCGAGCCGGAGGCGCTATTGCGCTATGGAAGACATCTCCTCACCGAGCCGGTGGGCGGATGCTGAAATGGTACGGATTTCAGGTGCCGCAGGGCGACAGGCGCTCTTCCGCCCAGGCCCGGGTTAGCCTGTCCGGCAGACGATCACTTGGTGTCGTCGCTCGTTCCCTTGCATCCCTATCTGAATGGAGTGACGGATGGCTGCGATGGACATTCCCCCTAGTTGCTGCCATGCGGCCGATCTTCGCCGCACTCAAAGACGTATATCGCGGGCCTGTTGATGCGATTTAGAGGCGCTCCATGAATTCGCATCTCAACAAGGGGATCGACGACTGGTTGACGGCTTCGCTCGATTGGCTGGTGAAAGGCCTGATCAGGCTGGCTCACGCACCCCGACCGTTCCGTCAGCTGTTGGCGCTGTCACTGGATTTGCTGCTGTGCGTCGCGGCCTGCTGGTTCGCGCTGTCGCTGCGTCTTGGGATCTGGCTCCAGTTCACCAGGGAACTGTTGATCGTGATCGCCGTGTTCACGGTTGCCTGGCTTGCGGCAAGCTGGCTGTCGGAGGTCTACCGATCGATCATCAGGCTGTCCGGCAATCGCACGATGGCCGATCTCGCAGGTGCGTGCGTGCTCATGATGGTCCCGGCGCTAGTCATCTTCACGGCTGTCGGCGTGACCGGAGTGCCGCGGACGATCGCGCTCATCCAGCCTATGGTGTTCCTGATCCTGCTGGTCGTCAGCCGACTTCTGATCCGATATCTGGTGCAGTTGACCCTAGGATACGGGATCGGCGAGCGCCGTCGCAGGGTGATGATCTATGGCGCGGGATTGGCAGGGCGCCAACTCGCCCATGCCCTCAAGGATGAAAGCAAGACGGTCCTAGTGGGCTATCTCGACCGGGATCGCCGCTTGATCGGTCAGCGCGTCGATGGCGCCCGGGTTCATTCGGCCGAGATTGTGGCCGAACTGACCAAGTCCCTCGCCATCGACGACATCTATCTTGCCCTGCCGAGCGCCTCGCGCAGCGAGCGGAAGGAAATCGTTGCCAGCCTCGAGGGACTCGGTGTGCGTGTCCGCTCGCTTCCCACGCTGGGTCAGCTCGCCGACGGGACGGTGTCGGTGAGCGATCTGCGCGAGGTACCTTTAGACGACTTGCTCGGGCGCGAGGTCGTCAGCCCGGACGAGGTTCTCTTGGGCCAGGCGATCACCGGCCGGACCGTCGTGGTGACCGGGGCCGGCGGCTCAATCGGGAGCGAGCTGTGCCGGCAGATTCTGCTCAGGGAACCCAGACGACTGATCCTCGTCGAGAATTCCGAGTTTGCGCTCTACCAGATCGATGCCGAACTGCGGGCCGATGCGCTGCCCGGCATCGAGATCGTACCGGAACTGGCGGATGTGGCGGATGCAAACACCGCCGACCGAATGTTCCGGAGATTCCGGGCCGACACGGTGTTTCACGCCGCAGCATACAAGCATGTGCCGTTGATCGAGAACAATCCGATCGCCGGGCTGAGAAACAATGTCATCGGAACCCTGAACTGCTGCCTGGCCGCCGAGAAAACGGGCGTTGGACGGTTCATCCTGGTGAGCTCGGACAAGGCTGTGCACCCCACCAATGTGATGGGCGCATCGAAACGTATCAGCGAGCTGATCCTTCAGGCCCGCGCCGACCTGGGCTCTCCAACGATCTTCTCGATGGTCCGATTCGGCAATGTGCTGGGCTCGAGCGGCTCCGTGGTTCCCAGGTTTCGCGATCAGATCGCGAACGGCGGGCCAGTCACAGTCACCGATCGCAATGTCACACGTTATTTCATGACCATTCCCGAGGCGGCGCAGCTGGTCATGCAGGGCGGGGCTATGGCTGAGGGCGGGGAAGTCTTTGTTCTCGACATGAAAGAGCCCATCAAGATCATCGATCTGGCGCGCAAGATGATCCTGCTATCGGGCCTTCGGGTCAAAGAAGGGCCCAGCGGCGAGGGGGATATCGAGATCGTGGAAATCGGGATGCGCCCAGGCGAGAAGATGTACGAGGAACTTCTGCTGGGCGCGGACACCGCGCCCACCAGGCACCAGAGCATCATACAGGCGTTCGAGGCCCGCCTGCCGTGGGATCGACTTGCCGCCCGGTTGGCGGAACTGGCGGTGACCTTTCGAGATGGGGACAGCGTGCGGGCGGTTGAAATCATGCGGATTCTGGTGCCCGAGTATCGCACGACGGCCGAGACCGATGGGTGCCAGGAAACCCGGCGCGATCAGGCGTCCGCCGACATGGAGTTTGCCGGGATGTCCCGGAAATATGAGGTCGATCGAATAGCGAGTAGGTTAACACGCAATGCTGACTGATGCGCGTCCGAAAGGCGCCGATCTGAGCCGTGCCGAAGGGCAGGCGAAGCTCCGCGCCCAGCCCGTTTTCGTGCTGCTCGCCATTCTTGTTGGTGTCCAGTTTCTCATCGGAGGAGCCTCGCGTGACGACGTCGTCTCGCTGATGGTCCTGCGCCCGCTCAACGTGCTGATCTTGGCGCTGTCGATCTTTTGGGGATGGCGGCTAGCCTGGCAACATTCTCGGCCGCTTCTGATTTTCGGCCTGGCGACGGTTGGCCTCACCCTGATCCACCTCGTGCCGTTGCCGCCAGCACTCTGGACCGCACTACCTGGCCGCGACATCGTCGCGGACATCTTCGATGCCGCAAAAGTCCCGCTGCCCTGGCAGCCGATCTCGCTGGCGCAGATTAGGACCTGGAACGCTCTCTTCTTCTTGGCAGGGCCCCTCGCCGCGCTCATCCTGACAGCCGGGCTCGGCCGGTTTGCGAATGGTCTCGTGCTGCGCGCCTTGATCGCAATCGGATTGATCAGCGGTTTGATAGGACTGTTGCAGGCAATCGGCCCGGTAAAGGGGCCGCTGTACTTTTACCGGATCACCAATTTCGGCGATGGCGTCGGCCTATTTTCCAATCGCAATCACCAGGCCGTTTTTATCGCGGCGATGTTTCCGCTGTTGGCCGCGCACTTCTCCTTGTGGCGGGCCAATGCCGACCGGTTGATGTTCCAAAAAGTCCTCACTGCGTCGGTGGCCCTTTTCTTCGTCCCGCTAATCCTGGTCAGCGGATCCCGGATTGGCCTGATCCTTGGCGCGTTCGCGCTTGGCCTCGCGGCCTGGGTCTATTCGCCGCCGCAAGCGGTGGGCCGGCGCGATAGTCTCGCACTCTACCGGCGATTGACGCGCACTGCGAGCATCGGGGCGGCGGTTCTGGGCGTCGCGCTTCTCTCGATCGTCGCGGTCCGGGCCCGTTTGCTCGAGCGGCTATTCGCTTCCGATCCCTCCACGGAGATCCGCGTTCAGGCGCTACCTACGAACCTAGAGATCGCAGGGGCCTTTTTCCCGATCGGCAGTGGGATCGGCAGTTTTGTCGAGGTCTATCGGTACTTCGAGCCCGACGCCTTGCTCAACGAACGCTATCTGAACCATGCGCACAACGACTTTCTGGAAGCCGTGATGACGGCCGGACTGCCCGGGCTGCTGCTGATCGTCGCGGCACTGTCGATGGGCCTGCTGGGAGCACTGCGGCTGGCTCGCGCCGGCCGGGTGGCCGTCGGGTCGCCCGTGCGCTCGGAAATCATCCTCGGACGGGCGGGGATCGCCACCCTGTTTCTGCTTGCCCTCGCCAGTGTCACCGATTATCCGCTTCGGGTTCCTTCGCTCGCCGTCGTGGCAGCGATTTCTGCGACTTGGGCATGGCGCGGTTACTTGGCTTGCGCGCGCGAGCCACGCAGCACACGGGGCCATCGGTCTCCAGGGTCTTTCCAGTGAGTTCGGCATTTAGATGATCACACGCAAGTTTCTGTTTGCGGCAATGTGCACGGGCGCGTTGTGCGCCTGCGTATCGTCGGGTCCGAAGCGCTTGGGCGGATCACCTTCGATCAGCGTAGTGGGGGGCACACAACTTCCTGGACCAGACGGCCAGATGGACGGTTCTGGCTATCGCTCGGTGATCGGCCCTTTCGATAAGCTGGTCATCGATGTGCTCGGGTTTACCGAGCTCAACAACCGGCGATTCCAGGCCGACGCCACGGGATCGATCGTCCTGCCCATCGGCGGTCAGGTCTCTCTGCTCGGGCTTACCACGGGCCAGGCGGCGGCGGCCGTCGAAAACAAGCTGCGCCAGGGCTTTGTTCGCAACCCGCAGGTGTCGGTGAACCTCGAAGAGGCTGTCAGCCAGTTCGTCACGGTCGATGGGCAAGTCAGGGAGCCTGGAAACTACCCGGTGGTCGCCGACATGACCCTCATGCGCGCCGTAGCGGCCGCTCGCGGCGCGACGGAGTTCGCCAAGCTCGACGATGTCGTCATTTTCCGCACCGTCCGCGGCCAAAGAATGGTCGCGCTCTATCAGCTCTCGGGCATCCGCCGCGGTCTGTACGCCGACCCTCAGGTTTACCCTCAGGATGTGGTGGTTGTGGGGGATTCCCCAGGCCGCCGCCTGTTCAGCCAGATCCTGCAAATCACCCCCGCGTTAACCGCGCCGATTATAACCCTTTTGCGCTGAGCCGCATCTGAACTAGCGAAAGGTTTGCCGGAAGTGATCCCCACGGCGCGAATGGATTCTGCCACGATGAGTCCAGCTCAGGAGGACCCTCCTTCGGGGACTCCGCCGATCGTCTTCCAGTATTTCAACGTCGCGCGCCGCCGCATCTGGGTGATCGCGGCCATCATGGCCGCTACCCTGATCGCGGGGCTCATCCTGACCCTCCTCGCAACGCCTGAATACACCGCCACCTCGCGCATCGAGATTTCGCGACTCCAAGCCAATGTGACCAACGTGGAAAGCCTCCAGCGCGAGGAGCCCGGAGCCAGTCAGGAGTTCTATTCGACCCAATATGCCCTTCTCGAGGCCAAATCCCTCGCCACCCGCGTGGCCAGGCAATTGCGGCTGTCGCGCGACGAGGCCTTCTTCGCGGCGAGCGGTACGACGCCAGCCGGCCAGGACGACCTTTCCGGTTCCACGGGCCCGATCCGCCCCGAGGTCCTGCAGAAGCGTGAGGAGCAGGCCGTCAATATCCTCCTGGCCAACATCAGCATTTCGCCGGTGCGCGGATCGGCGCTCATCAATGTGAGCTACACGAGTTCGTCGCCGCAATACGCGGCGAAGGTCGCGAACGCGTGGGTCGGGGAGTTCGTCCGGCAGAGTATGGATCGTCGCTTTGCCTCGACGGCAGACGCGCGCGTTTTCCTCGAAGAGCGGCTTGCCGGACTGCGGCAGCGTCTCGAACAATCGGAACGCGACCTCGTCAACTATGCCGAACAAGAGAACATCGTACCGCTTACCGAGACTCGTGAAGAGGGGGGGGCCACCAGAACGACCCGAACGCTCGCGACTTCCGACGTCGAGGCCCTGAACTTGGCGTTGCAGCAGGCAACTGCGGAACGCGTCGCGGCGGAAGGCAAGCTCAGAGCGGCGCAGCGCTCGGGCCCTGGTCAATCCTCCTTCGAGAACACCACGTTAAACGAGCTGCGTCGCCAGCTGGCGCAAAAGGAGGCCGATTACGCCAGCATGACGGTCCGGTTCGAGCCGCGGTATCCGGCCGCGCAGGCCTTGGCCGGTGAGATCGCTTCGCTGAGGGGGGCGATAGGCTCCGAAGAGCAGCGGATCACTTCGTCTTACGTGTCGCAGTTCGAAGCCGCACGTCAGCGAGAAGGGCAGCTTCGCCAACGTGTCGATCAGCTCCTTGACAGGCTGCAGGCGGAGAACCGATCGAGCATCCAGTTCAACATCATCCAGCGCGAGGTGGACACCAACCGCCAGCTTTATGACGCGTTGCTCCAGCGCTATAAGGAAATCGGAGTTGCCGGTGTTGGCACCAACAACATCGCGGTGGTCGATGTTGCGGATATCCCGGAAGTGCCTTCGTCACCGGTTCTGCTCGTCAATCTGGCCCTCGCGTTCGTCTTCGGCATAGTCCTCGCCGCGATCGTCGTGTTCATCCTCGAGAACATCGACGAGTCGATTCGCGAACCGCACGACGTGCAGGAAAAGCTGAAAACCCCCCTGTTGGGCGCCATCCCACGGACCGATGAGCCCGACAGCGAGCAGCAGTTGCAGGATCCCAAATCGATCCTTTTTGAAGCCTATATGACCGTGAGAACGAACTTGGCCTTCTCGACCGATCACGGCGTTCCCAAGACCCTGTCCTTGACCAGCTCTGAACCCGCGGAAGGCAAATCAACCTCCAGCTTTGGACTTGCCAGCGTGCTCGCGAGGACCGGAAAATCGGTCGTCCTCGTCGATGTCGACATGCGCCGGCCGATGCTGGGAACTATGACGGGCGTATCGTACAGCCGCGGCGTCAGCAACTATTTGGCCGGTGACGATGACTGGCGTTCGCTCGTCTCTGATGCCGGTCTGGGCGCCAATCTCGCCTTCATTCCCTCGGGTCCGGCGCCGCCCAGCGCATCCGAGCTGCTGACCAGCGATCGCTTGCCCAAGCTCATCAATGCCCTAGCCGTCGAATACGACCACGTCGTCGTGGACAGTCCCCCGATGCTGGGGTTCTCCGACGCGGTGCTGATCGCCCGCTGCGTAGAAGGCACGATCTATATCGTAGAATCCGAACAGACGTCCACGCGGGCATCGCGAGCCGCCCTCAAGCGACTGACCGACGCCGGTGCCCATCTACTCGGCGTAATCCTTACCAAATACGCCTCGAAGCAAGCCGGTTATGGATATGGCTACGGTTATGGCTATGGATACGGCCAGGACCGCAATGAAGAGGTTGTTTGATGCTTGAGCGGAGCCACCATCGGCCTCGGCACCGGCGGCTCGGCTTCGGTTTCATCGTCGCACTTCTCGCAGGTCTGTTCGGCGCGGTCCTGGCGCTGGGTCATTCGGCGGCGGCGCTCGGCATCGGTCTCGCTCCGTTTCGTCCGTTGGGCGGCAGCTTCTTTTCTTACAAGGCGGGACAGGCGCAATATCTGCAACAGCTTCGCAGCGAGACGGACGCCGCCAGCATCCGGCGCGCTCTTCCGTTCGGGCGCAACATCCTGCAAAATTCACCGCTTTCGGCGCGCGCGGCGTGGCTGATCGGCGTGAGCCTGGAAGCTGCCGGCGATCGCCGGGGGGCCAGCGCGATGATGGCCCAGGCCGATAGGATTTCCAGACGGGAAAGCTTGCCGCAATCGTGGTTGGCGCAACAGGCGCTACGCAACGGCGACGCGCCGCTGGCGATGAAATACTTGGACGTCATGCTCCGTACCGAGCCCGAGCTTAAGCCAGAGATTCTGCCTCGGATGAGCGGATTGCTCGCTGCGCCTGAGGGTGCCGCGCTGTTCCGGAAATACGCGGGGCCGCAAACCCACTGGTATCCTGATTTTCTGAAGGCCGCGGCCGAAACGCAAACCGATGCGAGGCCGGTGGCGCGCTTTCTTCTGACAAAGGGCGCCTATCTCCCCAGGGACAGCGTGTCCGTCGAAGCCTACCGCCTCATCCTGCGCCGCCTGGCCGATGCTGGCGACTATCCGGCCATGGTGTCCTTCTATCGCAAGCTGCCCGAAGCCCGGCCTGTCGGGCTTGCAAGCCTCGATCTTGAGAGTGCCAATTCCGCCATCTCCTACCCGCCATTGGACTGGGAGTTCGTTCAGTCCGCCGACCGGAATGCCAGTCTCGTGACGCTGGGCGAAGACTCGGTCGGGGTCGAGTTTTCCTCGGGCCCCGGCCTGGTGGCGACTTTGGCTCGCAAAGTGCTGATCGTGCGCGATGGCGCGTCCTTGAACTTCGATCTGATTTCGAGGACCGCCAACGATGGCTCGACCGCGCACTGGCGCGCATCCTGCGTGGCGGGTAGCGGCAATTCGTCGGCGACCCGGTCCGCCGAACTTTTCGCGGGTGAAATCCTGCGCCCCATCGCCTTCGATATGCCCGCGCGATGTCAGTTGGTCCTGATCGAGTTTGTCATGTCGGGCGGTGTGGGTCGCGATGTTGCGACGATGCTCGTCGGGAATCTGGACCTGAAATCGGGGCATTCGCGACCGCGCTGATGGCAAAGCGGCTGTTCGACATCATCCTTTCGCTCGCCACGCTAGTACTGCTGGCGCCGGTCATCGCGGCGGTGGGGGCGCTGGTGAGGGCAAGGCTGGGTTCGCCGGTACTCTTCCGGCAGGTCCGTCCGGGATTGCGGGCCCGACCCTTCGAGTTGCTAAAGTTCAGAACGATGCTTCCTCCGAAACCCGGGCAAGAGGCGGTCACTTCGGACGCGGTTCGGATGACGCGTCTGGGGCGGCGCTTGCGTGCCCTGAGCCTAGATGAGCTGCCCAGCCTGTGGAACGTCTTGCGCGGCGATATGAGCCTGGTGGGACCGCGGCCGCTGCTTTGCGAATACCTTCCGCTGTATAGTCCCCACCAGGCGCGGCGGCACGAGGTGCGACCAGGCGTAACCGGCTGGGCCCAGGTGAACGGTCGCAATTCCCTCGACTGGGAGACCAAGTTCGACCTCGATGTGTGGTATGTCGATAACAGGAGCTTCTGGTTGGATATCCGCGTCCTGGCGCTCACCGTCTTGCGCGTCTTGCGCCGCTCGAACATTTCGGCGCCCGGGCAGGCAACAATGAAGGCCTTCGGGGGAAACTCGCGGCCGAACGGCAATGCCAGAAGCTCGGACCACTGACTGGCGGGGGGGGCAGCGCTTGCGCTTCCGTGCCGCACGCATTCGTGGTTTGCGGTGACGGCGGGCCGACGGAAATCCCGCGCGACCGAACCCACATATCCTTTCCCTAGGTGTTTGGCCCCAGCATGTGATGGTGTAATTTTGTCATCATCGCAGCGGAGGGCTCTATGGGACAAGTTCTACACGGCAGCGCCAAGACCACGCACGCCATTCGAGGCGAGCTACAGCGATCGCAGGCTTCGGTCGCGCAGCTCGCGAAGCGCTTCGGGATCAACGAGAAGACGGTCCTGAAGTGGCGCAAGCGACAGTCGGTCGAGGACATGCCGATGGGGCCGAAGGAGCGCCGCAGCACGGTGCTGTCGCCGATGGAGGAGGCCGCGATCGTCGCGCTGCGCGTGCAAGCGCGGCTGCCACGGATATCGCGCTGAAAGACGTCATCCCGCACCTGACGCGCTCATCCTTGCACCGCTGCCTCCAGCGTCACGGCATCTCCCGGTTGCCCAAGGCCGATCGCGAGAAGCCGAAGAAGTTCAAGGTGTACGAGATCGGCTACTTCCACATCGACATCGCCGAACTGCGCCACGAAGGCTGCAAGGGCTTCCTCTACGTCGCTGTCGACCGCACCTCCAAGCTGGTGTTCGCCCGCATCTACCGCAGCGCCACCAAGCTCGCGGCGGCGGCCTTCCTCGAGGTTCTGGTCAAAACCGTGCTCTACCGGATCCACACCGTTCTCACCGACAACGGTGTCCAGTTCGTCCAGCTGGCTCGCGGCGGCAACCGGGGATGGCTCGTCCACATCTTCGAGCGCGTTTGCCGGGAGAACGGAATCGAGCACCGGCTCACCAAGCCCTATCATCCTTGGACCAACGGCCAGGCCGAGCGCATGGTCCGAACCATCAAGGACGCGACCGTCAAATCGTTCCATTACGCTTCGATCACCGAGTTGCGGCGCCATGTTCGCGACTGGCTCACCGCCTACAACTTCGCCAAGCAGCTCATGGCCCTCAGGTTCAAAACACCCTACGAAGCCATCGACGAACTCTGGAAATCAAAACCGGATGTCTTTATCGTCAAACCCAGCCATCACATGCTGGGACCAAACACCTAGGACGGGGCGCCCTGCTGGTGGCGTTCCAATCCCTTGCGGCAGAGCGCCGCCTTGGCCGCCATGTCCGGGTAGTTTATGAGCACGGCCTTGCGAGCGCCCTTGAACACGAAGAGGCTCCCGGCCGCCGCGCCGACAAGCCCGCACTGGGCGATGAGCTCCTCGACATCGTCAAGCGATCCCGCGCCACCAAGGACGGTAAGAGGTACCCCGAGCTGTTCACGAAACTTCCTCGCCAGTTCGAGGTCGTAGCCCTGTTGCATGCCGTCGCGGTCGACCGAGTTGATCACGATCTCCCCCACCCCGGCCTCTTCCAGGCGTTTCGCGATATCCAGTGGCTTCACAGGGGCTCGGATCCGCGCATTTACAGTGACCACTTCCTCGGATTGATGGAACAAGGTGCTGTTCCGCTTGATGTCGATCACCGCCACCACGCTCTGCCGACCTAGGCGCTCGGCTATTCGCGTCACCAGGGTCGGATCATCGATCGCCGCCTTGCTGAGCGCGACCTTTTCCACTCCAAGGCTAATAATATGTTCCGCCTGTTCGACGGTCGTGATCCCGCCGCCGTAGCACAGCGGCATGCGGCACTCGGCCGCGAGGTTTTCTATCAGACGGTAATCCGGTTCGTGGTTCAGCGCGGTTGCATCAATGTCCACCGCGAACAATTCGTCGGCGTCCTTTTCGTTGAAGATCTTCACCGCATTGATGGGGTCGCCGACATATTTCGGACTATCGAATCTGACGGTCTTAACCAATCCTCCATCGTGGATCAGCAAAGTCGGGATGATACGTGGCCGCAACATCCTCTAAAGCCTCGCAAAATTGCCAAGCAACTGCTGGCCGAAGTGATGACTTTTCTCGGGATGGAACTGGACCCCGAACACTTTGCCGCGACCCACCGCACAAGTGAAGTCGGCCCCATAGTGGGCCGAGGCAATCACATCCTCGGGCGCCGCACTGTCGAAATAATACGAATGCAGGAAATAGAACCGCGAATCCTCGATGCCTTCGAACAAGCGATGCGGGGCACGGGACTGCACGGCGTTCCACCCCATGTGGGGGCTGGGCAGATGGCCACGCATAAGGTCGCGGATTGGACGTACGCGCCCAGGAATTAGGCCGAGTCCGCCGGCGACGCCCTCGTCGCTGCCATCAGCAAGCATCTGCATTCCGACACACACCCCGATGACATGGGTTTGGCCGCCCCGCGCCAGTTCATCAAGCGGCTGCCGGAAACCGGAAAGTTCGAACTGGTGCATGGCGCGGTCGAAGGAGCCGACCCCAGGCAGGATCACATGGGTTGCCTCGACAATCTGGCCGGGATCAATCGCTCTTTGCGCCGCTATCCCTAAGCGCTTGTAAACATTGAGGAACGCTTGGACATTGCCGATCCCGTAATCGATGATCTGGATCATCGAAATAGCCTCTTCTCCAGCCCCAGCTTTTGCATGACCATTGCTCCGATGCCGATGGCCCACCGCTTATTCTTGTAGTCGTGATAGGTCTTGTTCGGTTCTTCGAAAATGGCCTGAAGATCGTCGATGCCGATGTTCAGTTTGTTGGCGACATATTCGAACTCACGCTCGAGAAAATGTTCGTCCATCTCCGGCCGGGCAATTCGCTCTAACGCATCCTCGCGACTCATCTGGCCGGTCATGACCAGGCTCGAGAAGTGTGCGCGCCGCTTCTCGTATCCGAACTTGCGGGGCATCCAGTAATCTTCATAGAATCGCGTGAAGCGGGATTCGTGGTGCTTGTGCTGGAATTTCTGCCAGCCGAAGCGCTCGCTTAGCTCCTTCTCGGCATCGGCCTTGATGTAGGGTACCAGGTTCAGCGGACGGACGATCTGCATTCCCAGGACGCGCTGATAAAGGATCTTGTAGACCATTATATCGACGATCGGAAACGTCTCGAGAGGCCGGCTCCCGAACTTTCCATGAATGTCTTCGATTAGGGTCTTGTCGATACCAGGATAGGCCCCCCATTCTTCGGGCTCTCGGCAGCACTCTGTGGAATAGTTTCCGCCCGTGATCACATATTTGATCCGGTTTTGCCTCGCGAACTTGTACAGTGCAGAAAAAAAGGCCGTGTCTTGGGGGAAATCCTGATCCGCGATCTGGGATTTCAGGAACGCCAGCTGAAGATCCTTCATTTCGCGCCAGTTTATGACCTCGGTGTGAAGCTCCATCTCGAGGCCGTCGACAAGCTTCTCGATATTGCCGACCGCCTGATCGGTGTTCCATCCCGCATCGACATGGAACAGCAGCGGGCGCAACTTCATTTTCTCGACCGCGACCAAGGTGGCGTAGCTGCTGTCCAGTCCGCCGCTCAGGCCGATGATGCAGTCGAATTCCTTGCCCTTGCCGGCGGCGAGGATCTTGTCCGAGAGCTCTTGAAGCTCGCGCGCCCCGCGTTCATCGGTGTGCCAGCTCGGTGCGATGTTGGTCTCGAAATTCTGGCAGTATTCGCAGACCCCGTTCGCGTCGAATCGGATCTGCGGGTCTGAGGTATCCATGATGCAGCGCACGCAAATGCGATACTCAGGCTCTTCGGATACTCGATGCATGGAATGGAGTTACCTTCGTCAGGTCTGCTGCTGGCGGTAGAGGCGTGCTGCCAATAACCGATAATCCAGCATTCGCAAGGCCAGCTCCAGCGAGGCGGAAGCCATGCGATCCAGGTCCGCGCGCGAGCATGACGCCAGCTCCGCCATGCGCCGTTCCAGGTCCTTACGATCTCCGACGAGCCAGCCGTTTCCAGCCAGGTAGGGGCCGTGGCTGGGCACGTCGTCAAGCAGAATGGCGCAGCGGCAGCATATCGCCATCTGCATCGTCGAGGATTGCGTCCCCGGCTGGCAATAGACATCGGCAGCGCACATCAGGGCGCGCAGCTCATCGCCGCTTTGCCAGCCCACCGCTGTGATGCGGTTGTCGCGGGCGATCAGGGCATCGACCTGTTCTGCGATCTGAGTATGAACGCGTCCAGCGATGACGAAGCGCAGCCGCTGATCGCTGGTTCGCGTGAATGCCTCGAGCGCCTCGATGAGTTTCTTGGAGCGATCCAGCTTGCCCGACTGAACGAGCATGATCGCATCGGGTGGAACCGCGAGTTCCTCTCGCTTCGCCCGGCGGAGGGCCGCGTAGTCTTCGTCGCCGGGAACCGTCCCGCCGAGAGGATAAAATTCGAGCTTATCCGCCGGCACGCCGTAGAAGTCCCGCATGAACTCCAGTGCGCTGAGATTGACAGGGAGCACCTTTGCGATCTGCGGAAGCGCGTGCAGTAGGATCGGACGGTAGTAGGCGTAGTGCAGCGCCCACTTCGAGACCAGACCTCGCGCGCTGTTCATGAAGTCTTCGTGCGAATCCACGAACAGCGTCACCTCGGGATGATCGCGGACGTATTTCGCAGCTGTCAGGATTTCGTAGCCGCAGGCGCTGTGAAACAGGATCACATCAGGTCGGAAAGCCTCGATCCGCCGGTAAATCGATCCGTGGATCCGCAGCTTGCGCATGACGGCGTGAGGCAAGAAGCGGGCGTAGGCGACCCGCTCGACCATGGCGCCGTCCCGCCCCAGATAGGCCGAAGGGCGACTGTAGAAGAGCGTCCCGTCGGTGGCGATTTGTTCGGTGGAGGCAATAACGCGCACCTCGTGCCCATCCTCGACGTTCTGCCGAACGAGTTCGTTCTCCTGATAGGAGAACCCATCGACGTAGAAGTTGGACAGGCAGAGATGCAGGATACGCATCTATCGGATCGGCTCTGCTCGGATGATCAACTGGCGATAGCGAGAAGTATAAGGCAGGCTGACCCGACTTTCACGGCCCAACAGCAGCTTGGCGGCATTCTTGGCCATCTGCGTAATCGTATCGGAGCGCTCGCGCACGACCATCGCGGGGGCATAGCCGATCGTTTCGAGATATCGGCGCAACTGAGGCTCGCCGGCGAAGGTCAGATGGTCAGGCAGGCCAAGCTCGTTGGGCAGGTCCGCGCGATTTTCGAGATCGGCGGTGTTACCGGTTTCGATCAGCAAGACGCCGCCGGGCTTCAGATTGGTCGCGACGGTGGCCAAAAATTGCCGGTAATCGGGAATGTGGCTGAACACATCCATGTTCGAAACGACATCGGCCTCGAACTGCCCCTCCTCGAGAAAGCGGTTGATGACTTCGAGGCCGCGGGCCTCCGCGCATTGGGCCTTGTGTGTCATCGGCTCTACCCCAATGACTTCACTGCCCGCCGGCAGGACTGACCGCGCCGCCTCCAGCATCTCTCCGTAGCCGCAGCCGACATCGACCCAGCGCAGCGGCTCCTGCTCGGCTATGCGGTCGGCAAAGAGGTGACGGATCAGACGACGGTAGCGCGTTATCTTGGCGGGGATCCGGCGCGAGCGAACGTTGATGGGATGCTCTTCGAAGGTCTGTTGACCGGTCTCGACCGCACCCGCGATGTAGCTTCCGACAGGGCGCGGATCGATATAGAGCATGCGGCAATCCTCGCATCGGACTACGTCGAACCCGGCCTCGCTGGCCCAGGGGTGGGAATGCCGCGCGCCGCAGCAGGGGCAATCGACATGTTCCAAGGCTATTCGGGTCATTGTAGAAGTCCGTTTGAAGAATGTGTTCAGACAAGCGGTGCCGTAGGCGGCGATGCGCCTCGCCTGGCTTCGGGATGGCCCCAAGGATGACATCGCTAGGTTGGGCTCAGCGATCCGGTACCCCCCGCAGCGTCGGCTCGGCTCGAGTGAGGAAACAAAATCGCAGTACAAGGATCCAGAACAATCCTCCGAAAGATGCGAGCACCGTGAATAGCGATCCGTTCGTAAGGGTGAGGGCAATCGGCAACAGGATCAGAAGGGCCGCCTTCCCGACACCCCGTGAGACTGCGTCGAGGCCCCGCAGCAGCAGGCCGAGCAAAGCGAAGACGATCGGGATTCCGAGGAGGCCGAGGCTGGCAATGCCGTCCGACGCCAGAAAGCTGGCGTTTGCATTGAGCTTGGGGAAGTTGAAGTAGTCTTCGCCGATGATCACGCCGATTTCCGGGAAGCGGACATCGTTGGCGAAGGCGGTGGGGGGCGGAACGAAGAAATTAAGGCCTCGAACGTGGGAAAAGAAGGTATTTCCAATCGATTCGAAGAAGTTGAGATAATGGACGACGAGGGCTCCGGGCGTCAGGATCGTCCGCATTCCCAGGTACCAGGCCGAAAACTCGGCGATTTGCGATCGCTGGTAATTCCACACTGAGAAGAGCACGATCGCTGCCAGCGAAAGCGAGATGAATGCCAGCCCCCTAAGAAATCGCAGGCGGGTGCTGAGAACGATGTAAAGTACCACAATGAAGGCGGGATACATCAATCCTGCCTTTTCCGCCGTGATCATGTAGTTGGACACCGATCCGAAGAGCCCGAGAATGACGGCGAACGGCTTGCGGTAAACCAAGCCGACCGCCAGCAAGCCGGTCGACAACACATATTGGGAATAGGTTTGCGCATAACCCTCGACGAAATTCTGCGCGGCCCCCCGCTCGCGCTGCTCGTAGATGCTGTCCAGAGCGACGAAGCTCATCACGCCGCCGAAACGCCAATAGAGGAAGGCGAGAAGGATCGCGGAAAGGGCCATCATCCCGGGGATAAGGAGGAAATGCGGCTTGCGCACTTCGACGACCTCCACCGGCCTCGCCGAGCGGCTCAGGAACCGCGCTCCGGCGTAGCCTATGACGATGAAGAACGAGGTCAGCGTCGGCTGGCCCGAATAGCGCGGATCCATGTAGAACAGGCAGATTATCGACGGGACGACAACGAAGAGATAGACAATCAATAGGATCAAAGTGGATGGAGACCGGATCTCCGGTGGACAGAGCCACGAGGCGGAGGCAATAAAGAACACCACCTGTAGCCCCCCGACGAGGCCGGGCGACGAAAAACTGTAGCCGTAGAACGGCCAGACGATCGCCGCATAATCTCGCAAGAGAACGAAAAGTGCGAACGAATAGACGGCCATGCACGTCAGGCGCATCGCGACGAGTAGCGCCGTATGCTTTCGCTGCGATGGAGCTGCAAGGAATGGCAACGACGTCATGTGTTCGCCTTCGCCGGTATCGCTCCACGTGACCTGAAGGCGAGTCGAAGTATGACGACGCTGTAGATCAGGTAAAAAATCGCGCCGGAAACGGCGAACGCTTCGCTCACGAATCGACTGTCGAAATAAGCGGCGGCGACGATAGCTCCCGTTCGGAAGAGCAGGCCCCCGACCTGGAGAACCATTCCGATGCCGAGATGCCCGGTGATGCTCAGCACGCTCGAGACCGGGCTCGACACGAATTGCAGCAGCAACCAAGGAGTCATCCAGCTAACGAGAAGTCCGGCGCGTGACCACTCCGGACCGAACAGCAGCGGGAACAGAAACGGGGCGGCAAGTCCCAGCGCTATGAGCAGCGGGAAGCCGGCGATCGCGAGGCTGCGCATCGTCTGGACGGTAAAGGCGTGAAGCTGTCCGTTCCGGGCCCGTTCGGGCGCCTGTGACAGGAAAACCTGTGCGGCCGAGGTGCCGAACAACGCCATCGGCGCCTGCACCACCATCATGGCCAGGGTGACCTGACCCAACTCTGCGGTTCCGGCCACCAGGCCGATGAGAAAGATCGGCAACTGGATCGCGGCGCTGTTTGCAAGCGCCTCCCACACCGAGAATTGCGGGAAGGCGCGATATCGCGAAAGGGTTGATCGCAGCGCCGTCCACCGAAAGCCCGGCGCCAGTCCGCGAACGTCGGCCAGCATGGATTTCGCCATAAAGGCGGCGCCGGCCGCGCTGGTGAGGATTAGCCCGACGATCAGCCCGATGACACCCGATCCCAGGGCGCCAAGAATGACCTGGGCGGCCGCCGCAGCGCCCGATTGCGAAACGCGCGAAGCGGCCAGCAGATTGTAGCCCTTGCGGCGGATAAACCAGTTCTGCATCGCGGAGAAAACGCCCAAGGCGAGCAGGTTGACCGGTATGAGCCAGAGGTAGGGCGCGATTCCGTGCAGGTTCTCGCCGCCCAGAAGCGCCGCCGGAATGGCTGCCAGGATGGCCGCGGTCAGTACGGCAATCGCCAACGTGGCGAGGATCGCAAGGCTGAAGACCTCGAAAGCGCGCTCGTCTTGCTCCGGTAGCGCGATGGCGACGTCCAGCCTGAGGCAAACCGCCACCGCCAAGACATAGATGACCGCCGAGTACATCGCGAACACGCCGAACTCGGACGGAGTATAGAGACGCGCGAGTACCAGCAGCGCCGCGCCGGTGATCCCGTGGCCGATCAGAGTGCCGCCGGCGAGCTTGGCTACCGGTCCCAGGAAACCATTCGGGTCGCGCAATCGCTCGAGGAAGGCTCCTGCCGAACGGCGCATGGCCTCAGACTGCAATGGCGCGTTGCAGCGCTTCGACGACTTCTGCCTGTTCGGTCGGCCGGATATAGGGGTGAAAAGGTAAGCTTAGCACCTCTTCGGCCGCGCGGTCGCCGTGCGGTAGCGAGACGCTGTCATCCGCCACCGCCGGCTGCCGGTTGAGGGGCAGCGGATAGTGGACGGTGGTGGGAATGCCCGCGTCTGCCAGTGCCTCTCGGACCGCATCTCGGTTCGGTACGCGAATGGTGTACTGGGCCCACGCCGAGCGGTTCCCCTCCGCCACGACAGGTGGCGCGATCGCTGTTCCGGAGAGCGCGCGATCATAGCGTTCGGCAGCATCCTGGCGGGCCGCGAGCTCGGCCTCGAAGACCTCGAGCTTCGCCAGCAAGACGGCGGCTTGCAGAGTGTCGAGGCGACTGTTCACGCCGACGCGCACATGGTGGTAGCGCCGCGACTGGCCATGCCGGGCGATTTGCCGGATGACGGTCGCAAGCTCCTCGTCCCGCACGAAAATCGCACCTCCGTCACCGTAACAGCCCAGTGGCTTGGAGGGGAAAAAGCTGGTGCAGGCAATTCGGCTGAGATTGCACGAACGCTTGCCGTGCTGGATCGCGCCGAAGCTTTGCGCTGCATCTTCGATCACGGCGAGATCATGCGTCGCGGCAATCGCGTTGAGCGCATCCATGTCCGCGCATTGCCCATAGAGCGAGACGGGGATGATGGCCCGGGTGCGCGGTGAGATCGCCGCTGCGATCGTCGCGGGATCAACGGTGAAGGTGACCGGATCGATATCGACGTAGACCGGGCGCGCGCCGAGCAGGGCGCTGACTTCCGCGGTGGCGATGTAGCTGAAGGCCGGCGTGATGATTTCGTCGCCGGGGCCGATCCCCAGCGCCATCAGGGCGATCTGAAGCGCGTCGGTGCCGTTGGCGACCGAAATGCAATGCTGGGCCCCGGCAAACTCGGCGAGCCTTGTTTCTAGTTCCTCGACCTCCGGCCCCAGGATGTATCGTCCGTGCGCGAGGACCGCGGCGATCCGCCGGTCCATTTCCAGTCCTATACGCTTCTGCTGCGCCGCCAGATCGACGAAATCCATTTGTCAGCGTTCCCTGCGCGCCATGAGCCAAGCCAGCATCTGCTCATCGCCGGCTGCGCGGACATAGTGAAAGATGTCGCATCCAGAAACGTCGCAACGGTCGAGTCGCGCTCCGGCGGCCAGCAACGCGGACAGGACTGGATAGTCGGACGCCGCCTGGTGGAGCGACTGTGTCTTAGCATACATCAGCGGGGTGGTGCCGTTCGCGTTCGCGCCATCGGGATCGGCTCCCTTGGCCAACAGCATTTTCACCGTTTCTAGGTGCTGTTTGAAACTGGCGCAGATGAGCGGCGACCAGCCCTTTTCGTTCCGATGCTCGATGAGAGCCGGCATCTGCTCAAGAATGGCGCCGGCCGTGGTGGTATCACCAGCCTCGCAAGCGCGCACCAGCTCTTCTCCCAATTGCCTGACATACTGTGCGTTACGCCATGAGGCGAAGCGCGCGATCGCATTGCGTTTCTCGTCCGGCAGCATCGGTTGGTTCTTGCGCTCGCGCAGGATCGGAGTCCGGCGGATCGTCCCCGTTTGCAATTCCTGCAGCACGCGGTGCAGTGCGATCAGTTGGGATTGGTAGGAGTTCTCGGCCACGATCTCGGGAGTGTCCTCGGGACCGATTGGGGTTTGTTCGAAGAGGATTTCCTCTCCTGCGTCTACCCGGCCATCGATGAAATGCGCGGTCGCTCCCGCCGCGACGCCCTTGGTAATGGTGTAATAGAAGGCGTCCAAGCCGGAAGTCGCAGGGAGTATCCCGGGATGGATGTTGATGATGCCGTCGGAGAAGAGATCAATAATCGCCGGCTTGAGGATGCGCGCGCCCGAGATCAGCGCGATGCGTGCGCCCGATTGCGAGACCAGGTCCGAGATCGCCGTGACTTCTCCGTGCTCGCATGGCAGGAAGGCAAACCCGAGCGCGGCACAGACCCGTTCGGTATCGGCTGGGGAGCGGCGGCGCAGCGAGGTGGAAAAATAGCTCGTCGGGTCGGAGTGGACCAATTCGACCTTCGGTGCTGCGATAACTGTCACGCTGTGAAAGCCGTCCAGTCGCAGCGACAAGAGAAAGTCCTGGGTCTTCCGGTGAGGAAAGGCGTAGGCGAAAACCAGCAAGGGCGGCTTGCTCATGGAGCTGCTCTCGCCATCGGATGCATGTCAGGGCCCGGCGCCGCGATCGCTCGTCGGATCTGGGCGACCATCTCGATCGCCGCTCTGCTCTCGCTGAGGCGGAACCCGCGACCGGCGAGGATTTCCTCGTAGCTTCGCGTGTGGAGATCGGTGAAGCCACCGGAGAACTCGACTTCCTGCCCGTCGATCGTGATCGAGCGATAGGTCCGCTGACCCTGGTCGCGCCATATCCGCGGGACATCCGCGACCTCGAGCGACATGAACCAGCGTACGCGCGCCTGCTCGAGCTCCAGGTAGCCGGCGCTGCGGGTCGGTTCGGCCAGGTGGACGACGTTCTCCTGCGTTGCCCCGAACAAATGGTGCAGCATATCGAAGAAATGCACCCCGATGTTCGTCGCGATACCGCCGGACCGGGCGGGATCCGCCTTCCAGCTCTTGAGGTACCAGTTGCCCCGTGAGGTCACGTAGGTCAGTTCGATCTCGTGCTTGCCCCCCGTTGCCTGTGAAACCTGCTCCTTGAGGGCCGCGATGGCCGGGTGCAGGCGCAGCTGGAGGATGGTCGAGACGCGGCGACCGGTAAGCTCCTCCAGGGCCACGAGTTCGTCGAGCTCGTGCGGCTCCAGCACCAGTGGCTTCTCGCAGATCACATCGGCGTCGGCGCGCAGCCCGTGGCCGACATGCGCGACGTGAAGATGGTTGGGCGAGGTCACCGCCACGTAGTCGATCCCGCGGCCCGTCTGGGCGGCCCAGGCGAGATACCTGTCGTATTCTTCGAACTGCGTGAAGAACTCGGCTTCGGGGAAATGGCTGTCGAGGATGCCGACCGAATCGTTGATGTCATAGGCGACCGCGAGAGCGTTGCCCGTCTCGGCGATCGAGCGCATGTGTCGCGGGGCGATGTATCCGCCGGCGCCGATCAGGGCAAATCGCTTCATTGCCGGTCCCTCAGGCCTTGATCACGTTGGCGGCAGGATCGCGATAGACGCCGCGGCTGTCGATGATCAGCGAGGCGTGTTCGGCGATCATCGCATAATCGAACGCGTCGTGGTCGGTCGCCACGATCGCCGCATCGAATCTCGCGAGGGTATCCGGCGTAAGCGCGACGCTGGAGAGATCGAAGCGATGCTCGCGCATCTTGGGAAAGCGCGGAACGTGGGGATCCGAATAGGCGAGCTCCGCCCCATGGTCGCGAAGCAGCTCCATGATTGCGACCGCAGGAGATTCGCGCATGTCGTCGACGTTCTTCTTGTACGCGATCCCGAGCACCAGCACCTTGCTGCCGCGCACCGCGCGCCCCTCTGCGTTCAGACCCAGCACGAGCTTGTCGAATACATAGCGGGGCATCGCCTGGTTGATCTCGCCGGCGAGCTCTATGAAGCGCGTGTGAAGCTGGAATTCGCGCGCCTTCCAGGTCAGGTAGAACGGATCGATCGGAATGCAGTGCCCGCCCAGGCCGGGGCCAGGGAAATAGGCCGTAAAGCCAAAGGGTTTGGTCGAGGCCGCCTCGATGACCTCGAAAATGTCGATGTCCATCGCATCGCAGACGATCTTCATTTCGTTGACCAGTCCGATGTTGACCGCGCGATGGATGTTTTCCAGCAGCTTGGTCATTTCGGCGGTCTTCGTCGAACTCACTGGCACGATCCGGTCGATGATCTGGCCGTACAGCGCCTTGCCGACTTCGAGACACTTTGCGGTCGCGCCCCCGACCACCTTGGGGATGGTATGCGTGGTGAAGGCGACATTGCCCGGATCCTCGCGCTCGGGCGAATAGATCAGGAAGACGGTTTCTCCGACCACGAGGCCCGAGGAGGTGATCCGCGGCGCGACCTCCTCGTCGGTGGTTCCCGGGTAAGTCGTGCTTTCGAGCGAAACCAGCTGGCCAGGGCGCAGATAAGGGGCGATCGCCTCGCAAGTGTCGGTTACGAAGCGGAGGTCCGGCTCCCGGTACTTGTTGAGCGGCGTAGGCACGCAGATAAGCACCGCATCGCATTGGGCGATGGCAGCGAAATCGGTCGTGCAGCGCATCCCGCGATGGTTGGCGGCGGCGATAAGGGCTTCGTCGATATGCTCGATGGTCGATACACCGTCATTTAGTCGCGCGACCTTGTCCGCATCGACATCGAAACCGATCACGCCGAAGCCTTTTTCGCTGCAGCGCAACGCCAGCGGCTGGCCGACATAGCCCATGCCGACGATGCCGATAACCGCCTCGCAAGAGGCGATCCGGTTCAGCAGGCTGTGAAACGCATCGGAGCCGGATGTCATGAGGTGATTGCCTGAAATTTCGATGAGGCCGCCCCGCGGGGCAGGCGAAACGCGCGCGCCAACTGCCGACTTTACCGCGCCTTGTCCAGAACTTCGGCAATCACGGCGCAGTCGCGCGCCAGTTCACTGTCGTCGATGGTCGGATGGGTCAGGAACATGATGCTGCATTCTCCCAGCGCTCGCGCGACCGGCAGTCGCTCGCGCGGCCGCCATGGCGTGCCCTCGAACGCCTTCTCGAGATAGACTTCGGAGCACGTTCCCTGGAACACCTTGACCCCCCGTCGCGCGCATTCCTCGATGAACCAGTTCCGTCCGAAGCCCTTTGCCTCCCAGCTTTCGCCGACATAACCGTAGAGCCGGTAATAAGCGTGCGTGTGCCCCGGCTGGGGGGCGGGAACCCGGACGTATTCCGGATATCGACGCAGCACTTCGGCGATGCGTCCCGCGATCTCGGTCCGTCGCCGCGTCCATTCGGCCATCCTGCGCAGCTGGATTCGACCGATCACGGCCTGCATTTCCAGCATTCGCCAATTGGTCCCAAAACTGTTGTGCAACCAGCGGAAGCCCGGCGGGTGCGCAGTGTTGTAGACCGCCTCCCAATCCTTGCCATGATCCTTGTACGACCACATTCGCGACCACAGCGCTTCATCCGCGGTGGTCACCATCCCTCCTTCACCGCCCGTGGTCATGATCTTGTCCTGGCAGAAGGACCACGCCCCCACATGGCCGAAGCTGCCAACCGACTGCCCGTCGATGCGTGCGCCGTGCGCCTGCGCGCAGTCCTCGACAACCTTGATGTCCGCGCGCGCGGCCAGGGCCATGATGGCGGGCATGTCGCAGGGCCATCCGCCGAGATGAACCGGAATGATGGCGCGCGTGCGCGGCGTCAGGACCGCCGAGATCGTCTCCGGGGTGATATTGCCGCTATCGGCGCCAACATCCGCGAATACGGGGGTCGCCCCTGCGTTGACGACCGTGGAAATCGAGGCAATGAAGGTGCGCGGCGTCACCACGACCTCGTCGCCGGGGCCAATCCCGAGAGCCTCGAGGGCAAGGTCCAGCGCGACCGTGCCGTTGGTGAGCGCGATCGCACAGGGCGAGCCGGCCCATTCGGCGAACTCCCGCTCGAACGCCCGTGTCTCGTCGCCCGTCCAGTAATTGACCCGGTTCGAGGCCAGGACCGCTGCGACGGCGTCGACTTCCTCCTGGGTATAGGCAGGCCAGCCGGTGTTGGTCAGAGCCACGATCCTACCTCACTTGCATGGTCGCGGGGTTCCGGTCCCTGCGCGCCGAAGTGGCGGCGGCATTTACGGCGCGCAGCGTCTGCTCCATAGCTTGCGCGGCGCCAAACGTCTCGCGGTAGAAGTCCTTGCCGCGGCGTCCTGCGGCGAGGCGCTCCTCGGGCGATAACCGGGCCCATTCCGCGATCGCGTCGGCCATGGCTTCCGTGTCCTCGGGAGCGGTCACGATCGCCGCCCCGGAGCATGCGAGCAGCGCCGCGGCCTCGCCGGCAATGCCTGCGACAATGGGCTTTCCGCAAGCGAGATAGTGCTGTGCCTTCGAGGGCATGGTAAATTCGTAGAGCGGATCGCCCTTCAAATGAAGGATCAGGATATCGGCCTGATCGAAGATGCGGTCCATCGTGGAGCGATCGACCGGAGCGTGCAGGACCAGCGGTGTTTCGGGATTGGCCTGGAGGTGTCTTTCAAGCGCATCGCGCTCGATGCCCGATCCAAAGACATGGAAGCGCAAGTCCGGCAGCGATCGGGCGGCCAGCTCGGCCGCGCGGACCACGTGCAGCAGCGACTGCGCCTGGCCGATGTTGCCGCCGTAAATCAGACTGGGATGTCCAGCCGGGCGTTCGGCCGGCGCAGCGGACTTCTGCCCGCCTTCTTGGTAGGTCGCCCAATTGTAGATGCGGGTCACCCGTTCGGGTTCTGCTCCGTGAGCGAGAATGCGATCGCGCATACCCTCCGTCTGCGCCACTATCCCGTCCGCCGCGCGATAGACGAAGCGACACAGCGCGCCCAAGGACTGGCCCAACCACTTGGGCAACATCCCCGACGCCAGCACGCTGTCGGGCCACAGATCCTGAACGTCTACAATCACCCTGTACCGGTGAAACCAGCGCGCGAGGATCGCAGCAAGCGCAGGCGTGAGCGGAGGATGGTAGACATAGACAGCGTCGTAACGCCGCCCGCGGGCCAACAAGAAGAGCAAGCAGGATAGAAAGAAGCTGCCGTAATTGAGCGCGCGGCCTACGGTGGAGCCGTCGTGCGAAGGGTAAAGCCAGAGTCTGTGCACGGCGCGCCCGCTCGCCGTGGTCATGCGCCAGTAGGGCCTCAGGCGGTGGCCGGCGTAGAGCTTGCCCCCCGGATAGTTGGGGAACCCCGTCGCCACTTCGACCTCGTGGCCCTTGGCAGCCAACATGTCCGCGAATTGTTCCCCCTTGAACGCAGGCTCGGGCTCAAACCATTGGGTCAGGTAGAGAATTCGCATCAGACGAAATCGCGGTGCCTGATACCGTCCCATATGTTGGACAGGCGTGCCGTCCCCAGGATGAGCTTGACGACTCGTTCCGCGGTGTTGGTAATGCGATAGTCGGCCGGAACGGCCGAAGGGTCGGTCGTAGCGCCCCGCCCGGCCTTGCCGTGCAGCCGGGTAACCAAACCGACGGCTTCCAGGATCGTGTCGGGCGAAATTCCAGTCTGCACGATGGCGCCCGTATCGAGCGCTTCCGGACGCTCGATAGCGTCCCGCGGGGTGATTGCGGGGAAATTGAGGATGCTCGCCTCTTCGGCGATCGTTCCGCTGTCGCTAACGGCACAGAATGCCTTCATTTGCAGGTGGTTGTAATCGTGGAAGCCGAACGGCTTGAGATCGCGGACGCGCGGATCGAGCGCCAGCCCCTCCAGCGCCTCGAGGCGCTTGCGGGTGCGGGGATGGGTCGAGACAATCACCGGAAGGTCGAAGGTGGCCGCGAGGCGATTGAGGGCCTCGACGAGCTGGCGCAGGCGCTCCTTGCTGTCGACGTTCTCCTCGCGGTGCAGCGAGACGACGAAATAGCGCCGTGGGTCCAGACCGAGCCGTGAGAGGATGTCGGACGACTCGATCTCCTCGCGGTAATGCGCGAGCACTTCGAACATGGGCGATCCGGTGAGGTAGATACGGCGGTGATGAATGCCCTCGGCAAGGAGATGGCGGCGTGCGTGCTCGGTATAGACAAGGTTGAAATCGCTGATGTGATCGACGAGCTTGCGGTTGGTCTCTTCGGGGACATTCCGATCGAAGCTCCGGTTGCCCGCTTCCATGTGATAGATCGGGATCTTCATGCGCCGCGCCATGATCGCGGCGATCGCGCTGTTGGTGTCGCCGAGGACCAGCAGAGCATCGGGTGGGTGCGCCTGAAGCTCGCGTTCGGCCGCGATCAGGATGCCGCCCAGAACAGAACCGAGCGTGGTGGTGTCGACACCCAGGAACGTATCGGGCTTGCGCACGCCCAGATCGGCGAAGAAGACCTCGTTGAGCTCGTAGTCCCAGTTCTGGCCGGTATGCACGAGGCGGTGCTCGCTACACTCGTCGAGCAAGGCCATCGTGCGGCTCAGCCGGATGATTTCCGGCCGGGTTCCCAGTATCGTGGTGACTTTCAACCGGCCCATGCTCAGACCGGCTCCGCGTAGGTGTCGGGCACTGCGGGATCGAACATGCGATGGGTCCAGAAGAAGGTGACGACGTCGCGGTCGCCCAGATTTTCGATGTTGTGGGTGTGCAGGGGCAGTTGGTCGATCGCGACCGGGCGATCCCCCGACACCCGGAACTCATGCACTTCGTCGGTCAGCACCTTCCGAATGCGGATCACCGCTTCGCCGGCCACCACGACGAAGCGTTCGCACAAGGCCAGATGGAAGTGATCGCCGCGCTTCTCGCCCGGTAGGGTCGTCGAAAGGAAGGTGTGACTGGCATTGCCGCCTTTCGCGGTTTCGAACAGCCTGCCGCGCCGGTCTGCCCGGACATCGAGCGGGAACGGATAATGCGTTGGGTAGGCACCCGCTCGCAGGGTGTTGAACAACGCCAGATCGAACGGGTCGGAAAGGTCCGGGAAGGTGTTGGCCGTATAGAGCGCGTGAAACTCGCGCAGTGTGGCGTAGAGACCCGCGATCGTCATCTCCCGACCCGCCGGTGCGAGCGTGCCCGACTGGCCGGAGATCGCCGCCTCGATGGCCGTGACGGCCGCGGTGCCGGCATGAAGGAGCGAAACCCGGCCCTCCGGATTGACGGTGGCCTCTTCCCCCCGCCAAAGTTGATCGATCAGCGTCGCGGTCACGTTGTTGTAATACGGGCGCGCGCATTCGCCGAAGATGTGCGGCAGGATCAGGTCGGTGTATCCCGAAGCGAAGTCCGCCAGAATCTCACCGGCCTCCCGCTTGGAACGTCCATAGGGCGTGTCGCGAACCGCGTGGGTCGAATTAGCGTAGACGATATGGGGCTCCGCGCCCGCCGCCTCGCACCCGTCGATCAGCGCTGCGGCGATCGCGGGATTGGCCGCTTCCACCGCCGCATCGGACCTGCGGTTGGCGCCGGCGAAGTGCAGCACCGCCTCGACTCCGGCAAGCGCGCCGGCGAGAGCATCGCGATCCTCGAAGGTCGCCCGGTCGATGACGACGAGCTCGTGCGCGTCGGGTTCGGAGCGAAAGCGCGCCGCGCAATTGCGCGCGTGGATGTGGCCGGCGGCATGCCACCCCAACAGTCCCTTCGCGCCGGTAACCGCGATCTTCATCGCTGGCCGGGAGCGGCACGTTCCAGCGCCGCGCGGATTTCGGGGAGCGAAAGCAGCAGCGCCTTGATCGCATCCAGATCGAGCCGGGCGGTGTTGTGTGAGTGGAAATCCTCCGCCAGTTCGTGTTCGGTGTCGCCTTCGCTGAAATAGCCGCTGTAATTGAGGTCGCGCTCGTCGAGTTGGAGCCGCCAGTAGTCGCCCATGTTCTCCCCGGTCGCCAATTCCTGCCGGGTCGCGAGGGTTTCGAAAAGCTTCTCGGCATGGCGCCAGCCGATCACCCGGACCTCGTGGTCGGGGGCGCCGAACAGCTGCGTGAGCGCGGCGGCGAGATTGCCGATGGTCGAAGCAGCGGACTTACGAATAAACAGGTCGCCCTGCCCCGCATGGCTCAGGGCGAACCGCACCAGATCGACGCTGTCGCGAAGCGGCATGAGGAAACGCGTCATTGCCGGTTCCGTGATGGTGATCGGCCGGCCCTTCGTGATCTGTTCGACGAACAGCGGAATCACACTCCCACGCGAATACATGACGTTGCCGTAGCGCACGCAAGCGACGATTGTGCGGCCGCCTTGCCCCAGCTCGCGCGCAGCGGACTGGGCCAGTTTCTCCATCATCGCCTTGGACATTCCCATCGCATTGATAGGATGCACGGCCTTGTCCGTCGAAAGACAGATCACGCGGCCGACGCCGGCTGCGATGGCCGAACGGATGACGTTTTCCGATCCGAGGACGTTGGTCCGGACCGCCTCGAGCGGGAAGAATTCGCACGAGGGCACCTGCTTCAGCGCGGCGGCATGGAACACCGCCTCGACCCCGGCCATGGCCCGATCGACGCTATCGCGGTCGCGGATATCGCCAATGTGATAGCGCACGCGCTTATCGCCCAGCTGGTTGCGAAGGGCGTCCTGCTTCTCCTCGTCGCGGCTCAGAATCCGCACTTCATCGACGCCGTCGTCGAGCAGGGCGCGTAGCATGGTTTTTCCGAAGGACCCGGTGCCTCCGGTAATCAACACCGAATTCATTTCAGTCTCATTCCGATGCCGCCGGGGGACCGCGACGATGCCGCGCAGCCGTTAGCGGGATGCGCCCAAGCTGGGAAGGGCTCTTGGAGACGGTGCGCCGATTACCCGAAAGCGCGCTGGAATCGCTTGCTACCCCAGCGCAATGTCCGGCGCGTCTTCCTGTTTCATGCCGACCGTGTGGTAGCCCGCGTCGACATGGTGCACCTCGCCGGTCACGCCCGATGAGAGATCCGACAGAAAATAAAGCCCCGCGCCGCCGACGTCCTCGATCGTCACGTTGCGCCGCAGCGGGCTGTTGAGCTCGTTCCATTTGAGTATGTAGCGGAAGTCGCCGATGCCGCTCGCGGCCAGGGTCTTGATCGGGCCGGCGCTGATCGCGTTGACGCGGATGGCGTCGGGGCCGAGATCGTTGGCGAGATAGCGCACGCTGGCCTCGAGCGCTGCCTTGGCCACCCCCATCACATTGTAGTGCGGCACGACCTTTTCCGCGCCGTAATAGCTCAGCGTCAGGATCGATCCGCTCCCGCATCCGTCCTCGCCGCGCGGGGGCATCATCGCGGCGGCGCGCTTGGCCACCGCGACCAGGCTGTAGGCCGAAATATTCATCGTCATCAGGAAGTTGTCGAGGCTGGTATCGACATATTTGCCGCGCAGTTCGTTCTTGTCGGAAAACCCGATCGCATGAACCACGAAATCGAGCGTGTCCCAGCGCTTCTTCAGCGTCGCGAAGCCCTGGTCCAGCGCCGCCATGTCCGAAACGTCGCAATCGAAGGTGAAATCGCTGCCGACTTCGGCGGCAAGCGGCTCGACCCGCTTGCGGAGCGCATCGCCCTGGTAGGAAAAGGCCAGTTGCGCGCCGTGCTCGGCCAGCTTCCTGGCGATGCCCCACGCCAGCGACTTGTCGTTGGCGAGGCCCATGATCAGCCCGCGCTTGCCCGCCATCAATCCGCTCACGCCTCGCTCTCCTGTTCCGCTTTTCTCGCCGCCGCTGCCCGCGCCTTCTTGCGCTCCCGGTCGTCGGCCTGCCCGATACGGTTCAACGCTTCCTCGGGCGTCTCCGCCAGCGCGGCGTTTAGCTCGGCCCCGATCACGAAGCCTAGCCCGACGAGATAGAAAAAGAACAGCGCGATCATGATGCCGGCCAGGCTGCCGTAGGTCGCGTCGTAGCTGAAGAAGCCGCGGATCGCGGGAGGCAGCGCCGCGGTCACCGCCAGCCACCACAGGCAGGTCGCCAGCGCGCCGGGCCATTTGGGATACCGCCGCTTGCGATAGGCCTTGGGGGTCAGGGTGTAGAACAGCAGATAGAGCGATCCGAACAGGCCGAGCGCGGGCACGACCCGGCTGACGCGGAGCTGGTCGATGGCATCGGCCAGGCGCGGCACATAGGCGTCGATCACTTCCTGCGCGGTCCCGATCAACACCTGCGCCAACAGGCTGATCATCAGCAGGATCACCGCCCCGAAGATGACACCGGCGGAGAACAGCCGGTACTTCCAGAACGCATGCGTCGCCTTGGTGCCATAGGCGCGGCGCAGGACGTCCCTGATGGTCTCGATCAGGCTCGAGACGGTCCACAGCCCGATCAGTCCGCCCAGCCACAGGACCCAGCCGCTCTTGCCCTGCACCACGCTGCGGGCGACCGGCTCGATGACCCCGCCCACCATCGGCGGAAGCGCGAGGAGCAGCGCGTTGATGGTGGCGGCGCGTTCGCTCTCCTCGCCCATCAGCGAGAAGATCGCGGCTCCCAGAATGAAGAAGGGAAAGATCGCGATGATCGCCATATAGGCCAGATTGCCGGCGTGGATGAAGCCGTCGTTATAGGCGCCGATGGCCACGCGCTTGACGATTTCGAAGGTCCGGCTGCCCGGGCCCAGCTTGCTGGCGACGCGCCCGCGAAATCTCGCTCCGCAGCGCCGCCGGGCCGCGCGCCGGCGGGCTTCGGGCGACAGCGATTCGATCTCGCGCTCCGCGGGCTCGGGAAGCGGATGCGCCGACACCCGTCAGACCCCGAGCTTGCCGCGCGGCTCGCCCTCGTCGCTCCAGCCCTCGAGGCGCCGGGTCAGTTCGGCCAGATCCCGCGGCAGCTGGATCTCGAGCGTCACCAGCTGGTCGCCGCGCTGCCCGCCCTTGCGGGTGAAGCCCTTGCCTTTCAGTCGCAGCACGGTGCCGCCGCTGGTGCCGGGCTTGATCGTCATCATCACCGGCCCATCGACCGTGGGTACGCGCACCTTGCCGCCGCGCACGGCCTCGTCGAGCGTGATCGGCAGGTCGAGACGCACGTCGTCGCCATCTCGGCGGTAGAGCTTGTGCGGATCGACATCGATGGTGACGATGCCATCGCCCGTTCCGCCGGGACCGGTCTGGCCCTTGCCCTTGAGCCGCATCTGGGTGCCGCTCTCGAGCCCCTCGGGCAGCTTGAGGTCGATGGTCTTGCCGTCGGCGAGAGTTATGCGCTGCGGTTTCAGTGTCGCGGCGTCGGCCAAGGAGACGCGCAGGCGGTAGGCGATGTCGGCGCCCTTTTGCGGTGGCGGTGGGCGGCGCTGCTGGCCGCCGAAGGCGCCTCCACCGAAGCCGCCGGCACCGCGCGATCGGGGGCCACCGCCGAACAACCCTTCGAACAAATCGCCCAGGTCGACGCCCTCGGCGCCGCCCATCCCTTGCAAATCCTCTGGCCGGAAGCCGCCGCTCCTGCCACCGCCTCCGAACCCGCCGCCATTGAACCCGCCGCCCATTCCACCCATGCCGGCGAAGGGGTTGGCGGGATTGCCGTCGCTGTCGATCTCGCCGCGGTCGAAGCGGGCGCGCTTGTCCTTGTCGGAAAGCAGATCGTAGGCCTGCGTCACCTTGCCGAAGCGTTCGGCCGCCTTGGGATTGTCCTTGTTGCGATCCGGGTGCAGCTCCTTGGCGAGCTTGCGATAGGCGCTCTTGATGTCCTTCTCGCTCGCGCCACGGGCGACGCCGAGCGTGGAATAGGGATCGGGCGAAGGGGTTGCCATCGGGCGTGTTAGCTAGGTGGAACGCCTTCGCGACGCAAGTTCCGCCAGCGCTTGCCTGCTGTCCTCGAAGAACGCATGACCGACACGCGCGCCCACGCCACGACACTATGACAACGATATGAGACCACTACATTTTTGGACCTTGCTCGCCGTGGCGATTCGTGGATTCCCTGCCGTCTTGGAGCACGCGGTGGGGCTATGAGAACGAGAAAACGGATCATGCTCGCGTTTGGAACGCGGCCCGAAGCAATCAAGATGGCGCCGGTCTATCGAGCGCTTCGTGCCCGGCCGCGCGAGTTCGACACACTGTGCTGCGTTACAGCGCAACATCGCGAAATGCTCGATCAGGCCTTGCAAACCTTCGACATGGTTCCGGACGCGGATCTCGATCTCATGCGCTGCGATCAGGACGTCGCGGACGTGAACGCCGCGGTCCTGCGCGGCATGCGCACAATCGTTCAGGAGATGCGTCCCGACCTGGTCTTGGTTCACGGCGACACCACGACGAGCATGGCGAGCACCTTGGCCGCATTCTATGCCGGGATCGCGGTTGGTCATGTCGAAGCTGGGCTTCGGAGCGGAGACATGCTCGCCCCCTTCCCGGAAGAGCTCAACCGGCGCGTCACGGGTATGATAGCGAAGTACCATTTCGCGCCAACGGAAGCCAGCCGGGCAAACCTGCTCGCGGAAGGTTGCGACCCCGCCAGGGTCATCGTCACCGGCAACACTGTTGTCGATGCTTTGACCTACGTTCTGGCGCGCATCGACAGCGATCGCTCCATCCGGCGAGGCATTGAAGCCGGTCTTGACGCGGCTTTGGGGTTCGATTGGCGCACGAGCCGCTACGTTCTCGTCACCTGCCATCGCCGCGAGAGTCTCGCCCACGGGCTGCACCGGATCTGCGCGGCGCTGGAGGACCTGGCCCGCGCCTTTCCCGACACGCATTTCGTGTATCCCGTGCATCCCAATCCCGCCGTGCGCGAACCGGTGGAAAAGCGGCTGACCGGCTTCGGCAATGTGCACCTGCTCGAACCGCTGGCCTACGATGCCTTTGTTTATGCGCTCAGGAACTGCTTTTGCGTTCTCACCGATAGCGGTGGCTTGCAGGAGGAGGGGCCTGCCCTGCGGAAGCCGGTGCTGGTAATGCGCAACGTCACGGAGCGCCCCGAAGCAGTCGCTGCCGGAGCCGTGGGGCTGGTCGGTACGGATCGCGATGGGATAGTTTCGGCCATGTTCGCGCTGCTTACCGACATGCGCGCCTATGAACGGATGGCCGCCGCGAGCCACCCCTTTGGCGACGGCACGGCCGGGGAGCGGATAGCAGCCCACCTGAGCCAAACTTAGGAAATCCTGGAAGCCCAGCCGGGAACTCGCCCCCTGGAATGCGCCATACTTCCCACACGGACGGCGGCGCGTTAGGGCCTTACCGCCCAGGGCAGTCAGGACAGCTTCGACAGTGTCAGCACCTCACGAGAAAATCGGCAATTCGGACCTATGCAGCGCGCTGCCCAGCTCGGCGCCCCTGTCGCTGTTTGACGATTGGTTGTCCGAGGCGAATGCGAGCGAGCCTCACGATGCCGATGCGATGGCGCTGGCCACCGCCACTCCCGACGGCCGGCCTTCGGTGCGGATGGTGCTGCTCAAGGAGCATGGGCCGGACGGCTTCGTATTCTATACCAATTCGCAGAGCCGCAAGGGGATCGAGATCGCGGCCAATCCCCATGCCGCGCTGCTGTTCCACTGGAAGAGCCTCGGGCGGCAGGTCCGTATCGAAGGCCGGCTGAGCGAGGTCACCCCGGGCGAGGCCGACGCCTATTTTCGCTCGCGCGCGCGTGTTTCGCAGCTCGGCTCGGCGGCTTCGGACCAGTCGCGCCCGCTGCCCGAAAGGCAGACCTATCTCCAGCGGGTCGAAGCGCTCGCCGTGCGCTATCCCACAGGCGATATCCCCCGGCCAGCCCACTGGACCGGCTACCGCCTCGCCCCGCGGGCGATCGAGTTTTGGCTCGACCGCCCGAACCGCCTCCACGACCGCCGCCGCTTCACCCGCGCCGACGATGGGGGTTGGCTCAGCACGCTGCTCTATCCATGACCGACACGCTCGCCGAACGCGCGCGGCTGGCCCGCGGCGCCGCTTTCGCCTCGATCGCGATGGCGGTGTTCCTGTCGGTCCTAAAGGGATGGGCCGCGTGGCGCACCGGATCGACCGCCATGCTCGGCAGCCTTGCCGACACCGCGCTGGACCTCGTCGCCAGCCTCGCCACCTTGATCGGGGTCTGGATCGCCGCGCAGCCCGCCGATCGCGAGCACCGCTTCGGGCATGGCAAGGCCGAGGCGCTGGCGGCGATCGTGCAGGTTATGCTGATCGCGGTATCGGCGGCGGGCATCGCCTGGCGCGCGATAACGCGGCTGACCGGGGAGGTTCAGACCGCCGCGGCCGCCGAGGGCATCGGCGTCTCGGTAATCGCGATCGCGGCGACGCTGGCGCTGCTGACGTGGCAGCGGCATGTCATCCGCCGCACCGGAAGCGTCGCGATCCGGACCGATCACATCCACTACCAGTCCGACCTGTTGCTCAACCTCGCCGTGATCGCGGCGCTGGCGCTCGATCAATATGCCGGCTTCGCCAGGGCCGACCCGCTGTTCGGGCTCGGCATCGCCCTGTGGCTCGGCTGGGGCGCCTGGCGCGGGGCCAGCGCGGCGGTGGACCAGCTGCTCGACCGCGAATGGCCCGACGAAAAGCGCCAGCGCTTCGTGGCGCTGGCGGCGCGGCATCCCGAACTCGGCAATCTTCACGACCTGCGCACCCGCACCAGCGGGGCACGAGATTTTGTGCAGTTCCACGTCGATTTGCCGCCCCAGATGACCGTCGCGGCGGCGAGCGCCATCGTTCATCGCGTCGAAGCCGATCTGTGCCGCGCCTTCCCCGGCATGGAGCTGCTGATCCACATCGACCCGGCGGGGCACGTCGACGAGCCGGACAATCCGCTGGTCGAGGAGAACGAATTCGCCAAGCTCGAGGACCCTCGCCCATGAAATTGCCCTACTGGCATGTCGATGCCTTCGCCGCGCGGACCTTCGGCGGCAATCAGGCGGCGGTGATGCCGCTCGAAGCCTGGTTGCCCGACGAGACGCTGCTGGCCATCGCGGCCGAGAACCTGTTCGCCGAGACCGCCTTCGTCGTGCGCGACGCCGCCGGCGCGGCGGATTGGGAGCTGCGCTGGTTCACGCCCGCGGAAGAGGTGCGGCTGTGCGGCCACGCCACGCTCGCCAGCGGACATGTCCTGCTCACAAGAGACGGCGGCGATCGGGTGACCTTTCGGACCAGGCGCGCGGGCAATCTCGAGGTCCGCCGCGCGGCGAGCGGTTACGAGCTCGCTCTCCCGGCGATCGCGACCGAACCCTCGAGCTGGCCCGAGGCGGTGGCGCTGCTCGGCGTGGAGCCGCTCGAGGTGTGGTTGAGCCCAGATCGCTACGGCATCTATCTGTTCGAGAGCGAGACCGCGGTGCGCGCGCTCGAGCCCGATCTGCGCGGACTGGCTCGGCTCGGGAACGACCAGTTCATCTGCACCGCGCCCGGATCGGGGTCCGCGGCAGGCTCCGACTTCGTCAGCCGGGTGTTCGTGCCCGGCGGAGGGGTGGACGAGGACAGCTTCACCGGCTCGGCCCACGCCGCGCTCACGCCGTTCTGGGCGGCGCGGCTGGGGCGTGGCGAGCTGACCGCGCACCAGGCTTCGGCGCGCGGCGGCGATGCGGTCTGCCGGCTAGACGGCGAGCGGGTCTGGCTCGCCGGTGGCTGCGTCACCGTCGTCGAGGGAATGTTTTACCTCGCCGGGTAGAGCTCGACGAGATCGGCCAGCCGGGGCATCAGCGCCGCGCGCTGCGCGGCGTCGGAATGGCCGAGGCGCACCACGGTCAGCCGCTGCTCGGGGGAGACGAGCACATATTGCCCCATGTGCCCGATCATCGCGAACAGCGAATGCGGCGCGCGCTCGGGGAACAGCGGGCTGGAGCCCGACGATTCCGGCACGGGTCGGTTGAGCCAGGTCTGCAAGCCGTAGTGCGGGCTCCGCGGGCTGGGGGTCGTCATCGCCTCGACCCACTGGCGCGGCACGAGCTGCGCGCCCTCGAAGGAGCCCTTGTTGCGCAGGAACTCGCCGAAACGGGCGAAGTCGCGCGCGGTGGCGTGCATCAGGCTGCCGCCGATCAGCGTGCCCGAAGCGTCGAACTCGGGAACGATGCTTGCCATGCCCAGCGGTTCGAACAGGCGCGCCTGGAGATAGTCGGCGACCGCGCGGCGGCGCGCCTCGGGATCGCGGCTGTTGTCGGTGAGCACGCGCGCGGCGATGTCGGCGAGGATGACCGTCGTATTGCTCGAATATTCGAACTTCGCGCCCGGATCGGCCTCGAGCGGTTGCTCCTCCGCCCATTGCGCCATGTCGTCGCGCCCATCGAGGAACAGCATCCGCACCTCGCTGCTCTCGCCCGGCACCGGCCCGGCCTCGGTGTGATCCAGGCCAGCGCGCATCTGCAGCAGGTGGCGGATAGTGATCGCGGCGCGCGGGTCGCCCGGGCGCTGCCAGCGCGGGATCGGCGCCGGCTGGTCGAGCGTCAATCGGCCGTCGGCGACTAGCAGGCCGATCATCGTGGCGGTGACGGTCTTGGCCATCGACCAGCTCGCGAAGCGCGTCGCCGGTCCATAGCCCGCTCCGTAGCGCTCGGCCGCGATCTTGCCATTCGCCATGACGATCACGGCGCGCGTCTCGCCCAGCGCGGGATCGGTAAACAGCGTGTCGACCGCGCGCGCCAGCTCCTGGCGGGGGGCGCCCGCATCGGCGGTGACCGCGCCGAGCGCCTCTTCGCTCAGGGGCGCCGGCACGGCCGGTTCCGGCGCGCCGCACGCGCCGAGGCTTGAGCCGAGGGCGATGGCGAGGATATGGCGGTTGCGGCGCGGAAGCATGGCGGCGCTCACTCGCATGGGGATTTCCCGCTTGGCAAATGCAAAATCCCGCAGCCGCTCACGGCTCTGGCCGGTCCTCATCCTCGCGCTGGCCGCTGGTCTTGCCGCCCTGTGGTTTTCGAGCTTCGGCCAGCGTCTGCGCGGCGATGCGGCGGCGGGCGCCGCCTATGGCGCGCGGGTCGCCTGCTCGTGTCGCTTTGTGGCGGGGCGTAGCCTGGAGGACTGCAAAAAGGACAAGCTCGCGGGCATGGACCTGATCGGGCTCAGCGTCGATGATGAGACCAAAAGCGTCACAGCCAGCGTGCCGCTGATCGTCAGCGAGACCGCCAGTCTTCGGGAAGGCTATGGCTGCGTCCTCCAAAGCTGGCGCGAACGCGAGCCCTAGCTTGCGTCGGCGACTTCGGCCTCGGTGCTGGCGATCCACCCCCCGCCGACCACCCGTTCCCCGGCGTAGATCGCCGCCGCCTGTCCCGGCGCGACTCCGAACTCGGGCTCGGCGAATCGGATCCGCGTCGCCGCGCCCCTTCCGAGCGGACCTTCGAGCGTGACCGGCACGGGCTTGGCCAGGCTGCGCACCTTGGCCGTCAGGGGCAGGTCGGGCAGCGGGCCGATGCGATTGGTGTCCGTCAGCCGCGCCGCGCCGACAGCGAGCAAGCGCCTGGGTCCGACTCGCACTTCGGCGCGCGCCGCGTCCACGCCGACGACATACAGCGGCTCGGCCTGGCCGCCGATCTCCAGCCCGCGGCGCTGGCCGACCGTGAAGTGGACGATGCCGCGGTGCTCGCCGAGCCGCTCGCCGGTTTCGGCATGGACAATCACTCCCGGCCGCGCGCTGTCGGGCCGCAGCGACTTGACGATGCGCGCGTAATCGCCGTCGGGCACGAAACAGATGTCCTGGCTGTCGGGCTTGGCGGCGTTGCGCAGGCCCGCGCCCCGCGCCAGCTCGCGCACCGCGCTCTTGGGCAGCGCGCCGAGCGGGAAGCGCAGGAAATCGAGCTGTCGGTCGGTGGTGCCGTAGAGGAAATAGGACTGGTCGCGCGCTGGATCGAGCGCGCGGTGAAGCTCCGGGCCGGCGCTTCCCGCGACCCGGCGGACATAGTGCCCGGTCGCCAGACAATCGGCGCCGAGCTCGCGGGCCATGCGCAGCAGATCGGTGAACTTGGGCCCCATGTTGCAGCGGATGCACGGCACCGGTGTGAGTCCGGCCGCATAATCGTCGGCAAACTGCTCGACCACGTCCTCGCGAAACGCGCTTTCGTGGTCGAAGACGTAATGCGCCATGCCGAGCCGGTCGGCGACCGCGCGGGCATCGCGGATGTCGTCGCCGGCACAGCAGGCGCCCTTGCGACCGGCGGCGGCGCCGTGGTCGTAGAGCTGGAGCGTGATGCCGATCGCCTCCGCGCCGCTCGCCGCCGCGAGCGCGGCGACCACCGAGCTGTCGACCCCGCCCGACATGGCGACGACCACGCGGCAGTCCGCCGCCGGGCGCGGCAGATCGAACAGCCGCGCGGCATCGTCGCTCGCGGGAAGGGCGCGCAAGTCGATGCTCAGCCTGGCCTCGGTCATGGCCGCGTCCATAGGGGCGGATCGGAACGAACGCCAGCGCGGCGCGGATTCGGGTCGTTCGCGTGTTTCACGGAGTGTTTACCACAAGCCGCTATCAAGGCCGCAATGTACGAGGGTCCCATCCAGGCCGCGGATTACGCCGGCAGCGAGGAATCGCCGATCCTGCGCCAATTGCGCTGGACCGATCTCGTCGCCCGGATCGCCGCCACGCGAGAGACCCGGCCGGCGGCGTTTCCGACCCCCGAAGAGCCCCACGCCAGCTTCGCCGCCTTTCACCGCGACAGCGAGCACGAAGGTCAACAGCGCATTAACCGTGATGCTTTAACGCATGGAAAATCGAGCCGGATAATCACGCCCGAGGCCGCGAATAACGCGGGCGATGGCGACCGAGAGACACGATGATCGAAAACCAGGACATCCGCCCCGCACAGGTAATCGGCCCCCTCGGGGAGCCGCTGACGCTGGCCGATCTGCCGCCCCCCGAAACGCGCCGTTGGGTCGTGCGCCGCAAGGCCGAGGTCGTGGCCGCGGTCAACGGCGGGCTGCTCAGCATCGACGACGTGCTCGAGCGCTACGGGCTGACGCTGGAGGAATTCGCGTCCTGGCAGCGCGCGGTAGACCGGTCGGGAATGCAAGGGCTGCGCGTGACGCGCATCCAGCACTACCGCGAACTCTATGAGCGCCAGCTCAAATACTGACGCCGCGCAATTGCGCTTGGTAACAGCACAATAATCGTTCACACCCGCCCCTCGGCTCATCACGGCCGGGGAACGCCTTGTGTCGCGCGCCGTTCTAGTGGCGTACGACGCGCAAAAGGGCGCAAAAACAGGAGGAGTGTGATATGTTGGGCTGGATTATCGCGATTATCGTCGGCGGTGTCGCCGGTTGGCTTGCAAGCATGGTCATGGCGCGCGACGCGTCGATGGGCATTTTCATGAATATCGTCGTCGGCATCGTCGGCGCGATCATCGGCAATCTTCTCGCCGGGCCTCTGTTTGGCATCGACACCACCATCCAGACGTTCAACCTTCCGGGCTTCCTCGTGGCCATCGTCGGCGCCATCGTCCTGCTCGCGATCGTCAACCTGGTTCAGCGCGGACGCGTGCGCTAGCGCCGCCGCAGCAGAACAAGCATTCGAAGGGCGGCTTTCGGGCCGCCCTTTTCTTTGCGTGCGGCATCGTGTCGCTGGTCCGTCGCTTTCGGCCGCCCGTCGAGAGCGCGATTGCCCTTCGCCCGCCGTGCCGCTAGGGCGAGAAGCGTCGAAAGGCGGCCGCGCGCCGGCCAAGCGAACGCAGGATTTTCGAGCCGGGGCGGCAGGAACGATGAATTACGAGACGACGGTGACCGCGGATCGCGCCGACGCATTGTCGGGCGAACTGGACACGCCTGCGGCCGCGCCTCGCTCACGCCGGCGATGGGCGATCGGCGCTCTCGTGGCGCTGCTGCTGGCGATCGGGGCCTATTTCGCCTTCGGCACCGGCGGCCAGGTGGCCGATCCGGCCGCCGACAAGGATTCGCAGCTGCCGGTGGTGACCGTGGTGGCGCCCGGCCGCGCGACGGTCGAGGGCACCATCGCCGCCACCGGAACCATCGGCGCGCGGCGGGAAATTCCGGTCGGCGTGGTCGGCGAAGGCGGCCGCGTCGTCTCGGTTACCGTGGACCAGGGCGATTGGGTGCGCCAGGGGCAGGTTCTCGTCGCGGTCGATCGCTCGGTGCAGAACCAGCAAGCGAGCGGCGCCGCCGCGCAGATCGGGGTCGCCCGCGCCGACGCCAATCTTGCCCAGGCCAACCTCGACCGCGCGCTCAAGCTGGTCAGCCGCGGCTTCGTCTCGAAGGCCGACGTCGATCGTCTCACCGCCACCCGCGATGCCGCGGCGGCGCGGGTGCGCGTCGCCGAAGCCTCGCTCCGCGAGCTCCAGGCCCGCAATGCCAGGCTCAACATCTACGCCCCCACCGGCGGACTGATCCTCACGCGCAGCGTCGAGCCCGGCCAGATCGTCGGCGCGGGATCGCAACCGGTGTTCACGATCGCGAAGGGCGGCGAGATGGAAATGCTCGCCCGGCTGAGCGAAGAGGATCTGGCGAAGATCTCGGTGGGCACGCCGGTTACGGTCACACCGGTCGGCCTAGACCGCAGCTTCACCGGACAAGTCTGGCAGATCAAGCCGACCATCGACCCGCAGACGCGGCAGGGTGCCGCGCGCGTCGCGCTCGGCTATGCGCCGGGGCTCAGGCCGGGCGGGTTCGCCAGCGCGGTCATCGACTCCGGCACCGTCGTCGCGCCGATGCTGCCCGAGAGCGCGGTGATGTCCGACGACAAGGGCAACTTCGTCTATATTGTCGGGAGAGACGACAAGGTCGTGCGCCGCGGCGTCACCACCGGACTGGTGACCGACCGCGGCATCGCGATCACTTCCGGCCTCTCCGGACAGGAGCGCGTGGTGCTGCGCGCCGGCGGCTTCCTCAATCCCGGCGACAAGGTGAAGCCCAAAGCCGGCAAGATCGAGCGGTAGCCGCGCATGGGCCTGCGCAACATCTCCGCCTGGTCGATCCGGAACCCGATCATCCCGCTGGTGATGTTCGTCGGCCTGCTGTTCGCGGGATTCCTCAGCTTCTCGCGCATGAGCGTGCAGAACGATCCCGACATCGAGTTTCCCATGGTTCTCGTCGTCATCTCGCAGCCCGGCGCGGCACCCAGCGAAATTTACACCCAGATAACCGAGAAGGTGGAAGCCGCGCTGGCGACGCTCGAAGGTGTGGATGTGATCGCCAGCACTGCCCGCGAAGGGGTTTCGCAGACTCAGGTTAGGCTGGACATCGGAACCGATGTCGATGTGGCGGTCAACGAAGCCAAAGCCGCAGTCGACCAGATCCGCGGCGACCTGCCCGACGGCATCCTCGAGCCGCGCGTCTTCAAGGCCGCAACCTCGAGTAACGACATCGTCAACTTCGCAGTCAGCGCCGACGACATGACGATGGAACAGCTGAGCTGGTTCACCGACGATGTCGTCACCAAGCGGCTGCTCGCGGTGCCCGGCGTAGCGGCTGCGTCGCGTCGCGGCGGCGTGGACCGCGAAATCCGTGTCACGATCGATCCCGCGCGAATGCAGGCGCTGGGCGTAACCGCCTCGCAGATCAACGCGGCGCTGCGCCAGAGCAATGTCGATGCCGGGGGCGGGCAGGCTGAGATCGCGGGCTCGCGGCAGTCGGTGCGTGTGCTCGGCAACGCTGGGGACGCCTACGAGCTCAGCCAGCGGTCCATCGCTCTCGGCGGCGGCCGCTCGGTCAAGCTGAGCGATGTCGCGACGGTCACCGACGGGGCCAGCGAAATCCGCAACATCGCCAAGGTCAACGGGCGTCCGGTGGTGACCTTCGGCATCCAGCGCGCGCGCGGCGAATCCGACGTCTCGGTGTATGACGAATCGGTCAAGGTGCTCGCCGAAATCCAAACCGAAAATCCCGGCGTCCGCTTCACCGAGCTGTTCAACTCGGTAACCTATACAAAGGACCAGTACGAAAGCTCGATCGCCGCGATGATCGAGGGCGCCATCCTGGCGGTCGTGGTGGTGTTTTTCTTCCTGCGCGATTGGCGCGCGACAATCATTTCGGCGATCGCGATCCCGCTCTCCGCGATACCGACCTTCTGGTTCATGGACTTGCTCGGCTTTTCGCTCAACCAAATGAGCCTGCTCGCGCTCGGGCTTGTGGCGGGCGTGCTGGTCGATGATGCGATCGTCGAGATCGAGAACATCGTGCGGCACATGCGGATGGGGAAAACCGCTTATCAGGCCTCGATCGACGCCGCCGACGAGATCGGCATCGCGGTGGTGGCCACTACCTTTTCGATTGCCGCCGTGTTCCTCCCTGTCGGCCTGATGCCGGGCATCGCGGGCCAGTTCTTCAAGAATTTTGGCCTTACCGTGGTCGCCGCGGTGCTCGTGAGCCTTGCGGTTGCACGGATGATTACGCCGCTCATCGCGGCCTATTTCCTGCGCGAACACGGCCAGCAGGAGCACGCAAGCGGGCCATGGATGCAGCGTTATACGCGCGTCCTCGAATGGTCGATCAACCGCCGCAAAGCCGTGGCCTATCGCGAGCGCGCTCTCGTAACGCACGGAAGACTGGGCATTTTGCGACGAGTTAAGGCCCGCTTTCTTGACCATCGCATCTGGATCATGGGCGTGGGCTTGGTGTCTTTCGCGCTTACCATTTTCATGTTTGCGGTCATGCCGAAGCAATTTTTTCCTGATACCAACCTCGACTTCAGCATGGTGCGTATCGAAATGGTGCCGGGCACCACGCTCAAGCAGGCCGAGGAAGTTTCCGATCGCGTGGTAGCGATCCTGCGCCAGGAGCAGGAGGTGGAGGCCGTGCTCGAAAACGTCGGTGAGGGCAGCGGCTCGCTCTATGTGACGCTGCGCGACGACCGCGTGCGCAAGAGCATGCAGTTCGAGCGCGAGGTGTCGCTGAAGTTCCAGCAGATTCCTGACGCCCGCGTCAATTTCCAGGAGATGCAGAACGGCCCGCCCGGCGGCTCGGGCCGCGATATCTCGGTCATGCTGTCCGGCAGCGATCCCGAGCTGCTCGACCGCACCGCGCTCCAACTCGTCGAGCAGATGAAAGGCCTTGACACCATCCGCGCGCCGCGGGTCGAAGCCGACCTCAAGCGGCCCGAGCTGATCATCACTCCGCGCACCGATCTGGCCGCCTCGCTCGGCGTCACCACCGCGGCGTTGAGCCAGGCGATCCGCATTGCCACCATAGGCGAGATCGACATGAACGCGGCGAGATTCTCGCTCTCCGACCGCCAGGTCCCGATCCGGGTCATGCTACCCGAGCAATCGCGCAGCCAGCTTGGCACAATCCAGAACTTGCCGGTGCCCACCGCTACTGGCGGCTCGGTGCCGCTGTCGCGGGTCGCCGAAATTCGCTTCGGCGCCGGGCCGACCTCGATCGAGAGCTATGATCGCCTGCGCCGCGTCTATATCGGCGCTGATCTCTCCCCGGGCGCGGAGAAGGGTGTGGTGGACCAGCAGATCGAGAAGCTGCCGCTGATGCAGGCCCTGCCCAGCGGGGTCAGCAACAAGAAGGCCGGCTCAGAGAGATTTCTCCAAGAACTGATGCGGGACTTTGGAATCGCGCTCGGCACCGGCATCCTCTCGGTCTTCGCCGTGCTGGTGCTGCTGTATCGCCGCCTCATGAGCCCGCTGGTCAATATGGGCTCGCTGCTGCTGGCGCCGCTGGGCGGCCTGATTGCACTCTGGATTCTCGGCCAGCCGGTGTCGCTGCCCGTGTTCATCGGCATCCTCATGCTGTTCGGCATCGTCGCCAAGAACTCGATCCTGCTGGTCGATTTCGCGCTCGAGGAGATGGAGCGGGGCAAAACCCGCTTCGAGGCGATCGTCGAGGCCGGCAAGAAACGCGCGCAGCCGATCGTGATGACCACGGTGGCGATGACCGCCGGCATGATCCCCACCGCGATCTCGCTTTCGGGCGATGGCGCCTGGCGCGCGCCGATGGGCACGGTGGTGATCGGCGGGCTGCTGCTCAGCACACTGCTGACGCTGCTGATCGTTCCGGCGGGCTTCAGCCTGGCCGCCGGGATCGAACGCCGGCTGGGGCCCAAGCTGCGGCGCACCTTCCTGTCCTACGATCCGCAGCGCGACGGACACCGCGACGGGGCGGCCCTGCCCGCCGAGTGAGCCTGCCCGCTCTTCCCGGCCCTCGCGCGCGCAACCTCGCGGCACCATTGCCCGACCGCGCGCGCGCCATGCGCCGCACCGCCACCGGCCTGCTGGTGCTGATGGCGGCTATCTTCGCGATCTCGGGCCAGTATCTCGCGGTCCATCCGCTGTGGGGCTACATCCATGCCTTCGCCGAAGCGGCGATGGTGGGCGGGCTGGCCGACTGGTTCGCGGTCACCGCGCTGTTCCGCCGGCCGATGGGCCTGCCGATCCCGCACACCGCGATCATTCCCGAGAACAAGGACCGCATCGCCGAGACGATGGCGGTGTTCCTGCGCGAGAACTTCCTCACCCCCGCGGTGGTGGCGCGGCGGATGCGCGAGATGAACCTGGCGCAGGCGGTGGGCCGCTATCTCGCCGAGCCTGGCAAGGGCGGCGGCGCTTCGCGCGTGCGCGCGGGGGCGGGCGAGCTGCTGGTCGAGGTGCTCCAGTCGCTCGATCCCGAACGGCTCGGCACCCAGGTCCGCTCGGCGCTGGCGACCGGGCTCGAGCGGCTGCCGGTCGCGCCGCTGCTCGGCAGGATGCTCACCGCGATGATCGCCGACGGGCGGCATCGCCCGGTGATCGACAGCATGATCCGCTGGGCGGGGCTGGTGCTGGAGGACAACGAGGCGATGGTCCGCGAGGTCATCCACGCCCGCGCCAATGCGCTGCTGCGCTTCACCGGGCTCGACGAGCGGCTCGCCAATTCGGTGCTCGACGGTCTCTACAAGCTGCTCGCCGAGGTGCTGGTGGACGAGAACCACCCATTGCGCGCCAAGATCGAGGAAGGGCTGGCGGGCCTGGCGCGCGATCTCGCCGAAGATCCGCAAACGCAGGAGAAGGTCGAGAAGCTCAAGCGCGAGCTGATCGCCAACCCCGCGGTCACCGAATGGTGGAGCGGCGTGTGGGAGCGGCTGCGGACCGGGCTGATCGCCGCGGTGCGCGGCGAGGGCGAGGCCGACCCGAGCTTCGCCGCGCTGGGCGACAGCCTCACCGAAATGGGCGTGGCGCTGCGCGACGATCCGCGCCTCCAGGCCCAGGTCAACCGCTTCGCCCGCCGCACCGCCGTCGGCATCGCCTCGCGCTACGGCGGGCAGATCGTCCAGCTGGTCTCCGAAACCGTCAAGCGCTGGGACGCCGAGAAGGTCACCAGCCGCATCGAAGGCGCCGTCGGCCGCGACCTCCAGTTCATCCGCATGAACGGCACACTGGTCGGCGGACTGGTGGGTGTGGCGATACATGGGGGGACGCAGGTGCTCTGACCGGACGTGAGTCTTGGTGCCACGTGTGCCGCCATTACTGACGCGCTTCCCGAGCATTTGCGGTCGAACGCCTTCTGTCAGCCTATCGGTTTGGAGTACTCTCGACGAACGCCTTTAGCATACCAGCGATGCCATCGACACCGCTCTGTTCATCCAGGTATTCGGCAACGGCCAAGACTTCAGGGATCGGGTGAGTGCGAGCCAAGTAAATTCCGATAAGCAAAGTGGAGAGATAAACCTCCGGGTCCGTTTTCGAAATGCTCGGATATGCTTTGCGGAAGAATTCGGTCAGTGGGTGCGAGAAAATCCTGACCTGTTCTCTAAGCGGAAGGCCTTCCTTGAAAGGCAATGTTTCCCCGAAGTATAACCACTTCACGGAAACCTGACCGGCAGCGGGGATCATCTCCTGCAAGGCGC
>JAIETR010000026.1 GCA_019745075.1 Qipengyuania sp.
AACAGGGCCATTCCGATTGGCTGTTGGTGCGGCGGCAATCGTTTAGCCACAATAGTCATTGCGGTCGGAATGAGGACACCGCCCGTGAAGCCCTGGCCCGTGCGGCCGATGATCATGGTAGTAAGGTCGGTGGCAACCCCGCATAGCACCGAAAAAGCGGTGAACGCGCTGACCGCTATAATGAGAAGGGTTCGCAGACCGAACAGCCGTTCCAGCCAGGCGCTCAGCGGAATGACGACGATTTCAGCGACAAGAAACGAAGTTGCGATCCAGGTTCCTTCTGTCCCGCTGGCCCCGATCTCGCCCTGAATGACCGGAAGAGCCGAATTGACGATCGAGATGTCCAGCGTCGCCAGCATGGCGCCAAGAGCCCCCGCAGCCACGGCGACCCACGCGGTTACGTCCGCGTTCTTGCGCCCAACGACAGGACCAGGCGAAGTATCCTTCGCTGTTTGTGCCTCGGTCATTCCGCCCGGCTCGAAATCTCTTCCGGTTCGCCGGCTGCATTGCGGGTGTCGACAACAGCCACAACCGACATGCCGGGAACGAGCAATCTACGCACTTCAGGGGGAGCATCGATAGCGATGCGGACGGGTATCCGTTGAACGATCTTGGTAAAGTTGCCGGTGGCGTTTTCGGGGGGGAGGATGGAAAATTCCGCGCCCGTTCCTGGCGATATGCTGTCCACTCGTCCCGCGATCTCAAGGTCTGGCAGGGCGTCAACTTCGAGCCTGACGCTCTGGCCGGCCCGGATGAGGCCGACCTGAGTTTCTTTGAAGTTCGCGGTCACGTAGATCGCGCTCACCGGAACCACCGTCATCAAACGTTGACCCGGTTGCACGAACTGGCCCACCCTCACCGAGAGATCGCCGACGCGGCCGGCCTTGCTGGCGCGCAGCAAGGTCGATTCAACCGTAAGGTCGGCTGTTTCCAGCTGAGCGCGAGCAGCGTCCGCCTGCGCCTGGGTCTGGCTGATCTGCTCGAACAGGGTCCCCCGGCGCGCGGTCGCGGCAGCCACCGCCGCCTGCGCAGCGGCGAGTTCGGCCCGCGCCTGCCGCGCCTGCGCCTCATACTGGTCTAGCTTTTCCCGCGGTTCGGCTCCTGTCGCGGCAAGGGGCCGATATCGCGCCACCTGGTCGTTCGCGAGGTCCAGTGCCGCGCCCGCGGCGGCGAGTTGGGCCCGCGCCTGGCGAATGGCTGCATCCTGTTCGGATACCTGAGAACGGATTGTGTCGGCACCGGCCAGGGTCGCAGCGATCTGTGCGCGCGCCTGTTGCGCTTGCGCCTGATAATCCCGCAGATCCAGTTGGACGAGCGCACCGCCGCGAGCAACCTGTTCGTTCTCCCCCACGAAGACCTCTTCGACGTATCCCGCTACCTTGGAAGAGATAACGACGCTGTCGGCAGCGACATAGGCGTTATCGGTCGACTGCATGTACTGTCCGTAGGTTACGTGCCGGTAGTACCACCAGATCCCGCCAAGCAGCACGGCAAGACCAACGATGATTAGCACGATGCGCAAGCCACGCCGCGATTGCGGTTTCGCTGGGGTTGTGCCCTCCTGCTCCGGTTGGTTGGAGTTATCGGTCATCTGACTCTTTCGGCAGCCTCAGTAAAAGGTGAACGCGTCTCGCGCCCTATGAGCCGTGAGTCAGATAGTAAAGGCATTTAGCAGTGTGCATTTGGGCATCCGAGGCTATCCGACTACACAGCGCTATGGATGAAAAACCAGATACCATGTCACGGTCTCAACGTCGGCAGAAGGTCATCACCGATAATGACCGCATTCTCTATCTTATGGACGAGATCAGTCGCGGCGCGCGCAGAGTGTACGATGCGAGGGTCGCCAGGATCGGTCTCAATCAGACACAGTGGAGGATCATCGGACAACTTCTTCGCGATCCTGCCCTTACGCAGGCTGAAATCGCCAAGAAACTGGAACTGGAATCGGCGACCATCGGCCAGGCGGTTGCAGGTCTTTGCGCACGCGGGCTGATGAAAAGGCTTCGAGCTGAGACGGATCGGCGAGCGTGGCAGCTCATCCTCACGGAGCAGCTTGACGATCTGCTGCCCGAACTGAGAGGCTCCGCGGATAGGCTTCATGGTCTGCTTTGGCGCGACATTGCCGCCGACGAGAAGCAAACGTTGCAGCAGATTCTTGCAAGGGTATCGGAAAATCTGGACCAACTCCGGGCCGAGGCTGAGTAAAATCATGGCATCGCCCCCGGAAAAGCCTATCAGCAGCATCGCTCGCGCCGCGGAGATCGGCCAAATCCTAATGAGGCACGGCGCGAAAAATCTCGCCGGAGCCCTCGGATTTATTCCCTCTTCGAGCAATGTCATCGATCCTCGCGAATTTCGTCCGGCTGCAGTTGTCGCTTTCCTCCGTGACATCGGGCCAGTTGGTATAAAGCTGGGGCAGCTCCTCGCCACCCGAAGCGATCTGTTTACCGAACACTGGATCACTGCATTCTCAACCCTGCACGATCAGGTGTCGCCAGTGCGCTTCGCAGATATCGAGCCCGTACTTGCTTCAAGCTGGGGTGAGGACTGGCGGAACGACTTTGCGGAATTCGACGAACAGCCTTTGGCGTCCGCCTCGATTGCACAGACCTATTCCGCCAAGCTACGGGACGGTAGCGAGGTCATCGTGAAGGTTCGCCGCCCGGGCACCGCCGCGCGCATGGAAGCCGATGTGCGCCTGCTTGTGCGTCTTGCCGAGATCGCAGAAGCACGCTCGCCTGACATCGCGCGTTACCGGCCAGTCGAGTTTCTGCGGACCTTCGGCCGCAATCTTGCCTGGGAGATGGACCTCGCTGCGGAATCCCGAGCCTGCGAGCGGATCGGCGCATATCTCGATACCATCGGCGTCAGGACCCCGGCCATCCATTGGGAACTGACCGGGCTGCGGGTGAACGTTCAGGAACGTCTGTACGGCAGGCCCGCGTCTTCGCTGGGCAGCCCATCGGGCGACCCGCGGGTGGCGGCTTTCGCCAAGTGCTATGCCAACGCAGTCCTGCGCATGATCATTCTGAACGGCGAATTCCACGGCGACCCTCATCCCGGCAATGTTTTCCTGATCGGCGAGCAGGATGTCGGCTTCATCGACTTCGGATCAGTCGGGACGCTCACCAAGACGAGGCGCGACGAGATCGTTCGGCTCGTGCTTGCGATCGCTGGCGAGGAAACGAGCGAAGTCGCGGATGTCCTGCTCGCATGGGCGGGGGCGCCGAAGGTGGATCGCGATGCGCTCGCGGTGGATCTCGATCATTTGATCGGAGAGTTCAAGGGGACCGTGCTTTCTGGAATCGAGTTCTCGCAAATTTTCTCCCGCGTTTTCGATCTTTTGCGGGATTATCAACTGGTCCTGCCACCCGATCTGGCTATCCTTCTGCGTACCTTGCTTACGGCAGAGGGTGTCGTCCGATCACTGGCACCCGACTATAGCATTGCCGAGGACACCCGGCCGATCATGACGGAGCTTCTCGCCGAACGGTTCTCGCTCGCTAGCGCTCGGTCGGGTTTGAAGAAACTTCGCGGTCAGCTGCTCGGGTTGTCGGCGTCCTTGCCCGACATACTTGCCACTGCGAAATCGATCGCAAAGTCAGGATATGTGCCGGTTCAGCTCGATCCGCTCAGTATCGAGCAACTCGCAGCACTTCGCAATGAGCGTCAGTCCTTGAAAGGCCCTCTAGCTGCCGCATTGATCGTGGCTAGCGCATTGCTTGTCGATCAATCCTGGCTTCTGGCTGGCGGCGCGCTTGTGATTGCTGGGGTGGTGCTCATCCGAAAATCATAATGAAGGAGCAATCTAATTCGTGCACGGTCACGTTAGGGCGAGGGCGAAACTAATGAGGATTTGATGCGCCTCACTTCAGCCACCAAAACGCATCGCGAAGAAAATTTTTCGACCTATTGCGATTGAAGGCTTATTTTCCTCAATCAGACGAAACTTTGGAACGGCAGCTTTCAGGCTTGTCCTCGCCTGACTTTATGGCCGCTATTAAGGCGCATAGCTGCCCGGCTGCTCTTGGGCCGTAAGCGGTCAGTCCGCTCCCAGGTGCCGCGACGACCAAGGCCGACGTTCCGCAAACGACCCCAAAGCGGACATCGCGCTGGCAAAGCCCAGACTGCTTGCCGATCCGACGCACCGCGTCGGGAAACCTCGGACTTTTGTTTGAGTTTAAGTGATAGGCTCTAGGAGAATCGCGATGCGCGCGTTGGCTGTTGTGGCTTTCTCGTTCTCGGGGTGCACCACATACTTGCCGCGTCATCCGCTGGGTTCGGACGCCATACCCACTGGCTTCTATGACGACCAAACTCGTCCTGCTCTCGCACTGCTTGAATACCGGATCGGAAAGTATCTCGCAGAGGATAGGCGTCCTTACCAAACGTTTTGTGCAGTCGCTGTGCAGTTCGACCGCTCCAATCCGGCGAGCACGCCCTCACCTCTCGATCCGTCAATCGAGCGCAAGCTGCTCGCACGATTTCCGGAACTGTCGCCGTCGGCTGAATGCAAGCGCGAGGGACCAGCTTATGTGGACGAGACGACTGGCGCTCCCGCTGCTGTATTCGATGTGCACGAACTCGAATGCGCAAACCCAACGAATTGCAGTGCGTGGGGCGGATACCATGCCAGTGGCCTCCATGGCTGGAGCTTCTATGAGTTGAAATGGCGTCGAAGTAGTTGGGCGATCCGACCGAAGGATTTGGGCATTGTTCTCACCGGGGGGTGACTGAACCTAGAAGTTCAACGTCCGTTTTCCACCCCACAGCCGGACTTCGGAGGGAGCGTCGCTACTTCCCAAAAGCGGTCGACCAGCGCCTGGTGACCGACCGCTCCTAGATTCAGATTTCAGTTCGCTCGGCGAGGAGCAGAGCGTCTTCCACGTCGACGCCGAGATAGCGAACCGTGTTCTCTATCTTGGTGTGGCCGAGCAGGATCTGAATTGCCCGGATGTTACCTGTAGCGCGATAAATCATGGCAGCCTTTGTCCGACGCAGTGAGTGCGTGCCATACTCGGCCTTGCGCAAACCGATGGCGGTCACCCAGTCGTCGACCAAGCGCGCATATTGACGCGTGCTCATATGGCCTTGATGATTGACGCGGCTTGGGAAGAGATACTCGTTCACGGATCCACCCCGCCGCTCCAGCCAGGCAATCAGAGTGGCCCGAACGTCTGCGGTAATTTCGAATTGGACCGGTCGATTGGTCTTCTGCTGAACAACAGTCGCGCGGTTTCGAATGTCAGCCCCGGCCACGACGTCGCCGATCTTGATCTTGACCAAATCGCAGCCTCGCAGTTTGCTGTCGATTGCGAGATCGAAAAGGGCCTTATCCCTCAACCTCCCCTCGCGGTCGAGGTGGAAGCGGATTGCCCAAATCTGCTTTTGCGTGAGGGGGCGCTTAGTGCCCACGTTCTTTCCGGCGTTCCACGCTGCGCGAGCTCGCACAGCAGGGTCAAATCTTGAGTATCCCATCGTTCGTCTCCTCGGCCGCGATTGGCCGAGTTAGAAACGCTAGAGCTGTGCAACCTTTTTTGGGCCGCAAGCAGACAGTCCGGTTTGCGGGCGGCAGACACATAAACCTGCCGTTTAAAGATCAATTACTCGCAATGGGCTTTGCACTCATGCTCAGTAGATGTGGACCAAGTTGCCCACCCCATCAAGCGTCTCGAAGGTCGTCTCACGCCCAGTAAAGACCGCGACAACCTGCGCTGCCGTGCGGCAGTGCTCGCCAATTTTGACGCTCGTGAATGTACCACCGCCGGCGAGGGCAAATGGCAAGATAAGCTGGTCCTGCAGATACGGCCCCGCAAAGGCTTCCGAAGCCTCATAACCGGCCATCCGCTTGCCCGCTGTCGATCCGATGCGCTCGGCGGACAGACCGAGTTTGCCAAAGCCGGAGACAACCTCAGTCACCTGGTCGTATACGGCATCCAGCACCAGCGCCACGCCTGGCCCTTGATCGCCCGGCACTTCCCGGAGCGTAACCGCGTCGTCGGACCAACCGGACAGATTCTTCATCGCGGCCTTGCGAATTCGGGCGGCAATTTCGCCCGGAAGCCCAGCGTAGAGCACGCTCCCGCTGCGCGATTTCAACGCGCCACGGTCGATGCAATCGAGACGTCGCAGCGGCGCGGGCTCAATGTCAATTTCAATCCGGCCCCCACCGCGCGGAAAAAAGCCATGACGCTTTAGCTTGACGCTGACGCGCGGTCCCATCCGCTCGAACACCGGCAAGAAGCAGTGTGCGATAAAGTCGAACGGCGGAGCCATGCTGGCGTGCGTGCCCCCGTCGATCACCAAGTGCGAAGGACCGTCGGCGAGCGCGAGAGGCACCAGAACGGTCTGGAGCACGAGCGCAGTCGAGCCGGCGGTCCCGACCGCAAAATGGTAATCCCCGGCGCGGACCGATCCAGGCCGGAAAACGATGCGCGACGATCCAAGCTCGAGGCCTTCGCACTCGCTTGCACCGATCGTGCAGGCGGCCTCGATGGCAGTGAGATGCTGTCGCATCAGGCCGGGCTGGTCGCGTTTGCCACGAATGTTCTCGATCGTAAACGGCTGCCCAGTCACGAGAGAAAGCGCGCAGGCGTTGCGCAGCACCTGCCCGCCGCCCTCGCCTTCCGAGCCGTCGATAATGATCATTTCGAACTTCCTGAAAAAAGTCGGTGGCGGCGTGAAAGGCGCTAGCCCTTCACGCACACCACCTGCTTCAAGGTATGGACAACCTCGACAAGGTCGGCCTGCGCCTTCATCACCGCTTCGATCGGCTTGTAGGCGCGCGGCGTCTCATCAATGACGCCTTCGTCCTTGCGGCATTCGACCCCAGCAGTGTCGGCGATGTGCTCGGCGAGCGACACCTCCTTTTTTGCTTGGGTCCGGCTCATTACGCGGCCTGCTCCGTGTGAGCAGCTATCGAAGCTATCGGCATTGCCAAGCCCGCGCACGATAAAGCTCTTGGCGCCCATCGAGCCCGGGATGATGCCCATCGTACCCTTCGCCGCGCGAACCGCGCCCTTGCGAGTCACCAGCACGTTCTCGCCGAAGTGGTTCTCGCGTGTCACGTAGTTGTGATGGCAGTTCACCGCCTCGCATTCCGTCGTGAAGGGCTTGGCGATTTGGCCGCGTAGCGCCGCGATCACGTGGGTCATCATTACCTGCCGATTGAGCCGGGCGAAGTCCTGCGCCCATTCGACCGCCTCGACGTAGTCATCGAAATGGTCGGTCCCTTCCGGGAAATAGGCGAGGTCCTCGTCGGGGAGGTTGATGTGCCACTTGCGCATGTCCTCCTTGGCGAGCTCGATGAAATAACGGCCGATTGCATTCCCGACACCGCGGCTGCCCGAGTGAAGCATGACCCAGACACTCTGCTCTTCGTCGAGGCAAAGCTCGATGAAGTGGTTCCCCGTTCCAAGTGTGCCAAGGTGCACCAAATGATTGGCTCTCTCGAGCTTGGGATATTTTGCGATGATTCGGTCGAAGCGACGCACCAAGGTTGCCCACCCCTCGATTACCTCGCTCGGCGGATCGCCCCAGGCACCCTTATCTCGTCCGCCCCTGCCAGCACTGCGGCCATGCGGTACCGCACGCTCGATCGCCGCTCGGATAGCTTCGAGGGTGTCCGGCAGGTCGCTAGCGACCAGCGAGGTGCGCGCGGCCATCATGCCGCAGCCGATGTCGACGCCTACCGCTGCCGGGATCACCGCACCCTTGGTGGGGATGACCGAACCAACTGTCGCACCGATGCCGACATGGACGTCGGGCATGGCCGCGACATGCTTGAAGATGAAGGGCATCTTCGCTGCGCGAGCAAGCTGCTCGCGCGCCTTGTCATCAACGGGCACGCCGCGGGTCCACATCTTGATTGGCTTGCCCCCATCTACGTTGGTCTGTTCATAGCTCGTCTGCGTCATTGTCGATTCCAATCTCTGCGCGCCCGTTGGGGGTGGCCGGCCTATTCCGGCCACCCCGGCCGCGCTGTGCCGGATTGTTCGACGAACCAGGCGCGAAGTGTATTGCATCTGGCGTGCCAAACTGCTCGCATGAACCCGCTAGAATACGATTACTGCATCAGATCAGAGGGTTGTCGATTGAGCTTGAACTATCGTTCGCTGAGGGTGACGGGTCACACTTATATACTGTTATCGTAATTTATCCTATTGGAGAGCTATGCCTCGAACCTCTGTCATTGGCTTCCTCGGCTCCACGCTCGATGCAAGCAAGCGCGATGCGTCACGTTGGAACAAGTGGCGGCCTACTGTTGGGCTCTGTATGCATCCCGACCTGCGCGTCGATCGCTTCGTACTACTGCATGGACGCCAGCATGAAAGTTTGGCGGAACTCGTCACTCAGGACATCGCATCGGTCTCGCCAGAAACCTTGGTCGAGCGGCACGTTCTCGACTTTGACGACGCTTGGGATTTCGAGGAAGTTTACACCGCCCTGCTGGATTTCGCCGGCGCTTTTGCCTTTGACCCTGAGACCGAGGATTATCTGGTCCACATCACCACCGGGACACACGTCGCGCAGATCTGCTTGTTTCTGCTTACGGAGGCGCGATTCCTCCCCGGCCGCCTCCTCCAGACGCAGCCGCGGCGCGGCCAGCCTGATCCGGCCGGGACTTGGAATGCGATCGATCTCGACCTCTCGCGCTACGACGGTATCGCGACCCGATTTGCGAGCCAAAACCTCGAAAGCACAGCGTTTCTCAAGGGTGGAATCGAGACCCGCAACCCGCGATTCAATACAATGATCGACGAGATCGAGCGGGTCGCTACCCGCTCGGCAGCGCCGCTCTTGTTGATGGGGCCAACGGGGGCCGGGAAAAGCCAGCTTGCGCGACGCATCTACGAACTCAAGCGCCACCGCCACCGCCTCTCCGGACCGTTTGTCGAAGTGAACTGCGCGACCCTCAAGGGCGACGGGGCGACGTCCGCTCTCTTTGGTCACCGCAAGGGCGCATTTACTGGCGCGATCAATGACCGCCCTGGCCTACTGTGGAGCGCGGACAAAGGCATGCTGTTCCTTGATGAGATCGGCGAGCTCGGTCTCGACGAGCAGGCGATGATACTGCGCGCGATCGAAGAAGGCCGGTTTCTGCCTGTGGGAAGCGACAAGGAAGCCGAAAGTCGCTTCCAGTTGATAGCAGGCACCAATCGCGACCTCGTTGCGGGTGTAGCCAAAGGCACATTCCGCGACGACCTGTTCGCAAGATTGAACCTATGGACTTTCACTCTCCCTGGCTTGGCGGATCGACGCGAGGACATTGAGCCTAACCTTGCGTTCGAGCTTGATCGCTACGCTGCCACAAATGATGAAAGGGTTACCTTCAACCGCGAGGCCCGCGAGCGATATCTATCCTTCGCGACTGGACCCGCCGCCGCTTGGGCAGGCAATTTTCGCGACCTGTCGGCAAGCATAACACGTATGGCCACGCTGGCCCCCTCAGGTCGAATTGACACCACGACAGTCGAAGCTGAGATCACACGGCTAGAGCAGTTGTGGGGCGTTGGCAGTGGCGGCAGCGACGATGGCTTAACCGATCTCCTTTCACCGGATGCGATTGCCGAGCTTGACCCCTTCGACCGTGTACAGCTGGCCGCGGTCGTAAGCGTGTGCAAACGAAGCCGTTCGCAATCCGCAGCTGGCCGCGCCCTTTTCGCGGCCTCGCGAACGAGACGTAGATCGACGAACGATGCCGACAGGTTGCGCAAATACCTGTCACGTTTCGACTTGGAGTGGAAGGACGTCAGAGGCTGAAAGTGGGCCGATTGCCGTGTGACAGGGAACGCGGTCAAGCCACGAGACGTTGCCAAGCCGATCCCATACTTGTCCAGAAAGTACCCGATGTTTCGCAGCATCAATCCCGCCACTGGCGACGAGATTGCCAGCTATCCCGAGCTAACCGAAGATGAAGTCGAGGCAAAGGTAGCACGTGCCGCAGCGCGGTTCGCCAATTGGCGGTTCTCGCCGGTCGCCGAACGCACATCCTTGCTCGAAAGGATCGCGGAGGAGTTCGATGCGCGGATCGAGCCGATGGCGCGGATGGCGAGCATGGAGATGGGCAAGACTATAATCTCGGCGCGTGCCGAGGTGCAAAAATGCGCCTCGGCGTTTCGCTATTATGCGCAGAATGGCCAAGAGTTCTTGACGCCGCAGCCGATCGCCGGAGCCAATGGCGAAGTTCACTTTCTGCCGCTTGGCCCAATCCTGGCGGTGATGCCGTGGAATTTCCCTTTCTGGCAAGTCATCCGTTTCGTCGCGCCGACGATTTTGGCGGGCAATGTCGGACTGTTGAAGCATGCCAGCATTGTCCAAGGCGTAGCAGGCATGATCGAGGAAGCGGTGATCGCCGCTGGTGCGCCCGACGGGCTGTTCCAAAATCTTGCGATAAAGTCAGACAAGGTGAGCGCCCTGATCTCCGACGATCGCATCGCTGCGGTGACCCTGACGGGGAGCGAGGGCGCGGGGCGGTCGGTTGCACAAGCCGCGGGTAAGGCGCTGAAGAAGGTTGTGCTTGAGTTAGGCGGTTCGGACCCGTTCATCGTCATGCCCTCGGCTGATATAGACCAAGCGGCGAAAGTTGCTGTAACCGCGCGGATCCAGAATAGCGGACAGTCCTGCATCTGCGCGAAGCGGATGATCGTTCACGCCGAGGTTTATGACGCGTTTGCAGACAAGTTCGTTGCCGGGATGCTCGCGGCAAAAGCAGGTGATCCGATGGACGCAGGCAGCGCCATGGGACCACTGTCGAGCTTCGAGCAAAGGCAGACGGTTCTAAGTCAGCTGGAAGAGGCCGAGGCGAGCGGGGCGAAGCTAGTCGGGGGCAAGGCGCTTCCGGGCAAGGGTGCCTACATCAGTGGCGGAGTGCTAACTGGGGTTCCGGCGGATAGCGCCCTTGCCCATGAGGAAATCTTCGGGCCGATTGCGATGCTGTTCAAGGTCGCGAACATCGAAGAGGCGATCGCGGTCGCGAACGCCATCCCGTTCGGCCTTGGATCGTCGGTGTGGACTAATGACTCTACCGAAGAAGCTCGCTTCATTGCCGGGATCGAAGCGGGAATGATAGCGGTCAACGAGATGCTCGCGAGCATGTCCGAAGCGCCGTTCGGCGGGATAAAGCGGTCGGGCCACGGTCGTGAGTTGGGGCCATGGGGGTTGCACGAGTTTATGAACATAAAAACGGTCCTGCGCGCCGAGTGAAAGCGTTGGCGTCGGACGAACTTTCAGCTGAAAATGGGCCGGTAGCGGCCTGGCAGCTTCTAGAAAGTGCGCCAGATGAAGCGGCCAATCGCCCCTCATCGCCATCGCGCTCCGGCGACGCGATCATGAACACGCGGCGACCCCATTCTCGACAGCGGCTGACCGGAGAGGGCAAGCGCCCGCGCAGCCGAACACTGGTTGTACGCATGGCGTATCCCGGTCCCGGCCAGCCGCCACGCGCCTCACATGTCGCTGCGCTTCCATGCTAGGCATCGCCGATGGAACCGATCGCGCACTATCTGCTGGACCGCTGGGAGACACTGTCGAAGGCACCCGAGGTCTTTATATTGTCGGTGCTGATCGTCGGCGGCGGCTGCTACGCGCTCATCGCAGCGCTGTTCAAGACACGCCTCGAGAACAAGGACGCGATCATTGAGGGTCTGAAGGCAAAGCTTGAGCGTAAGGAAGAAGCGCTGACCGAAACGCACGACCAGCTTGCGCGGATGCGGACCGAGCAAGCGGCGGAGCTGGCGGATCGACCAGTTGCGGCGCTGCCGGCATCGGCTTCGAGCATTGATGCGTCCGCGCAACCTGCTGGACGCGTCCAGCGCGATGTCACTGTCTCCGAAGCCCTGGCCTATGCCCAGTTTCATCAATGGCGACTGCGTTTTATCGACGCGGCGGGCATGGACGGCAACCAGGTCAGCGATCACCTCGATCGGCTGGTGCAGCTGGCAGCCGATGGTGACGTCACGATCTGGGGTAAAAAGGACGAGGCCGGCGTGTGGGAGCCGATCCCGGCGACGCATTGGCTGGATTACCGCATCGAGTGGTTTGGCCTGTTGCGATCGAACGCGTCTACGGAAGCAAGGCGGTCGATTGCGGGGCGCGACACCTATCATGCGCTGATGGCGAGCAAGGTTCAGATCGAAAAGCAGTTCCAGCCGCCGGCGATGCCGATGATGCAGATTGCCCAGGTCATGGCTCCCTCCATTCAGATCCTCAGAACGCGCATCCTGGACGCACGCGACCGGTTCGACGCGATGGACGCGTCGGAGGATCAGCGCGCGCGGATCCGCCAGACCATGTCCTCGCTGGCGCTGTCGAACGACCCGGTATGGCAAAGCGAGGCGCTGGCCGAGGCACGGCAGGACTTGTTGCAGCTATGGGAACAGCTGTCCCGCAACGCCGACTGGATTCGCCGTCAGGGCCGAACCGCCGCCGGCGATGCCAATTATTTCCGTAACGAGATTGAACGCAGCGAGATGCTGATGGAAATCAATGATGCGGTGCATCGGCTCGATGCCGGGCTATCCGGGCTACCGGTTCCAGCGAAGCAATATTTCGGCCCCGATTTCGACTGACGCCGTCCGCCACCATCTCGGCGTCGCTCAAACACCACGCGCGGGGGCACCTGCCCGTACACTTCTTGCTGGCGTCGAAGCGTTCGAATGCGGTATATTCGTCGAAACGGGGGGTGTATTGCGGCTGATCCCGCGATACATATGGATATGGCATCAGCGCAGCAGCTTATTGGTCTCGTCAAGAGCCACGCCGAGGGCGATGCCGATCGTTTCTTCGATCTCGCCATGCAGTTGTCGGCGGCGGAAGAGCAAAAGGGTCATACCCGGCTCGCCGAGCAACTGCGCCAATGGGCCCATGCTGGGCAAAGCCCGCCAGCCGCAAAATCGCCCAAGCTAACACCAATTACCGCGCCGCGTGGCGATCTCGCCCAGTTTCTTATGGCGTCCTACCCCAGCGAACGGCTCAACAACGTCATTCTGCCCACCGCGATCGAGGACGAACTGGCGCATATCGTTGTGGAAACACGGATGCGCGAGAAGCTCGAGGAAAAAGGCCTGAAACCGCGCCGGCGGCTGTTGCTGTCGGGTCCGCCCGGCACGGGCAAGACGTTGAGCGCACATAGCCTGGCGGGCGAGCTGCAATATCCGCTCTTCTCGGTCATGCTGCATGGCCTGATCACCAAATTCATGGGTGAGACTGCCCAGAAGCTCAAGCTCGTTTTCGATGCTGTGAAGTCGACCCGCGGCGTATATCTGTTCGACGAGATCGATGCGCTGGCGGCAGCGCGCGGTGAGAGCAACGATGTTGGTGAGGCCCGCCGCGTGCTCAATTCGTTTCTGCAATTTCTCGACGATGACACCGGCCCGTCCATCGTGGTGGCAACCACCAACCTGCCCGCAATTCTCGACCGGGCTGTGCTGCGCCGGTTCGATCTCGTGCTTGCCTATGAGCTGCCTGACGCCGCCGCGATCCGCGAGGCATTGGAGCGCCGCCTGCTGGGATTTTCGACCAGCCGTCTGTCATGGAAGCAGGTATCGCAACGCGCGATCGGGCTATCCACCGCCGATGTCGTTGCTGCAGCGGAAGATGCCGCACGGCGCGCGGTGCTCGGCGATCGCAACTGCATCACCACGCTGGATTTATGCGACTCACTGGAGCGTCGTCGAGCGCTGCAGGGGCTAGGAAGAGGCAATGCCAAGGAACTTACGTCACTTCCTGCTCCAGAATATCGGCGCGCCCCATCCGTTTCGGGCAAAGACCGGGGGCGGCGGAAAGCCCCCGAGTGACGTTCTCGATCGTGCGGGCCATGCACAGGCGCTGTTGCGAGCGATCGATGCGCTTCCCAGCATAGCCGGAGGCCAGCTCGCCGGTCTCTATCTCGAAGTGGAAAGCCGTCCCAATGAACGGCTGAAAAAGGACAGCCTCGACTCAAGCGGTGTCGAACTGCTGCGTTGCAGTTCGAAGCATGAGGAAGGCGCGATCGTCGAGGTCGCGACGCTGTTTGCGACTGAACAGGGCGTCCAGAAGCTGCGCAAAAAGGTCACGCAGTTCGAGACGGAGAACAAGCCGGACCGGGACAAGGACGGGGTGATCGTTCCGGGCGGACCCAAGAATGCCGATCTGGTGCAAAGTCTGGCCGCCATTACCGAAGCCGGCCTGCGCGCCTTGTGGCGCGGACCCCAGGACAAGTTTCCGACCGATAACGGGGCCGTGCATTGGGAAATCTGGCTCGATCCCGCCGAGGCGGAGCCGTTCATTGCCAGGGCGGCGGCGTTGCAGATCGAGATCGGCCCGGACCGGCTGCGTTTTCCCGAGGATATTGTTGTCGTTGGGCGCGCGACCCGCGACGCCCTCGCGCTCGCGGTGCGACGGCATGGCGGTGTGCGCGCGCTGGCGGCGCCCGCGGTCACTGCGGATTTCTTCGACAGTCTCGAGGTGACCGAGCAAGCCGCCTGGGTGGCCGAGCTGGGCCAGCGGACGACCTTTTCGCAAGCGGCTGACGCTGGCTACATTACGCTGCTCGACACCGGTGTGAGCCGGGCACATCCGTTGATCGCACCCGCGCTGGCGGCAGCGGACCGGCATGCGGCGGATCCGGCATGGAGTGTCGATGACAGCAAGGGCCATGGCACGCAATTGGCCGGCCTGGCACTTTATGGCGACCTAACGATCCCGGTTCAGGATACACGACCCGTAACCGTCGGTCACCGGCTGGAATCGGTAAAGCTGATGCCGGATGTGGGGGTTAATCCGCATCATCTCCTGGGATCGGTCACGCGAAGCGCAATCAATGCCGTCGAGGTCACCATGCGCCGTCGCACCTACACGATGGCGGCAACGACGGATGAAGACACCCCACATGATGGCGCGCCGACTTCGTGGTCGAGTGAAGTTGATCAGCTGGCAGCGGGCGTATCCGGCCTGATCGCGCAACAGCGGCTGATTCTGATTTCGGCTGGGAACACCGATAATTTTAGCTTTGGTGCAGGGCTTTATCTCGACACTTGCGATCATGGTGACAATGAGATCGAGTCCCCGGCGCAAGCGTGGAACGCGCTGTGCATTGGCGCCTATACCGAGAAGACATTGCTTCCGCCCGGCAGCGGACTTGGACACGTCGCGCCCGCCGGTGATTTATCACCCTGTTCGCGGACCGCATCATGGTCGGCGACCTGGCCGCTCAAGCCTGACATCGTTCTGGAGGGCGGCAACTGGGCAGCCGACGGCGCGCCCCCGCCCATGCGCCATGGCTGGCTTTGCTTGCTGAGTACGCACCACAGCTACCCGCTGCGCTCATTCTGCTTCACCCATGATACCAGCGCCGCGACCGCGCTCGCAGCCAAGCAGATCACCGAATTGTGGTCGGACTATCCGTCGCTATGGCCCGAGACGATCCGCGGGCTCTATGTCAGTTCAGCGCGCTGGACCGACCAGATGCGCTCACACTTGCCGGTGGCACCCCAAAAGGGGGACTATGCCCGGCTGTTCCAGCGCTATGGTCATGGCGTGCCGGATCTTGCGCGCGCGCGACGCAGCGCGGCCAACGCCCTCACGCTCATTGTACAGGACGTCATCGTCCCTTATGGCCTGTCGACGAAAACCGGCGGCGACGTTCATAACGAGATGCGCCTGTTTGAACTCCCTTGGCCCGTGGAAGAGCTGCGCAAGCTCGGCACTGCCAATGTCACCCTGCGCGTGACCCTGAGTTCGTTTGTCGCGCCAAATCCATCCGAAGCATCGCGCGGCTCACGCTATCGCTATGCCTCCCATAACCTCCGCTTCAAATTGAATCGCGCGAACGAGAATCCGCAACAATTCATGGCCAGGATCAGCAAGGCCGCGGAGGATACCGGGCCGCAGAGCGACGAAGAAGATTTGTGGGACTTCGGTAGCGTCCGTCGGGATGTTGGTTCGCTGCATATCGATCAACTAACGTGTCGGGCCTCCGATCTCGCCCGGCGTAACTTAATTGCGGTCCACCCGGTTGCCGGCTGGTGGAAATCGAAATCACGATTGCAGAACGGGCTGCCCTCCGCGCGATTTGCCTTGATCGTAGAAATTGACACGCAGGAAGCCGATGTCGACATCTACACTGAAGTCGATGCCACCGTCGCGGCAATGACAGCCACCCAGATAATCATAGGCTGACCTCCTCGCCTCCATCTATCCCCCCGGCGCGATTGATCCCCACCGGCGCCCAATCCCGTCGACCATGTCGCTTCGAACGACCCTCGAGCGAGCCCTGTCACCGCAATTCCCGCACCCCGCACTCCATCCCCACTCGCTCCCCAATGCCGGCGCGCCAACGTCGTAGAGCGACGCCCCTGATGCGCGCGCGGCACCGCCCCGCGCGTCCTTTTGAGCAGAAACGCAGGCTCGATCCTGCAATGTCATCCTGCCGGGGGCGCGCGGGAAGATCGCGCCGTAGGTGCGGCTTTGCTCACCAGACTTCCCCGAAGTCCAGACCGCAAGCCTGGTCCTTGCTGAGGCTAATGGGGATCGTCAGCGCCTAGAGCAGGCGTTGCGCTTCTACGCCGATGCATCCCACTGGGACTCCGACATGCCCGACATGTCGTTAACATTTCTAGATCGAGGAGAACTGGCGCGCACCGCTCTAAAAGGTAAGGATCAACTCGGCAGCCATCGCGATTACGAGGGTGGACCGACGCTTGATACGTCGAAGCTGACCGACCGGTTTTGGGACGCCGCTTCAATCGCCGGTTGGACCGCTAATGGGGCGCCAAGCTGCCATCGCCATTAAGTTACATCTCGCTACGCAAGAGAATTGTGTGTGGCGTTAGATGCGCGATTACCTCTTGCGTCTTTATGACACAGGGCAACAACTCCTCGACCGTCGCATCGGCTTCGTAGATCGAATCAATTGTTGTCGTAGGCTCATGTCCAACGAACGCTTGGCGGAGGCGAAGCTCAATTTTTGGTTCGGCCCCGAGAAGGTAATTGGTGACGAATTTCCTCATGGATTGAGTATCGATTTCTTTATCGCCTCGTTTAACGCTGGTGCCATTAGGGAAGCGGCTTTCGACCAGCGGTCGAAATGCGTGCTCCATGAAAACCTTGCTGGGTTTCTCGCGCGTTAAATTCAACTCAGGGAAGAGCCAGAGGTATCCCCTATCACGAAGTTGACGCACGTATTCGAGAAAGCCTAAGTGAATAAGCAGCGGGGCTATCGGGAGATCCCGATTGGTCGCGGACGTTTTCACTGTCTGACCCTGCCATTCCAGAACACGAAGAAACGGGATCGGTGCTTTGTCGATCACATGATCGAGCGGCAGCTGACAGAATTCGTTTGAGCGGTTTCCATAAATCGCAAACAGCAGCGGCGACCAATAAGCACTATCATGGATGACCACGCTACCCGGCGAGAACCGATCATCCTCGCCAGCACATCCAACGTGAACAGGCCCACTTAACAGATGATGCACTTCACCCTTGGTGGGCACCGGCTTCCGCGTGTTTTTCCGGCGCCGGTCCCTGGATGTGAGCTTTCGGAAGCTGGCCTCAGGTTGGACATGGGTTCGACGTCCGCGGCCATCGACGAGGTCCCCGGGAAAATCGAAGACTTGCCGCAGTGTTCGGATGTGCCGGTTGAACGTAGTCACGGAGAGCCCCACGGTCGCAACCTTGTCAGTCCGCGCGCGGATGGCGTCCTCCCATGCCTTCGCCAGCCTATCGCCCCGCGCAAAAATCGCCGGGTATCCCCCATGCCGATCTTCCGCGCTTTTCCCCCATACCGTTGGCATTCGCTCGAGCCGGTCTCGCAGTGCGTAAAGATGTTCCGTCCTCACCTCACTCATGAGAAGATTGCCATTCACGGCGATGAATATCTCCGAGATCACCCTTGCGTTTCGTTGCGCCGATTCCTGCCATGCCTTTGACTTTTTGTTGGTTTTGATTGCCAGGTCCGTTACTTCAGAAACTGTCAGATCGATCAAGCCACCCTCGATGGAAGAGGCTTTGGGGGCATCCGCGACAGGCAAAGGCGAGCTCGCCTCATCATTGCTCGAAGGGCGCGCAGCTTGCACAGGGGAAGATCGATCCCGCGGGCGTGGCTGTGGGGTCGCGCCCTGGCTCAGAAGTCTGTCTAGCGATTCCGGCAGGTGGTTGAGCCAGCCGTTATCTTGATTTTTCGAGAGGTCCTCGTTCGCTTCCAGCAGCGCTTGCTGATAGCTGGCCGCCATGATCGCGACGGCGGTTCTGCGGTTGTCGGGCGTGTCGCGTATTTTCGCATTTTCCAACGCATTCAGAACGAAGCGGGGTGCGACAGGGAATGGCCTGCGAGGTCCGTCGGGAAGAGGGCGGTCGTCGCCGGGTTCGTGAAGCGTGGCAACCTCGGGAGCCACGCATGAGGGGTTGAGGCCATACCTGCTGGCGACTTCTTCAAAGAGAGATTGCTCTTCCGGCGTGTCGGTCAGAGCGTCCATAGCGCGTGACCATTCACCCCGCGAAAGTGGCACGGTGCCTGATCGCGCCAGCGCGCCGTAGATATGCGCCATCACAACGTTAGAGCGCCAATGTTCAATGAAGTCGAACGGCGGCCGGGTCTGAAGGCTGGCGATCTGGTCTCTCTTGAAGCGCAGCGCCTCTAATTGGATCGATTCCAGTTTCTCCTTCGAGGGAGCGGATTGTTGGTCCGGAAATCGTAAGGCGACCATCTGCAACTCCATGTCGAGCGCATGCGCTCGCGATCGGGCCTCGGCCTTGTCCGAGGTTTTCAGCGATAATCGGAGCATTATAGATCGCGGATCTGGCGAGCCCAACTTCAGGCGCCGACACCACCAGTAAATCGCGCCACGGCGATAGACGCTCATGGCCGAGCGTCCTGGCGGCATTTGGTGCACACATTGGTGCACAATGAGGTGCACACTCTGGTGCACAAAATAGGACTCAAACGTCCATACCAGCCGCGCATATCACCTCAAAAGTTGAGGATTTCCGCGGGTTTGGCTGGGATTCTTAAGTCCACTGGTCGGGACGAGAGGATTCGAACCTCCGACCCCCACACCCCCAGTGTGATGCGCTACCAGGCTGCGCTACGTCCCGATCAGTGGAGCGCGCGCCTATAAGTGCGGGGGCCGGGCATGGCAAGCGGCTAGGGCGGGGCGCGGCGAATTGCGGCGCGTTGCCCTGTCCCGGCAATGCTGCTAGGCGCGCCGCGCATCGCGCAGCCGCCTCGGCGGCGCGATCTTACTGACCCTTTTCGCAGGTTCGAAAACTTCATGCTGACCCTTCTCGCCGCCGCGACCGCCGGCGCCGCCGACCAAGCCCCGCCCGCCTGGATGGGCTGGCTGCCCATCGTGGGCATGATCGCGATCTTCTGGTTCCTGATCATCCGCCCGCAGATGCGCCAGCAGAAGGCGCACCAGGCCAAGGTCGCGGGCCTCAAGCGCGGCGACGAGGTGCTGACCGCCGGCGGCGTGGTCGGCAAGGTGACCAAGGTCGAGGACGTCTACGCCGAGCTCGAGATCGCCAAGGGCGTGCGCGTGCGCGTGCTCAAGACCACCATCGGCGACGTGATCGCTCCGGCGGGCGGCAGCGCCCCGGCCAACGACTGAGCCGGGGACGCAACCGACGATGCTCGATTTCCCGACCTGGAAGAAGGCGTGGCTGTGGCTGGTCACGCTCGCCTGCGCGCTCGCCGCGCTGCCTTCGCTGGTGGCGCTGACCGGCGCGCGCTGGCCCGCCGTCCTACCCGAGCCGATGGTCAACCTCGGCCTCGACCTCGCCGGCGGCAGCCACATCCTGCTCGAGGCGGACAGCCGCCAGGTGGCGCAGCAGCGGCTCGAGACGATGGATGAATCGGTGCGCGCCGCGATGCGCCTGGCCGAGCCGCGCATCCAGATCGGCGACATCTCGACCAGCGGCGGGCGGCTCTCCTTCATGCTCGCCAATCCCGCCGACATCGACCGCGCGCGCGAGCTGCTGATTCCGCTGATGAACGGCACCGGCCTGCGGAGCGACTGGACGCTCTCGGTGGTCGATCAGACCCGCTTCGTGCTCACCCCCACCCAGGCCGGGCTCGACCAGGCGGTGAAGGACGCGATGAGCACCGCGACCGAGGTCGTTCGCAAGCGCATCGACGCGCTCGGCACGCGCGAGCCGACGATCATTCGTCAGGGAGATCTGCGCATCGTGGTGCAGGTGCCGGGCCTCCAGGACCCGACCGCCTTGAAGGCGCTGCTAGGCCAGACCGCCAAGCTCGAGTTCAAGCTCGTCGATCAGACCGCGCTGCCGAGCGACGTGGCGCAGGGCATTGCCCCGCCGGGCACGCAGATCTTCCCCTTCGCGGAAGGCTCTCCGCAGCAGGGCCAGAGCCTCGCGGTGCGGCGGCTCGGCGGCATCCGCGGCGACAGCCTGACCAATGCCGTCGCCGGGGTGAATCCACAGACCAACGAGCCGCTCGTCAATATCCAGTTCGACAGCCAGGGCGGCCAGCGCTTCGCCGATCTGACCACCCGGAACGTCAACAAGCCCTTCGCCATCATCCTCGACGGCAAGGTCCTCTCCGCCCCCAACATCAACGAACCGATCCTGGGCGGCGCGGCGCAGATTTCGGGCAGCTTCACCGCCGAAAGCGCCAACAACCTCGCCATCGCGCTGCGCTCGGGCGCGCTGCCGGTCGATCTTACGGTCATCGAGGAGCGCACGGTCGGGCCCGATCTCGGCGCCGATTCGATCGAGAAGGGCGCGGTCGCGCTTCTCGTCGGGCTCGGCCTGCTGATGGTGTTCATGATCCTCACCTACGGCCGCTTCGGGCTCTACACCTGCGCCTCGCTGATCCTCAATGTGCTGATGATCCTGGGCGTGATGGCCTGGCTGGGCGGGGCGGCCGCGCTGACGCTGCCCGGCATCGCGGGGCTGGTGCTGACGGTCGGCGCGGCGGTCGACGCCAACGTGCTCATCAACGAACGCATCCGCGAGGAGCGCGCCCGCGGTCGCCGCGTGGTCCAGGCGGTCGAGGCCGGCTACAAGGAAGCCAGCCGCGCGATCTTCGACGCCAACATTACCAACACCATCGCCGCGGTGATCATGTTCATGTTCGGCAGCGGGCCGATCCGCGGCTTCGCGGTGGTGCTGATGATCGGCATCGTCACCTCGGTCTTCACCGCCGTTACGCTGACCCGCATGTGGGTCGCGGGCTGGCTGCGCCGCGCGCGGCCGGCGGACATCGTGTTGTAGGATTGGCGCCATGAAACTCCTCAAGCTCATTCCCGACAACACCAACATCCGCTTCCTGCGCTGGCGCATTCCGTTCTACGCGGTCAGCCTGCTGCTGATGGCGGCCTCGGTCGGACTCTTGTTCACCAAGGGGCTCAACCTCGGCGTCGATTTCGTCGGCGGGCAGATGATCCGCATGACCTTCGTGGGCCAGCCGGCGGCGCCCCTCGCCGATCTGCGCGCGCGGATCGACCGGCTCGGCTATGGCGAGCCGATCATCCAGCAGTTCGGCGGCCCCAATGCGGTCTCGGTGCGGATGCGCCTGCCCGAGGAGGGCGCCGAGCGCGCCGCGGTGGCCGCGCGCATGACCACGCAGATCACCGCCACCGTCCGCCAGGCCTATCCGCGGGTCCGCATCGACGGGGTGGATTCGGTGTCGGGCAAGGCCTCCGACGAGCTGTTCAGCGATGGCATGCTGGCGCTGGTGCTCGCCGCGATCGGCATCTCGATCTACATCTGGATACGCTTCGAATGGCAGTTCGGCGTCGGCGCGCTGTTCGCGCTGGTGCACGACGTCACGCTGACGCTGGGGCTGTTCTCGCTCACCCAGATGGAGTTCGACCTCAACATCGTGGCCGCGCTGCTGACGCTGATCGGCTATTCGCTCAACGACAATATCGTGGTCTACGATCGGGTCCGCGAGAACCTGATGAAATACCGCAAGATGCCGATCGCCGAGCTGCTCGACCTGTCGGTCAACGAAACGCTCAGCCGCACGGTGGTGACCAGCCTGTCGCTGCTGATCACGCTGGTCGCCTTGCTGATCCTGGGGCCCGACGTGATCTTCGGCTTCACCGCCGCGATCACCATGGGCATCTTCGTCGGCACCTACAGCTCGATCTACATGGCCACCCCGATCCTGATCTGGCTGGGCCTCAAGTCGGACAGCTTCGTCCCCGCGGAGAGCGCCGCCGACCGGCAGGAGCGGATCGCGCGCGGCGAGGCGTGAGGCCGGCTTTCTAGTGCCGGTGGGGCTAGCGCCGCCGCTTACCCTCGATCAGCACCGCCTGCCGCCACTTGCTCGGCGCCTTGTCGGCGCGGTGGATGCAGCCGGACCAGCAACAGGGGCGCTTCCTGCCCTCATGCAACTCCTCGCGAGTGCGCTCGATGCGGCGCGCGCGGGTTTCGGGCTTCCTGGCGTCCTCGACGCAGCAGATGAACTCGTTGCGGTCGAGCGGGGTGAGACCCCGCCACAGCGCCAGCGTGCCGGCATCGGCCTCGATCGCCGCGCGCGGATCCTCGGCGCCAGTGTGGAGGGTGGGCGAAAGCGGCGCCCATCGTCAGAGCTTCCGCACCAGCATTTCGGCGACGCCGATCCAGGCGGGGGCCTCGACCACCTGCTGCTTCTCGCCGTGGCCGGGGGGGAGCACGCCGACCTTGTTCCCCTGGCGGTCGATCAGCCGGCCGAAGGCGAAGCGTCCGCCCTTCCTGGGCACCAGCACGTCGCGATTGACCGCGCGGCCCGCGTCGGCGGGGTCGATCTCGCGCAGCCAGAGCTGGTCGCCGGGGCGGTATTCGCCGTGGGGATAGTCGATGGCGAGCACCATCAGCGGCGCGCTGCCGCCCAGCGCCGTGGGGGGCAGGGCGTCGCGGGGCTTCGCAAGCGCCTCCGGACCGCGCTCGCCGAGCGTGGCGACGATCTGGACCGCCGCCGCCTCCTCGCCGCGCACCAGCAGCTCGGGCTCGACGCCGAGCGCCCTGGCCAGCCGGTCCATCCATTTGGTGCTGAGCGTGCGCATGCCGGTTTCGAGCCGACCGACGGTCTGCGGCGTGGTCGGCGGCACGCAGGCCTCGGCGAGGTCGGCCAGCGTCATGCCCTTGTCCTTGCGGATGGCGCGGATGCGATTGATCATTGGGAGCCCCCTGTCCTCAAGCAGCGCGCAGCGCGGTAGGACTACAAAAAACGCCACAAACCAAAACGGTTTTTTCTCTTTCCTACATGAACCTCGATATTGCAAGGGAGCATTCGTGGAACGAAAGGAGAATCGCGAATGCAGCGGAGACTGGCCGAGCGCGAACTGACCGAGGCCGGGCCGCGGCGGCGCGGCGGGGCCAGGGGGGCCCGGCGCAGCGTGACCGTCAATCTCGCCGAATCGCCGCTCGCCTGGCTCCACGCGCGCGGGCACCTCGCGGCGCGGCTGTTCGACGCCGGCGAGCGGCTGCGCGCCGATTACGAGCGTGCCGGCCTGGCGCCTTGCGTCACCATGCGGTGGGACGGGGTGCGCGTCGATGGCGGGGCGGACCTGGGGCTGGCTCCGAGCGAGCGGAGGATCGCCGCCAAGGCGCGCTTCGATGGCGCCATGGCGGCGGCGGGCAAGGGCCTGGCGGATGTGCTGTGGCGAGTCGCCTGCGCCGGGGAGAGCGTGCCCGATGCGGAGCGCGCGCTCGCCTGGCCCGCGCGCTCGGGCAAGCTGGTGCTCGGGCTGGCGCTCGACCGGGTGGCGGATTTCTACCGCCTGCCCGGCGCATAGGCGCGGCGCGAGGTCGTTTTGCCCTAACCTTAGCCTAACCTTTCGCCGCGTGGAGCTCCGTCAAAGCCGCATTGCACCGCGCGTTACGCGCTCTCGACCAGCTCGGCGAGGGAGAGCCAGCGCTCCTCCGCGGCCTCCTTCTCGGCGCGGGCGGCGGCGATGCCCTGGGAGATCGCGGCGAAGCGGGCGGGGTCGCGGGCGAAGAGGTCGGGATCGCCGAGCAGCGCCTCGCCCCTTCCGATCGCGGCCTCGAGTTCCTCGATCCGCGCGGGGAGCAGCTCGTAGTCGCGCTGGTCCTTGAAGGTGAGCTTGGTGGCGCGCGAGTTGGATGGTGGCGCGGGCGTGTCTCGACTGCGCTCGACACGAACGGCAGCGGGTTTCGAGGGGTTTGGCTCCAGCCGCTTCGCCGCCCAGTCCTCGTAGCCGCCCGCCACGACGTCCACCGTGCCGCTGCCGTCGAGGCCGAGCGTCAGCGTCACCGTGCGGTCGAGGAAGTCGCGGTCGTGGCTGACGATCAGCACCGTGCCCTCGTAGTCGGCGATGACCTCCTGGAGCAGGTCGAGCGTCTCGAGATCGAGGTCGTTGGTCGGCTCGTCGAGCACCAAGAGATTGCTCGCCTTGGCGAACTCGCGGGCCAGCAAGAGCCGGCTCTTCTCGCCGCCCGAGAGCACGCCGACCTTCATATCGACCACGCCGGGATCGAACAGGAACTCCTTGAGATAGCCCTGCACATGCTTGCGATTGCCGCGCACGTCGATCCAGTCGCCGCCCTCGGCCAGCACCTGGCGGACGGTCTTGTCGGCGCTCATCAGGCTCCGCTGCTGGTCGATGGTGACCCCGGTGAGCGTCCTGGCGATCGTGACCGTGCCGCTGTCGGGCGCCAGCTCGCCGGTGAGCATCTTCAGAAGCGTGGTCTTGCCCGCGCCATTGGCGCCGACGATGCCGATCCGGTCGCCGCGCTGGATGCGCAGGGTGAAGGGCTTGATAATAGTGCGCATCGGCGCCGCACCCCCACCATCCTCTCCTTCCCTCCGTTCGCCTCGAGCGAAGTCGAGAGGCTGCGCGCTGGTGTCTCGACTCCGCTCGACACGAACGGGGGTTGGGTAGCTTTTCGAGATATTCTCCGCCACGATCACCGACTTGGACTTGAAGTCCTCCTCGGTCGCGAGCTTGAGCTTCGCGGTCCCGGCGCCGGAGATCATCGCCGCCCGCGCAGCGCGCATCTGCCACAGCTTCTCGAGCCGGCCCTGGTTGCGTTTGCGCCGCGCGGTTACCCCGCGCTCGAGCCAATGGGCTTCCAGCTTGAGCCTGGCGTCGAGCTTCTCGGCGGCGCGCGCCTCCTCGGCGTAGACCGCCTCCTCCCACGCCTCGTAGCCGCCGAAGCCGACTTCCTTGCGCCGCAGTGCGCCGCGGTCGAGCCACAGCGTCGCGCGGGTAAGGCGCTTGAGGAAGGTGCGGTCGTGGCTGATCACCAGGAACGCGCCCTTGTAGCGGGTCAGCCAGTCCTCGAGCCACTCGATCGCCGCGAGGTCGAGGTGGTTGGTGGGCTCGTCCATCAGCAACAGGTCGGGATCCTGCGCCAGCGCGCGGGCGATCGCGGCGCGGCGCCGTTCGCCCCCGCTCGCGCCTTCGCAGGGCCGTGTCATGTCGATGCCGAGCTGACCGGCGATGGCCTCGACCTCGTGGATTGCGGGCGGGTGCTCGCCGGCGAGCGCCCAGTCCATCAGCGTGGGGTGACCAGCGAAGTCGGGGTCCTGCTCCAGCAGCACGATGCGCGTGCCGGGCTTGATCTTGCGCTGGCCGCGATCGGCTTCGATCTGGTTGTCGATCAGCCGGAACAGCGTGGTCTTGCCCGCGCCGTTGCGGCCGATCAGCGCCAGCCGGTCGCGCGGGCCGACGTGGAGATCGATGCCGCGCCCGGGCGGGGCGCCGAACAGCCAGCGGCCGCCCTGCTGCAGGCCGAGACCTTCCCAGCTCAGGATCGGAGGTTGCGCCATGGGGCGCGCGAGGTAGGCGGCTTGGCTTTGGCTCGCAAGAGCATAGCAAGCCCTCTCCCCTTGCGGGAGAGGGAGGAGCCCCGTGAGGGGCGGAGGGAGAGGGGCGGCGGCGCAGCCGCCGCTGGCGCGGCGGACCCCTCTCCCAACCCTCTCCCGCAAGGGGAGAGGGCCCTAGTTCTTCTGCGCCGCCACCATCGCCGCGACATCCTCGAGCAGCTTGGGCGCATCGTAAACCACGCCGTCCTTGATGGTCCACCGCACCCCGCCGACGGTCTCCAGCTTGTCGGTAGCGGGATTCAGGCGCTGGTGGCCGGTGCCGTACAGCGTCTTGAAATTGGCGAGCGGGTTTTCGGGCACGATGACCAGGTCCGCCAGCATTCCCTTGCGTACCAGCCCGAAGGGCGGCGGCGCCCCTTTGGGATCGTAGATGGTCCGCGCGCCATTGATTGTCGCGGCCTCGATGACCTCCAGCGGATGAAAGCCCGCCTCCTGGAGCATTTCGAGTTCGGAAATATAGCCGAAACCCCAGATCTGGAAGATGAAGCCCGAGTCCGAACCTGTCGTCACGCGGCCGCCCATATTCTTGTAGTCGTTCATGAGCCGCATCCACGAAGAATAGAACCGCCGCCAGGCAACCTCGTTCGACGTCGTCCAGTCGAAGAAGTAGCTGCCGTGGTTGACCCGGCTCGATTGAAAATAATCCCACAGCGACGGCAGCGTGAATTTCTCGTGCCAATCGGCATTGCGCGCGCGCATCAGGTCGCGCGAGGCGGAATAGATCGTGAAGGTGGGATCGAATGTGACGCCCGCCGCCTTTTGTGCTTTCAGATATTCGATCCATTCCGGGCTTCCGGGTTCGACAATCTCGTCCCAGATTTCCGCGGCTTCGCCGAAGCGGGCCTGCTCGTCGTCGAAATTGTAGCTGACCGGATAGTTCTGGATGCGGCCGTTCTTCATCAGGCTTTCGAAATGGCCGTAGAAATGCGTGATTGTGCCCAACCCGAGCGCCCCGGCTTGGCGCGCGTCGAGTTCGGTTACACCGGGCTGGGCGAGGTGGGCGACGGTGCCCAGGCCCAGCTTTTTCGCCTCGTCGATAGCCGCGGCCATGATCTCGGCGGTTTCGACGCCGCGATAGCCATTGAAGAGCTTGATGCCGTCGACGCCCGCGCCCTTGGCCCAGCGCGCCCATTCGCGCGCCTTGGCGGGGCTGTCGACCGGCCCCTTGGCCCAGCCGTCGCCAAGCGTCAGATAGGCGAACAGGCGCGGCGCGACGATGGTGTTCGCCGCACTGCGCGCCTTGTCCTCGAGCGAACGGTTGGGCGTCCCCGAATAGAACGAAACCCCGCGCACCGCGGTGACACCATGCGCGAGCCACAGCTTGTAGCCATAACTCGGCTGCGGCGCTTTCTCCGGATCGCCGTTATGGCCGTGCATATCGACGAAGCCGGGCAGGACATACATGCCCACGGCGTCGATTTCGCGGTCGAAGCTACGCGGCTCGCGCCCGGGCTTCATCGCAAGGCCGGGGGTGCCTGCCGGGCGAATGGCGGCGATGCGATTGCCCTCGACGACGATATCGACCGGCCCACGCGGCGGCGCGCCGTTGCCTTCGATCATTGTCGCGCCGCGGATCACCAGCCGCTGGTACGGCCCTTCGCCTTCACCGGCCCGGCGTTCGGGCACCGGCTCCATCTGCGCGGGACGGCGTTCGGGCGCCGGCTCCGTCGCGCTCTGCGCGAAAACCGGATCCGCCGCCAACACGAGCGCCACAGCCATCAACCGCTTGAATGCCATACCCCGTCCCCTTCGCCACTGCGGCTAAAGCGTTGCGGCGATGGGAACAAGCCGGTTCAGCGGCGCGTAAGGGGGCAGGCGCTTCATGGCGCGCAAGGAGGCAACACCATGACCCGCATCATCCTTCCCCTCACGATCCTCGCCGCGGCCGCTTCGCCCGCCGCCGCCGCCGAAATTCAGATCCAGTCGCAGGGCCCGGTGGTCGAGCTTTCGGTGACCGAAACCGTCAAGGCGCGGCCAGACCTTGCCACCGTCGGCGCCGGTGTGACCACGCAGGCGCCCACCGCGGTCGCGGCCATGCAGCGCAATGCCACGGCGATGGATGCCGTCGTCCAGCGGATCAAATCGCTCGGCATCGCGAGTGACGACATCCAGACCACCGGCATCGAGCTGGGCGCGCAATACGATTACGACCAGGCCCGCCAGCGTCAGGTGTTCCGCGGCTATCAGGCCTCCAACCGGGTCAGCGCGATCCTGCGCAAGGTGCCCGACACCGGTCGCGTACTCGATGCGCTCGTCGCCGCGGGGGTCACCGACATCTCCGGGCCCAGTTTCTCGATCGACGACGACTCCGCTCCGCGCGGACAGGCTCGCAAGGCCGCGATGGACAAGGCGCGACGCCAGGCGGAGGAATATGCCCGCTGGGCCGGCTATTCGGGCGTGCGGCTGCTGCGGATCAGCGAGCTGGCGAACCCGGGCCGTCCGATCCCGATGGCGATGGAAGCCCGCATGATGGCCGCCGACGCCAAGGCCACACCGGTTGAGCCCGGCCTCGTCGCCACCATGGTCACGGTCGATGTCACCTACGAAATGACCCGCTGAACGGGATCCGGGCGCGATATTCAGGCGCTATCAATCGGTTTGCGCTATAGGGCCGCGGATGACCAGGCCCGCCCTTTTCGCGCTGTCGCTTCTGCTCGCCGTCGGCGGACCGGCGACTTCCGCGCTCGCCGAGCAGCCAGCCCGCAGCGACCAGGGGGCCGCGCGCAAGGAGGCGGAAGCCGGCACCATCCTCAAGTCGCGCGAGATCGAGGCGCGCATCCTGCCGATGATGGGCGATGCCGAATATCTCGGTTTCGCCTACGATTCGACCGCGATGGCCTACCGCCTCAAGTTCATCCGCGAAGGGCGGGTGCTGTTCGTCGATGTCGACGCCAGGAGCGGGCGGATCATCCAGAAGAGCTGGTGAGGAACCGCGCCGGGAAACGCACGCCGCGTTGACGCGTTCCACGCGAAAGCCCAAGCGGGTCGTCAGACGCCGACCAGTTATCTCAGGGGGAACCTCCACCCATGCGCATCCTGATCGTCGAGGACGAACCCACCCTCGGCAAGCAGCTTAAATCCACGCTCGAGCAAACCGGCTATGCCGTCGATCTGTCCACCGACGGCGAGGACGGGCATTACATGGGCTCGTCCGAGAACTACGATGCGGTGGTGCTCGACCTCGGCCTGCCCGAGATCGACGGGCTGACAGTGCTCGGCATGTGGCGCAAGGAAGGGCGGACCTTCCCCGTCCTGGTGCTGACCGCGCGCGACAGCTGGTCCGACAAGGTCGCCGGGCTCGACGCGGGCGCCGACGATTATCTCGCCAAGCCGTTCCAGACCGAAGAGCTGATCGCCCGGCTCCGCGCGCTGATTCGCCGCGCCTCGGGCAACACCAGCTCCGAACTGATCGCCGGCGACGTCCGCCTCGACACGCGCTCGGGCCGGGTCACGCTGGCGGGAGAGCCTGTCAAGCTCACCGCGCAGGAGTACAAGCTGCTATCCTATTTGATGCACCACAAGGGCAAGGTGGTCAGTCGGACCGAGCTGATCGAGCATATCTACGATCAGGATTTCGACCGCGATTCGAACACCATCGAGGTCTTCGTCACCCGCATCCGCAAGAAGCTGGGCGCCGACATCATCACGACGATCCGTGGACTTGGCTACAGCCTCGACGATCCCGCCGACGCGCCCCGCGGCTGATCCCGCCGAGAGCGCGCGCGATCTGGCGCAGGACGATGCCGCGGCCGAGGTAAGCGCGCTGCCGCGCCGCAGCCTCGCCGGGCGGATGATGGCCATCGCCGCGGGGTGGATTCTCGTCCTCCTGCTCGCCGGCGGTTTCGCGCTCGACCGCACGCTCACCACTCTGGTCCAGAACAACTTCGACGATCAGCTCGACTACATGCTCACCGCGATGATCGCCTCGGCCGAGATCGGGCCCGACGGCGAGGTCTATTTCAACCGCCCGCTCGGCGACCAGCGCTTTCTCGAGCCCAATTCGGGCCTCTACTGGCAGATCAGCGGCCCCGGGCACGAGCATTGGCCCAGCCGCAGCCTGTGGGACCGCTCGCTGACCATGCGCGCGGACCACATCGACGAGCACATCCACATCTATGATTCGGACCAGTTCCGGAACGAGCCGCTGCGGCTCGCCGAACGTTCGGTGATCCTGCCCGGCAGCGAGACGCGGTGGTGGTTCACCGTCGCCGCCAGCCGCCAGCAACTCGACTTCCAGATCGCTCGCATCCGCGCGATCCTGGTGTGGAGCTTCGCGGTGCTCGGGCTCGGCCTGTTCGCGATGGCGGTCCTGCAGAGCTGGATCGGCCTCGGGCCGCTGAGGCGGGTGCGGGCCGCGATCCAGAACCTGCGCACGACCGGCGCCAACCGCATCGACGAACCGCTGCCACTCGAAGTCCAGCCGCTGGTCGAGGAGGTCAACGCGTTGCTCGCGCATTCCGAGCAGCAGGCCGCCGAAGCGCGCACCCATGCCGGCAATCTCGCCCACGCGCTCAAGACCCCGCTGACGGTCGTGACCAATGCCGCCACCGCGCGCGCCCCCGATCTCTCGGACACGGTGGTCCGCGAAGCGCGCACCATGCAGCGCCATGTCGAGCACCATCTCGCGCGCGCCCGCGCGGTCGGACGCCGCGCCGCCGGCCATGCCCGCACCAGCGTGTGCGAAAGCGCCGAGGCGGTGCGGCGCGCGGTCGAGCGGCTCCATCCCGAGGCGCGCATCGACGTCGCGGGCCCGCGCGGCGCCGCGGTGAGCATCGAGCGCCAGGACCTCGACGAAATCCTCGGCAACCTCATCGAGAACGCGGCCAAATATGGCGGGGGGACCGTGTTCGTGACCATCGACGCCGAACCGGACGAGGAACTTTGCGTAATCTGGATCGAGGATGACGGGACCGGCATCCCGCCCGAGGAGCGCACGCGCATCTTCGATCGCGGCGCGCGGCTCGATACCGGCAAGCCCGGCACCGGCCTCGGCCTGGCGATCGTGCGCGACGTGGCGCAAATCTACGGCGGCGAGGTTACTCTCGAGGAGAGCGAGGACCTGGGCGGGCTGCTGGTCCGACTCAGCATTCCCCGCGCCACCTGACGCTCGTTCGTCAGGCGCAGATCGCCCAAATCCCACGGGATTGCTACAAGCACCAACGAAAACGAGGCCGGAAATCCGGCCCCGTCATGTCTAAATCGCCATCTGCGGGGTCAGGGGCTCGACGGCTGGTCGCCGGTAGCGGCGATGCCGACGGCCAGTGCGACAATAGCCAGCGCAATGAGGATGCCAATCGGCCCGCCTCCGATTTCGTTCTCGCCCGAAACCGGCTGCGCGGTGCGCTCCGCTGCGATCGCCTGTCCGGCGATCGGAGCCGAAGCGGCGGTGATCGCCGCAGCGGCGAGGGTGACCTTACCAAACTTCATTCCATGTCCCCTTACGTGAATTCGAACGGTCTCCCTATGCCAAGCCGCAGGCCAACTCAAGCGCGCGCGCCACAAAATGCTCCTTCGCCCGCTAACCCGCGCTAAGTGCTGCATTTCGGCAACAGCGCCTCTCAGTGGTCGCGGACCTGGGCGTGGTGCCGAATGACCTCTTCGATGATGAAGCGCAGGAATTTTTCGCCGAACTCGGGATCGAGCTCGGCCTGCTCCGCGAGCGCCCGCAGGCGGGCGATTTGCCGTTCCTCGCGCGCGGGATCGGCGGCGGGCAAGGCATTCCTCGCCTTGTGACGCCCGACCGCCTGGGTGATCCGGAAGCGCTCGGCCAGCATGTGAATCAGGGCCGCGTCGATATTGTCGATGCTCTTGCGGTAGGCGCCAAGCACCGGATCGGTCTCGTCGCTCGGCTCATGGTCTATGGGCTCGTCCATCGCCCGCCACGCTAGCAAGCTTTCCCCGCTTGCCAAGCGCCCACCCTTGCGCGAGAGGCCGGCCCAGCCATGACCGCCGACATCGTGCCCCTCCCGCGCCCCGATCGCAACAGGGTGGAGCCCGCGCCCTCGCTCGAGCCGATGCTGGCCATCGCCGCGCAGGGCATGAACGCGGTCAACGCCGTGATCCTGGCGCGGATGCAGAGCGAAATTCCCTTGATCCCCGCGCTCGCCGGGCACCTGATCTCGGGCGGGGGCAAGCGGCTGCGGCCGATGCTCACGCTCGCGGGGGCGGAGCTGGTGGGATACAACGGCACCCGCCAGCACAAGCTCGCCGCGGCGGTCGAATTCATCCACACCGCCACGCTGCTGCACGACGATGTGGTCGATGGCAGCGACTTGCGGCGCGGCAAGGCGGCCGCCAACATCGTCTTCGGCAATCCGGCCACGGTGCTGGTGGGCGATTTCCTGTTCAGCCGCGCCTTCGAGCTGATGGTCGAGGACGGCAGCCTCAAGGTGCTGCGCATACTCTCCAACGCCAGCGCGGTGATCGCCGAGGGCGAGGTCGACCAGCTCACCGCCCAGCGCAGGATCGAGACCAGCGAGGGCCGCTACCTGCAGATCATCCGGGCCAAGACCGCCGCGCTGTTCGCCGCCGCCACCCGCATCGCCGCGGTGGTGGCCGAATGCGGCGAGGACCAGGAGAACGCGCTCGACGAATACGGCCGCAACCTGGGCGTCGCCTTCCAGCTGGTCGACGATGCGATCGACTATGATTCGGATGCCGCCGCGATGGGCAAGACCCGCGGCGACGATTTCCGCGAGGGCAAGATGACGCTCCCGGTGATCCTCGCCTATGCGCGCGGAACCGAGGACGAGCGGTCGTTCTGGAAGGCGGCGATCGGTGGCCACCGCACCAGCGACGCCGACCTCGCCGAAGCGATCCGCCTGATCGCCAAATACGACGCCGTCGTCGCCACCCGCGAGCGCGCCCGCCATTTCGCCCAGCGCGCCATCGACGCGATTTCGATCTTCCCCGAAAGCCGGGCCCGCGCGGCGATGGCCGAGGCGGCGCGTTTTGCCGTGGCGCGGGGATATTGAGTGGCGAGGCGACGGTCGCTTGAAAATGCCCGCGAGCCGAAGTCACTTCGCAGGACGGTTCTCGAAATTTTGCTCGGCGGCGGTCTTTTCGCCGCAGCCATCCCGCTCGCCGAAAGGTTTTTCGAGGATAATACGCGCTGCGCCGTTGCCTATGAGTCGGTGAACGCGATCAAGGGGGTCGAGGAGGTTCCACCTGAGCTTCGCACTCCCTATGTCCGACATGTCGAGCGTCAATTGAAGATCGCCGAGAAATGCGATAGGGAAGCGGAACAATGAGCGATGCATTAGCCCAGTTCATGTTCTGGGGCGGCGTGAGTGTCGCAGCCATCAGCTATGTCCTGCTGCAACTGGAGCGGCGGCGTGAATCGCTCCATCGGACCGATCGCTTGATCGATTGAGCCGCCGAACCGGCGCCGGGTCGATAAGTTGACTCTCGAGCTACCCGTTCAGGACGTGCTGGCGCATTTGCTGGCGAGCTTGGGCACGAGTCCCGGCGCAGTTCTAATTGCACCGCCGGGGGCCGGAAAGACGACCGCAGTCGCGCCGGCCCTGATACGCGAGCCGTGGTGCACGCGGCAGGTGATCATGACTTCGCCGCGCCGGGTGGCGGCGCGCGCGGCGGCGGAGCGGATGGCCGAATTGCTCGGCGAGAAAGCGGGCGAGACGGTGGGCTACCTCACCCGGCTCGACAGCCGCCAGTCGGCCAGAACGCGCATCCTGGTCGTGACCGAGGCGATCTTCGTCAACCGCATCCTGCAAGATCCCGAGCTCTCCGACGTGTCGGCCGTTCTGTTCGACGAGGCGCATGAGCGGCATCTCGATGGCGATCTGGGGCTGGCGTTGGCGCTCGAGGCGCGGGAGGTGCTCCGCGAGGATTTGCGTGTCCTCGTGATGTCCGCAACCATCGACGGCGCGCGGTTCGCCCGGCTGATGGGACCGGCGGCGCCGGTTATCGAGAGCGAGGGCAAGGCGCATCCGCTCGACACGGTCTGGCTCGGCTCTTCGCCCGGCGCGCCGGTCGAGGACGCTATGGCGTCCGCCATCCTGACCGCGTGGCGCGAGCGCGACGGCGACATCCTCGCCTTCCTGCCGGGGGTGCGCGAAATCGAGCGCGTGCGCGAGCGGCTGGCGGCTCGGCTGCCCGATGCGCCGGTGCTGCCGCTCCATGGCCAGGTCGAGGCGGCCGGGCAACGCGCCGCGATCCGCCGCGATCCACGGGGGCGGAGGCGGATCGTCCTCGCCACGGCCATCGCCGAAACCTCGTTGACGCTCGACGGCGTATCGGTCGTGGTCGACAGCGGGCTCGCGCGCCATGCCCAGTTCGACAAAGCCGCAGGGACCACGCACCTGGTTACCCGGCGGGCCAGCCAGGCGGCGGCGGCGCAGCGCGCCGGCCGCGCCGCACGGCAGGGCCCCGGGACGGCCTACCGGCTGTGGGAGGAAGCGTCCCATGCCGGCCGCACCGCCTTCGACCCTCCCGAGATCGCCACCGCCGACCTCGCGCCGCTGGTGTTGCGGACCGCGCAATGGGGCAGCTCCGATCCCGCCGCGCTGCGCTGGCTCGACCCGCCGCCCCAGGCCTCGGTCGCAGCGGCGCGCGCCCAGTTGCAGACATTGGGCGCGCTCGACGGGGCCGGGCGGATAACCGGGCGAGGGCTGGCGCTCGCCGCTTTGCCACTCGATCCGCAAGCTGCCGCGATGGTGCTATTCGGCGCCGAGCACGGCGCCGCCGAGACCGCAGCGCGGCTGGCGCTACTCCTTCAGGAGCGCGGTCTCGGCGGGCGCGGCGAGGACCTCGAGGCGCGGCTGGCGCGCTGGAATGCCGATCGCAGTCCACGGGCCGAGGCCAGCCGCAAGCTGGCGGCCGGCTGGGCCCGCGCGGCTGGCGGCGGGAGCGGGGGTGACGCGCCGCTCGGCGTGCTGCTCGCGGCCGGCCGCCCCGACTTCGTCGCCCGGCGCCGCGATGCCAGCGGCGAAAGCTGGCTCACCGCGGGCGGGCGCGGGTTCGTCCTCGACCCCGCCTCGCCGCTGGCGCGGGCCGAGTTCCTGGTCGTCGGCGACGCGCAGGGGCAGGCCAAGGGCGCGCGCATCGCCGCGGCGGCCCCGCTCGCCGAGAGCGACATCGAGCGCTGGCTGGCGGATCGCATCGAGCGGCGCGGGGTCCTTGTCTGGACCGGCGAGCGGATCGAAGCGCGGCTCGAGCGGCGGCTGGGCGCCATCGTCCTCGCGAGCGGGCCCGATCCCGCTCCCGATGCCGAGGCGATGCGCGCGCTGCTGGTGGACAAGGCTGTCGAAAAGCTGGGGACGCTGCTGCCGCGCGACGTCCTGGCGCGAGCCCGGTTCGCGGGGATCGGCGCGCTTTCGGAGGACCGGCTGCGCGACAGCGCCACGCTCTGGCTCGCCCCCTTGCTCGCCGGGCGCCGCGATCTCGACATTCCGCGCGGAAAGCTCGTCGAGGGCCTGCTGGGCCTGCTCGACTGGGACGAGCGCCAGCGGCTCGACCGGCTCGCGCCGCGCGAGTTCGCATCGCCGGCTGGAACGTTCCACCCCATCGACTATGCGGGCAACGACGCGCCCAGTGTCGAGGTTCGCGCGCAGGCGCTGTTCGGGCTCGACCGGCATCCGATGATCGGCCCCGAACCGACCGGCGTGCCGCTGCTGCTCAAGCTGACCAGTCCCGCCGGGCGTCCGATCCAGGCGACGCGCGACCTGCCCGGCTTCTGGCGCGGCAGCTGGGCCGAAGTGAGGAAAGAGATGAAGGGCCGCTATCCGAAGCACCGTTGGCCCGAGCAGCCCTGGACGGAGGCGCCGAGCCTCAAGACGAAGAACGCCTTTGCCAAGAGCGGAGGCTGAATTAGGGTACTCCGATGACCGCGCGAATCTTTCAGCAGCCCAGGAACGCCATGCAATCGGGCAAGGCCCTCACCGATCTATGGGTGCTCGAGTTCGAGCAGTCCGAAGCCCGCCGCGCCGATCCGCTGATGGGTTGGACCGGCAGCGGCGACACACAGGCGCAGGTGCGGTTGACCTTCCCCGACAAGGACGCCGCGAGGGCCTACGCCGCGAAACATGGCATTGCCGCCCGCATCCACGCGACGCCGCCCCGGGCGCTCAAGCTGCAAGCCTACGCGGACAATTTCCGCTAGGTTGATTTTCCGCCTCGCTGCCGCCATATGCCCGTACGGGAGCCGGTCGGACGCTTGCGTCCGCCAACCTGGTCAGGTCCGGAAGGAAGCAGCCACAACGGGTTGCGGCGGGTCGGCCGGTTCCTTCTTACCCACAGCATGCGGCATGACATTCAGGGCCATCGGCCCTAACTGAGCGGCATGGGCGATTCACCCGACAGCACCGACCGCTTGCCCTGGGCGTCCGAACCCGAAGGGGGTGGGCCGAGCGCCTCCGAACTCGAAGCGGCGGGTCAGAATGCCATGTTCGGCGAATTGCCGGCGCCCCCCGCGCCTCCGTCAAATACGCCCGGAACCACCGCTTCCAATCAACCTTACCGCGTGCTCGCGCGCAAATACCGCCCCCGCACCTTTTCGGAACTGATCGGGCAGGACGCGATGGTGCGCACGCTCGCCAACGCGATCGAGCGCGACCGGCTGGCGCACGCCTTCCTGATGACCGGGGTGCGCGGGGTCGGCAAGACCAGCACCGCGCGGCTGATCGCCAAGGCGCTCAATTGCATCGGGCGCGATGGCGAGGGCGGCCCGACCATCGATCCCTGCGGTGTTTGCGAGCCATGTGTCGCGATCGCCGAGGGCCGGCATATCGACGTGATCGAGATGGACGCCGCGAGCCACACCGGCGTCGACGACATGCGCGCGATCATCGACGCGGTCCGCTATGCCGCCGTCGCCGCGCGCTACAAGATCTACATCGTCGACGAAGTGCATATGCTCTCGAAGAACGCCTTCAACGCGCTGTTGAAGACGCTCGAAGAGCCGCCCGCGCATGTGAAGTTCCTGTTCGCCACCACCGAGGTGGAGAAGCTGCCGATCACGGTGCTCAGCCGCACCCAGCGCTTCGACCTGCGCCGCATCCCGGTCGATATGCTGGCGGCGCATTTCACCGCCATCTGCGCGCGGGAGGGGGTCGAGGCCGAGACCGAGGCGCTCCAGCTCGTCGCCGGTGCCGCCGAAGGTTCTGTCCGCGACGGATTGTCGATCCTCGACCAGGCGATTGCCCATGCCGATCTGGCGGGCGAAGGCGCGGGCGGGGCGCCGCGCGTGACCGCCGGCCGCGTGCGCGAGATGCTCGGACTGGCGGACAAGGGCGCACGGCGGCGGATGCTCGGGCATTTGCTCGAAGCCGATGCCGGAGCGCTCTTGCGCACGCTCGACGAGCAATACGCGCTCGGCGTCGAGCCGCTTTCGCTGATGCGGGTGCTGCTGGACCTGGTCCACCGCATCACCGTGGCGCAGGTCGCGGGCGAGGCCGATGCGCCAGGCGCCGAAGAGCGCGCCGAGCTGCTCGAATGGGCGCAGCGGCTGTCCGCCCCGCAGTTGCACCGCCTGTGGCAACTGCTGCTCAAGGGCCACGAAGAGGTTCGCGAGGCGCCCGATCCGCTCGCCGCGGCGCGGATGGCCCTGCTGCGCGCGCTGCACGCCGCCGAGCTGCCCGATCCGGGCAGGCTGGCGAAACGGCTCGAGGAACTGGCGGCCGCGCCGCCGGCCGCGCGGCCGGAGGCGACCGTGGCCGCGGAGGACCGCACCGCACCGCCGCTCGATTTCGCCGCGCTGGTGCGCGATGTGGAGCGCCGCGAGCATGTGTTGGCGGCAAGCATCATGAAGCTTCAGATCAGACCGGTCTCGGTCGAGCCCGGCCTGCTGCGCTACAGCCGCCCGGGCCAGTTCCGCGACGACATCGGCGCGGTCCTGCGCGACGCGCTGCGCGACACCACCGGGCTGCGCTGGGCGCTGGACGAGCTGCCCGAGGGCGGCGCCCCGACGCTGGTCGAGCGCGAGGAGGCCGCGCGCGCCGAAGCGGCGCGGCGGACGCGCGAGCACCCGCTGGTCGCGGCCGCGCTCGCCGCCTTTCCCAAGGCTGAACCGATCGAAGACAGCGAGGCGCCGCCCCCCGGCGCCCGGCAATGGAGAATGCAGTCATGAAGTCGATGGAAGAAATGCTGGCCGCCGCGCAGCAGGCCGCCGAGACGATCCAGAAGCAGATGGGCGAGGCCCAGGCCAAGCTCGACACGGTCGAGGTCGAGGGCAGTTCCGGCGGCGGGCTGGTCAGGGTCCGCGCCACCGCTCGCGGCCGCATCCTCGGCGTCGTCATCGACGAAAGCCTGCTGAAGCCGGAAGAGAAACAGATGCTCGAGGATCTCGTCGCGGCGGCGTTCAACGACGCGCGCGACCGGGCCGACCGCAAATCGGCCGAGGAAATGCAGAAGCTCCAGGGCGGCCTCGGTCTGCCCCCCGGCCTCAACATCCCCGGTTTCGGTTGACGCCGGCCTTTGTTGAGGCAATTGGCGGCAAGGGGAGTGACATGAACAATATGCCCGATTGGCCCAGCGAGAACGAGCGCCGCAGCGAGACCCGCCGTCATCGCCTGTTCGCGACCACCGCCCGCGGCGGAGACGGTGAAAGCCAGCCGGTGCTCGTGCGCGATATCTCGGCCCGCGGCTTGCTGCTCGAAACCGAGGAGGGCGTGACGCTCGACCAGCTCATCGCGGTCGGTCTGCCCGAGGCGGGCGATGTCGAGGCGCATGTCATCTGGCAGGGGGACAAGCTGGCCGGGTGCCGGCTCGACGCCCATCTCTCGCAGGCGACGATCGACGCCGTGCGCGCCAAGGGCGAGGCGGCGCATGCCGAACAGACCGAACGCGCCGAAGACGAATTGGACGCGCCCGTCCAGCGTACCGCCGCCCGCACCCTAGCGGCGCGGCTCAAGCAGCTGCGGCTGGCGCGCGACCTTACACGGGCGGAGCTGGCCGAGCGCTCGGGCATCAGCACGCCGAGCATCTGGGCTTGGGAAACCGGGCGCACCGTCCCGCGGCTGGGCAGCCTGGAGACGCTCGCCAAGGGTCTCGGCGTCGCGGTGTCGGAGCTGCAGATCGGCGCGGGCAACGCGGCGGCCGATCTGCCCGCGCTCTCGATAGGCGCTGAGTTCGGGGGCGGCGGCGGCGACTTGCGCACCGCGCGGCTGACCGAGCTCGTGGCCGCCAGCAAGTCCCAGATCGCCGCGCTCGCCGGAACCACGCCCGACCGGGTGACGATCACCATCGCTCTTTGACATTGGGCTGCGCCACCCGCGTCCACAGGTGAGGCCGGCGCATGCGTTGCAGCACGCGCTGCGACTTCCCATATTGCCTGGAAAGGCCGCGCCCCGGCGCGCCCCATCGGATCGGATCAAATGGACAGCAGCTACCCCCTCCTCCCCCTGCGCGACATCGTCGTATTTCCCGGCATGGTCGTGCCGCTGTTCGTGGGCCGCGCGAAATCGGTCGCGGCGCTCGAAGCGGCGATGGAGGGCGGCAAGGAAATCGCGCTCGTGGCGCAGCTCGACCCGGCCTGCGACGATCCCGAGCGCGAGGATCTTTACGACCTCGGCGTGGTGGCGCAGGTGCTGCAGATGCTCAAGCTGCCCGATGGAACTGTGCGCGTCATGGTCGAGGGCAGCGCGCGCGTGAAGCTCGAAGAGCTTGGAGATGCCGGCAACTATGTCTCCGCGCGCGTGTCGGTGGTGCCCGCGCGCAGCGCCGACGGAACCGAGATCACCGCCATGATGCGCCAGGTGGTCGAACAGTTCGGCGAATATGCCAAGCTCAAGAAGAACATGGACGAGGAAGGCGGTCAGGCGCTCAAGGAGATCGACGATGCCGGCGAGCTCGCCGACACCATCGCCGCGGGAATCGCGGTCAAGGTCGCCGACAAGCAGGCGCTGCTGACCGAGCCCGACCCGATGAAGCGGCTCGAGATGGTGATGGCCTTCATGGAGGGCGAGCTCTCGGTCCTCCAGGTCGAACGCAAGATTCGCGGCCGCGTGAAGCGGCAGATGGAGAAGAACCAGCGCGAATATTACCTCAACGAGCAATTGAAGGCGATACAGAACGAGCTCGGCGGCAGCGACGAGGAGACCAACGAACTCGCCGAACTGGCGGCGACGATCGCCAAGACGAGACTCAGCAAGGAAGCGCGCACCAAGGCCGAGGGCGAGCTCAAGAAATTGAAGTCGATGCAGCCGATGAGCGCCGAGGCGACCGTCATCCGCAACTATCTCGACGTGCTGCTCGGCCTGCCCTGGGGCAGGAAGTCGAAGCTCAAGAAGGACATCGCGCGCGCGCAGGACGTGCTCGACGCCGATCACTACGCGCTCGAGAAGGTCAAGGACCGGATCGTCGAATATCTCGCGGTTCAGGCGCGGACAAACCAGCTCAAGGGGCCGATCCTGTGCCTGGTCGGACCGCCCGGCGTGGGCAAGACCTCGCTCGGCAAGTCGATCGCCAAGGCGACCGGGCGCGCGTTCGTGCGCCAGTCGCTGGGGGGCGTGCGCGACGAGGCCGAAATCCGCGGCCACCGCCGCACCTACATCGGTTCGCTCCCTGGCAAGATCGTCACCAATTTGCGCAAGGCGGGCAAGGCCAATCCGCTGTTCCTGCTCGACGAGATCGACAAGCTCGGCCAGGATTTCCGCGGCGACCCCGCCTCGGCGCTGCTCGAGGTGCTCGATCCCGAACAGAACGCAAGGTTCCAGGATCACTACCTCGAGGTCGATTTCGACCTTTCGGACGTGATGTTCGTATGCACCGCCAACAGCCTCAACCTGCCGCAGCCGCTGCTCGACCGCATGGAGATCATCCGGCTGGAGGGCTACACCGAGGACGAGAAGGTCGAGATCGCGCAGCGGCACCTCATCGCCAAGCAGGTCGCGGCGCATGGGCTCGCCGCGGGCGAGTTCGAGCTGACCGAGGCGGGCCTGCGAGACCTCATCCGCTATTACACCCGCGAGGCCGGGGTGCGCACGCTCGAGCGCGAGATCGCGCGGCTGGCGCGCAAGAGCCTGCGCCGCATCCTCGAGGGCAAGGACAGCGCGATCGCGATCACGCCCGAGAATCTCGGCGAGTTCGCGGGGGTGCGCAAGTTCAAGCACGGCATGGGCGAGGAGGAGGCGGAGATCGGCGCGGTGACCGGGCTCGCCTGGACCGAGGTCGGCGGCGAACTCCTCACCATCGAAAGCGTCACCACCCCCGGCAAGGGAGAGGTCAAGACCACCGGCAAGCTGGGCGAGGTGATGACCGAGAGCGTCGCCGCCGCCTTCAGCTTCGTGAAGGCGCGCGCGCCGGCCTATGGCATCAAGCCGAGCCTGTTCCACCGCAAGAACATCCATATCCATTTGCCCGAAGGCGCGGTGCCCAAGGATGGCCCGAGCGCGGGCGTGGGCATGGTGACCTCGATCGTCTCGACCCTCACCGGCGTGCCGGTGCGGCCCGATGTGGCGATGACCGGCGAGGTCACGCTGCGGGGCCGGGTGCTGGCCATCGGCGGCCTCAAGGAGAAGCTGCTCGCCGCTCTTCGCGGAGGCATCGCCACCGTCTTCATCCCCGAGGAGAACGTGAAGGACCTCGCCGAGATACCGGCGAACATCAGGGAGGAGCTCGAGATCGTTCCCGTCCGCCACGTCGACGAAGTGCTCGGGCGTGCGCTGGTTGGCCCGCTCGAGGCGATCGAATGGACCGAGGCCGACGATCTGTCGAGCCAGCCGCCGCCGGCGCCCGGCCCGACATCCGGGGCCGCGCCGACCGCGCACTGACCGGCGGATTCGTCTCGATCCGGACCGGTTTCCGCCCGGTGCTGCATTTTCCGCGCCGGATTGGCGGCAATCGGCGGGATTTGCCTTTGACACGGACGGCAAAAGCCCCTCAACCTCGCCGCTTCATGCGCGGCGAGTCCCGCCTGGCGCAGCGTCAGTTTTCGACCAAGGGGGTGTGCTGAACAATGAACAAGAACGACTTGATCGGCTCGGTTGCCGACACCAGCGGGCTTTCCAAGAGCCAGGCCGCGAGCGCCGTCGAGAGCGTGTTCGATTCGATCTCCACCGCCCTCAGGAAGGGCGACGAGGTCCGGCTGGTCGGATTTGGCACCTTCTCGGTCGCCAGGCGCAAGGCCTCCACCGGGCGCAACCCCCGGACCGGCGAGCCGATGGCGATCAAGGCGTCGAACCAGCCCAAGTTCAAGGCGGGCAAGGGCCTCAAGGATTCGGTGAACTGACGAGGCGGCCCCGCCCGTCGGGGTCGCCGGAGTTCGGGCCGCATTGCCTCGGGAGGGGCGATGCGGCTTCTCGCCGTCAGCTGCGGCTGGCTATGGCGTAAAGCGCGACGGCGGCGGCGTTCGAGACATTGAGGCTCTCGACCGCATCGCCGATCGGAAGCCGCGCCAGCGCGTCGCAATGGCCGGCGATATTGGGCCGCATCCCCGGTCCTTCGGCGCCGAGCACCAGCGCGACCGGGCCCGCCGGCAGCGCCTCGCCCAGCGTGGCGCCGGCTTCGCCCGCCAGGCCGATCCGCCAATATCCGGCGGCGGCGATCTCCTCGAGCGCGCGCGCCAGATTGACCACGCGCACCCACGGCAGCACCTCGAGCGCGCCGCTGGCCGCCTTGGCGACCACCCCGCCCTCGGGCGGGGCGTGGCGGTCCTGCGTCACCAGCGCCGCGGCGCCGAAAGCCGCGGCCGAGCGCATCACGGCGCCGAGATTGTGCGGATCGGTGACCTGATCGAGCACCACGATCGGGCGCGCCGGATTGCCGCTCAGCACCTCGTCGAGATGGATGTCCTCGAGCGCGGCGCATTCGAGCACGAGACCCTGATGCGGCGCGTCGCGCGCGACCAGCCGGTCGAGATCGGGGGTGTCGGCATACTCGACCGGAAAATCCGCCGGCAGTTCGCCGTCTAGCGACGCAACGGCCTCGTGCGTGGCCCACAGCTTGCGGTGCTGACGTGCCGGGTTCCCGAGCGCCGCCTCGACCGCGTGGCGGCCCCACAATCGCACCTGCCCGCTGCTCGCCCGGCCGCTGCCGCGGCCGCCCTGCATCCGTCCCGCACGCCCGCGCAGCGCGCGTTTCCTGTCGCCCTTAGCCATGCCGCGCCCCCTGCCAGCGCGGCCATTGACAGGCAAGCACCGCTTCGCCAAAGGGCGCCTCTCTCGGCGAAGGGCCCCTCCGCGGGCCCGTTCCCAGCACCGAATTGCGAGCCCTGTGGACAGGTGGCCGAGTGGTTAAAGGCAGCAGACTGTAAATCTGCCCGCGCAAGCGTACGCTGGTTCGAATCCAGCCCTGTCCACCAAGCGCTCTCCCGTCGAAACCCGCCCGACCCCGAAATTCCTCGATATTCCCTAGTGTAAGGTGATCGCACAAGCCCGCCCAAGCCTGTTGCCAGCCGTCCGCAACCGCGCTAAGGTGTGGGAGTAAAGTGTGGTAGGACGCTTTCCCTCCCACACTTATCCCCTCGCGGCGAAGGCCGCGTAAGTGTGGGAGCAGCTTATGGGCAAGTTGACGGCGGTAGCGGTGAAGGCCGCGCTAGCGAATCCGGGGAGTTACAGCGACGGCAACGGACTGATCCTGAAAGTGGACAAGCGCGGTGGCGCCTATTGGCTGTGCCGGTTGCAGCGTGACGGTAAGCGGCAGGATATCGGCGTTGGTAGCGCAAAGTTGCTGGCGCTGGCCGATGCCCGCGATGAGGCGGTCAAGCTGCGGAGGGCCATCAAGGTCGAAAAGCGCGACGTTCTGGCGGAGCGGAAGGGCGAAGCCGCCGCTAAGGTGACGTTCCGCGAAGCCGCCAAAACCTATCACGCGGAAAACGAAGTGGGTTGGAAAAGCACGATCTACGCCCGCCAATGGCTCGCCAGCTTGGAAAACTACGCCTTCCCGAAATTGGGCGACCGTCCGACCGGCGGCATCACGGCGGCAGACATAATCGCGGTGCTGACGCCGATCTGGCAGGAAATTCCCGAAACCGCCCGCCAAGTGCGCAATCGGATTTGCGCGGTGCTGGATTATTCCCATGCAAAGGGCTGGCGATCCAGAGAAGCCCCATCCGGCAGCGGCAGCCTGAAAGCCGGGCGCGGCCTTCCCCGGCAGGTGAAGGAACGGGGAAACCGCAAGGCCATGCCCTATGTCGCGGTGCCGGCATTCATCGTCGCTCTGCGCCGGAAGCCATCATTTGGACGCTTGGCACTTGAGCTGCTGATTTTGACCGGGGTGCGCTCGCAAGAGGTCCGATTGGCGACATGGACCGAATTCGACCTTGAGGCTCGTCTGTGGACGGCTCCAGGCGATCACATGAAGCGCGGCAAGGCGCATATTGTCCCGCTGTCCGACGCTGCGCTGACAGTGCTTGCGAAGGCGAAAGCGCTGAAATTGGCGAATACGGAAATCGTGTTCCCCGGCGTTGGCGGCAAGCCCATGTCCGATATGACGCTGTTGAAGGTGCTGCGCGATGCGAGCGAGCCTTTCCACGTCCACGGTTTCCGCTCCGCGTTTACCGACTGGGCGGCGAACGCAGGCTTTCCCGATGCCGTGGTGGAAGCGGCGCTTGCCCACAAGACGCCAGACGCCGTGCAGGCCGCATATCGGCGCACAACCTACCTTGGCACGCCTAATCAACCGGGCGCCCGCGCGAAGCTCATGGAAGCATGGGGCCGCTATTGCCACGGCGGCGCGGCTGACACGAAGGTGGTGCCGATCCGCAAGGCGAGAGGCGGCAAGTGAGCAAGGCGGGCAAGCGTCCGCCGGTTTGGGAAATTGATCCGACCACAGGCGAAACTGTCATTAGGCCCCGAAGGGAATTACTCGCCCGCCAACGCAAAACCGCCGGCCGGGTTGCCGCGTTCGACGAATTGCATAAGCAATTGGCGGCGGCGACGGAAGAGTTTTTGAATCGGGGCGACGGCGGACGACAGGGCGTTTACGATGCGATGGACGCGTTGGTGAGCTACCTGACCAGGCAAGGAATACCTTACGCGGCGCTAGAGCCGCTTATCGCCGTGCAGACGGCTATCGTGGACGCGGACCACGGCACGATAAGTCCGACATTTACCCCCAGTCGAAAGCCACAGGGTGGAAAGCCGCCGGCATCAGACATGCAACTCGCGTTTGAGGGGAAAATGGCCATCGTGATGGAATGCTGCGTCCGGCATTGCAAAGCAGAGGGGAAACGGCCCTATGTCGAGCCAGCCGCACAGTTGGCCGCAAAGCTAATCAATGAATCGCCTTGGCCTGTCCGAGTGAACGTCCAACAATTGGTAAAGCTTCGCCAACGCATTCAGCAAGCCAGCGCGGACAGCATGGATCGAGCGCAAGTGGATATTGCTTTCAAGTCCGGGGTGGCGCGGCAACACCCGCTTGAATGGGCAAAGGCTTTGCTCAGCGAAGGGCTGGTAAATCCGCCCCCAAAACTTTCCACATAACCCGCGCTGTTAGCCGGAACGATTTGGCCGTTCACCGCCGTCACAGCCCGCGCAACCCCGCGCCGGCCATGACGGAGATTGCAGATGCAACCGATCCTTTGTTCCCAAGCCGAAGCCGGAAAGATGCTAGCTATCGGCAAGACCAAGTTGGCCGAGTTGGTCGTCAGCGGACAGCTTGAAACTGTCCGCATCGGCACGCGCCGTCTGGTGAAAATCGCCAGCGTCATGCGCCTGGCTGGCATCGAAACCCCGCAGGACGGCGAGGCATGGTGATCCCGGCCGAGAGCCTGCGAGCACTTATCTCATGCGGAGATGGATAATGCGGCGGTGGCGGCAAGCGCGGGTGGCACTCTCAATGCCATCGCGTCCTAGTCACCTGAATCTAAAGTTCGCCACATAAGGTCAGGTCAGCCTTTTGACAGAAGCGTTTGACGGCGGCGAGGATTTCGTCGGCGGATTTGACCCATCGGAATGGCTTTGGGTTGGC
>JAIETR010000042.1 GCA_019745075.1 Qipengyuania sp.
TCTCGAGCCTCGCCACGATACCGAGCCTGCGCGACTATTGGACCGACGTGCCGGTCTTCAAGCCGCCGATGACGTCGCTGCGGGACGTCGACGAAGCCGGCTATATCGTCGCGGCGATGCGCGATCCGCGGGCCCGCGGCAGGTCTGCGGACGTCGACCGACGGGACATTGCGAAGGTGATGAAGGAGATCAGGACCCAGCGCGGGAGCGCCTCGGAACTCGACGCGGACGGGGGAAGCGATGGCTGACAAGGCTGGAAAAGACTGGCGCAATACTCCGGCGCGGCGACCTTCGTCGATCGGCGCCGCGCGGATCGATCCCGATCCCCTCGAACCCCCGACGATGTCGCGCTCGCGTGTGCAGATCGCGGGCTCCTACGCGCCCGGCGTGCTGATGACGTGGGAGGGCGGCAAGGGCATCTGCCGCTCGGTCCCGCTGCCAAACGAGGCGAAGGACCTCAAGCCGACGACGATCGAACTGATCTTTGAGAACCTGAACGACGCGGTGACCAACTGGCGCGACCGGGTGATGAAGGTGCTGCCCGACGCGTTGCCCGAACTCGTCCTCGACACCCCGTTCCGCGATTCAAAGTCGGGCGAGGCGCGCGTGCAGCGGACCGATTTCCAGATGACGAGCCCCGACAAGGTCGGATATGTCCCCTATCCGCTCCTCTACCGATGCGGCATCTGCGGCTCGACGCGCGAGTTCGACAGCGTCGCCGACCAAGCGAGGCAGCCGCTGCCGAGGAAGTGCAACGGCCACGAGGCCCGTTGGACGCAGATCGACGTGGTCTACGCCCACTGGTCCGGCGACATCGAGCCGCTCAGCCCGTTCAACTACAACTTCGACCCGCAGACCGGCACCGCTCGGCAGATCAAAATGTGCACCTGCGGATCGTCTAGTTTCAAGCTGCGGAACGCGGCCCCGGTGTTCTCGGAATGGCGATACGTCTGCGAGGGCTGCGGCGAGACGCGGGCGCTCAAGAAGGCGAACCCCGACACGCTTGAGCGCCTGCAGATCCAGCAGAACGACGGCGGCCGGCAGTTCCAGTGGATCGAGGTCAACATGCTCCCGGTATCTTACCGGGCGAACTCGACCTTCTACGTCCAGCGGACCAGCTTCATCGTCTTCGAGGACAGCGCGGTCGTCGAGCTAATGACGCCGAAGCGGCGCGACGGCTTGGTCGCCAGGCTGGCGAAGATACATGAGATACCGTTCGCCGAGCCCTCCGAGGACGAGATCCGCAAGCGCGTCGAGGCCGACCCGACGCGCGTGGGCGAGTGGGACGAATACGAGACCTACATGGGCATGGCGGAGAAGGCGGAGTCCTCCGGCCGGGCCGACGCCGCCAGGCGGCACCGCGAGGCAGCGACCGACTTGCGCGAGACGTGGTTCGCCGAAGGCATCGCCGAACGCGGCCAGCTCGGCAGCCCCGCAGTGCTGCAGGGAATCGCCGTGCGCGAGGACTGGACCCGCCGCTACGACCCGATCCGCCTCACGGTGCAGCACGACGCGTTCGTGCGGGAGCACATCGACCAGGCAATGACGCGGCACGCAGCCGTGGACGTGATGGACCCGGACGTCGCGCTGACCGACGTGGTGAACGATCCGACCCGTAAGGCGAAATACCAGCATACCGTCGGGTCGTTGCTCAGCCACCTCGGCATGGAGCGCCTGGTCCTGATCCGCGGACTGCCGATCTGCGAGTTCAGCTTCGGCTACACGCGCGTTTCGGCGACGCCGATTTACCAGCGGGAGCACAACGGCCAGCGCGTCGACATGCCGGTCCGGCTCAAGGCCTTCGACCAGCTGCCGATCGCGGACAACAAGCGGCCGATTTACGTCACGCAGCAGCTCAACGAGGCGCTCTACTTCCGTCTGGACGAGGCGCGGGTCCTGCGCTGGCTGGAGGCCAATCAGATCGTCGACGCGCCGGCTGACCATGCCGGGCGGGCGTATCTCGAGCGCTACGCCGACTTCGGCCCCTTCCTCGAGGAGTTCAAGGACCGCGAGGGCCAGGGTGGCTACCCCCGCACGCTGCCCGCCTACGTCTACCTCCTGCTCCACACGCTCTCGCACCAGATGATGCATTCGCTCGCCGACACCTCCGGCGTCGACCGGGACGGGATCGGCGAGCACATATTCCCCGCCGACCTGTCGTTCGTGATCTACCGCAAGGGGATGACGCCCGACCTCGGCAACATCTCGGCGATGTGGCGCAACTACGCCGAGGCGTTCCTCAAGCGCGCGCTCGACCCAAGGACCCTGCGCTGCGGATCGGGCAGCCTCTGCGACTCGCGCGGCGCCGCCTGCCCGGCGTGCGTCATGGTATCCGAGGTGAGCTGCATCGCCTCTAACCTGCTGCTCTCTCGCGCGGTCCTCAAGGGGGGCAAGGGCCCCGAGTGGGAACCCCGCACTGCGCCGAACCTCGTCGGCTACTTTGATCCCAGCATCGCCTGATGCCGGGAGAGATTCTCGTATCGCCGAAGGCTACGGCCCGCCTCGTGGTGACCATGCCGCCCGAGCCAAGCCGGCTCGCCAGCGCGCTCGCCGCGGACATCGCCAGCGAATATGTCGCGCTCACCCGCACGACGGACGCATTCCAGCACGTCGCCGGTCTCGCGCGCCAGCGCTTCACCATCATGATCCCCTATATCGACCGGGTCGGCGCGGCTTGGGCGGCCGACCTCTTCGAGGCGACAACCGCGACCGAACGCATGCTGGTGCTCCGCGACGCGACGCAGCTCCTCTCATGCGGCGCCGAGGGGAAGCGGATTGAGTCAATCGCGACGCGCATCATCGACTACGGCGGCGCCGACAGCGCGAACGAGACGTTTCACGCGAAGATCGTCCTAGCCGACGGTGTCGCCGCCTATGTGGGCTCGGCGAACCTGTTGAGGCGATCGAAGTCGACCAACCTGGAGTGCGGGATGTTGGTCGAAGGCCCGGCCGTCGCGGCTGTAAAGGTCCTGCTCGACGCCGTGATTTCAATGGCAAACAGTTGACGTGCCCTCTGAGACGAAAATCTACGACTGCGGCGGTGGAACGCGCGCGTCAGGGTGGTCGATCGCGCAGCGCTACCCTGCTCCTGTGTTCCTCGACGTCGATTGTTGCATCAACACTGGCATCCTAGTGCGTCAAGATGCCTTTTGGCCGGACACGTTACCGACGCGATGCTCGGCGCGCGCGGCTCGGCTGTAGGGCAACGGTCCACCCTGATAGATTGAGCGTCTGCTTTTGATCATACGTGAAGTCACAGTGGATGGCTGGTTTTGGCGCAAAGCCGAAGGGTAGGGGCTCCCGCGGACATCCGATCCAGTCTCGCTTGCTCCGGATCCATGTTGACGCGAGCATCGCATCAACTATTCCGGATGTATGGATATCTTATCAGCTGTCGAGTCGCTTTCCGCACTGGCGCAGCCAACAAGGCTTCGCGTTTTTCAGATGCTCGTCCGACACGAACCCGATGGGCTGATCGCGGGCGACATAGCCAAGCTCATCGAAACGCCGCAGAACACGATGTCGGCGCATTTGGCGGTGTTATCGCGCGCCGGCCTGATCACGTCCGAGCGGCGGGGCCGCCAGATCATCTACCGAGCAAGTCTCGAGGGCCTGCGTCAGCTCACCGTATTCCTGATCAAGGACTGCTGTGAGGCCCGTGCGGAGCTCTGCGAGCCACTCCTCGCCGAACTGACCTGCTGCTGAAGGATCATCATGAACACGAACGACGTGACGGCAACCGACATCGTCATCTATCACAACCCTGAGTGTGGCACGTCACGAAATGCCTTGGCTCTGATCCGGAATTCGGGGCTCGAGCCGCACGTGATTGAGTATCTTAAAACACCGCCCTCGCGCACAATGCTGGTGCAGCTGATCGAGCGCGCCGGCCTGACCCCGCGCCAGCTTCTACGGGAGAAGGGAACCCCCTTTGCCGAGCTCGGCCTTGGCGATGAGAGCCTGGATGACGAGGCGATTCTCGACGCCATGATGGAGCACCCGATCCTCATCAACCGGCCGCTGGTGGTCACGCCTTTGGGCGTGCGCCTGTGCCGTCCATCCGAGGTCGTCCTCGACATCCTGCCCCAGTCACAGCAGGGCGCCTTCGCCAAGGAGGATGGTGAGCAGGTCGTCGACGCCGCCGGCCAGCGGGTGCGCTGATGGCGACCCTTGCATCCGAGGCGCAGCGCCCAACGATGAGCACGTTCGAGCGCTACCTTAGCATCTGGGTCGCCCTCTGCATCATCGCAGGCATCGCCCTCGGCCACCTGTTCCCCGGAGCGTTCGCAGCGATCGCTGCCGCGGAGGTCGCCCGCGTCAATCTGGTCGTCGCGGTGCTGATCTGGCTGATGATCATCCCGATGCTCCTCAAGATCGACTTCGGCTCGCTCGGTAGCGTCAGGCAGCACTGGAGGGGCGTCGGCGTCACGCTCTTCATCAACTGGGCGGTGAAACCTTTCTCGATGGCGCTCCTGGGCACGTTCTTCATCGGCTGGCTGTTCGCGCCGATGCTGCCGTCCGGGGAGATTTCCTCCTACATCGCAGGGCTGATCCTGCTCGCGGCCGCTCCCTGCACCGCCATGGTCTTCGTCTGGTCGAACCTGTGCGACGGGGAACCCACCTATACGCTCAGCCAGGTCGCGCTGAACGACGTCATCATGGTGTTCGCCTTCGCTCCGCTGGTGGGGCTGCTGCTCGGCGTAGCAGCCATCACGGTGCCGTGGGAGACCCTGCTTCTATCAGTGGCCCTCTACATCGTTGCGCCCGTAATTGTCGCGCAGCTGCTGCGGAGGGCCACGCTGGCGAAGGGAGGCAAGTCAGCCCTGGACGATCTTCTGGCAAAGCTCGGTCCCATATCCCTTATCTCGCTGCTCGCCACGCTCGTCCTCCTGTTCGGCTTCCAGGGAGAGCAGATCATCGAGCAGCCGCTAGTCATCGCTTTGCTGGCGGTGCCGATCCTGATCCAGGTCTACTTCAATGCCGGGCTCGCCTACTGGCTCAGTCGCCGCTTCGGCGTCGCCTGGTGCGTCGCGGCGCCTGCAGCGCTCATCGGCGCCTCCAACTTCTTCGAACTCGCCGTCGCGGCGGCGATCTCCCTCTTCGGCCTCAATTCTGGCGCAGCTCTGGCAACCGTTGTCGGGGTGCTGGTCGAGGTGCCGGTGATGCTTTCGGTGGTGAAAATAGTGAAGAGGAGCCGTGGCTGGTATGAGCGGGGCGTCACTGCATGAACGTCATCATGACGCCGGTCGCTGCCGACGGATTGCCCGAACTGGCAGCGTCACTCGCGCCGGAGGGATTGCCGACCAGCGACCTGGCCGAGCCGGGCCGCACTTTCTGGCGCTTCTCTGACGACGAGGGGCTTCTCGGCTTCGGTGGAATCGAAGGATCTGGCGAGGAGCGACTGCTGCGATCGGTGGTGATCTCCGCCGATCGGCGAGGCAATGGCGCCGGCCAAAAGATTGTCGCCGCGATTGAAGCTGCGGCGGTTGGAGATGGCGTCCAGCGTCTTCACCTGCTCACGACGAGCGCAGCGTCGTTCTTCCATGCGATCGGCTATCAGGATGCAGACCGTGGGAGGGTGCCGCCGGAGATTGCCTCAACCGCGCAATTCGCCTCGCTGTGTCCGGCCAGCGCCACCTATCTCGTCAAGGATCTTGGATGAGCCGCCTGCGCACCTTGAGCGATCCGGATGTCTTCCCGGCACTTGATCCGGCCTATGTCATTCGCAGGCCCGCCGGCGGCATCGGGGACGATCAACAACCGCCCCGCATCCTGCTGCTCTATGGATCTCTTCGGGAGCGCTCCTTCTCCCGTCTGGCGACCGAGGAAGCTGCACGCCTGCTACAGCTGTTCGGGGCCGAAACGCGCATATTCGATCCGTCGGACCTGCCGCTTCCCGATCAGATCAAGGGCGACGATCATCCCGCCGTGCGCGAGCTTCGCGAACTCTCGATGTGGTCGGAGGGGCAGGTCTGGTGCAGCCCAGAGCGACATGGCCAGGTCACGGGCATCATGAAGGCGCAGATCGATCACCTGCCGCTGGAGATGAAGGGCATGCGCCCGACGCAGGGCCGCACGCTCGCGGTGATGCAGGTGTCGGGTGGGTCCCAGTCGTTCAATGCGGTCAACACGTTACGCCTGCTCGGCCGCTGGATGCGGATGTTCACCATCCCGAACCAATCATCAGTCGCGATGGCTTGGAAGGAGTTCGATGAAGCGGGGCGCATGAAGCCCTCCAGCTATTACGATCGCATCGTCGATGTGATGGAGGAGCTGGTGCGCATCACCGTTCTCATGCGCCCGCATGCAGCTCAGCTGGTCGACCGCTATTCGGAGCGAAAGGCTGGAGCGCGACCCGTTCGCCCTGAGCAGGATCTGGCGACGCTCTCAACCGCCAGTCGGTAGCCCAAAAAGGACCTCGGACCCCGATCAGCCGAGCGTCGACAGGACGCTTTGGAAACGAGGGCGAGTTGAACACCGTGCAAGCGCTAGGAGGCGTCAACACCCACGCCTGGACCGCATGACACCGGCTTCAGCGGCGGCCGCGGAACATGCCGCCGACAATCTTAACCATCATCGTGGCCGTCGCGACAGTGACGCCATTCTTGATGACGTTGCACGTCATGGTGTGATTGCCTTTGTAAGCAGTGCTCGTCCACCATTGCGGATCGTCGCTGTTAGCCTCACCCGACCAGGCCAACTGCTGCGCCTGACGTGCCTCGTCGCCCTTGTTGGCTATGTCATAGCGGATCGAAAACGGCGGCGGCACATTGGTATCTTCCACGAAGAAGCGAAGTCCGAGGTTTTTCGGCACCACCTGCCCACGATACCGTGAGATGATGCGGCCACGCTCGGATTTGGCGAGGTCGCAACCCATCCGGACCCAATAGCCGCCGACGCCCGTATCCGCCTTTGCAAGCCTGGCCTCCTCCAGCACCTCCTGGCCTGCCCAGAACATGTGATTGAAGATCCAGTCCCAAGCCGCGCGTGCCTTCTCGCGGGTGCAGCCGTGTTCGAAGAGGACCGCCAGCTTCGGCATGTTCGCTGCGAGTTTGTCCCTCATCAGAGTTACCTGGTTGAGATACTCGGCCTTCCCAGTGAGTTCGCGTCCGCCACCGTTTGGGTGCCAGACCTGACAGCTGATCCGCAGGCGGGACTCGATGGCCGCGAGGGTGTTGTAGAGCGCCACGTCGTCGCGATCGCGATCCGGGCGGTAGCACTCGACCACCAGCGCCGAGGTGATCATGCCGCCAGGCAGGTTCCAAGAGGTGCGGGAGCGACAGAACCATTTCACCAGTCGAACTATTCGCCGCAGTTGGTTCGCCCTGACGGCGGGCAGATTGCCCCAGGCATCGGCCTTCGGCGACTTGTCCTCGACCGCCTTCTGGAACCAGGTCGTCACCTCGGCTGGATCGCGCTCGACCCATTCCGTGCTGGCGTGCTCATGCGTCGTGATGCCGAAGATGGCGGTCGAACGCCGATACACGGCAAAGTCGAGATGGTAGCCGTCGGCATACCACACCGTCACCGCGTTGGTGCGCGCTTCAGGATCGTGCAGGAAGTTCGTCCCGCGCTTGCAAAGCGCATCCCGCACGCGCTGGCGAGCCGAAAGCGCGCCCGTCGGCAGGTCGTCCTTCTCGAATATCAACGCCACGTCGATGTCGTGATTACTCTCGCCGGCCGGGTCATTGATCACTGTGCCCATGGCGTAGCCGCCCTGGTTGCGCCATGCCTTGAACACGGGCTTGCCGAGGTCACCCAGTCCGTTGCGGATCCGGTCGAGATTCGTCGTCCGCACCTCGACAAGGCGCTTTTCGGACTCGGAGTCGAGCTTCACGTGCTGATCGTGGAACGACAGCAGGTCCGCGGCCATATCGTGCATTGCCATCTCAGTTCCTGACCACTTGTCCAGCGCCGGGCGCTCCGTTCACCTCAATGCCCCAAGGGTAAGGCTTGGGCGCGTTCCTATCATATGCGTAGACGCGCACCGGCGGGTGCAGCGTTCGACTGACGATCCGTCCCAAGGCGAAGCCGACCGACATGGGCGCCGAGCAGAAGACGTGCACCCGGGCTCCAGCCGGCAGCCCGCGAACGGCGTCGAGAGCGTCCCGGAATTGCCGAGCGAGTTCCGCGACCTGCCCCTCATGCGTGATGCAGTCGAGCGCCGGAGCGGCCACGGTCACCCGGATCAACTGCCCAGCGGCAGGCACGCTCGCGGCGATCTCCGCGGCAGCGATCGCGTAGCTTACCTCTACGGAGATCGCGACCTCCGGGCCAAACCCGATCGGCTCGCTTTGGGTCGTCACGCCAAGGTCTGGTCCCGGTCCGGCCGTCAGCGCGGTCCACCGGTGGTCGTGCCGGTGCCATTCGAAGCTCCGCAGCCGCATCCAGCTCGCCAGCTGATAGCCGGCAAGCAGCTGAAAGGGCGCGTGGATGACGCCGCAGTAGCCCAGATCAGCGTCCGGATTAACACCCAAGATGGCGGTGATCTGGTCGGGCATCCTGAGCTGCTTGCTGAGAGCGGCCTCCAGCCCAGGAGGCGTAGCCTGGAGCTCCAGGCTCAGGTCGACCTGAAGGTGGCGGAGGTCGCGTCTCGCAATGTCCGGCGGTAGCTCCTCTCGGCGGATGTCTCGGACGACCGGGGCGAAGCCAACATGCTTCACAGCGAGAAAAGTGCCGATGGTCGATCCACGGCCGTCGAAGAGCCGGATCATTGCCCGCTCCAGCCGGCCCTGCCCGGTGAAGGCGAGGAGCAGCAGGACGCCACCGAACAGAACCATCAGCGCGCCAACCCAAGGCGGCGCTTCGAGATAGAGGCCGAGGTCCAACCAGCGATTCAGCCCGGCAAGAACCGCGTCCTTGAACCCAGGCGACAGAATGCCGACCCCCGCGGCCGCCAGAAGGCTTCCCAATCCTCCTAGCGCAATCCTGCTCCTGGTATCGGCGTCATCGTTCATGTTCTTGCCCCTTTGCGATGGGGCAACTTGCCGACCTCCGCCGGATCTCAAGTTATTACCGGCCGGGGGCCGCTTCAAGCGAAGCCTCAGCCTCAACGCTGGCTGCGCCGGAGCTCAGCAGCTGAGGGGATTTCCGTGCTGACGGCACGGGATTGTGCCTCCAGATCGAAGAAAAAGTGCTGAACAGCATGCCGCCGCTCGAGAGCGATCGGAAAGCCTGAACAGCACGCGAGGTCACACCCGCGCCAACTGGCGCGGACTTCGTGCTCATCGTCGAGATACGCCGCGGGACGTCGAAATTCCCGCATTCGCCGCCGCGCGTGAGCGGCATTTTCATGCAGGAGACCACCCATGTCGTTCGATCCTTCGACCGTCGATCTCTCGTTCGTCGATCCGCCGCTCCGCGCCGAAGTGCTGCATCGAATTGAGGTCATCGAGGAGTTCTCGCGCAGCCGCGGTCCCGCCGCACGCCGGAAGGCGCGCGAGGCGCTCGGCCTTAACGACCGTCAGATCGACCTGCTCGCCCGCGCCTGGAACGCCCGTCGGCGCGCCGAGGACATCACTATCCGTGCAACCAGGCGCTCGCGGCCGACGACGCTCTCCAAGGAGGTGCTCGCCATCATCGAGAGGGTGGCCGACGCGAACCCGGCGGCGACCATCGTCGAGATCGCCGCGGAAGTGGACCGGCGGGCCGACGAAGCGGGCCTGATCTCGCCTACCTATCCGACGATCAACAAATATGTGCGCGAACGCAAGGCGGCGACGCGGCGGGCGACGCTGCGTGCAATCGGCCATGACATCCTGGTGGACGTCACCGTGACCGACATCGCCGTCACCTCCGGCGAAGACGCGGTGCGCCCCCACCTCGTGGTGGTCGCCGATGGGCCCGGCGCTCGCCTGCTGGGACTGTCGGGAACCACCGAGGCAGTGAACGCAGGCCATGTCGCGCAGGCCCTCGCCGAGGCGATAAGTGACGACCTTGGGCGGCTTCCAGGCATGGCAGACGGGCCCACCGGCGCCCGCGTCTCGATCTGCATGCCCTACGCGACCACGCCCGGATGGGATCGCCTCTCCGTCGCCTTGCGCGAAGCCGGCGCGGAACTGAGCCTGCACCAGCTGAGGGCGAACAACTGCGGGCGGGCGACGGCGGCGCTATTCGGCACCTCGCTGGGTGGATACAAGCTCCGTCCCAGGCTGGTCGGTCGGCCGGCTGAGTCACGAGCGACCGTGGACCCGAAGCGGGATCCCGTGCCCATGAACGAGGCCGTTGAGTATCTCGCGGCCATCGCAAAGGAAGGGGACCAAACGGGTCCGTCGCCGTTCGCAAGATTGGGGAAGGCGGCGCTCCTCCGCCTCCTCCCGGCGCTCGAGCGGATCAGCGAACGACAGGAATGATCCTGCCCTCGAGCATGGCGCCAACGGTTTCGAGGGTGCCGGCCATGGCTCCCTTGGCCGAGCCCCAACCGGGCTTGATCCCACCCTCGGCCAGACGGGCGATCACCTCCGCATTGTGAGCGGCCACCTCAGATCCGACGAGGATGCCCGCGTCACGAAGATCCATCGCGGACCCGGCCCCTGCGGGGGGCTCGTCATCCGGCGCGGACGCACGAGGTCGCCACCACAGCCGACCGAGACGCTTGCCGAGCAGGGCAACGAGCCGGCTGCCATAGCGGCGCGGACCAAAGCTGTTCACGGCGAAATCGACGCCCTGTCGCTTCAGGTGGAGTGCAGCCTCGGCGGCCGCGTGCAACAACGGCCCGTCGCCGAGAGTGACATAGGCAGCCGCAGATCCATCCGGCGCGTCTATCCGCTCTCGCTCGATCAGCGTGCGCGCCATGTCTACGGCCTTTGCCTGCGCTGCAAGGCTGTCGTCACCGGCTGCCACCACCTGATGACCGAGGATCCATCCGCTGGCACGCTCGACCACCAGGGCCACTAGGATCATTCGAGGGTCGTCACCCAATGTGACTCGATCGATTGCGCACACGTCCAGCAGCAGGGCGCGGCCGAACACCGCGCCGATACGCTGCGGATCGGTCGCATCGTCGCGGCGAAGGCGTCGCACCAACCGAACGAGAACGGGAGCGGAGAGATCGAACTCCTGCCGAAGCGCGCTTGCCAGAACCGAGTCGGAATCCTCGGGCCGTTCGGCAATCAGTCGACGGGCCGCCAGAACCACCGGATCGTCATCGCTGCGCTGTGTAGGCTGGCGCTCGGCCCTTCCCAGATACGGCACGATGGCCGACAACTCCCGGGCGGCCGCCCACTTCTGCCGGATTGCGAACAACCCATCGGACGTAAGTCCCGCATCCGCCGCGATCCGCTTCATGTCCGCATGCCCGCGCGGATTGTCGCGCCTCGCATCCTCGATCTCGAGCAGCGCCTTCAGCCTGGCCAATGCTTTCTGGCGCCGGGCGAGAGGAAGGGAGCGAAGGAGAGCCGCCTCGTCGTCCCGCGGCCGATCAGGCCAGGCACGGCGGAGCAACCCCAATTCCTCATCCGAGAGCGGACCGCCTTTGACCATGAGACCCGTTAAGACACCTTTTCACAATCGACAAGCACGCTCGCACAAAACTCGTCATCACATCGTTTTACACTTGAACGTCCCGGGTTGCCAGATTACGTAAGGACAACGTTTCACGATTCGCCGATCCCGACCACCAGCGCGTCCCGCTCGCGCTCGAGGAGAATACCCGCGAGCTTGGCCCCGGCGTAAGTCGCATCGTTGGGCCATTTGAGCCGCAGCGGTGCGGGATCGGTGAGCAGCGGCAGGACCGCCTCATAGACCGCCAGCCCCGCCGCGAGCGCGATCGTGTGATTCGCCCAACGCCTGAACAGGGGACACACCATGGCCACGGCCTTCAGCACTCAACACCAGCCGATCGTTACCAACCTCCGCCTCATCCACCCGATCGCCGGACCTTCCATCCGCACCATCGGAGCGGGAAGCGGATCGACGAGCGTCGTCAAGACGCCGTCATACCGATACCGCGAGGGGCATGCGGTGGAAGGCCGCACCGAAATGCTGCTCGAGAAGCACGACGAGGTGGTCGCCGATGTTATCGACAGTCGGCCGCAACCGTTCATGATCGAGGCGAGGGTGGACGGCGAGCGCGCCGCGAGCTTTCCGGATCGTGCCCGCTTGCTGAGGAACGGCACTCGCCAGCTGGTCGAATGCAAGGACAGCTGGCCCGCCTTCTTCCACCCCAAGGCATTCACGCAGGGGCTGCTCGCCAAGGCTGCGGCCGAGGCGCTCGGCTGGGACTATGTCCAGATCGTGCCGTCCTCGCTCGGCAGCCGTCAGTTCCAGGCGAACGTCGATCGGATCTACGCATGCCGCGGCGTCCACGTGCCCGACCGCCTGTCGGTCCTCGCGACGCAGATCCTGTCGCAAGGTCCGGTGCAGCTCGGCACCTTCACGGCCCAGCTGCACAGCAGCGAGGTGAACGGCTTCGCGATCGCCTGCGCCATGATGGTGCGGCAGATCGTCGAGATCGAACTCGACAAGCCGCTCGGGCACTCGTCGCTGGTCCGCAACATGGGGCCCACTCCGCGCGGACTGCCGTCCATCCGCTTCAATCGCCGCCATCGCTAGGGCGCCTGATCACGGCGCAAACGACTTCCATCAGCTGATACGGTCCGTCCCCCGGTGGCCGGACGGACCGAAAACCTGAGAGCTCCTCGCTCTCGATCCACCACGTCCCAATCCATGACCTGAGCCGACACGCACCGCCTGAGCGCGGGAGCGATGCGGCGCCACGCGAGCGGGACGCGCAGCAGACCACAAACATCCAGATGACGTGGCCTCCTGCGCGCGCCGGGAGAAGCCCGGACAACCGCGCGCATGGAGACCAACATGACTGCTTTCAATTCCAACGATGCCAAGCCCGATCACGAGGTCCGGAACCTGATCGGCCGCTCCTTCGAATATCAGAAGGACGGGGAGACCATTCCGCTCAGGTTTGAGGAGGCGCTCGGGGACGGGCTACTCCTCATCCGCAACCTCAACACCGGCGGTCCCTTCCAAGTGCCCGTCGAAGGCGCGCCGGGCGCCAAACTGATGCCGGACTCGCTGTGGGCGGAGCGGGCGCTCAGCGATGAGAGTCTTGTCGAGGTCCATCGGACGACCTGCGGCACATTCGAGACCGGCTACGACGATGAGGAAGCCCTCTCTAAGGACCCGATGGCCGGAGCACGGTGGACGCTGGTGCGGGAACTGGCACAGGAAGGCATTGGCCCGAACGATCCCAGGCTGTCGAAGAAGATCACCGAACTGTGGAAGAAGCATGGCTTCGATGAGAAGTTCGGCGATCGCCCGGAGACGAAGACGGTCCGGACATGGTTCAAAGGCGATCCCGAGACGATCACCGTCGCTGACCTGATGTCGCGCTCCGGACGGGTGAAGCGCGCCAGCCGGGTTCACCCCAAGGCGCAGCCGATCCTCGATGAGGCCGCGGAATATTTTTACGATCGCATTGGGATCCGCCTGGTCGACAGCCTCGCGCGGCTGACCAGCGACATCAAGGCGCTCAACGCGGGCGTTGCGCGCGACCACCCCGATTATGTCACGCGCCCGAGCCGCGAAACCTTGCGGCGTCGGATCGCGGAGAAACTCGATCGCGATCACTACGCCCGCAAATACGGCGAGACCGCAGCGAAGAAGAACTGGGACGGGGCGGGGCGGGGACTCGACGCCGAACGGATCGGCCAGCTCGGTGTCATGGACGACACCGTCTTCGACAATATCGCCTGCTTCGATGGGCAGCGCGGCCTCCCGGCAGGGCGGCCCTATCTGTGCATCCTGGTCGACGTGAAGTCCCGCTGCATCGTGGGGTATCTGCTGTCGTTCGAGCCGCCGACGTCACACACCGCGCTCGAGACGATCCGCGCGGCCAACAGATACAAGACCGTGCCCAAGGACCTGCTCGAGAAGCACCCGATCCTGGAACGGATCAATTGTAGGTTCGAGGAGATCGTGGTGGACCGCGGTTCCAACTATACCTCGCTGGCGTTCGGGCAAGCGCTGCTCGATGTCGGAACCACCCTTCGCTTCGCCCGCGTGCGGCACGCCCGTGACAAGGCGATCGTCGAGCGCCTGTTCCGGACGATCAAGACCTTTGTCATCGAGAAGATGCCGGGCGCGACCTTCGCGCCCAAGCTGATGCGCGAGTTCGGATACGATCCGGAGAAGGAGGCCTGCCTAACCGTAACCGAGCTGCGCGAGCTCATCGAGCACTTCATCGCTGTCTACCACATCACCGTCCACTCCGGGATCGGCATGCAGCCGGCACTCGCCTGGTCCCGTTCGCTCGAAGCGCATGGCCGTCACATGATGACCAACAGTTCGCGGTTCGCCATCCTGACCGGCGAAACGCTCTACGGCATCCGCCTCAACCGGGAGGGGATGGTCATCGATGGCATTCGCTACATCCACGAGACCAACGTGGAGGTGGCGCTTGATGCGCTTGCCGGCGCTCAGGCCGCGGGCGTGGTCGACGACTTCGAGGCTGCCCCCGACAAGCCCAAACCGCGCCGGAGGCGCAAGGCTCGCGCGGCAGGCCTCGGCGACGAGGCGGCGTGGGCCACCGTCAAGGTAAAGCGGAATACGGCCAACCTGCTGCGGGTGCACGCCTTCGTGCCCGAGCATGGCTGGCTCGAGTTCGAAGCCGCCAACATCGCCTATGCCGATGGACTGTCCCTCTACCAGCACAAACAGATCGGCAAATGGGCGAAGGCCCGCAACATGGCGTTCTCCACTGAGGAGGAGCAGCTGCTCGCCAGGGACGCGCTGGTGGAGCACATCAACGAGCTCGCGCCCAGCATGTCGCTGCGGGAGCGCCGGGCGGTGGCGCGCATGACGCGCGACGGATCGCCCGACATGACCGAGATCGACCACCAGTTCGCGCCCGCGCGACACGACGGCCGTGCCGGCGTGATCGAGGCGGAACCCTGCGACGACCGCACCGACGCCTTGATCGATCCCGCTGCGCCGCAGACCCGCAACGGGAAGGCGGGTGTTGGCGAAGTCGAGCAGGACCAATCCGCGACGCTGCTCCGCGACCTCATGGCTATCGAATGGGAAAGCCCGACCGATGAGGACGAAGTCATGGAGGAGCACGCCTGATGGCCGTCTCCAAGATCCCGCTCGACTGGCTGACTCCGAAGACCGGGTCCGCCAATCCCGAAGATGCTCAGGTGGAGGCGGCCGTCCAGGCCGCCGCCAAGTTCGACACCAACCTCGTGCCGCATCCCGCACACCAGCGGGTGATCGCAGCATTCGACCGCGCGCGTCTGGCCGGTCTCGCCGCCGGCAACGGTCGCAGGATGGCGATCGGCTGCCTGGGGCCGTCCGGCTCGGGCAAGACGACCGCTATGCGGACGTTCGCGCGGCAGACGGCAGCGGGGCGTCCGCAGGTCGGTCGCCATCCCGCACAGCCCGTCGTCACGGTCCAGGTCGACAATGGCTGCACGAACCGGCGCCTGTGGGCCCTCGTCCTGGAGGCGCACGAGGATCCGCCGGGGAAGGGCACGGAAGAAACCTTCCGTGCCCGGGCCTACGCCACCATGAGGCGTGCCGGCACGGAGATGCTGATCCTCGATGAGGTGCAGCACCTCCTGCGTTCGCCCAAAGCGCGGGACGTCACCGACACCATAAAGCGCATCCTCGACGATGGGGTGGTGACGCTCGGCCTCGTCGGCACCGAACAGGCGAGGCCGCTGCTCACGCGCAACATCCAGCTTTCGAACAGGATGCTGGCTCCGGCCGATATCAACCCGCTCGACCACCGCCTCGAACGGGACCGCCGCGACTTCGCGGCGTTCGTCAGGCAGCTCGACGCGTCCATCGTCAGCATGGATCTAATGAAGGAGGCGGGTGAGCTCGACGAAGCCAACATCGTCCGCTGCCTCTTCGTCATCTCCGGCGGAGTTGTCGGCGTCGTCGTCAACCTCCTGCGGCAGGCCCTCATGCACGCCGTCGCGCGCGGTGCGGAACGCATCGAGCCCTACGACCTCAGTCAGGTGACAGACGCCTGGGCGGTCGCCACCGGCGTGTGCGCGGTCAATCCCTTCAGGCAGGTCGCTTTGGCGGCGGGAGGATCGCGATGATCCTCCGGACGGGTCCCCGCGTGCGTTGGCCCATTCAGGTCAAGGAGGACCAGTCGCTCCTCGGCATCATGGTCGAAACCGCAGCGGAAAACCTCCATCCGGACATAGGCTCGATCCTGAGTTTCGCCGAACTCAGCAGCTCGAACGGGATCGGCCTTGCCATGCGGGACGCCGATGCGCGTGCGAAGCTCGCTTATGCTCTCGACCAGCCCTTGGAAGTGGTGGATGCCCGAGCACACAAGCTGGCTGCGCCCATCCGGGGCATGGAGGCATTGGACTTCTTCGGAGCCCGTGTTCCGGCCTTCGACATCATCTACGACCGCAGGCGGGTCGGTCGCACAGACATATCCAACTTCCACCATCGTGCGACATGGCAGCTCCTCGGGCTGCCGTTCTGCCCGGAAACGGGCGCCGGCGTGACGGACAAATGCTGCTCATGCGGCACCCAGCTCGGCTGGCGCTTCGCCGCGGACGCGGCGAGATGCTACGCAGGTTCGAACCGCCGTGACGTCGCCGAATATGGCGGAGGTCAGGGATGTGATGCGTGCGGCGCGCGCGACGGGGGCGCGAATGACAAACCCCCTGTCGTCGACAGCGCCGTGTTGAGCGAAATCGCTCCGCTGACGCGGCTGCTGGATCCTCGACCCCACATCCACGATCCCGCCCGCCAGGCGCTCCCCGCCGAACTGCGCTCGGAAGATCGCGGTATCGTCTTCTACCTCGCCGTGCGCCTTGGTCGTGCGCTGACCCTGAATGGGCAGGGCACCCGCTTGCGCAAGGGGGCAGTTCCACCACTCGAGGAGGTCGTGTCCAGTCTGCAGGCCGGGGTGACAGTCCTGGCGGAGTGGCCCAATGGGCTCGGGCGCCTCATCTCGAAGAAGGCAGGCGAATGCCACGACGAAGCCATGTCGGCCGTGCGCGCCGTGAGGCGCGTCTGCTACGGCGAAGCCGCATGGCCCGAGCATCGGCGCCTGATCGAGGCCGCCATGCCGACAATCTCCGGTGGTCGGGACCAAAAGGTTCTGGGCGTCACCAGCGGCAACACGGTGGATGGCCGCAGCGCAGCCGCCATCATCGGCATCCCGCGCAAGCGAATGCAGGAACTCATCCGTCCGGACGTCCTCATGCCTGTAATCAGACGCGGAAGCGAAAAACTCCACGGGAGCTTCGCAGTCGCAGATCTCGAACCGATCTCGGCCGCGTTGAAAGAAAGCATGGCGGCTGCGCAAGCCGTCGAACAATGGGGGATCACCCTGCACGGCGTCGAACAGCTGATCTGCATGGGTGAGCTCGACCGTGCGGATCACCCGGCCATCCTCGCGCTTCACCCGACTCTGCGTATCAAGCAGGCGAGCTTCCTTCGACTAACCTCGGAGATCGAGGAGGGCGTCGCCAAAGGCAAGAGGACGACGGCATACATGCCGCTGCGGCATGCCGTCCTCCGCGTCGGCGGCCGCGAAAAGCCGTGGGGCGCGATCTTCACCGCCCTGGCCAAACGCCGGCTTCGCTACAAGCTGCGGACGTCGCCCGGACGCCTGGTCGACAGGCTTATGGTCGAGGACGGCCCCATGCTGGATGTTGTTCTATCCAAGACGTTCGATCGCGCGGCCCATGAGGACTTTCCCTTTGCGCCGGTGATGCGACAGCGCGATGCGATCGAGCTACTCAATATCTTTCCGAAACGCTTCCAGGAGATTGCGCCGTTCCTCGGAGACGATGCGCACGGTGAGCACAAGACGTTGCGTGTCGATGCTCTTCTAGTCATTGCGGCTCGCATCATCGATCGACGCGAAGCCAAGGCGCGCTGGGGTGTGCATCTCCCGCCGGAGGGGATGATGGACGGCGGGCTGGGCTGGCGGAGATCCGACGTCGAGGGCACGCACAGCCGCTAGGGTAGGCGCGCCAGCGCTCCCGATGCACTGGGTCCGCATCTGGAGCCCTTAACGTGCAAGGGCCTCCCATCGGACATCCGTAAGGTTGCAGAACCCAGTGTGCAGATTGCGGCCGTAGTCAGCGCAGCCGGAAGCTGTTAACGGGCCGTGTCACGCGCGCCGGCATTGCCGAGGGCGGGCAGCGCGGCTAAGGGGCATCTCCTGCCTGCGGCCGGTCGATCCCAAGCGGCCTCAGGCAGCCGTCAGGCGGTAGGCCGAAAACATGTCGGGGAGTGGCGCAGCCCGGTAGCGCGCTTGCTTTGGGAGCAAGATGTCGCAGGTTCGAATCCTGTCTCCCCGACCAGCCTTCCGCTCTCAATCGGGCTCATGCCGCCTCGAACGACAAGGAAAATCGCGTTTGCACATGAACTTGGAGCGAGGCGCCAGCGGCCATGCAAGGGGCATGAGCGCGGCATAGCCCAGCGGCGGCGCGTGAGTTTCGCCGCTCATGACAACCGCACCGAACGAAGCCGGAGCGAGTTGCCGATCACCAGAACCGAGCTCAGCGACATCGCGGCGCTGGCCAGGATCGGGCTCAGCAGGACCCCGAAGCCCGGGTAGAGGATCCCCGCGGCAATGGGCACGCCCGCGGCATTGAAGACGAAGGAGAAAAAGAGGTTCTGGCGGATGTTGCGCATCACCGCCCGGCTCAGGCGGCGTGCACGGACGATCCCCACGAGGTCGCCCTTCACCAGGGTGACCGCGGCGCTTTCCATCGCCACGTCGGTCCCCGTGCCCATCGCGATCCCGACATCGGCCGCGGCGAGCGCCGGGGCGTCGTTGATGCCGTCGCCGGCCATTGCCACGCGGCGGCCGTCCGCCTTCAGCTGCTGGACCTTCACCTGCTTCTGGTCGGGCAGGACCTCGGCCATGATTTCGTCGATCCCGACCCGGCGCGCGACCGCTTCCGCCGTCCGGCGGTTGTCGCCCGTGAGCATGACGATGCGTATCCCGTCGCGGTGCAGCTCGGAGACGGCCTCGGCGGCGCTGTCCTTGACCGGATCGGCGACGACGACGAGCCCGGCGAGTTTGCCGTCGATGGCGACGAGCATCACCCCCTGCCCCTCGGCGCGACGCTGGTCCGCCTGGCGCTCGAGCGCGGCGGCATCGATACCGAGCCCGCTCATCAGCGCGGCATTGCCCAACGTCACGCCGCGGCCTTCGACGGTCCCTGTGACGCCCTTGCCGGTATGTGATTCGAAGTCGCCGCTGGCCGGCAGTTGGAGACCACGCTGCTCGGCGCCTTCGACGATCGCCTCGGCCAGCGGATGCTCGCTTCCGCGCTCGAGCGCCGCCGAGAGGCGAAGCACCTCGTCCTCCCCGAAGCCGTCGGCAGGCAGGACCGCGATCAGCTTCGGTTTGCCGAGCGTCAGCGTGCCGGTCTTGTCGACCACCAGCGTGTCGATCTTCTCCATCAATTCGAGCGCCTCGGCGTTCTTGACCAGCACACCCGCCAGCGCGCCGCGGCCGGTGCCGACCATGATCGACATCGGGGTGGCGAGCCCCAGCGCGCAGGGACAGGCGATGATCAGCACCGCGATGGCGTTGACGAGCGCATAGCTGAGCCGCGGGTCGGGGCCCACGAGGTTCCAGACCACGAAGGCGAGAATGGCGACGAGTACCACGGCGGGCACGAACCACGCCGAAACCTTGTCGGCCAGCGCCTGGATCGGCGCCCGCGAGCGCTGCGCTTCGGCGACCATCCGCACGATTTGCGACAGCATGGTGTCGCGGCCGACCCTCTCGGCCTTCATCAGCAAAGCGCCGGTGCCGTTGACCGTCGCGCCGGTGAGCCGGTCGCCGTCCAGCTTCTCGACCGGGATCGGCTCGCCCGAGATCATCGACTCATCGACCGAACTGCGTCCCTCGACGACCACGCCATCGACGGGAATCTTCTCGCCCGGCCGGATTCGCAACACGTCGCCTACGTGCAGGTGCTCGATCGGCACATCCTCTTCGGTTCCGTCGCGCACCCGGCGCGCCGTCTTGGGCGCGAGCCCGAGCAGGGCGCGAATGGCCTGCCCGGTGGCCGATCTGGCGCGCAGCTCCAGCACCTGGCCGACGAGAATCAGCGCGGTGATGACCGCGGCGACCTCGAAATAGGCCGGGACTATCCCCTCCATCGTCCGCAGCTGGGACGGAAAAATACCGGGCGCGACCGTCGCCACGACGCTGTAGGCATAGGCCACGCCGACACCGAGGGCGATCAGCGTGAACATGTTGAGCTTGCGAGTCCTGAGCGAAGCCCAGCCGCGTTCGAAGAATGGCTTGGCCCCCCACAGCACCACGGGACTGGCCAGCAAGAGCTGAACCCACGTCGACAGGCGCATTGGCAGCAGGCGCAGCCCGAACAACTCCGGCCCCATCGCCAGCACCACGAGCGGAATCGAAAGCGTCGCACTCACCCACAGCCGGCGGGTGAAGTCGATCAGCTCCAGGTTCGGCCCTTCCTCGAGCGACGCCTCGAGCGGTTCCAGCGCCATGCCGCAGATCGGACAGCTGCCCGGCCCGTCGCGCCTCACCTCGGGGTGCATCGGGCAGGTCCACACGGTGCCTTGGGCCGCTTGCGGCAACGCCCCGAGCGCGGGCGACGCCACCGCCGGATCGCTGTCCGGCGGGTTGAGGTAACGATCGGGATCGGCGGCGAACTTGCCCAGGCAGCGCGCGCTGCAGAAGTAGTAGATCGTGTCGCCCAGGGCATGACGATGCGCCGCCGTGCGCGGGTCCACGGTCATCCCGCACACCGGATCGCGAACCTCCGACCCACTCCCGGGCTTCCCCAAATCCCCTTCAGCGGCATGATTTGCGGAGCATTCGGTCATCGTCGGCCTCCCTTTCGTGCGACTCGCTTCGGAAATGCACCCTGACATCGAGTCGAGGTCAACCGCATTCGGTTCACATTCGTTGAGCGGTGCGAAGCGTCACCGCGCCTTGCGGATGCTTGTCACCGAGCCGGTCTTTCCATCCCAGTCGATCTCGAAGTCCACCTTGTCGCCGACTTCGAGCCCGGCCAGCTGGTCCGGCTTCGCTGCGAAGCCCATCTCCATGGGGGGCCAGTTCAGGTCCGCGATCGCGCCGTGATCGAGAGTGACCGAGCCCTTGCCGGGATCGATCGCGGTCACCGTGCCGACGGCCTTGCCGTGTTTGAGCGAGGCCGGCGCGCTTTGCCCGGCACCGGCGCCGGTTACGGCTGCGGTGCCGTCCGCAGGGGTGTCGGCCTGGTTGCCGCATCCAGCCAGTACCAAAGCGAGAGCGAGGACCGGAGCGGACATCATGGAAGTTTTCATTGCACTTCTCCTTCGGATTGAACGGGGCCCCGCGACCTGCGCATCAGCAGATACGCCGCGGGGATGATCAGCATCGACAGCAGCGGCGCGGTTATCATGCCGCCGATCATCGGCGCGGCGATCCGGCCCATGACTTCGGAGCCGGCGCCGCTGCCGACCATGATCGGGAACAAGCCGGCGAGGATCACCGCCACGGTCATCGCCTTGGGCCGGACGCGAAGCAGCGCGCCTTCCCGCACCGCCGCCGTGACGTCGCCGTCGTTCCGCGCCTCTAGCGCGTGCTTCAAGTAGATCAGCATGACCACGCCGAACTCGGCGGCGACGCCGGCGAGCGCGATGAATCCGACCGCCGTGGCCACCGACTGGTTGTAGCCGAGCAGGTAGAGCAGCCACAGCCCGCCGGTCAGCGCGAATGGCAGCGTCGCCATGATCAGCAGCGCCTCGTCCCAGCGGCGGAAGGTCGCGTAAAGCAGCACGAAGATGATCGCCAGCGTCACCGGAACCACGATTCTTCATCCGCTCGGTGGCGCGCACCAGAAACTCGAACTGGCCGGTGTAGGACACGCTGATTCCGGGCGGGAGCCTGACCTCGCGCGCGATCGCCTGCTGGATGTCGCCGACCAGTCCTTGCAGGTCGCGGTCGCGCCCATCGACGTAGATCCAGGTGACCGGGCGGCCGTTCTCGCTGCGCAGCATCGGTGGGCCGTCGCTGACCCGGACCTCGGCGACCGTGCCGAGCGTGATCTGCTGGCGCGTCGGCGTGAGCACCGGCAGATTGCTCAGCTCGCCCAGGCTGTCGCGGGTCTCCCGCGGATAGCGCACGCTGATCGGGTAGCGCGCGAGGCCCTCGACCGTCTGTCCGATGCTCTCGCCGCCGATCGCGCCCGAGACCACCGCCTGTACGTCCGCGACATTGAGCTCATAGCGCGCGGCCGCGGCGCGATCGACCGCCACGTCGATGTAGCGCCCGCCGGTGAGGCGTTCGGCCAGTGCGGACGCGACGCCCGGCACTCTCTTGACGACCGCCTCGATGCGCTTGGCGGTGCGGTCGATCTCGGCGATGTCCGCGCCGGCGACCTTGATCCCGATCGGGCTCTTGATGCCCGTGGCGAGCATGTCGATACGGTTGCGGATCGGGGGGATCCAGAAATTGGCGAGGCCGGGCACCCTCACCCGCGCATCGAGTTCGGCGACCAGCTTCTCCGGGGTCATGCCCGGCCGCCACTCGCTCCTGGGCTTGAAGCGGATCGTGGTCTCGAACATCTCGAGCGGCGCCGGGTCGGTCGCGCTGTCGGCGCGGCCCGCCTTGCCGAACACGGTATCGACCTCCGGCACGGTCTTGATCAGCCGGTCGGTCTGCTGGAGCAGCATCGACGCCTTGGCGGCCGAGATGCCGGGCAGCGCCGAGGGCATGTAGAGCAGATCCCCCTCGTCCATCTGCGGCATGAATTCGCCGCCGATCCGGATCATCGGCCACAGGCTGGTGGCGAAGATCAGCCCGGCGATCACGAGGGCTTGCTTCGGATTGGCCAGGACCCGGTCCAACGCCGGGCGATAAAAATGAGTCAGCCAGCGGTTGATCGGATTCGCGTTTTCGTCGGGGATGCGCCCGCGAATCAGCAGTCCCATCAGCACCGGGACCAGCGTGATCGAGAGCAGCGCCGCGGCGCCCATGGCATAGGTCTTGGTGAAGGCCAGCGGCGCGAACAGCCGCCCTTCCTGCCCTTGCAGCGTGAAGATCGGCAGGAACGAGAAGGTGATGATCAGCAGGCTGATGAACAACGCCGGGCCGACCTCGGCGGCCGCTTCGGTGACGATCCGCCACCGCGTCGGCGTGTCGGGCTCGCCATCCGGATGATCGTGCCGCCAGCGTTCGAGATGCTTGTGCGCGTTCTCGATCATCACCACCGCCGCATCGACCATCGCCCCGACCGCGATAGCGATGCCGCCCAGAGAGAGAATATTGGCGTTGAGGCCCTGCCATCGCATCGCGACGAAGGCGATCAGGATGCCCAGCGGCAGGGTGATGATGGCCACCAGCGCCGAGCGCGCATGCCACAGGAATAGCGCGCAGACGAGCGCGACGATCACGAACTCCTCGATCAGCTTGCGCGTGAGGTTCTCGACCGCGCGGTCGATCAGCCCCGAGCGGTCGTAAGTGGTGACCACCTCGACCCCGCGGGGCAGGCTGCGCTTCAATTCCTCCAGCTTGGCCTTCACGCCCTCGATCACCTCGCGCGCGTTCTTGCCCTGGCGCATCACGATCACGCCCCCGGCGACTTCGCCCTGGCCGTTGAGCTCGGCGATGCCGCGGCGCATTTCGGGGCCGACCTGGACCGTGGCGACGTCGCCGACGGTGACCGGCACGCCGCCCGCCGCGGTGCGGATCGGAACCGCGCGGAAGTCGTCGAGCGTCTTGAGGTAGCCGCTCGCGCGAACGGTGTATTCGGCTTCGGCCAGTTCGACCGTCGCGCCGCCGGTTTCCTGGTTGGCGCGAGTGATCGCCTCGGCGACCTCGGTCGCGGTGACTCCGTAGGCCGCCAGCCGCTGCGGATCGACGACGATCTGATATTGCTTGACCATCCCGCCGATGCTCGCGACCTCGGCGACGCCCGGCACCGTCTTCAACTCGAAACGCAGGAACCAGTCCTGGATCGAGCGCAATTGCGCCAGGTCGTGGCGCCCACTGCGGTCGACCAGCGCGTATTCGTAGATCCAGCCGACGCCGGTGGCGTCGGGCCCCAGCGAGGCGCGCGCGCCCTCGGGCAGACGGCTCTGCACCTGGCTCAGATATTCGAGCACGCGGCTGCGCGCCCAGTAGAGGTCGGTGCCGTCCTCGAACAGCACGTAGACGAAGCTGTCACCGGTGAACGAATAGCCTCGCACCACCCGCGCGCCCGGCACCGCGAGCATTGTCGAGGTGATCGGATAGGTGACCTGGTTCTCGACGATCTGCGGCGCCTGGCCCGGATAGCTCGTGCGGATGATGACCTGCACGTCGGACAAGTCGGGCAGCGCGTCGATCGGAGTCGTGCGCACCGCCGCAATCCCGATCAGCGCGAGGACCGCCGCCGCCGCGAGCACCAGGCCGCGCATCGCGACCGACGCGTGGATGATCCGCGCGATCATTGCGCGCCGCCGAGCGGGCGTACGGGAACGCCGGTCAGGCTCGCTTCGGAATCGAGCAGGAACTGGCCCGAAGCGACGACCTTTTCTCCGGGAGCGAGTCCGGCGACGATCTCGGTGCGGCCCCCGCCTTCGCGCCCGGTGCGCACCTCGGCGGGCTGGTACCGCCCGTCCTTGCCGGCGAGCATGACGATGGTCCGGGCGCCGGTGCGGATGACCGCTTCGCTGGGGACGAGCAATGCCGCTCCAGCGTCGCCGCCACCGAGCGCGACACTGGCGAACATGCCGGGGCGCAGCCGGCCACCGCGGTTGGCAAGCTCGATCCGAACGGTCAGGGTGCGGCTGTCGGCTTGCGCGGCTGGAAGGATGGCTATCACCCGTCCGCCGAACGTCTCGCCGGGAAACCCGGCGAGCGTGGCGGTCGCGCGCTGACCGACCCGGACTTGTCCCGCCTGCGCCTCGGGAACCGCGGCGTTAAGCCAGACGGTGCCGATCCCGTTGATCTCGGCCAGCGTCTGACCCTGCGCGAGTGTCACTCCGCGGCGTGCATCGAGCGTCTGGATCACCCCGCCGATCGGCGCGGCGACCGTCACCGTGCCGTTGGTCCGGCCGCTGCGCTCGACTTGCGCGATCACGCTTTCGGACATCCCCAGCAGCCGCAGCCGCTGCCGCGCGGCGAGGGTCAGCGCCGGCCTGCCGAGTTTCCTGACCGCGAGGAACTCGGTCTGCGCGCCGCCCCATTCGGGAATCAGCAGGTCGGCAATCGGAGCGCCCGCGCGGATCACGTCGCCCGGCGCGCGGCCGTAGACGCGGCTGACAAACCCTCCGGAACGCGCCTGGACGATCGCCACGTCACGCTGGTTGAACTCGATAGTGCCGGTCGCGGCGAATCCCGATTGCAACGTGCCCAGCTCGGCCGTTGCGATGCGGATACCCAGATTCTGCATCGCTGCCGGATCGATGCTCACTCCCGGCGGCGCGGCGGCACCCGCCTCGTCGGCATATTTGGGTCGGCTTGCCTTCATCCCCATCGACGACAGCGAATCCGGACTGTCGTACTTCTCCTGGGGCACCATCGGATCGTACCAGTAGAGAACCTTGCGGGCTTCGCCTTGGGCCGCGCCCGATGTGCCGCCGCCGTCCCCGCTCCGCCCGAGCCAATAGCCGCCGGCACCAGCGATCAGCGCGGCGCCGATCGCCGCCGCGCGCCAGCGCGCCGCCCTGATGGCCTCAGTAGTCATCGGTGTCGCTCCCCGTGGTGATAGGTCCATATGTGAAATTCAGCCGCACCACATCGCGGGCGACTTCCGCCTCGCGCGCGAGCGCATCGACCTCGGCCTCGGCGAGCGCCAGGGTGGACAGCAGCGCGCCGCCGAGGTCGAGCGTGCCCGCCGCGTAGCTCGCCTGATCGAGCTCGCCGCGGCGGCGGGCGAGCGGCACGAGCAGCCCGCGGGCGTTCTCGAGCTGCCGCTGGCGCATCGCGTGATCCGCGAGATCCGCTTCGAGCGCCGCTGTTACCTCCCGCTCGGCGGCGAGCCGGTCGAAGCGGGCGCGCTCCGCTTCGTTGGCGCGCGCCTCGATCCTTGGGTTCTGCCGGCGCCCGCCGAACAGCGGAAGATCGATGCTGACCTGGACCGAAACGAGATCGCCGAAATTCGGCTCGCGCCGGCCATACATGGCGCTGACCCGCCAGTCGGGGCGCTTCTCGGCCCGCGCCAGGCCGACCTCGGCCTCCGCCGCCCGAGTCCGCGCGTCGAGCGCTCGCAGCCGCGGCAGCGCCGCGACTCCGGCTGTCAGGCGATCGGCGCGAATATCGAGCGGGGGCGGACCGCCGACCGCGTCGGCTTGCGGGTCGCCCGTATACCGCACCAGGCGGGCCCTGGCCTTGGCCACCTCGGCCTCGAGTCGACTTCGGCGGTCGTTGACCGCGGCGCGCAACTGGTCGGGTTCGAGGGCTTGCGAGGGCCGAGCCGTTCCCGCGGTCAAACGTGCGCTCACCGTCGCCTGGAGATCGCCGAGGCTTCGGTCGAGCAGCTCGAGCTGGTCAAGCCGCCGTTTGCCGTAAAAGAGATCGATCCAGGCAAGCGCCGTTTCCAGCCGGACGCTTTGCGCCTCGACCGCATAACCGGCTTCGGCAATGCCGATGTCCGCTCCGGCGCGGGCGGCGCGGGCGCGGCGCTTGGCGGGATTGGTGAACTCCTGCGTGACGCCGATCGTGCGCATCGTGAAGTTGTCGCGGTTGATCCTCCCGGCGTCGGGCCCGGTAACCGGGAAATCGCGGATTCCCACTCGAGAGTCGGATCGGGCAGGCGGTCGGCCGCAATCGCCTCGGACCGTGCGGCCTTCACCCCTGCTTCGCTCGCGCGCAGCGAGGGGGCCTCGCGCGCGGCGCGCTCGAGCGCCGCTTCGAATGTCAGCGGCTCGGCGCGAAGCGCCGCGGGCAGCAGCAACGCCAAGCTTGCGCCCAGAAGAATGCGCATCATTACGCCCCTATCGATCAGCGGTTCAGCCGCGGCGGACGCGGTGAAGCGCCCCGACGTCGGTTAGGAGTTACTGTTCAAGCGGGGTCGTGCTCGCCCGGAATCGCCGTCATGCAGCCGGCCGTTCCGGCCGTCGTCTTCCGGCAATCGCAGTAGGCCATGACGGATGCACCGTCCTCAACCCACACGCGCGCCCGCATGATCGGACCTGATCTTTGCCCCGCCACAGGGCGGGTGCGCCATTCCCGATGACCCGCCGGGTTGGTCTTGGCGAGCAAGGGTGATGCGGCTGCGAGCACCGCCAACGCGGCGGCGACTTTGAGAAAGTTCGTCATCTTTGGGATCCTTGGTTGAATCGCGAGAAGACGCGCGGCAAACCGGGGTCCGCCACGCGGCTGCGGACTCAGCCAAGGAGCGCCGGTGGATGGGTATCGGGTGGAACGGACCAGCCGTCGAGCGGGGTCGCTATCGTCCAGAACTGGCTTGCCCCGGGGCCTTGCTCGGCTACCCGAGCCATCGCAGTGGAGTCGAGCGCCCCGAGCGTCGCGCAGCCCGCCATGGCCAGGCAGGACAGCGCGAGGTCGTCCCAAGGCGCACCCTTTTCTTCGCCGGCGCATTCGCCTTCAGGACAGCAATCCTCCTGCCCGGCCATTGGGGAGGTGTGCGCCTGCCCCATCGGGCACGGTTCCGCGGCGAGCGCAGCGCTATGCGCGGCAAGTCCGATCACCAGGCCCGCCAGCAGCAGGATGTAAACAAGCGCTCTCATCGCGCGCTCAAGATGACCGCTGGCATCGTGGAAGTCAATTCGGCTAGACTGAGGCCACGGTTGCAACGAGCCGTCAACGTGGGCGTTCAAGAGCGTCCAAGCTGACTTCCACTGGCGCCGAAGGGCGACTTGCTGCTTGACTATTGCCAACCCAAGGCGAGCTCGCCGCGGAGATCGTCCGAATCCTCAAGCAATGGGCGCGCAAGGTGATCGGCGCGATCGCCCGCCCCCGGCGCGATCCACTTCGCCCCCGCTTGTCCAACGCCCGCTCCGGCAAATCGCGCCGGATGCCGCGCGAGACACCACCTCTATACCGTAAAACTACTTAGGGCACATTAGGCCGGTCGAGCCGGATTTTCGCCTTACAGGCCTTCCTGATCTGCGGGAGCCCGAACGTGTCCATAACTTTACCCTCCTTGAGCAAAGGAAGCAACGACGTTTTTCTCGTCATATTGTTCACATTTTTTGCCTTGTTGTTAGATGTGAAGTATCGGATTTTGGAGACTCTCCACCATCTGACAATGGGTTACGACGGTTGGTTACTCGAGCGGGCGCTTTCTCTTTCGCTAGTGTCCTTTTTTTCGCTGACCACGCTTGCGATCGTCCGCGGCCGCCGGCTGAAGGGGGAGATAGTCCGTCGCGAAGTTTCCGAAAATCTCGCGCGGTCGCTCGCCCGCCATGATCCGCTGACCGGGCTGCCCAATCGCCGTCTCCTGACCGAACAGCTTGCCAGTGCCACGGTGCGGACCGCCGCGAGCGGAAAGCATCTGGCAGTCCTGCTGATCGATCTCGACCGCTTCAAGCCGGTCAACGATGTCTATGGACACGCTGCGGGCGATATTGTGCTGAGCGTCATCGCCGATCGGATGCACCGGCTGAGCGAGGCCGGAAGCGGCATCCTCCTCGCTCGCCTGGGCGGCGACGAGTTCGCCTGCGTACTCGAGTACGAGGCCGGTACCGATGCGCCGATCCGCCTGGCGAAACAGGTCGTCCATCTGGCCGAACTGCCGATCGACATCGGTCCGCGCAAGGTCGAGATCGGAGCTTCGATCGGCATTTCCGCAGGCCCGGGCGGGGCGATCCCGGTCGAGGAACTGCTGCGGATGGCCGATGTCGCGATGTATCGGGCCAAGCGCGAAGGGCGGGGCACCTTCCGCTCGTTTGAGGAACAGATGGACGCCGAGTTGCGGCAGCGCGCCGTGGTCGAAGCGGACTTGCGCGAAGGTCTGCCGCGCGGCGAGGTCGTGCCGTACTTCCAGCCGATCCTGGCGCTGCCTGGGCATGAACTTATCGGGTTCGAGGCGCTGGCACGCTGGAATCATCCCACCCGCGGGCTGATCCCGCCCGACGACTTCATCTCGATCGCCGAGGATTGCCAGCTGATCGACCAGCTGTTCTTCAGCCTGCTGGCGAGAGCTTGCGACGATGCCAGCGCCTGGCCGGCCCACCTGAGCCTGGCGGTGAACCTGTCGCCGGTCCAGCTTTCCGACCCGTGGCTCGCGCAGCGGGTGCTGAAAGCGCTGACCGAGGCGGGGTTCGCGCCCGGTCGGCTCACCGTCGAGTTGACGGAAAGCGCGATCGTCGACGACCTGGCCGCGGCCCAGGCGATCATCGCCTCGCTCAAAAGTGCCGGGGTCAAGGTCGCGCTCGACGATTTCGGCACGGGATATTCGAGCCTCGCGCATTTGCGCACGCTGCAGTTCGATTCGATCAAGATCGACCGCTCGTTCGTCAAGGATATGCAGCATGCGCGCGACGGCGAGCTCGTCCGGGCGATCATCGGGATGGGCCACAGCCTGGGAATGCCGGTCACCGCCGAAGGGGTGGAAACGGCGGGCGACTTGTCCGCGCTGGCCGAGCTCGAATGCAACCAGGTTCAGGGCTATCTGCTGGGACGTCCCGCCTCGGCCTCGGACGTGCTGGCTTGGCTGGCCAACGGCGGGCCGGTCGGAGAGGTCCAGATCCCCGCGCGCCGGGCCGCGGGAACGGCCTCTTGACCCTCCGCATAGCGCTGGCCGTCGCGGCGACGCTCGGATCGGCCCGGGCGCTCGCGCAATCGCCCGAGGGCCGGTACGGCCGACGATGATCAGCCGAGGATCGTGGGAGGGTGTTGTTCCGGCGGCAGGTTCTTGCCAGCGAGAACCGCGACCGCGAACCGGAACGGCGGCGGGCCATGGGCGTGAGGCGCGACCGCGAGGGCTGCCGGATCTCCGAGTATGACCGGAACGACACAGCCCATCGCCGCGATACAATCGAGCGTCAGACCCTTGCACGGTTGCTTGGCCGGCTCGGGCCGTTGCTCCCGCATCGTTTCCATGCAGTCCTCGCTCATTTGCGAGGCCGCCATCGGCGACTTGACCATGTGCGAGCCCGCCGCATAGGCGGCCTGCTGGGCGAGGAGGCCAGTGAACGCGCCGACGAGCGGAGAGAGCGCGTTTCCCAAAGCCGTCCAGACGATTTTCCTTGATCTTCTCACCACAATAGGCCGCTTATCGCGGCGGCGCGGATTGGAGACGAACATTGGCTGATGAACTTTCCAAACATGGCGCCGCAGTAAATTCGCCGGAAACGGGCCTGGCCGTCGTCGGAACCGCCACCGGCATAACCGCGCTGGTTTCGGCGGCGGCTTGCTGCGTCCTTCCCCTGGCGCTTGCGGCCTTCGGCCTCGGCGCGGGCGGGCTCGCGGCCTTTGTTCCCTATCATTTGCCGCTCACCATTGGTGCCGCGGTCGCGGTCCTTGTCGGGTGGCTGCTGTATTTTCGGAAACGCCGCGCCTGTGCCCAAGGTGCTCACGACGCGGAATGTGCCATCGCGCCGTCGCGAGCGACATCGATGCTGCTGGGCATCGCCACCGCCGCGGTGGCGCTGTCCGCGGTTTGGCCCAGCTTGATCGAGCGACCCCTCATGAGGTTGCTGGGAGGGGCATGATGCAGCCTGTATCGACCCTCACCTGCCCACAATGCGGCGGCGCAAGCACGGAAACGATGCCGCTCGACGCCTGCCGGTTCTTCTACGACTGTCGCCATTGCGGAGCGGCGCTGCGCCCATTGCCGGGCGATTGCTGCGTTTTCTGCTCCTACGGGGACATCCCCTGCCCCCCAATACAGGAGGCCCCAAACGCCACCGCTCATCCGAGCGGGGATGAGAGGGCATAGATCCCGGGGCGGCCGCGTCCGCATTGGGGAACAACGGCGATGCGCTTGCTTATCGTGGAGGACGATGCCGATCTGGGCGATGCGCTGGGCCGGCGCCTGAAGCAGGATGGGCATGCGGTCGACTGGGAAAGGGACGGCGAAGCGGCCCACGACATTCTGCTCTATCAGAGCTACGACGCGATCGTTCTCGATATCGAATTGCCCTCCATGGACGGCATTGCCCTGCTTGCCGCGCTGCGGCGGCGCGGCGACCGCACTCCCGTTCTGATGCTGACCGCGCGATCCAGGATCGACGATCGGATCGATGCGCTCGACATCGGGGCCGACGATTATCTTTCCAAGCCGTTCGACGTGCGCGAATTCGATGCGCGCTGCCGCGCCTTGCTGCGCCGGTCGCGCGGGGAGGCGACCAACGTCGTCGAAGCGGGGGCGCTGCGGTTCGACGGGGTCGCGAAGCTGGTGAGTATCGGCGACGTCCAGCTGACCTTGCCCAATCGGGAGTTCAGGCTGCTGGAAATCCTCATTGGCAACCTCGGCCGGGTGCTCAGCAAGGAGCAGATCGCCAGTCAGTTGTTCGATTTCGACGACGAGGCCGGGCCCAATGCGATCGAGGTCTATGTCGGGCGCTTGCGGCGCAAGCTCGGCGATGCGCTGGTCATCCAGACGGTGCGTGGCCTCGGCTATCTGACCACCGCGTCCGGCGAGAACTGATGCGGCGCCCGCGCATCCGGTCGCTGAGAGCCACGCTGCTGGCCCAGATGAGCGCTCTGTTCGTGCTGGGAATGATCGGGCTTTATTGGGCCGCCAGCGCCTATGCCACGCTTGCCGCCGACAGATCTTACGACCGGCTCCTCGCCGGTTCGGCGCTTGCCATCGCGGAATCGCTCACCGTCACGCCGGAGGGGGTGCGGGTCGATATTCCCTACTCCGCGCTCGACATGCTGGCCGCGGCGCCGGACGATCGGATGTTCTACCGCGTTGTCGCGCCCGATGGGCGCACGGTCACCGGCGATGCCGACCTGCCCCCGATCGAGGCGGCCGCCGCGGAGGCACCCGATGGGCTGGGCGCCAGCGAGCGGTTCTTCGATACGCTCTATCGCGGTGAGACGGTCCGGTTCGTGGTCCTGGGCCGCGAATCGAGCAATCTGGCGCAAAAGGGGTGGACATGGATCCAGGTCGGCCAGACCCGCAACGCCCGCCAGGACCTGTCGCGCGAATTGTTGGTTCAATCGCTGCTGCCGATCCTGCTGATGACGATCGTCGCGCTCGGGGCGGTCTGGGTCGGCATCGGCAGGGCGCTGCGCCCGCTGGTGCGCGTGCGCGCTGCATTGAGTGCGCGCCAACCGTCCGACCTTTCCCCCCTGCAGACCGATGTGCCCGATGAATTGCGGCCGATAATCGAGGGCATCAATGACTTCATGGGCCGGTTGCAGGGCAACATCGAACTGCTGCGCAATTTCATCGCCAATACCGCACACCAGTTGCGAACGCCCCTAGCCGCACTGATCGTACAGCTTCAAATGGTGGAAAGAGCTTCGGAGGAAGACCGCCGGCATGGGCTTGCCGTGGCCAATCGCAGCGCGAAGAAGCTCAGCCGGCTCATCGACCAGCTGCTGAGCGATGCCCTAATCGAGCACCGCTCGAGCCTGCGGGAGATCGCCGAGTTCGACCTGAAAGCGGTGATCGCCAGCGCGGTCCGCGAAACGGTGTCGGCCATGGAGGACCATGACGTGCGTTTCGCCAGCCCGCTTGCAACCGCCCCGATGACCGGCGATCGGCTCGTGCTGGAAGAAGCGATCAAGAATGTCCTTCACAACGCTCTGACGCACGGCACGAGCGACGATCCCGTCGAGATCGCGCTCGACAGCACCGAGACGGGCTACCGCCTGACGGTTTGCGACCGGGGCGCGGGGATCCCGCCGGACCAGCTTGCGACGGTGTTCGACCGCTTCCGGCGCGGCAGCGGGAACACGCTCGGCGCCGGCCTCGGTCTGTCGATCGTGCGGCAGGCGGTGGACCAGCACAATGGCCGGGTCGTTCTCGAAAATCGCCAAGGTGGCGGAACCTGCGTCACGCTCGAGCTGCCGACGTGATGCGCGTTGCAACCCTCGTGTGGCTCTGGGCGCTGGTGATGCTGGCAGGGTGCGAGCCCACCACGCAGCCAAGGCTGCTGGGTCCAGGCGAAGCGGACCAGCTGACAATCTACAGCACCACCGACACCGATGTCTTCGCGCCGGTCATCGCCGACTTCGAAGCTCTCTACCCCCAGGTGCGGATTCGGTTTGTCGAACTCGAGGCCGCACAGCTCAATGCCCGCTTCCTCGCCGAGGAGCGCAGCGGCCGGGCGGAGGCGGACATTGTGTTCAGCGCGGCGATGGATATGCAGGTCAAGCTGGTCAACGACGGGCTGGCGGCCCGGCACACCTCCCCCAACGTCGATGCGCTGCCCCGCTGGGCGCAGTGGCGGCGCGAAGCGTTCGGATTGACCTTCGAACCGGTCGTGATGCTGTATAATCCGCGTTTGCTGAGCGGGCGGCGGGTGCCCCGGTCGCGCGCGGAGCTGGCGGAGGCGCTGGCCGCGGACCCCGCCTTCTGGCAGCGCCGGATCGGCACCTACGACATCGCGACCAGCAGCGTGGGCTATCTGCTCGCCACGCAGGATGCGCGCCAAAGCAGCGAATTCGGAGCGCTGGCCAAGATCATGGGTAGCCGCTCGGTCAGGGTTTACGCCAGGACCAGCGATCTGATCGCCGCGATCGAGGCCGGGGAGATCGCCCTGGGCTACAACGTCCTGGGTTCCTACGCGAAACGCCGGATTGCCGCCGGCGACCGGCTGAAGATCGTCTATCCGCAGGATTACACGCTCGCCATCATCCGCACGGCCTTCATCCCGAAGCGCGCGCCGCACCCGCGCGCCGCCCACACCTTCCTCGAATATCTCCTCTCGCTGCGGGGTCAGCAGGTCCTCTCGCGCAACAGTTTCCTGTCCCCGGCGCGCGAAGGGCCCGGCGGCCCCTACGCTCGGCTCGCGATCACCGGCACGGCGGTCGGCCCGCTGCGTCCCATCCCGCTCGGCCCGGGGTTGATGACCTATCTCGACCGGCAGAAGAAACAGAGGTTCCTCGCGAACTGGCGCGCAATGATCGGCACCGGCACCGAATTGTCTCCCGACAATGCGGCCATGTCAGCCCCGTGACAGCATCGCCGGATAGAACGCGGTCCGGCGTCGAACCGAGAGCCTGAGGCTCCACCGCCACGACAGGGGGATGCACTTTGCTGATGGCGCTTGGCTTCTCGATGATCGTGACCTTCATGATCCTCATCATGACCAAGCGCCTGTCGCCGATGGTGGCGCTGTCGCTGATCCCGGTCGCCTTCGCGCTGAGCGCGGGATTTCCGGTCGATGCGGTCGGCAAGATGATGATCGACGGGGTCAGGACGCTGGCGCCCACCGGGGTCATGCTGATGTTCGCCATCCTCTACTTCGGAGTGATGATCGACGCCGGGATGTTCGACCCGGCGATTCGCGCCATCGTCCGGCTCGTGGGCGCCGATCCGCTGAAGGTGGTCGTCGGAACCGCGGTGCTCGCGGCGGTCGTCTCGCTCGATGGCGATGGCTCGACCACCTACATGATCACGGTCGCGGCGATGCTCCCGCTGTACCAGCGGCTGCGGATGAGCGCGCTCAACCTGACCTGCGTCGCCATGCTGGCCGGCGGGGTCATGAACATGACGCCGTGGGGCGGCCCGCTCGCGCGCGCGGCCAGCGCGCTGCAGGTGGAGCCAAGCGCGATCTTCCTGCCCATGCTTCCCGCGATGGCGGCCGGGGTCGCAGGCGTGATCGCGCTCTCCTTCATCCTCGGAGGCCAGGAGCGCCGCCGGCTCGGGCGCCTCACGCTGGATGACGCAAATGCGGACCCCTTCGTGGATGACGGCTTGATCGAAGCGACCGCGCTGGTCCGCGCACAACCCGAAGCTCGCGTCGGCGGACGCCCTCGTTTGGTGTGGGTCAACGCCGCGTTGACCCTGGCGCTGATGGCCGCGCTGGTCGCCGATGCAATGCCGGTGGCGATCCTTTTCATGCTCGGCTTTTCGGCGGCGCTGATGATCAATTACCCCAGGATCGAGGACCAGCGCCGGACGATCGCCAGCCACGCCGCCAACGTCGTGTCGGTGGTCGCCATCATCTTCGCCGCGGGAATCTTCACGGGCATCCTCTCCGGCACCGGCATGGTCGAAGCGATGTCGCGCGGGTTGCTGGGGATCGTGCCGCCGGCGTGGGGTCCTTATCTCGCCCCCATCACGGCGGTGGTCAGCATGCCCTTCACCTTTTTCCTGTCGAACGATGCGTTCTATTTCGGCGCGCTTCCGGTAATCGCCGAAACCGCTCAGCAATACGGCATCAGCAATGCCGAAATGGCGCGCGCCGCGCTTGTCGGCCAGCCCGTCCATCTGCTGAGCCCGCTGGTGCCCTCGACCTATCTGCTGGTCGGGCTGGCCGGCGTCGAGCTCGGCGATCACCAGCGCTTCACGCTGAAATGGGCGGTCTTGATCTGCGTTCTGATCGGCGTCGTGGCGATGCTGACGGGCGCGTTTCCCATGACAGCTTGACGACAGGCGGACGAGGTAGGGTCGGACCATAAAAGTTCAGGGGAGGAAATCGATGTCGCCCAAGTTCACGAGCAGGCTGCTGTCCACGATTCCGGCGGGCATCCTCGCGCTGACCGCGACCACGCCGCTCGCCGGCCAGGAAGTGGAACCGGAACAGACCACCGCGACCGGGGATCGGCAGGCAACGGAAACGTCCGAACCGACCGGCGATATCGTCGTGACCGGCTCGCGCATCAGCCGGCGCGACGCGACCTCCTCCAGCCCGATCTCGACAGTGAGCGCCGAGCTCCTCGACCAGACCGCTTCGCCCTCGCTCGACCGAGCGATCGGCCAGTTGCCCCAGTTCTCCGCCGCGCAGGGCGCGGCCGAGGTTGGCGATTCGCAGGTCACGATCGGGTTCGCGGGCGGTCAGTCCTATAGCGATCTTCGCGGGCTCGGGCCGAATCGCTCGCTCGTTCTGCTCGATGGACGGCGATTGATGCCTTCCGCGCCCGATGGCGCGATCGACTTGAACACCATTCCTTCGTCGTTGATCGGCTCCGTCGAGATCATCACCGGAGGCGCTTCGGCGGCTTACGGGTCGGACGCGGTCGCCGGTGTCGTGAATTTCAAGCTGCGCGATCGCCTCGACGGCATCGAGCTGTCGGCGAAGCGGAGCATCACCGATCGCGGCGACGGCGCCACGACGAGCCTGTGGGCCGCCGTCGGTTCCAGATTCGCCGACGATCGCGGGCGCTTCCTGTTCGCCCTCGAATATGCCGACCGGGAGGCGGTGGCGGGCAGGGACCGGCCGTTTTTCGCCAACATCCGTCAGCTGGCGCGTCCGCCCGAAGGCATCATCGGCGCGGGCAACTACGGCGGCGGCGCGCCGACGGTCGCCGCGGTCAACGCCGTCCTGGCGCAATATCCCGGAACCACGCCGATTTCCGGAAGCGGGCTGTACAATGGCGCGATCGGCGTCAATGGCGACGGCACGATCTTCACCGACCTGGCCGGAACCAACTGCGTCCAGAACTATCGCGGCCTCAACAACGGCACGCTGGGCCTCAATATCAGCGCCAACTGCCGACAGGTCCAGGTCGCGCTCGGACAATATTTCGCCGTGCAGGTGCCGCTGAAGCGCTACAACGCCTTCACCAAGTTCAGTTACGAACTGAGCGACAACATCACCGCATACGGCCAGTTTGGCTACATGCGCTCCGAGGCGCTGAGTCAGTCCGGCCCCAGTTCGTCCAAGCCATCCGCGCCGTTGCTCGTGCCGCAGAACAGTCCCTTCGTGACCGGCAACGCTTCGCTCCAGCAAATCCTCTCGTCGATCAGCCCGCCGCCCACCGGCAACATCGTCGTTACCAAGTTGCTCAACGACTTCGGCAGTCGTTACGAGACCTTCAAATACAATGTATGGCAGGCACAGCTTGGCCTGGAAGGAACCGTTCCCGGCACCGACTTGCGCTGGAATGTTTACGGCTCCTACGGGAAATCGCAGTTCGTCAACGCAATGATCGGAGACACCAGTCTCGCGGCGGTGACGACCGTGCTGAACGGGACGGCCAATTATCGCGGCACCGCCGGGAACTGCATAGGCTATGCCTGGAACCCGTTCGGCCTGACGCCGATGACCCCGGGATGCGTCGAGTATGTCGGGCGCGTCAACAACAGCACCAACGATCAGTCGCAGACGATCCTGGAAGCTACGGTCGAGGGACCGTTGTTTGCGCTGCCGGCGGGCGATCTCAGCTTCGCGGCTGGCGTGGATCGCCGCGAAACCTCGTTCAACTATCAACCGGACTCGACGCTGCGGACCAATGATTCGATCGGCTACGGTTTTGTCAGCGCGGCGTCGGGCGCGCAGACGGTCAGCGAAGCCTATGCCGAGCTGCTGGTTCCGATCCTCAGGGACAAGCCCTTCTTCGACGATCTCACTGCGAACCTCGGCTATCGCTATTCCAATTATAGCCTGTTCGGCGGGCAAAGCACCTACAAGGCCGACCTGACATGGCGTCCCGTCGATGGCGTCTTCTTCCGGGGCGGATATTCGGTCGCCATTCGGGCGCCCAGCCTCGGCAATCTGTTCGGACCGACGTCGGTTGCCTTCTTGCCGATCGGAACGGGGCCGAACGCGGGCGATCCCTGCGCCGCGGGCAGCATCTACCGGACCGGACCGAACGCCAGCCAGGTCCAGGCGTTGTGTCTGGCACAGGGCATTCCCTCGGCCATCTTCCCGACCTATACCTATGGCATCTCGTCCGTGCCGGGGCAGGACGGCAGCAACCCCAATCTCACGCCCGAACGCGCCAAGACCTATTCCTTCGGCGTCGTGCTGACCCCGCGTTTCGACAGCCCCTGGCTCGATCGGGTGCAGCTGTCGGTCGATTACTACAACATCAAGATCCAGGATGCGATCGGATCGCTGCTGCTGACCGACATCCTGCCGCGCTGCTTCAACTCCGACGGCGCGAGCAACCCGACCTATTCGGTCAACAACCCCTATTGCGCCCGCATCGCGCGCGATCCGCTGACCGGGCAGATCTCGCTCGGCAAGCAGGGGCTGTTCAACTTCGCGACCTATACGGTCGCGGGGATCGACACCCAGTTCAACTGGCGCATGGGCCTGGACGCGCTGGGCATGTCGAGCGAGGCGGGGACGCTCGAGCTAAGCAGCACGGCGTCCTGGCTGAAGGATTACACCGTTGCCGGCCTGCTCGGTTCGCCGACCCGGAACTATGCCGGCAGCGCCGGGTTCGGCGGCGTCGGCGGCGGCATCTCGCACCCGGAGTGGAAGATCAACACCAGCCTGACCTACCAACGCGACGGTTTCGGCGCGACGCTCCTCTGGCGGTATATCTCGCGCCAGATCCACGCCGACCTGCTCGCCAATCCGGCCTCGACCACGCCCGCTATCCCCGCCTACAACTATATCGATCTCAACGCCCGGTTCGAGGTCGGGGAACAATTCACGCTCGGTCTCGGGGTGACCAACCTGACGGACAAGGCGCCTCCCTTCATCAGTGCATCGCCGCTGACCACGGATGCGGCCACCTACGATGTCATCGGGCGCACCTTCTTTGCCTCGCTCAAGGCGAAGTTCTGAGCGGCGCGCGCTCTTTCCCGTGTGGCGGCGACGGGCGAACCCGCCTGGCCGAACCGCGCCGCCGCCAGTTTGAGCGCGGGGCCATGACAATGGGCTGGCGAGCATGACCGGCAGCGAAACCTCGCCTGTGGGGCTCCGGCTGGATCGAACGGCCGGACGCAGCGTCTTCGGCGCCGATGCCGCCGGATATGACAGCGCGCGGCTGGGCTATCCGGTCGAACTTTATGACCGCATCTTCGGCCGGGTGCCGGACAATCCGGCGGTCCTGGAGATCGGCGCCGGGACCGGGCTGGCAACCCGCGGTCTGCTGGCTCGCGAGCCCTCGTCCCTTGTCGCGGTCGAGCCCGACCGGCAGATGGCGGAATTTCTGCGCACCGCGTTGGGCGCCCATCCGGCGCTGAAGATCGAAAACCGGGCGTTCGAGGACGTTGCGCTCTCGCCCGCCACTTTCGATCTCGTGGCGGCTGCCGCCTCCTTCCACTGGATGGAGCCGGCCCGGGCGCTGGCACGCATACGCGCGGCGCTCAAACCAGGGGGCGTGATCGCCCTGTGGTGGAACGTATATGGCGCGGCAGGCGAGGGCGATGAGTTCGCCGACGCCCTTGCGCCCCTGCTGGAAGGGATCGCGCTGCCCCCGTCCGAGGGGGAGAAATCCCATCATTCGCTCGACCAGGCGGCCTATCGCGTACTGCTCGAAAGCAACGGTTTCGCTCACGTCGAGTGCGAGGTTTTGCGGCGCGAGCGCCGCCTGGATGCAAGGGAAATGTGCGCCCTTTACGATTCCTACTCCTTCGTCCGCCTGCTGCCCGCCCCGCAGCGCCGCGAACTTCTCGATCGTATCGCGCAGCTCGTCGACGAGCGGTTCGGCGGGGGAGCGCTCAACGTCGTTCGGACTCCGCTCTACACCGCGGCCCTGTCTGACCGACATCCATGACGAGACTTGTTCCGCCGGCGCGCGCCGCCTCGTCGGCTAGCGATTGGCGATTTCTGCGCTGAGCCAAAATCGACTCCGTCACGGGGGGCGACCCGATGTCATCTGGCTCTAAGGCGCCCGCTTGATCGGTTCGGGATGGTTGGCAAGGATGCCGGCCACCGCCGTCCACACCGCCACGTTCTGGCGCAACTGCGCCTTGTCGATCTTGTCCAGCGTGTCGTTGTTGGTGTGGTGGAGGTCGAAATAGCGGGTACCGTCCTGGTTGAGGTCGACCAGCGCGCCCTTCTGCTCGCGCACCCAGTTGAGGTCCGCGCCTCCGGTGGCGACCTCGCGCGAAGGGGCGACGCCGAAGCGCGCCACGCCTCGGGCGAGCTTGCGGTGGAGATCGGGGTCGGAGGCGGTGAAGTTGGTGTCGATGCGCCATACTCTGTCCGCGCCGAAATCGCTCTCGAGACCCGCGAACACCGGCTCTCCCTTGTGCGCCGCGGCATAGGCCTTGCTGCCCCATAGCCCGGTCTCCTCCGCGCCGGCGAACAGCACGCGGATGGTGCGCAAGGATTTGCCGGTCGCGGCGACATGCTTGGCGGCGGCGGCGACGATCGCGCAGCCCACGGCGTCGTCGAAGGCGCCGGTGCCGTTCCACCAGCTGTCGAGATGGCAGGCGAGCAGCACCGGCGGCAGCTTCGGGTCGTGCCCCACGATCTCGCCCACGACATTGCCGCTCTGCGTCCGGCCGAGCGAACGCGGGTTGAGCTCGAGCATCAGCGTCACCGGCTTGCCCTCCGCCCGCTCCACCATCCGCGCCAGATTGTCGGCGTCCGGGTTGGAGAGCGCGGCGGCGGGCGTGGGCGAGACGCCCGCGGGGAAGGCAGTGCCGCCGGTGTGAGGGGTGCGGTCGTTCTCGGTGCCGATCGAGCGGATCACGGTCGCGACCGCGCCCTTGCTCGCGGCCAGTCCCGGCCCGGTCCAGCGCGCGGGACCCGCGAAGCCATAGCCCGACCCGTCCTGCGTCGGCCGCATCGCGTGGTCGATGAAGGCGATCTTGCCGGCCAGGCTGCCCGCCGGCGCGGCTTCGAGATCGGCGTAGCTGGCGAAGCGCACCACCGGCGCGGTCAACCCGCCCGCGGGCGTGGCCGCGCTATTGCCCAGCGGCACCACCGTCAGCGGCTGCGGAAAAGGCGCGACCACCGCGGCGCGCATCACGTCGCCGGGCGCCCAGGTCTCCATCATGTAAGGCTCGTCGGCCACATTGACGAAGCCCTTGGCCTCGAGCCACTTGACCGCCCAGGCGCGCCCCCGCGCCTCGGCCTCGGTGCCAGCCTGGCGCGGGCCGACCTCGGTGGTGATACCCTCGACGAAGTCGCAGGCGATGGCGTCGGTCGCGCCGGCTCTGTCGGCGGCTTCGTCGAGCGTAGGTGTCGAAGCGGAGGCGGGTGCGGCGGCTATGGTCAGCGCGGCGGCGGCGAGGAAAAAGGCTTTCATGACCGGCGTGCTAGCAGCGCCCCCATCGCTGCCAAGCGAAAACCTGCCCCGGTCCTGCTTGCCCCTCGCCCTTCCCCCGCCTATCTGGCGCGCAACTTCTTCCCAGACCCATCCAGACTCGAAGGACCACCCGTGGCCGCCCAATACGCGTTCGTCATGAAGAACATGACCAAGACCTTCGCCGGCGCCAACAAGCCGGTGCTCAAGGACATCGATCTTCAGTTCTACCAGGGCGCAAAGATCGGCATCGTCGGCCCCAACGGCGCGGGCAAGTCGACGCTGATCAAGATCATGGCGGGGATCGACAAGGACTTCACCGGCGAGGCCTGGCCGGGCGAGAACATCACGGTCGGCTATCTGGAGCAGGAGCCCAAGCTCGACACCACCAAGACCGTGCTCGAAAACGTCAAGGAAGGCGCGCGCGAGACCGCCGATTTGGTCGAGCGCTTCAACGCCATCGGCATGGAGATGGGCGAGGACGGCGCCGATTTCGACGCGCTCGGCGCCGAGATGAGCGACCTCCAGGCCAAGATCGACGCGGTCGATGGCTGGACCCTCGACAACCAGCTCGAGATCGCGATGGAGGCGCTGCGCTGCCCGCCCGGCGACTGGCCCGTCACCGATCTATCGGGCGGCGAGAAGCGCCGCGTCGCGCTCACCCGGCTGCTGATCCAGAAGCCCGGCATCCTGCTGCTCGACGAGCCCACCAACCACCTCGACGCCGAGAGCGTGCTGTGGCTCGAGAACCACCTTAAGGACTATGCCGGCGCGGTGTTGATGATCACCCACGACCGCTACTTCCTCGACAATGTGGTGGGCTGGATTCTCGAGCTCGATCGCGGCAGCTACTATCCCTACGAGGGCAATTACTCGACCTATCTCGAGAAGAAGGCCAAGCGGCTGGCGCAGGAAAGCCGCGAGGAATCGGGCAAGCAGAAGGCGCTCCAGCGCGAGCTCGAATGGATCCGCCAGACGCCCGCCGCGCGCCAGACCAAGAGCAAGGCGCGCATCCGCAAGTTCGAGGAGCTGCAGAACAGCCAGGACCAGCGCCAGGTTGGCAAGGCGCAGATCGTCATCCAGGTGCCCGAGCGCCTCGGCGGCAAGGTGATCGAGGTGTCGGGCATCTCCAAGGCCTATGGCGACAAGCTGCTGTTCGAGGATTTGAGCTTCACCCTCCCCCCCGGCGGCATCGTTGGGGTGATCGGGCCCAACGGCGCGGGCAAGTCGACGCTGTTCAAGATCATCACCGGCAAGGAGACGCCCGACAGCGGCACGGTCGACATGGGCTCGACCGTGCGGCTCGGCTTCGTCGACCAGAGCCGCGACCACCTCGACGCCAGGAAGAACGTCTGGGAGGAGATTTCGGACGGGCTCGACTACATGAAGGTCAATGGCCAGGACATGAGCACGCGCGCCTATGTCGGCGCGTTCAACTTCAAGGGGCCGGACCAGCAGAAGAACGTCGGTAAGCTGTCGGGCGGCGAGCGCAACCGCGTCCACATGGCCAAGATGCTCAAGGCCGGCGGCAACGTCCTGCTATTGGACGAGCCGACCAACGATCTCGACGTCGAGACGCTGGCCGCGCTCGAAGACGCGATCGAGAACTTCGCCGGCTGCGCCGTGGTCATCAGCCACGACCGCTTCTTTCTGGACCGTCTGGCGACGCACATCCTCGCCTTCGAGGGCGACAGCCACGTCGAATGGTTCGAGGGTAACTTCGAGGCCTACGAGGAAGACAAACGGCGCCGACTGGGCGATGCGGCGGACCGGCCGACGAGGCTGGCGTATAAGAAGCTGACCAGGTGAAGGCAAAACAGACTGCGCTGAGGCAAGGAGCGATGAGCCGATGACAGACATGCCGTGGTTGACCGACATCGGCCGCATTTTACTTTCGGCGCTGCTTGGCGGTGTCATCGGTTGGCAACGTGAACACCGCGGGCGCGAGGCGGGCATCCGGACTTATATGGCGGTTGCTTTGGGAGCTTGCGCCTTCGGGCTGGTTTCTGCCAGCATCGGGGATCAGGGCCGAACGTCAGCCGGAATCGTGACCGGGGTGGGTTTCATAGGCGCGGGCATCATCCTGCGTGAGAAAGGACGCATTACGGGACTCACGACGGCGGCGACGCTTTGGGCCTGCGCGTCGGTCGGACTAAGTATCGCATACGGCGTTTACCACAGCGCGATTGTGACAGCGATCTTGCTTCTAGCCATTCTGGAGTTGCACCGGCTGCCAGGCTGGAAGCGAATTTCACATCGATCGAGGCAACGTGAGGATCCTGCGCCGACCGAGGAGCAGCCAAAGAGCAAGTAGGGCGCATGGACCGCCTACGGTGCATTCGCGGCGCCCAACGCACCCTGCGCGGATCGATGCAGTCAACGAAGGGAATGGGTAGGGTGCATCGCGCCGACAACGGCCGCTCCTCGATCTCGGTCACAAGCCGATACTCACCGGATTGGCCTGGACATAGTCGATGTGAGCCGCGAGGTCGTCGGTATCGAGGCCCGCCGAGCGGGACAAGCAGCGCGAGAAGCCGGGCTTGGACGCTACCGAAGGGCGGCAGCGATGGTCCAACGAACGACAGACCGATCAAACCTGCTTGTGCAAATCCGCGCAATATCGTATATCCCCTTCATGCCCCAACTCAACATTTCCGTACCCGACGGCCTCAAGCAATGGGCCGAGGCACGTGTCGCCGAGGGACGCTACTCCAGCGCCAGCGACTACATCCGCGACCTGTTGCGGCAGGACCAGGACCGCGCCGCCGAGCTGCGCTGGCTCCAGGCGGAAATCGACAAGGGGCGCGCCAGCTCGATCGATCCGCGACCGGTAAGGGAGATTTTTGCCCACGCGAAGGCGCGCGCCACGAATGGCTGAGATCGTGTTCCACGAGGAAGCCAGCGCCGACGTCGAGAGCATCTACCGGTTCAGCCAGGATCAGTTCGGCCAGGTTGTCGCCGATGAGTACCACGACGGGTTGCTCGACGCCGTCCTACGGCTGGAGGCTTTTCCGGAATTGGGACGCGACGTCGGTGGCATTGTGCCGCCCGTCCGCGCGTCGTCCTTCCGGAGCCACGCAATCTACTACCGCTTCGACGGCACGGCCGTGGCCATCGTACGCATACTCCACCACGCCATGAATGCGGCGGCGCATCTGAGGTCTTGAACAAGTAGCACGCATCAACCGCCGGTGCATTTCGACGCGGCTCAATGCACCCTACCGGATTGTGGTTATTTGGACATAGGGTGCATCGAGGCTTGCCGAAATGCACCGTCTGCATCGCCGCAATTCACCTTGTCTCCATTGCCTCGATCCCATTCTCCGCCTTCCACCGATGCTACGACGAGAACGGCCACTCGTTGATCTCGGCGACAAGCCGGTGCTTCGCGGGATTGGCCTGAACATAATCGATGTGCGCCGCGAGATCGTCGGTGTCGGTGATGACCTGCTCCCAGAAGCGGCGTTGCCATATCCCCCGTTCGCCGGGGCGGCGGCCCGGGGGCGAGATCCGCCGAGCGGGACAGGCGGCGCGAGAAGCCGGTCTTGATCCGCCGCCACCGTCCCGAGAAATCGCTGTCGCCGTCAGGCAGCGTCCAGATGCAGTGCAAATGATTGGGCAGCACGCAGATGGCGACGGTTTCGAACGGCTGGCGCTGGGCCTCGTCGGCGTAGGCGGCGCGTAGGGCCTCGATCTGCTCCACCAACAGCCGGCTGTCCCGCCGCAGGAGGTTGGCGGTGAAGAAGTAAGTGCCACCCGGGACGAACCATCGGCGGTAGTTTGGCATGGGCTCTGATTTAACCGCGATGGTGCATTTCGCCAGAGGCTCAATGCACCCTACCGGGAATCCAATTCCGGGAGGCCGTTATCGGGGAGGATGATGGACGCTCACCCCAGCCCCGCCGACTCCACCGTCAGCCCCTCGATCATCGCCGCATGGAGCGGCGCGCCGAACGGCACATCGAGCTGGCCGTCGTAGCCGCTGCCGTCCGCACGCGGATTGGCGTGCATCAGGACGCGGTTCTCGTTGACGTCGATCACCCAATATTCGGGCACCCCGGCGTCGGCGTAGAGGTCGGCCTTCACGCCCAGATCGAACTCCAGCGTGGTCACCGAAACTTCCACGATGAGCAGCACTGACGATCCGGGTATCGCACCTTCGCCCTGCGGCTCGCTGGTCAGGATGATATCCGGTTGCGGCTCGCTGTGCGGGCCGAAGTCGACCGACTGCTCGGTCGCCACGCGAATGTCCGAGCCCATCGCCTCGAGCGCCCGGCGCAAGCGATAGGCCAGTTCATCCTTGGCGAAGCCGTGCGGCCTGAACTGCGGGCTCATGTAGTAAATATCCCCCGCGATCAGTTCGGTACGCCGGTCGCCGAAAGCCCCCTCGCGATCGAGCAACAGAAACTCCTCCACCGTCAGCCGATGCTTGGTCTGGCCATCGAGAAGGTCTTGCGCCGTCATGCGCTCAGACTATCACGGTGCGCGACGGCTGCAAATCGCCAGCGCCACCCACCTTCGTGTGGATGCTATCAAGACACTCGGTGGCATTACACTGCTGGCGTCGCTGGCCATTGCACAAATCCGCGCGATATATTGTAGGCATGTTCCATGCCCCAGCTAGAGCGGGGTGCGGATAACCTGAATCGGAGGATTCCTGCGGGTCGGGAATTGTGATTCACCCTCATTGGAGGTGGA
>JAIETR010000017.1 GCA_019745075.1 Qipengyuania sp.
ACTGCTAGGCCCGCGCTCATTATGGGCCTGATGGACACCGAGTTGCGGTTGGCCTGCGATTTCTGAACTGCTAGGCCAACCGTTTCAGGCGAATACCCTGATGGGCGGTTGCGGTTGGCCTGCGATTTCTGAACTGCTAGGCCGCTCACCGGCAAGAACATCAGCTGGTATGGGTTGCGGTTGGCCTGCGATTTCTGAACTGCTAGGCCAACTGGATCATGCCGCACCGGCTCGTGGTCGGTTGCGGTTGGCCTGCGATTTCTGAACTGCTAGGCCCGCGCTCATTATGGGCCTGATGGACACCGAGTTGCGGTTGGCCTGCGATTTCTGAACTGCTAGGCCCAACAACAAGTTCTGGCGGTTGCGCGAGGAGTTGCGGTTGGCCTGCGATTTCTGAACTGCTAGGCCGATGGACCTATGACTGAGTGGGTTCGTCTTGTTGCGGTTGGCCTGCGATTTCTGAACTGCTAGGCCTCAGCGTCGTGGTGGCAATGTCGCCCACCAGTTGCGGTTGGCCTGCGATTTCTGAACTGCTAGGCCGAGCGTCATGCCGTGCTGCTGGTTGAGCAAGTTGCGGTTGGCCTGCGATTTCTGAACTGCTAGGCCGCCGTTTACGGCTACCGACCGGGCCGTCCTGTTGCGGTTGGCCTGCGATTTCTGAACTGCTAGGCCCGGCGCGAGAACCAGGCTCAGCAGGTGGTCGTTGCGGTTGGCCTGCGATTTCTGAACTGCTAGGCCTGGCGATGCTGATCGGATAGGTAACGGCGTGTTGCGGTTGGCCTGCGATTTCTGAACTGCTAGGCCTGGCGATGGTGTCGGTTGCGCGTGTGCCAGGTTGCGGTTGGCCTGCGATTTCTGAACTGCTAGGCCGATCACGGTGCGGCCGCGTGCCCCTGCGCCGTTGCGGTTGGCCTGCGATTTCTGAACTGCTAGGCCAGGTAATGCAACGGGGCACAAGTCAATTGAGTTGCGGTTGGCCTGCGATTTCTGAACTGCTAGGCCGTTCTCGACCCCGTACCAGAAGTCGATGTAGTTGCGGTTGGCCTGCGATTTCTGAACTGCTAGGCCTCGCGAAGATACATCCGCCCTGGCGTCTCGGTTGCGGTTGGCCTGCGATTTCTGAACTGCTAGGCCGTTGCCGATATAGTCGCGCGTCGGCGCGAGGTTGCGGTTGGCCTGCGATTTCTGAACTGCTAGGCCACCCTGAAACTTCTTCTCGTCGCCAAGGTTGTTGCGGTTGGCCTGCGATTTCTGAACTGCTAGGCCGCTCTCTGTGAGCAGGATCAAGTGCGCCATGTTGCGGTTGGCCTGCGATTTCTGAACTGCTAGGCCCGTCGTGGCCAATTACCAGCGTTTCGCCGCGTTGCGGTTGGCCTGCGATTTCTGAACTGCTAGGCCTCGGGGCATTCTGCGCCGCGCCGCCAAGCGGTTGCGGTTGGCCTGCGATTTCTGAACTGCTAGGCCGATGACGGCAAGCGCTGCCCAAAGCTGCAAGTTGCGGTTGGCCTGCGATTTCTGAACTGCTAGGCCGGGGCGCTTTCGCGCTCAACGGTCCTTAAAGTTGCGGTTGGCCTGCGATTTCTGAACTGCTAGGCCGCACACGGCCATCGGGCCTGATCTCGATCTGTTGCGGTTGGCCTGCGATTTCTGAACTGCTAGGCCCACCACCAGCAGCGCCAGAAATCGGCTCATGTTGCGGTTGGCCTGCGATTTCTGAACTGCTAGGCCGCGTTCGATCGGCTTCGACTGACCGCGATAGTTGCGGTTGGCCTGCGATTTCTGAACTGCTAGGCCATGGGCGTGACAGGCGAAAGCGCGGCCTATGTTGCGGTTGGCCTGCGATTTCTGAACTGCTAGGCCCTCGATTGTGACCTCGAACGATACACCGGGGTTGCGGTTGGCCTGCGATTTCTGAACTGCTAGGCCCTGCAGCTCGTCCGCGAACATCCTCCCCATGTTGCGGTTGGCCTGCGATTTCTGAACTTCTAGGCCCAATGGGCCCGGCTGGACTGCAAGCGATCGGTTGCGGTTGGCCTGCGATTTCTGAACTGCTAGGCCCCAGGCGATCCTCGGCCGGGCTTGCGCCTCGTTGCGGTTGGCCTGCGATTTCTGAACTGCTAGGCCCTTGCTCTTGTCGACCTCGATCGCCTCAGTGTTGCGGTTGGCCTGCGATTTCTGAACTGCTAGGCCGACCGGACGCGTCACCCGCTCCACGAAATCGTTGCGGTTGGCCTGCGATTTCTGAACTGCTAGGCCTCACCATGCCAGATGGACGCACGGCTACAGTTGCGGTTGGCCTGCGATTTCTGAACTGCTAGGCCCTTCGATTGCGCGCTCCAGCGCCGAGAAGGGTTGCGGTTGGCCTGCGATTTCTGAACTGCTAGGCCCCTGCGTTCCGGTTCCGGGTGTTGGTATGGGTTGCGGTTGGCCTGCGATTTCTGAACTGCTAGGCCTCTCGGCCGGACTGGGCCCGGAGGTCGCTCGTTGCGGTTGGCCTGCGATTTCTGAACTGCTAGGCCAGGCGATTGCGCGTCAAACCGCCGGCACGTGTTGCGGTTGGCCTGCGATTTCTGAACTGCTAGGCCCCAACTGGCAGGGCTTCGCGGCCGCGCTGTGGTTGCGGTTGGCCTGCGATTTCTGAACTGCTAGGCCCCAGGATGTTTATGTCCAGTTCGCTCAGACGTTGCGGTTGGCCTGCGATTTCTGAACTGCTAGGCCCCAAGGTAAGCCGAGCGGAGAGCTTCGGCGGTTGCGGTTGGCCTGCGATTTCTGAACTGCTAGGCCGGCGCTCGGCGAGCGCCCACTATCCGACGAGTTGCGGTTGGCCTGCGATTTCTGAACTGCTAGGCCTCGGCATTGCATTGATGTTATGCGGCGCCAGTTGCGGTTGGCCTGCGATTTCTGAACTGCTAGGCCACGCTGGACGTAGAGCTGCGCCCGGCTGAAGTTGCGGTTGGCCTGCGATTTCTGAACTGCTAGGCCTTTCACCTATACCGATTCGCATAGCAGGAAGTTGCGGTTGGCCTGCGATTTCTGAACTGCTAGGCCCCTCGCTGCGGGTGTGGCGCTCGACGATCAGTTGCGGTTGGCCTGCGATTTCTGAACTGCTAGGCCGTCGAGCAGTATCTTGCGGTCCCCCTCATCGTTGCGGTTGGCCTGCGATTTCTGAACTGCTAGGCCCGCGACCGCCAGCTCATGGAACAGTTCGAAGTTGCGGTTGGCCTGCGATTTCTGAACTGCTAGGCCACTTCGATGAACCTGACGAAGCAGTCCCTCGTTGCGGTTGGCCTGCGATTTCTGAACTGCTAGGCCGGATGCCTCGATATCCTGTTGTCGACAAACAGGAAATTGAAGCATCCGGTCAGCATATTTCCCCAGACAAAATCAGAACATGGCAAGCTGGTCGGGATTCTTGCGCGGTCTTTTGCGGCGCTGGCTCGCGAATCGGACGATACTCTCGTACTGCCGGTCGGTGAAGGTGAGGACATGCACGTCACCCTTTTCCGGCAGGCTGGCCTCGATTCGCCTGAGATAGCTCTCGTAGGCATCCTTGCCGTTGCAAAAGCGAGCATAGACGGAAAACTGGCTCATCTCAAAGCCCTCGTCGAGCAGGAATTCCCGGAACTCGGTCGCCTCGCGCATCTGCTTCTTGGTGCCCACCGGCAGGTCGAACATGACGAAGATCCACATCAGCCGATATCCGCTCAGATGTGCCGCATCGCTCGCGCTCACGGCTCGCCGCTGTCGTCGACCTGGCCGGCAGAGGCCCATTCGATCGCGGTCGGCGGCTGGAACAACGCCAACTCAGGACGGCCGGTCTCGAACGCGCGGGCAAGCGATTGGGCAAGCCGCGCGGCGGCCATCGAAACGGGCGACGCCTCTCCCGCAATCGTCAGGTCGAAGGCAATCAGGCGCGCGAAGCGGCGTTTCAGCGGCGAGTCGAGTGTTTCGACGCCGTCGCGTTTCATGCTTTCGGCCAACGCGTCGACCAGCGGCCGGAATGGTTCGACGAGGTCGTCGGCCAATGCGAAGGCGTTGCCGCGGTTGGAGTGCTGGATACCCATAGTCGGATGCAGCCCGGCGGCCACCACGGCGCGAGCGCAGGTGGCGCGCATCACCGCATAGCCGTAGTTGAGCAGGCCGTTGACGCCACCAGCGTCCCGGTCGCGCCGGAACTCGGACCCCATCAGCAGCGGCCAATAACGGCGCGCCGCCTGCGCTTCCAGGTTCTCCTTGTCGCCCGAGCTGACGCGCCGGGCCATGAAGGGGAACGCCTCCGCGCCGGCCACGCCGCGCGCCGCGAGGAGCGATCCCTGCATCAGAATCTTGGCCGAGACGATCTGCCGCCAGAGCTGCTTCACCAGCGGCCTGGAAGCGGAGAGTTGCGCTTGCATCCGGGCGTTTTGGGCGTGATGACCCTCGAGCGGCAGGGTGACGGCAATGGGGGAATGATTGGAGGCGCAGAATACGATTGGCGCGCCGCGCTCGGCGAGGCGGGCGACGAGGTTGCCGCTCCAGGTCGCACCGTGGGCATGGACGATGACGGCGTGGATATCGTCGAGCGCGACACGACCGACCTCTTCGCTGTCCTTCTCGACCATCAGGAAGCCGCGATGGGCCGAGAGGTGCAGGCCGTCGGTGGCGATATCGACGATCCGCTCCATCCCCCGCGTCTCCCGCTACTCGCGCGGTCCGGGGTCGAAGACGCGGCCGAGCGGGTCGATACGGACCTGGCGGGCTCGGAGTCCCTTCAACCCTCCCGCGGACGAAAGGACATATTTGAAAGGATCGACATCGTTGGGCGCGGCGTCTCGCGCCTTCAGCGCTCCCGCTTCGTTATCCCCTGCGAGGGCAATCGTGCCGATGGTCGAGAATTTCACCACTCGCACTATTTGCGGAGGCCCTCCGTTCCGTTCGATTGCCAGAATATCGTTCTGGCGCAGGCTCAGCATTTTCTTGGCCGCAGGATGGGGGCGACGATCCTGCTGATCGCTCCGATGCGCATCGAACATGGATACGATGTCCGATGTCCATTTTCCGTTCGGCAGCCGCCACACGTCGAAGCGGGCGTTGGCGTCTCCCTTGTAGGCCTTGTAGGCGCGTCCCTGCCGGTCGCGGATCGCGATGACGTTCAGCGGCTCGCGCACGCGGACGCGGCGGATGCCCCTGAACACCGGGTGCTCCTTGGAAAAGCGTGCCAGCGCTTGCTCGAAGTCCTTGCCTGAGCGGTCACGCGTGGCCCCGTAGAGTGCATCGCGCAGCTCGGCGTCGGGGATGCGTTGCGGATCGGTGAGGTCGCCCGGCTTGAGGCTCATGAAGGGCACGCGGTGGACGACGATCGGAGTCTTGCCGTCGGCGGCGATTTCGCCGGTCAGGCCATAGGCCGTGTCGTTGTGCAGCCGACCTGCGGTAATGTCGCGGTACTTCGACGGGCCGCCCTTGCGGCCATGATCGGGCTTGTGGCTGACCGTCACGCGCGCGAGCTTGTTGTTGAGTTCTTGAAGATAGCCGGGCCATGGTTCCGGCAACCCTTCAAACATGCGATCGAGATCTTTGTTCTCCGCCCGTCCGGCAGCCTCAGCGATGCGCATAAGCAACGCCTCGGAAGTGACTGCGCACACGTAGGCATCGATCGCGTGATGACGATGATCGAGGCGATTTTTCGGGGCGTTGCTGTTCTTGTTCTCAACAAATTTGCTGTCGTCCAAAACGTCGTTGAGCGCCCATAGCCGTCGCAGCATCGCCGTCATCCGCCCAGGCACGACATATACGCGACCTTCATCTTTGGTCGCATAAAGGCTTCGCAGGTATTTCCCGGCGAGCCGTGACAGATACTGAGTGTCGGTCAACTGGCGGGCGAGAAAACCTTTCTCTCCATTTACGCGCTCCATTGCGTCAGGCCCGAAACGCCATTGTTTCGATTTGTGCATCCGCGCGACCTGATCACTGATCCGATCCCAGCGTTCGGGATCGACGTGCGGTGGGCCCCATTTCTCATAGGGCGTCTTGTTGCCTTTCGCTCGATTGCAATTTCGATGCGCGACTACCTTGTTGCCTGCGCTGTCATCCAACGACCGCGAATATGGAATAATGTGATCGATATCCACCTCGTCCGAAAACAGCATCGCGATCCCGATCGTTCTGTTGGGATCGCCGCAATAGGGACAGCGGCGATCCAGCAGATTGCCAGGGTTCAGTTCTTCCCAAAGCTTGAGTTTGGCACGGTTCGCTCCGTTATCGTCGGCCACGGGGTCGCCAATCGGGTTGCCGTCCCCATCGACGCCGAGCAGCGCGCGCGAACGCCGCTGTGCGTCCTGCGTATCCTTGCCGATGCGCTTCTTGTGTTCGTCCTTTTGTTTTTTGTTGAGCTTCAACTCGCGCGCCAGTTCGACCACGATCTGGTCCGGCCGGCCATGGACGGCGATGATCGCGTTGACCAGCTTTTCGAGCTGGCGCATCCCGATATGGACGGTGGGGTTGGTGATCTTGCCGAACCGGCGCTCCTTCTCGTCGCCATATTCCTCCTTGCCCGGCGCGATCTCGCGAGTGAGGATTTCACCATAATAGGGCAGGCGATCGTGCACGAGACCGTCCCGGAAGTCGCTGTGCGAGCGCCCGAAAGCGATCTCGACCGCTTCGTTGTAGGTGACGGGCCGACGCTTGCCATCCTCCAGCTCGAAGCTCTCGTTCTTCAGAGCGTCCAGCAGCCGCGTTGTCGCTGTCTTTCCGAAGCGCCCATAGCCTTCGGGCAGGCGCGCATTCGCCACTGCTTCGGCAGTCGCGTCGTCCAGCCCGTATTCGGACTTGAGCCAGCCCAGCAGAACTTCCGGATTCTCTTCGTTCCGCAGCCGGTCAATGATCCTGAGTTGCTCGTCGAGCCCGAAATGCAGCCAGTCGTTGCCGAAGCGCTTCTTGCTGCTCATTTCGGCGCGGACCTCGTCGCCGATTAATTCCTTGCGGCTCTCGCTCTCCTTGTTGAACCGTTCGCCCTCCGCGAGCTTGAGAACCTTCTCGGCGAGCGTCTCGAACTTGATCGCTTTCTTCTCCTGCAGCGTTTTGACGAGGCGGTCTCGCTCGTCCAGCGTGAGCGCTCGGTCGGCCGCGCCCGCCGAAACGACGCGCAACTGGTTGACCTCCTCATAGAGCCGTCGCTGCTGGAACAAAGGGTGCGCCTTGGGCAAGCGACGCTCATCTGCCGGCACGCCGCTCATGCCCCCGAAAGTGCAATAGCCTACCTGCTGCTCCTTCAAGGGCCGCTGGAAGAACAGGATGCGATAGAGCGCATCGCGCGCTTCCTTGGGATCCCAACCGTTCTCGCGCTTCGTCAGCCTGGCATCCAGCTGCCGCCAAGTCAGCGTGCTTTCGGTCATCAGTGTGGGATAGTGTTTGGACTGTTCGTCCCATATTCGTTGAAACTCATGTGCGATATCCGAGCGCTGCGGATAGAAATCGTATTCTTGGTTGTCGCTGTCGAGGCGCACCCGCTTGACGGGGCGCCCGGCAAGAAACTCGCCGAGCGTATCGGCCCCGTCCTCCGCCATTGCCTGAACGAGCTCTCGCGCACCGCTGGCGATCTTGCCTTCCTCTCCCGGCTTCGCCTTGCGATCCGCCTTGCGGTTCGACTTGAATCCGCGTCGCTGGTTGAGGTGGAACAATGCGCGGCCGATCTCGTGTGGCTCCAGCTTCTCGTTCAGTGCCCTGGCCCGCAGCGTGTAGGGGTCGCTTTCGGCGACCAGCTTCGCTTCGTCCGCGTTGGCGGGCATGAGCCCGTGCTCGATCAGTGTCTTGAGGAAAGCGGAGCGCCGCCCCAGGTAGCGATCGCGCCGCCGCCGCATCGCCCGGGCTTGACGTCGTTCCACCGCCAAAGACGTTCCAGATTTGGAATCGCGACCTGCGCCGCTCGGCGAATAGCCAAAAATACGCACACCGACATCGACGATCCGCTTGTCGTCTTCGATCAGGCACCAGCCGATGCTGTTGGTGCCGATGTCCAGGCCAAGTCTTTTCATCTGCTTGAAGCCTCCCCCTGCAAAGGAGAACGGACGATTCCGCATCCGCCCTCCTCGTCGTTTCCCCGTACCCGGCCACAGGATTGTAGATCGCTGTGGCGCAGCTCCGATAGCAAAGCTTAATCTCAATCAATCCCCTTGCTACGATTACTTTCAATTTGCGAAGCAACGAAGGCACCCTTATGTGCGCCACAGCGGCGCGCAACCGTAGCAAGTTGCGGTTGGACCGCATTTCTGAGCGCCAAGTGGCCGTTGTGCTGTACCGCACGACGGCCACGACGGCGCCGTTGTTGGCCTGCAAGCTCGGAACCGGCCGATGCTGTTGATGCATGTCCAAGACCAAGTCTTTTCATGGACACCCCCTCCCGTGCATTCTCGCAGTGACGGGCTCGTGTGACAATTGACTTTTGGATTGATTTGGCAGAAGCTGCGCGAGTTCAGAAATCGCGGGCCAGCTGTTAACAAGCAGCTTGACTGCACCAAATAAGGGCGGGGCTACGGCCCCGTCTTCATTTTGCCGCTGCCGGATTTGTCCACAGCCATCCGCAGCGTCTGGGGGCCAGATTGGGGGCCACTGCAAAACGCCTTCGTTCAAAACGCCGGACTTTCGCGCCTTTCAGACTGCTTTTGGCTTCCCGCTACCGCTCCAGCCCCGCCGATCCGGTTAGCGCTATCGCCGTGCCGATGGGGCGCCAGCATGTTCCCCCGAAATCGACCGGATAATCGGGGCCAGCCAAGGCTTTAACGCTTGCGAATTCGGCGTTTGCGGTTATCTCGCGGATGTTGGGGCACGTAAGCATCATCGAAGGCGCGGACGATGCGGCGGTGGCCGATTGGCTGGCCGAGCGGATTGCCATGCGCTGCGCCCAAGCGCCGGGGCCGGTGACCGTCACCGTGCCCGGCGGCGCCACCCCGTTCCCGATCGTCGAGGACCTGCTGGCGCGCGAGCTGCCGTGGAACCGGTTGGTGGTGTGGCCGAACGACGACCGCGCGGTGCCCGAGGATCACCCCGCGTCGAACACCGGCAAGCTGCGCGCGCTGTTCGGGTCCGTTGGCGCGGAGGTGGTCACGCTCACCGAGATGGAGGCGGTGCCGCGCTTCGCGCTCGCCTGGCTGGGCATGGGCGCCGACGGCCATATCGCCTCGCTTTTCCCGAACGCCGACCCGCGCGCCGAAGGTCCGCCACGGATCGTGCGCCTGACCCCCGATCCGTTGCCGCCCGAGGCGCCGTTCGACCGCATCAGCCTGACGATCCCGGCGCTGCTGGCCAGCGAGGAGCTGATGTTCGTCATCCGCGGCGCCGGGAAACGCGCGGTGTTCGATGCCGCCGCGGCGGGCGACAGCGACCTGCCGATCGCGCGGCTGCTCGCCGCCGCCGACCAGCGGGTCACCTGTTTCGCATGATCGGCGCGCTGTCCAAGGCGCTGTCCCGTCCGGCGCTGAGGGCCGCGCACGCGGTGCGGCATCGCTGGCGCTGCTGGCGCAAGACCCCCCTTTCTGGCGTGAGCATGATCGCGCGCGATGCCGAAGGCCGGCTGCTGCTCGTGCGGCTGAGCTATGCCGAGGCGGGCTGGACCTTTCCGGGCGGCGGCGCGCGGCGCGGCGAGAGCATGGCGGCGGCCGCGGCGCGCGAGCTGGCCGAGGAAACCGGCTGCGCGGCGGAGAAGGTCAGGCTGGTCGGCTGTATCGAGGAGACGGTCTCGGGCAGCCCGCACACCGCGCACATCTACACCTGCCTGACCGAAGACCTGCCCCGGCCGGATGGGCGCGAGGCGGTGGAGGCGCGGTTCTTCCCGCTCCATTCGCTGCCGCATCCGATGACCGCGCGCACCCAGGCGCGGCTGGCGTTCTGGAGGGCGGCCGAGAGCAAACAATAGCAACCGTTCGTCCCGAGCTTGTCGAGGGACTTGGCCGGGCGAAGCCGAGGCTATTGCGCGCGGATCGTTCTCGGCTGCGCTCGAACGGGTCCTTCGACAAGCTCAGGATGAGCGGGATTTTTGAGGTGGCGTCGCGTTTCAAAGCAGGCTGAGCTGGGCGTCGGGCCGAGCCGCCTCCGCCGCCACGCCGTCTCCCTCCAGCTTCGACAGCGTCAGGCCCATCAGGCGGATCGGTAGCGGGAGGGGCAGCACCTCGTCGAGCAGCTCGCGCGCGATCGCCGAGAATTCGGCCTGGCTGGCGATCGGCGCGGCGACGGTCCGGGCCCGGCTCATGAGCTGGAAATCGGTGTATTTGAGCTTGAGCGTGACCGTGCGTCCCTTCGCCTCGGCGCGCTCGATAGAGCCCCAGACGATGTCTATGATCTGCTCCAGCGTCTCGCGCAGCGCTGGGCCGCTCGAGATGTCCTCGGAAAAGGTCCGCTCGCCGCCGACCGATTTGCGGATGCGGTGGGCGCGCACCGGGCGCAGGTCGATCCCGCGCGCGGCGCGGTAGAGATAGTCGGCGAAGCTGCCGAAGTTGGCGCGCAGCCATTGGATGTCCCTGACGGCAAGGTCCGCCCCGGTTTCGATCCCCAGCTTGGCCATCTTCTCCGCCCCGCGCGGGCCGACACCGTGGAAGCGCCGCACCGGCAGCCCGGCGACGAATTGCGCGCCCTCGCCGGGGCGGATCACGCACAACCCGTCGGGCTTGTTCTGGTCGCTGGCGAGCTTGGCGAGGAACTTGTTGTAGCTGACCCCGGCGCTGGCGGTGAGCTGGGTCCTGGCGCGGATTTCCTGGCGGATCAGCTCGGCGATGCGCGTGGCGCTGCCGATCCCGAGCTTGTCCTCGGTGACGTCGAGATAGGCCTCGTCGAGGCTCAGCGGCTCGACCAGCTCGGTGTGGTGGCGAAAGATCGCGCGGATCTGTCGGCTGACCTCGCGATAGGCGTCGAAGCGGCCCTTGCGGAAGATCAGCTCGGGGCACAGCCGCCTGGCCGTGACCGAAGGCATCGCCGAGCGCACGCCGAACACCCGCGCCTCATAGCTCGCGGCCGCCACCACCCCGCGCCCGCCGGGCCCGCCGACCGCCACCGGCTTGCCGCGCAGCTCGGGATTGTCGCGCTGCTCGACGCTGGCGAAGAAGGCGTCCATGTCGACGTGGATGATCTTGCGCAGGCCGGGCGCGTCGTCGTCGTCTTCGTCCACTTCAGCCATGCGCACGAACTAGAAATCACCCCCGTTCGTGTCGAGCGTAGTCGAGACACGGGTGCGCGGTGTCTCGACTTCGCTCGACACGAACGGGCCAAGGAAAATCTTTCCCAATGGTCGCCCAGCGGGCATGGGCGCGGGCCATGAGCAGCACCGCCCCTCCCGCCAGCAATGCGATCGCCGCCAGCGACGGCAGCGGGCGCACGCTGCGCCGCGCCGAGTTCGTCGCGCTGATGGCCGCGATCATGAGCCTCGGCGCGCTCGCCATCGACGCCATGCTGCCCGCGCTCGACGCCATCGCCGCCGATTTCGGCGTCACCGATCCGAACCGTCGTCAGCTCGTCGTCGGCATCTACCTGATCGGCAGCGGTGTCGGCTGCCTGTTCCCCGGATCGCTGTCCGATCGCTTCGGCCGCCGTCCGGTGCTGTTCTTCGCGCTCGGCGCCTACGTGCTGACCGCGCTCGCCTGCGCCGCGGCGTGGAGCTTCGACGCGCTGCTTGGGATGCGCGCCGCGATGGGCCTGCTGGCGGCCGGGCTCGGTGTGCTGCCGGGCGCGATCATCCGCGACCGCTACGAGGGCGACGCGATGGCGCGGCTGATGAGCACGATCTTCATCGTCTTCATGGTGGTGCCGGTGCTGGCCCCGAGCGTGGGGCAGGCGGTGCTGGAAGTCGCGCCGTGGCGCTGGGTGTTCGCGACCATCGCGGCCCTGGGCGGCGCGGTGATGACCTGGGCCTGGCTGCGGCTGCCCGAGACGCTGGCCCACGCCGACCGCCAGCCGCTCGACTTGAGGAGCGTGGCGCACAACCTCCCGCTGACCTTCACCACCCGCTCGGCCGTGGGCTATGTGATAGGCGCGGGGCTGACCTTCGGGGCGATGTTCGGCTACATCAATTCCGCGCAACAACTGGTGGGCGAGCACTTCGGCGCGGGCGACATGTTCCCGATCGTGTTCGGCGCCACCGCCGCGCCGCTGGCGGTCTCCAGCTACGCCAATTCGCGCATCGTCGAGCGGTTCGGCGCGCGGCGCGTGTCGCACACCGCGCTGGTGACCTTCATCGCCGTGTCGGCGGCGCAGGTCGCGGCGGCGTTCGTGGACGGCGACAATCTCTGGCTGTTCGCGCCGCTGATGAGCGCGAACTTGCTGCTGCTGGGGTTCATGGGCGCGAACTTCGGCTCGATCGCGATGCAGCCTTTCGCTCAGACGGCGGGCGCGGCGAGCAGCGCCCAGAGCTTCGTGCGGATGCTGCTCGGCGCGGGGATCGGCATCGCGATCGGCCAGGCCTACGACGACAGCGCCCGCCCGCTGGCGCTGGCGCTGTTCCTGTGCAGCTTCGCGAGCCTGCTGCTGGTGCTGTTCAGCGAACGCGGCAAGCTGTTCCATCGCCGCTACGAGCAACGCAAGTTCCCGGGGATGCACGAATTCCACTAGAATCGAACCCCGTTCGTATCGAGCGGAGGACGCAGTCCGTAGTCGAGATACCGAGCCGTTTCGCCAGCGTGTCTCGACGGGCGCCATCCGCCCTGCCGGGCGCATGGCTGCTCGACACGAACGGGGTTTGGTTTACGGTGGATTGGCCTCCACCACCGCCAGCACCGCCTCGACCTGCACCTGGCTCCCGGCGCTGACCGACAACTCGGTCACGATCCCGTCGAAGGGCGCGGTGAGCGCGTGCTCCATCTTCATCGCCTCGAGCACCAGCAGCCGCTGCCCGGCGGTGACGGCCTGACCTTGCGCCACATCGACCGCGATGACCTTGCCCGGCATCGGTGCGATTATGTCACCATCGTGGGCGGAGTGGTGGCTTCCGGCATGGTAGGCTGGGTCAGCAAAGAGATGGGGGGGTGAAGCGCCATGCTGCGCCCAGAGCTTACCCCGACTCCAGCGGAAATCATCAGAAACCACTACGCCTGACTCTTCAAGATCGATGTCTTGCTGCTGCCCATCGACGTCGACCCGAATTCGGCGTCGAGGTTTGGCATTGAGGCGAAACCCAAACATTGAATTGAAAGCTTCTCCACCGGCCGGCGCCCAACCGGTTCCCCCATTGCCCAACCTAAGCGGCGCCAACATTTTGCGTGGAAGGTGCTTCTCGACGAATAGCAATGCCCCGGCAGCAAGCGCTGCCTCGTTCTGGTGCAGGACCGTAAGGGCCTCGCCTCTGCGTTCGATCAAACCAGTATCGAGATCGCCTGCGATGAAGGCCTCGTCCTCGAGGCAGTTCGCCAGAAATGTCCCGTTGTGGCGGACTGGGGAGATCTGAGCAGTCCGCACAATCCCCAGGAGCTCGCCTCGCGCATTTTCGCGATCGTGCTCGTGAGCGATGAGCTTAGCGATCATGGGATCGTAGTACTGCGAGACTTCATCACCCTCTGCAACACCAGTTTCGATGCGACCCCATTCGCCCAGATCAAAATGCTCCAGCCGTCCCGTGCTGGGCAAAAATCCCTTCGCCGGGTCTTCCGCATAAAGCCGCGCTTCCATCGCCCAGCCGTTGATCGAGAGCTCCTCCTGCTTGAGCGGGATCGGCTCGCCGCTCGCAACCCTCAGCTGCCACTCGACCAGATCGACGCCGGTGATCTCCTCGGTCACCGGGTGTTCGACCTGGAGACGGGTGTTCATTTCCATGAAGAAGATGCGGTCGGCGCGCAGGCCTTCGCTGGCGTCGGCGATGAATTCGATCGTGCCGGCGCCTTCGTAATCGACCGCCTTCGCGGCGCGGACGGCGGCGGCGCAGATCGCCTCGCGCGTGGCTTCGTCCATGCCGGGGGAGGGGGCTTCCTCGATCACTTTCTGGTGGCGGCGCTGGAGCGAGCAGTCGCGCTCGAACAGATGGACGACATTGCCGTGGCTGTCGCCGAACACCTGGACCTCGATATGGCGGGGCGAGGTAATCCACTTCTCGAGCAGGACCTGATCGTTGCCGAAGCTGGCGGTCGCCTCGCGCCGGCAGCTTTCCAGCGCGGCGGCAAAATCGGCCGGATCATCGACCTTGCGCATCCCCTTGCCGCCGCCGCCCGCGACCGCCTTGATCAGCACCGGATAGCCGATCTTCTCGGCTTCCGCCGTCAGCCGCTCGACCGACTGGTCCTCGCCGAGATAGCCCGGCGTGACCGGCACACCCGCCGCGATCATTCGCTCCTTGGCGGCGTCCTTCAGCCCCATCGCCTCTATGCTGGCGGGCTTGGGGCCGACCCAGATCAGCCCGGCGTCGATTACCGCCTGCGCGAAGCCGGCGTTCTCGCTGAGGAAGCCGTAACCGGGGTGGATCGCATCCGCGCCAGTGGCCCTGGCGGCGGCGACGATCTTCTCGCCGACCAGATAGCTTTCCGCCGCGGGCGAAGGACCGATGTGCACCGCCTCGTCGGCCTGGCGGACGTGGAGCGCCTTGGCGTCGGCGTCCGAATAGACCGCCACGGTCGCGATCCCCATGCTGCGCGCTGTGCGGATGATGCGGCAGGCGATCTCGCCCCGGTTGGCGATCAGGAGCTTTTCGATCATGGGGGCGGACTAATCTCCACCTCCGTTCGTGTCGAGCGAAGTCGAGACACCTCCGCCCCCGCCTCTCGACTTCGCTCGAGGCGAACGGGTCAAAAAACGGGAGAGCCTCCGCCTCGCTCAATCGTAGCGGTCGCTCGGTTCTTCCTCGGGCAGCGGCTCCATTGGCGGGTCGGGGATCGGGGCGTTCATGCGCGCCTCGATCATCAGCTCGCCGCGGCTCCAATGCGGCATCTCCGGCTCTTCCTCGGGCTCGCGGTTGCGGAGCGCTTCCCAGAAGGCGCGCGCGATGTGGCGCAGCTTCGCCCAGCGGCCGATCACCACGCGGCTGTCCCAGGCCCGGGGGCCGCGCGCGACCACCTCGCGCCCGATCGCGCCGTAGATGTTGGCCGCCGCCAGCACCGCCCAGCGGCTGCGGAACGGCAGCCTGGCCGCGCCCAGCCGCGCCGCCGCCTCGTGCCGCTCCATCAGCGCGATCAGCCGCCCGGCGATGGCGGTCATCTCGCGGCGGTGGTGCGGCTTCATCTCCTGGCCGGGCTCGATGTCTTCCTCGGCCAGCCATTCCATCGGGATGTAGCAGCGGCCGGCGTCGGCATCGTCCGCCATGTCGCGCGCGATATTGGCGAGCTGGAAGGCGAGGCCGAGATCGCAGGCGCGGTCGAGCATCCAGCTGTCGTCCTTCGCCACCCCCATGATCCGCGCCATCATCACGCCCACCGCGCCCGCGACGTGGTAGCAATAAAGGCCCAAATCCTGTTCGCTGCGCGGGCGCCAGCCCTCGGCGTCGAGCGCGAATCCGCCGATCACGTCCTCGGCCATTTCGGGCGCGATCCCGACTTCGCGCGCGAGCAGCCCGAAGGCATCGAAGGCGGCGTCGGCGGTGGGCAAGCCCTCGAAGGCGCGCTCGGTGAGCAGGCGGATGGCGGTGATGCGACGCTCCGCGCCCTCCTGCTCGCCGAGCTTGCCGCCGCGCTCCTGCGCGTCGGCGAGGTCGTCGCAGCGACGGCACCAGGCGTAGAGCAGCCAGGCCTGCTCGCGGATCGCCGGCTCGAACAACCGGCTGGCGGCATGGAAGCTGCGCGAGCCGGCGCGGATCGATTCCTCGGCCTGGTCGATCAGATCCGCGCGCTCGCGCCCCCCGCCGGCGCGCGCGGGCGTGGTGCGCAGAATCCGCGAGGGGGCGAGCAGGCGGGGGCGGATGCGGCGGGGGCGGGCCATGAGTCTGTGACCTTTAGAGATCGTCGACGGTCATCTCGAAGATCGGACGATGGGGCACATAGCTGGCCATCGCGTCAAGGAGTTCGCTCAACGTATCCGCAGCGATCAGTATCCCCTGGTGCGCGGACCGCACGAAGCCGGTCTCGGCCATGTGGCGGTTGAAGGCGATCAGATGGTCGTAGAAGCCGAAGGCGTTGAGCAGGCCCACCGGCTTGGCGTGATAGCCGAGCTGCGCCCAGCTCATCGCCTCCCACAGCTCGTCCATGGTGCCCACCCCGCCGGGGATGGTGACGAACCCGTCCGACAGCTCGGTGAAGCGCAGCTTGCGCTCGTGCATCCCGGAGACGGTGAGGAGCTCGGTGCAATCGCGATTGGCGACTTCCGAGTTGTAGAGCGCCTCGGGGATCACCCCGATCACCTCGCCCCCCGCCTCGAGCGCGCCCGAAGCCACAGCGCCCATCAGCCCCAGCCGCCCGCCGCCATAGACTACCCCGATTCCGCGCTCGGCCAGCTCGCGCCCGACCTCACGCGCCAGTTCGAGATAGCGCGGATCGGCCGGCGTCGCGGACCCGCAATAGACGGCAATGCGGTTCATGAAGCGCTCTTGTAGATTTGATCACCGGGAGAGGTGGAGATGGAGAGAAGAAAGGGATTTGCGCTCGCGAAGGCGCAAAGGCGCGAAGAGGAATTACTTGCGGCGGAGCCGCCCTGAACCGCCAAGCTTGAATGTCCTCGCGATAGGGCCGCTTCGCGGCAAGAACGCTTTGCGCCTTTGCGCCTTTGCGAGCGCCTCAAAAATCTCCGTGTCTCCGCGTATCCGCGTGAAGTCCGAAAACTCACTTCGCCAAATCCTCCAGCATGAGCCCCGCGGTGGCCTTGGCGCTGCCGACGACGCCGGGGATGCCAGCGCCCGGGTGCGTACCGGCGCCCACCAGGTAGAAGTTCGAAATCGCATCGTCGCGGTTGTGGGCGCGGAACCATGCGGACTGCGTTAAAATCGGCTCCAGGCTGAACGCGCTGCCGACATGGGCGTTGAGATCGCTGGCGAAATCGCGCGGGGTGTAATGGAACTTGGTCACGATCCGCGAATGGATGTCCGGAATCAGCCGCCGCCCGATCTCGTCGAGAATGCGCTTCTCCAGCACCCGCCCCATCTGCGTCCAGTCGATCGCCAGCTTGCCGAGATGCGCCACCGGGACCAGCGCGTAGAATGTGCTCTTGCCCTCGGGCGCCATCGAGGGATCGGTGACGGTGGGATGGTGGAGATAGATCGAGAAATCCTCCGGCAGCACGCCGTGGTCGTAGATGTCCGCGAGCAAACCCCGATAGCGCGGGCCGAACAGGATCGTGTGGTGGGGGATGCCGGGCCAGGTCCCCTCGATCCCGAAATGGACCACGAACAGGCTGGGCGAGAAGCGCTTCCTGGCCAGCTTCGCGCCATATTGCGCGCCGCGCCGCGAACCCCCGAGCAGCGCCTTGTAGCTGTGCACGATGTCGGCGTTGCTGGCGACCGCGTCGAAGCGCTGCTTCCACCCGCTCAGCGTCTCGACCTCGCTCGCGCGGCAGCCGAAGGTGTGGACCCGCACCACGGCATCGCCCAGCCTGACCGCGCCGCCGAGGCGCTCGAAATGCGTCACCATCGCCGCGACCAGACGGTTGGTGCCGCCCTTGGCCCACCACACCCCGCCGTCCTTCTCCAGCTTGTGGATCAAGGCGTAGATCGCGCTGGCGGTCATCGGATTGCCGCCGACCAGCAGCGTGTGGAAGCTCATGGCCTGGCGCAGCCGCTCGTCCTCGATGAAGTGGCTGACCATCGAATAGACACTGCGCCAGGCCCGGTTCCCGATCAGCGCGGGCGCCGCCTTCACCATGCTGGCGAAGTCGAGGAAGGGCACATGGCCGAGCTTGACGTAGCCCTCGCGGTAGACCTCGGCCGAATAGGCGAGGAAGCGCGCGTAACCGTCGACATCGATCGGGTTCAGCCGCGCGATCCCGGCGCCCAGCGCACGCTCGTCGTTCGAATAGTCGAACTGCGTCCCGTCGGGCCAGGCCAGGCGGTAGAAGGGGAACACCGGCATCAGCTCGACGTCGGCGGCCATGTCATGGCCGGTCAGCGACCATAGCTCCCGAAGGCAGGCGGGGTCGGTGATGACGGTGGGCCCGGCGTCGAAGGTGAAGCCGCCCTGCTCCCAAAAATAGGCGCGCCCGCCGGGCTTGTCGCGCGCTTCGACCAGCGTGGTGGCCACACCCGCGCTCTGGAGGCGGATCGCGAGGGCGAGCCCGCCGAAGCCGGCGCCGATGACGCAGGCGGTCCTGCCCGTCGGCACGGGCGGCAAAGCGGCGGCGGTCGTCCCGGGGGCCAGCGTCGGAGTCACTGGAGCGGGCCTTGGACCAGCGGCGCGCCCTTGCCAAGCAGCGCGGCGAGCCCGCGCCGCAACGGGACGGGCGGCTTGCCGGCCAGCACGCGCAGCTTGTCGAGCCGGGTCGAGCGTCCGGCGTAGAAGCGCTCGATCAGCGGCTCGGGCAGGCGATAGAAGCGCGCGAACACGCGCCAGCGCTGCTCGGGCTCGGCGGCCTCGAACAGCATCCGCCCCAGGCCGCGGTAAAAGCGCGTCCGCCGCCAATGCGCGGCGGCGCGCGCGTCCATCAGGCGGGCCAGCGCTTCGCCTTCCAGCGGCAGCGCGCGGGCGACGGCCAGCGCATTCTCGGCGGCGAAGGGCAGCGTGTAGCTGGTCAGCGGATGCGAAAAGAGCCCGCGCGCGCCGGCCAGCGCGACGCCAGGGGCCGCGAACAGCGCCCGATGCGCCGCGCCGTCGCCGCCGGTCACCACCGGCAGCACGCCGGCTTCCCGGGCGATCGCGTCGCCGTCCCAGCCGCGCCGCGCGCAATATTCCGCGATGCGATCCGCCAGCGCCGCGCGGTCCAACCGGGGCTGATCGGCGTAATAGGTGTCCTCGACGAAAACCTCGTCCTCGGCGAGCGGCAGGCAATAGACGAAGCGGTAGGTGCGGTACTGGCGCACGTCGGCGTCCATGACGACCGGCGCGGCGAGCCCGTGCGGGGCGCGGGTGCGGAGATGGTGGCCCACGAACAGCTGCCAGCCGCCGGTCAGGTGCCGCGAGGGCGCGAAATCGCGGCAGTCGATCACCGCCCGCGCGGCGATGCGCTCGCCCCCCTCCAGCGTGACCCCGCTCCTTTCCAGCACCGCCGCCCTGGCCGCCGTGCGGATTGCCCCGGGCGGCAGCAACCGCCGCAATCCGGTGTCGAAATCGGCGCTCGCGAGCGAACGATAGCCTGCCTCGAGCCGCCGCGCGAAGCCGGGAAAGCGCACGCCGTGCCCGCCGCTCCAGCGCGTCTGCGCGAAGCAATCGAGCAGCGCCGCCGCCGCGGGCTCCAAATCGCCCTCGAACCAGCTCCAGCGGTGATTGCCGCCCAGGCGCTCGCCGGCCTCGATCAGCATGAGCGATGCGGCGGGCCGCGCGCGGCGGGCCGCCAGCGCGATCAGCCCGCCCGCGAGCCCGCCGCCGACGATCGCCAGATCGACCGGCGCCGTATCGAAAGCCTTTGTCGCCATGCGATTATCGGCCTACGCGGAAGGAACCGCGCCGCGCAAGCGCCGTTCGGGAGACCAAAGGGGTAATCCAGCATGCCCGACAGCTTCCGCTCCGCCGCGAGCATCGCGCTTCTCGCCGCCGCCACCGCGATCTGCCCTCCGCTTGCCGCCCAGGGCCCCGGCAACGAACCCCGGACCCCCGATCCCTACGCAGGCACGGTCTATGACGGCGACTGGCTGGCCGTGGGCGTGGGCGCGGCGCTCAATCCCTCCTACGACGGGTCGGACGATTATGTGATCTCGCCGCTGCCGCTGGTGCAGGGTAACCTCGGCGGGGTTGCGATCGCCCCGCGTCCGGCGGGCATCGCCCTCGATTTCATCCCCGACGGCGACAGCGGCGTAAACGTCGTCCTGGGCGTCGCCGCCCGGCTCAACCGCAACCGCGTCGTGCGGATCGCGGACGAGGTCGTCTCCGCCTATGGCAAGCTCGACACCGCGATCGAGATCGGCCCGACGCTGGGGCTGAGCTTTCCCCGCGTGCTCAACCCCTACGACAGCGTGACCGTGGGCGCGGACGTGCTGTGGGATGTGGCGGGCGCGCACAAAGGCATGACGATCGCCCCCTCGATCACCTATTTCACTCCGGTCAGCAAGGGCGCGGCGATCAGCTTCTCGCTCTCGGCGCGCCGGGTCGACGACGACTACGCGGCCTATTACTATTCGGTGCCGGTCGCCCCGGCTTCGGTCCCGCCCGCCCAGCGGCTGCCGGTGTTCGACGCGACCGGGGGCTTCGACAAGTGGGGCGCGATGCTGCTGGCCGGGGTGGATTTCGACGGCGACCTCACCAACGGCGGCCTCGCCGGTTTCCTGCTCGGCGGCTATTCGCGGATGCTTGGCGACGCATCGGACACGCCCTTCACCTCGGTTCGCGGCAGCGCCAGCCAATGGCTGATCGGCGCCGGGATCGGCTACACCTTCTAAGCGCTTGCGCCCCGCGGCGGCGGCGGGCATCACACCCTGCAAACAGGGAGAGAAAACATGCGCTTCGCCACATTCACCGCCGCGCTCGCGCTCGGGGCGTCCGCGCCCGCGCTGGCCGGGACCACCGTCATCCACGCCGATCGTGTCGTCACCGACGCCGACGCGCCGGTGCGCGGGCAATCGACGGTGATCGTCACCGACGGCAAGATCGTCGGCATCGAGGACGGCTTCGTGAACGGGCCGGCGGGCGCGGAGCTGGTGCGGCTCGCGGGCAGGACGCTGGCGCCGGGCCTGACCGATCTCCACGTCCATCTGACCTTCGATCCGGGCGGAAACTACTTCCAGGAAGCGGTCGAACCGGACGAATGGGGCGTCGTGACCGGAGTCAAGAACGCAGCGCTCACCGTCAAGGCTGGCTTCACGACTGTCCGAGACGCAGGATCGGCGAGATATACCACCTTCGCGCTGCGCCGGGGCACCAACGAGGGGCTGATCCCCGGCCCGCGCATCGTCGCCGCCGGCCCGCCGCTCTCGATCATCGGCGGGCACGGCGACGTCACCGGCTTTCGGCCCGCGATCAACGAGGTGCTCTCGAGCGGCTTCACCTGCACCGGCCCGCAGGAATGCGCCGCCAAGGTGCGGCGGGCGAGCCAGAACGGCAGCGACGTGATCAAGATCACCGCCACCGGCGGGGTGCTGAGCCAGCAGGGGCGCGGGCTCGAGGCGCATTTCACCCCCGAGGAGATGAAGGCCATCGCCGACACCGCCCATTCGCTCGGCCTCAAGGTCATGGCGCATGCGCACGGCGCGCGCGGGATCGAGGCGGCGGCCAGGGCGGGAATCGACACCATCGAGCACGGCACCTATCTCGACGAGGCGGCGGCGCGCGCGATGAAGGAGCGCGGCGCGGTGCTGGTGCCCACTCTGATGGCGTTCCAGGGCACCGCCGAGCGGCTCGGCAAGGGCATCTACACTCCCACCGTCGAGGCCAAGATCCGTACCGTCTCGAACCAGGCGCAGCTGTTCATGGGCCAGGCGCTTAAATGGGGCGTGCCGATCGCCTTCGGCACCGATGCGGGCGTGTTCGAGCATGGCCGCAACGCGCGCGAGTTCCGCCTGATGCGCGCGCAGGGCATGACCGACCGCCAGGCGCTCGCCAGCGCCACCACAGGCGCAGCGAAGGTGCTCGGCATGAGCAGCGAGATCGGCCGCATCGCGCCCGGCTATTCGGCGGACATCGTCGCGGTGACCGGAGACCCCACGCAGGACGTCACGGTGCTCGAGAAGGTCGAATGGGTGATGGCGCGGGGCCGGGTCGTTCCCTGATCGCGTTTGGTCGGCTCCCGTCGGCCGTTCGTCGAGCGAAACGGGCGTCCCGCCGGCCGCCTGCCAGCGTGCCGTCGGCAAGGTGCAGGGAGCTTACCACATGACCGCCTATCGTCTCGCGCTGCTGAGCGCCGCCGCGCTGCCGCTGGCCGCCTGCGCGACCACCGCTCAGGAGCCGGCGGATAGGCCGGTTCGGAGCCTGCCGGTCGTTCCCATTCAGTCGGTCGAGACGCAGCCAGCCCACGACCGGCTGTTCGCGCTGTTCGCCGCCGCCGACGAGGCGATGCTCAAGCTCAATCCCATAGCCGCGATCAGCCGCGGCGACCTGCGCTATGCGAACCGCCTGACCGATGCGCTGAAGCCCGAGTTCAACGCCGCGCTCAAGGCCCAGGCCGAGGACAACCTTGCCAGGCTCGAGGCGATCGACCGCGCCAGCCTCGGCCCCACCGACCGGATCGCCTGGGACGTCTTCGCCTACAACCAGCGCCAGGCGCTGAAGGGCCTCACGCCCGAGCGGCTCGCGCTCACGGAAACGCGCCCGGTCAACCACTTCTTCGGCTTCCACACCTTCTACCCCACCTTTTCGAGCGGCAAGGGCGCGGCGCCGTTCAAGACGGTAAAGGACTACGAAGACGCGATGGCGCGCCACCGCGAATATGCCGAGCTCACCGACCGCGCGATCGCCAAGTTCCGCGAGGGGATGGCGAGCGGGGTGCTGGAGACGCGGCTGACCATCGCCAATGTCGTCTCGCAGCTCGACACCCAGCTGGCGCTGCCGGTCGACAAATCGCCGTTCTGGGGCCCGATCGGCGCCTTCCCGGCCGACTTCTCCGAGGCCGACAAAGCGCGCCTGACCAGCGAATACCGCGCCTCGCTGGCCGAGGTCTATGCCGCCAACACGCGGTTGCGCGACTTCCTGAAGAACGAATATCTGCCCCGCTCGCGCACCACGATGGGGCTCGGCGAGATGAAGGGCGGGGCCGGGCTCTACGCCGCGATGATCGAGAACTCGACCACGCTGCCGCTCACCGCGGACTACCTTCACAACCTCGGGCTCGGCGAGGTGGCGCGCATCCGCGCCGGCATGGAGCAGGTCAAGGACGAGGTCGGCTTCAAGGGCACGCTGGCGCAGTTCTTCGACCACATCCGCACCGACCCCGAATTCAAGCCCAAGAGCCGCGAAGCGCTGACGCAGGGCTATTACGAGATCGGCAAGAAGGTCGATGCGCTGGTGCCGCGGTATTTCGCGGTGCTGCCCAGGACCCCGCTCGAGATCCGCCCCTACGAGCCGTTCCGCGAGCAGTTCCAGGCCGGCGGCAGCTACGAGGCCGGGACACCCGACGGCAGCCGTCCGGGCGTGTTCTATTTCAACGCTTACGACCTCCCCAGCCGCACCACCCCGGGGATGACCACGCTCTACCTCCACGAGGGCGCGCCCGGGCACCATTTCCAGATCAGCCTGGCGCGCGAGAACGCCGCTCTGCCCGCCTTCATGCGCTTCGGCGGCAACACCGCCTATGTCGAAGGATGGGCGCTCTATGCCGAGACGCTCGGCTATCCGATGGGGCTGTTCGCCGATCCCTATCAGCGGCAGGGGACGCTCGACGACGAGATGCTGCGCGCGATGCGGCTGGTGGTCGACACCGGCATCCACGCCAAGGGCTGGAGCCGCGAGAAGGCGATCGACTACATGCTCGCCAACAGCGCGATGGGGCGGACCGACGCCACCGCCGAGGTCGAGCGCTACATCGCGATCCCCAGCCAGGCGCTCGCTTACAAGGTCGGCGCGCTCAAGATCCAGGAGCTGCGCAAGAAGGCCGAAACGGCGTTGGGCAGCGGGTTCGACATCCGCAAGTTCCATGCGCAAGTGCTCGACACCGGTGCCCTGCCGCTGCCGGTGCTCGAGGCGAAGATCGACCGCTGGATCGCCGGGGGCGGCGGCTGACAGCTTCTGTTGCAGCGCAGCAATCATCTCGCGCTGTCCTGCAAAGACGGGCACCGAATCAGGCGACCGCGCCTTAACAAATCGCAGCTTTTGGCGCACTTGACCAAAAAAATGCGCGGCTCGTCGCGAATCGGCGTCGAATTGTGCAGCGCAGCGGAACCAATCGTGCTATGGAGAGTCGGAGGAGGAGAATCAGCAAGCGGGAGCAGCGCTGCCGATGGACTTCGACTCCGGTTTTCCTCAATTCGATTGCCTTCGCGACGGCGGCGCGGATTCCTATCTGCGCGAAGAGCCCGCCCGTCCGGCGCGGGTCGCGCTGATCGGCACCTTTCCCCCGCGCCGCTGCGGGATCGCGACCTTCACCTGCGACATCGTCGAGCAGGCCGCCCTTCATACCCCCGAGATCGCCTTCGACGTTTTCGCGCTCGAGGGCGGCACGGACGCCAGGCCCTATCCGGCCGGAGTCGTGCCGCTCCATGCCGACGATCCGGCCGCCTATCGCGCCGCCGCCGAGGCCATCGACGCCGGCGGGGCGGAGGCGGTCTGGCTCCAGCACGAATACGGCATCTATGGCGGGCCCGACGGGGAGATGGTCTGCGACTTCGTCGACCGGCTGGCCGCGCCGCTGATCCTCACGCTGCACACCGTGCTGTCCGAGCCTTCGGACAACCAGCGGCGCATCGTCGAGCATCTGCTGGCGCGCGCCAGCCGCGTGATGGTGATGAGCCGCCATGCGCGCGAGCTCCTGATCGCCAACCACCGCGCGCCGCCCGGGCTGGTCGAGACGATCGAGCACGGCGCTCCCGACCGCCCCTTTGGCCGCACCGCCCAAGCCAAGGCCGCGCAAGGGATCGGCGACCGACCGGTGCTCCTGACCTTCGGGCTGCTCGGCCCGGGCAAGGGGCTCGAGCACGTCATCGACGCTCTGCCCGCGCTCCTCGAACGCCACCCCGCGCTGCTCTATCGCGTCGTCGGGGCGACGCATCCGGTGCTCGCCGCGCGCGACGGCGAAAGCTACCGCGAGATGCTGATGGAGCGCGCCCGCGCGCTCGGCGTCAGCCATGCGATCCAGTGGGAGAACCGCTTCCTCGACCCCGAGGAACTGCTCGACCGGCTCGAGGCCTGCGACATCTTCGTCACCCCCTATCCCAATCTCCAGCAATCGACCTCGGGCACGCTCAGCTTCGCCGTCGCCCTGGGCAAGGCGGTGGTGGCGACGCCCTATATCCACGCGCGCGAGCTGCTCGCGGACGGGGTCGGCGTGCTGGTGGCGCCGAATTGCGCCACCGCGCTCGCCGAGGCCATCGGCGGCCTGCTCGACGATCCCGCGGCGCTCGCCGCCACGCAGCGCCGCGCTTGGGAGCGCGGACGCCAGACGATCTGGCCGCGCTTCGCCGAGGCGACCGCCGCGCTGGTGCATTCCGCCATTCCCGACGCCCGCGCCCGCGCCCCGCTTTCGGTGGTTCCCAATCCGATGGGCGTGTTCGCGATGAGCGATTCCACCGGCATGCTCCAGCACGCCATCGGCACGATTCCCGACCGCCGCCACGGCTACTGCCTCGACGACAATGTCCGCGCGCTGATGTGGATCAATGTCGCCGAGGGCGTCGAGACCGGCGAGCGGATCGCCCGCGCGGCGCATTACGCCGGCTTCGTGCAGCACGCCTGGAACCCCGCCGCCAACGAGGGGCGTGGCGCGTTCCGCAACTTCATGTCTTTCGACCGGAGCTGGTGCGAGGACGTCGGATCCGAGGATTCGAACGGGCGTACGCTGTGGGCGCTCGGCCAGACGCTCGAAACCAGCCGCGACCCGGACCTGCGCGCCTGGGCGCGGATGTGGTACGACACCGCGCTGCCGTCGCTGCGCGGCTTCCGTTCGCCGCGCACGGTCGCCTTCGCGATGCTGGGCGCGGCCGCGCGGCTGCGGCGCGAACCGCGGCACGGGCCCTCGCGCGAGGTGCTGGCCGAGGGCGCGAGCTATCTGGCGGAGCTGCTCGCGCGCCAGCGTTCGGCGGATTGGGTGTGGTTCGAGAGCCGGCTCGGCTATGACAACGCGCGGCTGCCGCAGGCGCTGATCGAGGCGGGCGACCTGCTGGAGGAGCGCGCCTGGCTGACCGCCGGTCTCGACGGCGCGCGCTGGCTCGCGCGGCTGCAAACCGGCGCTGGCGGGCTGTTCCGGCCGGTCGGCTCGAACGGTCTCGGCCGCGACCGCGAGATGCTGCCGTTCGACCAGCAGCCGCTCGAGGCGCAGGCCGCGATCGAATGCGCGCGCGCCGCCCACTCCATCGCGCGCGATTCGTTCTGGATCGAGCATGCCGAGGCGGCGTGGCGCTGGTTCTTCGGCGCCAACGACCGCGGCGCGGTGCTCGCCGACCTCGCGACGGGGCGGTGCCGCGACGGGGTTACTCCAAGGGGCCGGAACGAGAACTGTGGGGCGGAGAGCATCCTCGCCTTGCATTTGTCCCGCCATTCCATGCTAGCGCTCCACGCCGACCAACCCGTGCCCTCCCGGGCCGGCAGCACGACGGGAGATTTGCGTGAACGGCAGCGAGCCCAACCGGCCCACCCCGTTCCATATCTTTGACACCCGGCTGCACGCCGATCCCTCGCGCGTCGTCCTGCGGCCGTTCCATCTGGGCTGGCAGGCGCGCGGCGCGGGAAGCGAGCGCGCGCTCCAACTGGTCGAGGATGTCGTCATGCTCGGGGCGCAAGCGGCGGCGGAGGAATATTCGCGGGTGCGCCACGATTTCGCCGAGCGCCACTGGCAGACCGAAGCCATGTTCCGCGAGCGCTTCGAGGAGGTGGCCGAGGATCTCGAGCTCGATCCCGACACCTTCGACGACATCCGCAAGCTGCTGATCGGCGCGTATTTCTGCCACGAATATACCTATTCGGCGGCCGCGCTGATGAATCCCTCGATCGTGCCGCACCCCGACCAGTCGGGCCTGCACGACGGGGCCTGCCGCTTCGTGATGTCCTTGCGCGCGGTGGGCGAGGGCCACATCAGCTCGATCGCGTTTCGCGAGGGCATCGCGCATGGCGACGGCGGGTTCGACCTGTGGCCGCAGGCCGCCTTCGCCACCTCGGTCGAACTCGACGACGCCAGCATGCACGATGCCGACGATGCGGTGACCGTTCACTGCCACCCCGATTCCACCCTCAGCAACACGGTGATCTTTCCGATCACCGAGCAGCAGGCGGGCGGGCTGGAGGATCTGCGGCTGGTGCGCTTCGAGCACGGGCCGCAGGATTACGAGTGGATCGGCACCTACACCGCCTACTCCGGCAAATCGATCCGCTCCGAGCTATTGCGCACGCGCGACTTCCGCAGCTTTCAGCTCGAGCCGATTCACGGGCAGGCGGGGCGCAACAAGGGCATGGCGCTATTTCCCGAGAGGATCGCCGGGCGCTATGCGATGGTCGGGCGGCAGGACGGCAAGAACCTCTATTACCTCGCCAGCGACCGGCTCGATTGCTGGGACGACGAGGGCAGCCTGCTGATGGCGCCCGAATACCCCTGGGAGTTCATCCAGATCGGCAATTGCGGCAGCCCGATCCGCACCGACGCCGGCTGGCTGCTGTTCACCCACGGGGTGGGCGCGATGCGCAAATACGCGCTCGGCTGCGCGCTGCTCGATCTCGACGACCCGTCGAAGCTGATCGGCCGCGTGCGCGAGCCGGTGCTGACCGCGGTCGATGCCGACCGGGCGGGCTATGTCCCCAATGTGATCTACACCTGCGGCGCGCTGCGGGTGGGTGGGCTCCGGGATGGCCGCCTGCTGGTTCCCTATGGCATCTCCGACAGCGCGGTGGGCTTCGCCACCGTGACGATCAAGGACCTGCTCGATCTGATGGTGTGAGGCTTTACGCGCTCCGCCCGCGCGCCTAGACCGGGGTCATCCCCGGGGAGCCGTGTGGCTGAGAGGCAGGTGTCACGCCCTGCGACCCGTCGAACCTGAACCCGTTAGCACGGGCGGAGGGAGCGGGCCGGCCAGCACCGGGAATCCGTCTCTCGCCCCCGAGGAGAGAGCGCATGGCCGACATCAATTCCCCCATCGAATCGGGCGGCTTCGACATCGGCGTGACCACCGGGCCGATCCGGGGCTCGCGCAAAATCCACGTCGGTCCGCTAGGCGTTGCCCTGCGCGAGATCGATCTGGAGCCGAGCAGCGGAGAGCCGCCGGTGCGGGTTTACGACACCAGCGGGCCCTACACCGATCCCGCCGCCAGCATCGACATCCGCAAGGGCCTGCCCCGGCTGCGCCGCGAGTGGCAGCTCGCGCGCGGCGATGTCGAGGAATATGCCTCGCGCGAGGTCCGGCCCGAAGATAATGGCCAGCTTGGCCCGGACCGCTCGGGCGGGGTGCCGGCCTTCCCCAACGTCCGCAAGACCGTCCTCAGGGCCAAGCCGGGCGCCAACCTCAGCCAGATGCACTACGCCCGCCGCGGCATGATCACCCCCGAGATGGAATATGTGGCGGAGCGCGAGAACCTCGGCCGCGCGGCGCTTCTCGACCGTGGCCTGTCCCGAGCGGCCGGTCTGCCGGCCAGTCGAGGGGCTCGAAGCGAACGGGGTGGGGAGAATGGGGAGCTTGAAAACGGGTCCGTTCGTGTCGAGCGAAGTCGAGACACGCCACGCGACGGGCAGGACTGGGGCGCGAGCATCCCCGACCACGTTACCCCCGAATTCGTCCGCGACGAGGTCGCGCGCGGGCGCGCCATCATCCCTTCCAACGTCAACCACCCCGAGGCCGAGCCGATGGCGATCGGCCGCAACTTCCTGGTCAAGATCAACGCCAATATCGGCAATTCCGCGGTCGCCTCCGACGTCGCCAGCGAGATCGACAAGATGGTGTGGTCGATCCGCTGGGGCGCCGACACCGTCATGGACCTCTCCACCGGGCGCAACATCCACGACACCCGCGAATGGATCATCCGCAACAGCCCGGTCCCGATAGGGACAGTCCCTATTTATCAAGCTCTCGAGAAGGTTGGCGGCGTCGCCGAGGACCTGACCTGGGAGATCTACCGCGACACGCTGATCGAGCAGGCGGAACAAGGAGTCGACTATTTCACCATCCACGCCGGGGTGCGCCTGCCCTATATCCCGATGACCGCGAAACGCGTCACCGGCATCGTCAGCCGCGGCGGCTCGATCATGGCGAAATGGTGCCTGGCGCATCACAAGGAGAGCTTCCTCTACACCCGCTTCGACGAGATCACCGAGATCATGAAGGCCTATGACATCGCCTATTCGCTCGGCGATGGCCTGCGCCCCGGGAGCATCGCCGACGCCAACGACGAGGCGCAGTTCGCCGAGCTCTACACGCTGGGCGAGCTGACCAGGAAGGCCTGGGCGCAGGACGTCCAGGTGATGATCGAGGGCCCCGGCCATGTCCCCATGCACAAGATCAAGGCCAATATGGACAAGCAGCTCGCCGCCTGCGGCGAGGCGCCGTTCTACACCCTTGGGCCGCTCGTGACCGACATCGCGCCCGGCTACGACCATATCACCAGCGGCATCGGCGCGGCGATGATCGGCTGGTTCGGCACCGCGATGCTCTGCTACGTCACGCCCAAGGAGCACCTCGGCCTGCCCGACCGCGACGACGTCAAGGTGGGCGTGGTCACCTACAAGCTCGCCGCCCACGCGGCGGATTTGGCTAAGGGCCACCCGGCGGCGAAGGTCCGCGACGACGCGCTGAGCCGCGCCCGCTTCGAGTTCCGCTGGCGCGACCAGTTCAACCTGTCGTTGGACCCCGACACCGCCGAGCAATACCACGACCAGACCCTCCCGGCGGAAGGCGCCAAGACCGCCCACTTCTGCTCGATGTGCGGCCCCAAGTTCTGCTCGATGAAGATCACCCAGGAGGTGCGCGAGTTCGCGGCGAAGCAGAACGCGGGGGTGGAGAGCTTCGTGGCGGCGGAGGAGGCCGAGGCCGGGATGGCCGACATGAGCCGCGTGTTCCGCGAGACGGGGAGCGAACTCTACATGGGCGCGGGCGGGAGGGAGCGCGATTGATATGTAAGGCAACGCTTGACACCCTTGCTATCAGCCACTAGATTACATCCATGATCCGCTCGTATCGCAGCAAAGCCCTGCGCCGGTTCGTGGAGCAGGGCGATGCCTCGAAACTGAGCGTGCCCAATATCGCGCGGCTGGAACGTATCCTGACGCGCCTGGATGGCGCGACGCAGCCCGAGCAGATGAATGCCCCAGGCTTGCGGTTTCACGGGTTGAAGGGGCGCGGCAAGGGCCGCTTTGCCGTCGATGCATCGGGCAACTGGCGGATCACCTTTGCGTGGGACGGCGAGGATGCCGTCGATGTCGACTTGGAGGATTATCACTGATGGCGAAGACGCGCCCTTGGGCCATCCGCCCCATCCACCCCGGCGAAATCCTCCGTGAGGATGTTCTGCCCGCGCTCGGCCGCCCGAAGACCGAGATCGCCCGCCTGCTCGGAATCTCGCGCCAGACGCTCTACGACATTCTCAACGAGAAGCAGCCGGTCACCGCGACGATGGCGCTGCGGATCGGCAAGCTGTGCGGCGACGGCCCGGACATTTGGCTCAACCTGCAGAAGCGCTACGACCTTCGGATCGCCGCGCGCGAATTGGGCGATGCGCTGGATGCGATTCCACGGCTGGATGCGGCTTGAGCCCCGCATCGAATTCCGCTGGCGCGACCAGTTCTGGCCTCACTCGATCCCGACACCGCCGAGCAATACCACGACCAGACCCTGCCGGCGGAAGGCGCCAAGACCGCCCACTTCTGCTCAATGTGCGGCACCGAGCCGAGGCGGCAAAGCCGCCGACGCGAACGAGCGCAGCGAGAACAACTTCTGCTCGATGGAGATCACCCAGGAAGCGCGCGAATTCGCGGCGAGGCAGAACGCCGGGGTGGAGAGCTTCGTGGCGGCGGAGGAGGCCGAAGCCGGGATGGCCGACATGAGCCGCGTGTTCCGCGAGACCGGCAGTGAACTATGCATGGTCGCGGGCGGGAGGGAGCACGATTGAGTTCACTGTGAGTGCTTATCGGCGAACCTCCCAGGCATTGGCGCATCTTTCGGCCAGTAACCCAATTGACCGACGTGCCTAAATTGCTCCGACCTCCAGATATTGGTGCCGAGCACTTTTGATTTATCCTTACCGTCGACGACGTAGCCTTCGCCCTCCAGCTCTCGGAGCAACTCGCTCCGCGTCAGGGGGCGACCCGCAGTCAGGATCAATCGCCGAGCCGCAGCCATCATCTCGCTGACGTAGGCGGAACGGGCCCTGCTAGATCGCCCCCCTTTCCACAAATCGAGCTGGTCGGCCGGCTCTTCGCGCTCGAGCATCGCAAGTGAGCGGTATGTCTCAATCAATCTTTCGAGTGCCTCGGACTCCAAACGCAATTCGTCTCGTCTTTTGAGTAGGTTGGCTAAAAGCTCTCGTGTCGAGTCGCGAGCCATTCGATCCTCCGAGTCGTTTGCGGGCTGCAAATAACACACATTTTGCACCCCGAGAAGCCGCTCCGGGGTTGACCCCCGATTAAGAGTGCGTATGCAGGACTCGCGAAGCCTGGCCCGCGAGTCGCGGGTGGGGTGGAGCAAATTGCTTGTGGTGAAAAGAAAGGGGCCACCCTTTCGGATGGCCCCAAGCAAGCTGGACGTTCGCACGGCCGAGGCTCACTCTGCAACTCTCGACTCGCAGTTGCGGACGCTCCAGTCAACCTGAGATCTCCGGGTTTCGGGCGCAAGGAGTTGTGGCTGAATTGTTGGTTGGTTGTGGAAGCATGGACCTCTCCCCAAAGCTTTTGAACCGCTTGGCCTCATTGGGTCAGGCGCTCGACAATCGACAGCAGCTCCAAGTGTTCGATGGAGGTCTCGTTGGCTTCGACTGCGAAACCGAAAGCGAGGTGATTGCAAATGTCGCACAAGGAGAAGCACGACGATCCCCAATCCGATCGGGGGCGGGACAACGAGCAGCGTCCGACACATGGAGGCGGACGGCCCGTCAAGGGCACAACTTCGGCTCCGAAGCCCACGAAAGGGCTTTCGGAACTGAACTTCGAATTCTGGCACGCCATTACGGAACGCTAGCGTTTGAAGACCAACACGGTCTGTGGGCCGTCGTGTCGAGCAATCCGCTCGGGCCCGGCGGCCCACAGATCAATTTTCTGACAGGTGTCATCGCTGATCGGCGGGTCACTCCCCGAGCGTGGGCATTTGAGCGGATCGGCGTTCGCGCAAAAACCATGGCACTTAAGCACACAAATTTCCCCGATGCGTCGGTCTGCGCGTTTGTGCCTGAGGATCGGGCCTGGTCGCCTGGTGAGGGGTTGGTCGCCTATGCCGACCATCTTACGATTTGGGCGGTGAAGCAATTGTACCGGGAGCACATCGGCTCGTGGCCAGGACCACAGTTCGGCTTCGGCGCATTGTATCGCAAACTCGAGTTTCAACCACAAGAATGGTGTGGCTGCCTTTCGGATAAACGGTACGCAGACTGCCATCAAGCGAGCGATCTTCTGGCAAGTGACCCGCCGGCACACACTGAGTTCCGCGCAGCGTTTGGTTGCGATTATTCAGACCGAAAAACTCCAGGGCCGGTCCTTGAAGCGGCTCGAACTCGTTGGAAGCGCATGCCAACCTTACACCAGGTCTTTTCGCTAAGACCTGCAAAGATTGAATTCCCATAGGGAGGCTAGCGCCAATGCCCCACACCCCCCCGCATCGTGCACTGCCTCACCCCCAACGATCCGCATGCCTTCGACGGCATCCCGGTCCACACCGCAGCGGCCAGCTCGACCGCGTCTGCCCGCTCTGTCACGGGCCCAGGAACGTTTAGGGGCAGTGGAACGCGGAGTTCGACCTGACCAGCGGTCCAAGCGGATTTGTTTGGCGCGCTACCGCTGCGCTGCTTTGAGCGCAAGATTTCTTCGACAAACGCGACGGGCGGGGCTGGCCCCCGGATCAAGCCGGGGTGACCGGCGACGACCACGCGCCCTCGCACGCCATCGGCCAGTCCCCTGACGGCAGCCCGCGCTGGTTCACCCGGCTCGACCCGTCCGGTGACCGCGAATGATTTTTGCCTCGGCAAGTCCAACGCGGGCGCAGAAAAGTCTTTCCTACAGCGCGCCTGCCATGGTCCACATTGCTGGATGGACCATTCGAAACCCGCATCCGAACCGGCGTCCGCCGCCGCCCTGACCGCTCCCGCCCCGGCCCCCGCTCCGCTACCCGAGCCCGAGTTCGGCTTCGCGCCGCCCGAGCATTACGACCCCGCCGAATATCGCTGGGTTCCGGTCCGCCGCCGACCGCGGCATGACGGGTGGACCGAGGAAAAGCAGCGCCGCTTCATCGAGGTGCTGGCCGATACCGGGCTCGTCGGCCTCGCCGCCCGGGAGGTGGGGATGAACCGGGCGAGCGCCTATCGCCTGCGCCGCGCGCCCTATGCCGCCGCCTTCGCCCACGCCTGGGACGTGGCGCGCGAGCGGGCGGGCACGCTGATCGAGGACATCGCCTTCGAACGCGCGATCGAGGGCGTCGAGGAGGACAAGTACAACGCCAGCGGCGAGCTGGCGGACAGCAAGCGGGTCTACAACGACCGGCTGCTCACCTTCCTGCTCAGCCATCTCAAGCCCGAACGCTACAGCCGCGAGGCGCGCCAGGCGCGCGCGGCGTGGCATTTCGGACCGGCGCAAACGCAGGGCGAGCGCGAGCCTCGGGCGCTCGCGCACAAGCGCGGCCGGGCCGCGGCGGAACCCGCCGTTCCCCACGAACTGCCCCCGCCCGGCGCGCCGGACGTCGCCCTCGACGATGCCCTGCGCGCTCTCGAACCGGTCCTGCCCGCGCCGGCGGAGGAGCTGCTCGGTTCCGAGCAACTGGCGCACGAGCTTCTCTGCGCGGAGGTCGGCGATGGCAAGCTGCCCCATTTCCACCGCGAACAGCGCGCCCCGAAATCGCCCGAGCGGCTGCGCGCGGAGGACATCGCCGCGCGGATCGAACGGGGCCGGCTCGCCGACGAGAAGATGGGCCGCCGCGAGACGCTGAGCGAGGCGGAATTCGCGGACCTGTGCGTCTATTACGATCCCTCGCAGGCGAAGAGGAAGCGCCGCAAGCCGCGGGACGCGGCGTGATGGAGGTGTCGCTTTCGTGTCGCCTTCGGGGCCTGCCTCGGCGGGCGCGCCCCGCCCCCGGCCCGTGCCGGCGCCCCCCACGCCGCCCGGTCAGCCACGGCCACCCCATGCCGCGGTCCGCCCCGGCGGCGATTAGGCAATCCGGCCAGGCCGTGCTACATTCCCTCGGTCAGCGGTCGCAGCCGGCGTTTTCGGGCAGTTCGGCCCGTCCATCCTCGTTTGCGTCCCTGGCTCATCCCGCGCGGCCGGTCTGGCGCGCGTGGGCACGAAAGGGCACACATCATGCCCATGAACGATCTGCTCGCCCGGCACCAGCTGGCCCGCCTCAACGCCCAGAACGCCGCCTCGCCCGAGGACCGCGCCACCTTCGCCGGTCTCGAGGCCTATTATGCCGAGCGGATCGAGGCCTGGCGCGAGGCGCTCGACCTGCCGCGCGCCGGCTGGCCCGCCGCCTCGGACTCGCCCGCCGCCCGCGCCGATTAGGCATTCGGGCAAACCCGTGCTATGCGCCCCCCGCTGACGTCGAAATTTGCGACGGACTTCGGCTTTTGACTTGCCGCCGCCGGCCTTCACCGGCCCCGGCGCAACCCAGACGACGACGCCCTTTCATTGGACGATACGACGCACGAAACCGCCCCGCATGTCGCGGGACGGCACCATTGTTCTTGAAAGGAACATCCCATGGCCAAAACCGGCACCGTCAAATTCTTCAACGCCGACAAGGGATACGGCTTCATCCAACCCGAGGACGGCTCGCCCGACAGCTTTGTCCACATCAGCGCCGTGCAGGCTGCCGGCATGGACACGCTGACCAACAACCAGCGCCTCAACTACGAGGTCGAGATGGGCCGCAACGGCAAGGAAAGCGCGGTCAACCTCTCGCCCGCGAGCTGATTGTCCGAACCGGCCGCGCGCCGCTTCACGCCTCGTGGAGCGGCGCGCGGCCACTTTGCATCCGCAACCGCCAGGACCCGCGCATGATGAGCCAGAGCTACGAATTCTACGCCGAGCGCGCCCGCGAGGCGGCCGACGAAGCCGCCGCCGCCACGCTCGACAATGTCCGCGAGCGCAATCTGCGCGCCGAGAAGACCTGGGCCGCGCTGGCCGCGCAGGCGCACCGGGTGAAGGCCGACCGCATCAAGACCGAGGAAGCCAAGGCCGCATCGCGCGCCGCGGAGGCCGAAGCCGCGGGCTGAACCCTGGGCGTTTGGCATCGGCTCGCAGCCGCGCCAATTAGGGACTGTCCCTAATTAGGCCCTGTTTCAGCAGGGTCTAGGGCCACTCGGCTCGCTCCAGCCCCACCCGCGGGCTGCCTTCGACCGGCGCCCACCCGCATCGCGCGATGACGTCGTTGCTTTCCCTCGCCTCACGCCCCCGGCCAAGCGACCAGGCGATGTGATAGCGCGAGCCGTCCCAGCGCGCGCTGGCGCCGGCGAGCGCCACCACCAGCGCTTCCACCCCCGCGCCGTCGTCGGCGCGCCCGATCGCCACGGCGTGCGACGCGTCGGGCACGGCGGGCGCCTCGTCCGCGCGGCCATGCGTGACATGATCGGCCACGGTCTCGGCGTAGCGTGGGGGGAAGCGCTCGAGCAGCGCGGCGCGATCGGCGGCATCGAGCTTCCAGCCGAGAATCCGCGCTTGCGCCATCGCTCTCTCTCCGCGGCGTTCCGGCCAAGCCGCTCGGTCGCCCTTGTCTCCGCCGACGATCTCTGCCTGGCGCCCCCGAACACACGCGCTCGCAAGGCAGAACGGCGCGCAAGGATGGTGCTGCTGGAGAGGATCGAACTCTCGGCCTCACCCTTACCAAGGGTGTGCTCTACCACTGAGCTACAGCAGCGTGACCATCGGCGGTTCCCCTGACCGGAGGGCCCTGGCGGGGAGCGCGCGCCCCTCGCAGCGGGGCCTGCTCTTGTCAAGCATTCCCGCTTGCCGCAAGCCCGCCCCGATGACCGCCCCAAGCGATCGACCTGGCGACAAGCCGACCCGCGAGGAGCGCCTCGCCGCCAAGCTGCGCGAGAACCTGCGCCGCCGCAAGGCGCAGGGACGCGCGCTGGGCGAATCGCCATCCGGCGCCCTTCCCAATCCGCGCGAGGGCGGCTAACGGCGGGCGCTCCCGACACCGGACGGAGCACCGATGCCCAAGCTGATCCTCGTCCGCCACGGCCAGAGCGAATGGAACCTCGCCAACCGCTTCACCGGCTGGTGGGATGTCGAGCTGACCGCGCGGGGCGTGGCCGAGGCCGAGGCGGCGGGGCGGCTGATGCTCGCCAGGGGCGTGCTCCCGACGGCGGCCTTCACCAGCCTGCAGACCCGCGCGATCAAGACGCTGCACCTCGCGCTCGAAGCCTGCGGGCGGCTGTGGATTCCCGAGACCAAGCACTGGCGCCTCAACGAGCGCCACTACGGCGGACTGACCGGGCTCGACAAGGACCAGATGCGCGAGAGGCATGGCGCGGAGCAGGTCCATGTCTGGCGCCGCAGCTTCGACGTTCCGCCGCCCGACCTTGCCGCCGGCAGCGAGTTCGACCTCGCCAGCGACCCGCGTTACGCCGGCATCGCGGTGCCGCGCACCGAGAGCCTCAAGCTCACCATCGAGCGGGTGCTGCCCTATTGGGAGCAGGCGATCCTGCCGCGGCTCTCCGCCGGCGAAACGGTGATCGTCTCGGCGCACGGCAACAGCCTGCGCGCCCTGGTGAAGCATCTGTCGAACATCTCCGACGAGGACATTACCGGGCTCGAAATCCCGACAGGCGAGCCGATCGTCTACGACTTCGGCGACAATTCGCGGCCGGCGGGCGAGCGCTATTATCTGAAGGATGCCTGACATGAGCGGCGGGGGGAATGCCAGGGTCGCGATCGTGATGGGCAGCCAGTCGGACTGGCCGACGATGCGCCGCGCCGCCGAGATGCTCGACGCGCTGGAGGTGGCGCATGAGGCGCGGGTGGTATCCGCGCATCGCACCCCGGAACGCATGGTCGCCTTCGCCAAGGGCGCGGCGGACGAAGGCTTCTCGGTCATCGTCGCCGGCGCGGGCGGCGCGGCGCATCTGCCCGGCATGATCGCCGCGCTGACGCATCTGCCGGTGCTGGGCGTGCCGGTCCAGTCGAAGGCGCTGTCGGGGCAGGACAGCCTGCTGTCGATCGTGCAGATGCCCGCGGGCATCCCGGTCGGCACGCTGGCGATCGGCGAGGCGGGCGCGACCAATGCCGGGCTGCTCGCCGCCAGCATCCTCGCCCTGGGCGACGAGGCGCTTGGCGAGCGCCTCAAGGCCTGGCGCGCGCGCCAGACCGAGGCGGTGGCGGAGCGGCCGCGGGACTGATGCACATCGCCCTCGCCCGTTCGTGTCGAGCCCTTCGTCTGCCCGCAGGGCGGGCGCTCAGGATAAACTTCGGCCGAAGGTCGAAGTCGAGACACCCCGCGCAATGCATCTCGACTTCGCTCGATGCGAACGGAAACGATGCCACATGCTGAAGCCGGGCGGCACCATCGGCATCCTCGGCGGCGGCCAGCTCGGCCGCATGCTGGCGATGAGCGCGGCCCAGCTCGGCTACCGCTGCATCGGCTATGCCCCCGAGGGCGACATCGTCGCCGACCAGGTTTCCAACGACTTCTTCGCCAACAAATGGGACCACACCGCCGCGCTCGCCGCATTTGCCGCGCAGTGCGATGTCGTGACCTGGGAGTTCGAGAACGTTCCGCTCGGCGCGGTCGACGCGGTTGCGGGTTCTGGCCCGACCGACCGCCTGTTCCCGCCGCGCCGCGCGCTCGAAGTGGCGCAGGACCGCCTCATCGAGAAGCGCTTCGTCGAGGAGCTGGGCGGCAGGACCGCGCCCTATCTTCCGGTCGATTCGCGCGCCGACCTCGAAGCCGCGGCGCAGCGCATTGGCACGCCCGGCATCCTCAAAACCCGGCGCGAGGGCTATGACGGCAAGGGCCAGTGGCGGATCGCCTCCGAACGCGATCTGGAAGCGCTGCCAGCCATCGCCCAGCCCGCGATCTACGAAGGACTGGTGCGCTTCGAGGCCGAATTCTCGGTGATCCTGGTGCGCGGCCGCGACGGCGAGGTGCGGTTCTGGGACAGCCCGCGCAACGAGCACAGGGACGGCATCCTCGGCCGCTCGCTGGTGCCCGCCGGCGAGCGGATCGAGAGCCAGGTCGAGGCCGCGCGCGAGCTGGCGGGCAAGGTCGCCGACAAGCTCGGCTATGTCGGTGTGCTGACGCTCGAGTTCTTCGCGACGAGCGACGGCCCGGTGGTCAACGAAATGGCCCCCCGGGTCCACAATTCGGGCCACTGGACCATCGAGGGCGCGGCGACGAGCCAGTTCGAGAACCACATCCGCGCCGTCGCCGGCCTGCCGCTGGGCGACACGCGCACGGTGGCGCGCGCGGTCGAGATGACCAATCTGATCGGCGGGGACGTGGCGCAGGTGCTGGGTCTTCTCGGCGAGCCGGACACGCACCTCCATCTCTACGGCAAGAAGCAGGCGCGCGCGGGGCGCAAGATGGGTCATGTGACCCGGCTGACACGCTGATGGCGCTGACCGCGATCTACGCCCGCGCCGCCAACGGCGTGATCGGCAAGGACGGCGCGCTCCCGTGGCATATCCCGGCGGACCTCAGGCGCTTCAAGGCGCTCACGCTCGGCAAGCCGATGATCATGGGCCGCAGGACCTTCGACAGCTTCGGCAAGCCCCTGCCGGGACGGCGGCATATCGTGTTGACCCGCGACAAGCAGTGGCGGGCAGAGGGAGCGGAGGTGGCGCACGCCCCGGACGAGGCGCTGGCGCTGGCCGGCGCGGACGCCTCGCTGGTGGGCGGCGCCGAAATCTACCGGCTGCTGCTGCCGCGCTGCGACCGGATCGAGCTGACCGAGGTTCACGCCGAGTTCTCCGGCGACACGGTCATGGCGCCGCTCGGCCCCGAGTGGCGCGAGGTCGCGCGCGAGGAGCATCCGGCCGCGGGGGGCCGCCCCGGCTTCGCCTTCGTGACGCTGGAACGCGCCCCATGAGGTGGCTCGACCACCGCGAGCCGATGCCCGTCTCGCTGCGCGGCGCGGTGATCGCGCTGGGCAATTTCGACGGTTTCCACCTCGGCCACCAGGCGGTCGCGCGCGAGGCGATCGAGTGGGCCCGCGCCGAAGGGCGGCCGAGCGTGATCGCCACCTTCGATCCGCATCCGGTGCGCTTCTTCAAGCCTGGCCTGCCGCCGTTCCGGCTGACCACGCTCGAACAGCGTCAGGAGCACTATCTGAACGCCGGGGCGACCGCGATGCTGGTGTTCCACTTCGACGGCGAGCTCGCCGGGACCAGCGCCGGGGATTTCGTGAAGGTGCTGCTCGCCGAGCATTTGGGCGTCGCGGGGGTGGTGACGGGGGAGGACTTCACCTTCGGCAGGGGCCGCGTCGGCAACCGCGCCTTGTTGGAAGCCCTCGGCCGCGAAGCCGGGATCGAAACACGCACCGTCGCGCCCGTGCTCGACAAGGGCGAACCCGTCAGCTCCAGCCGCATCCGCGACGCGCTGCGGGCGGGCGATCCGCGAGAGGCGGCGCGCCTCCTCACCCGCCCCTTCGCGATCCGCGGCGTGGTCGAGCACGGCGACAAGCGCGGCCGCGCGATCGGCTATCCCACGGCCAATCTCGCGATCGAGAACTATCTGCGTCCGCGCTACGGCATCTACGCCGTCACCGGCCGCGTGCTCGCCAGCGGTGAGGAGCTGCGCGGCGCCGCCAATCTCGGCACCCGCCCGCAGTTCGATCCCCCCAAGGAGCTGCTCGAGCCGCATTTCTTCGGTTTCGACGGCGATCTCTACGGCCAGGAGATCGAGGTCGCCTTCCACCATTTCCTCCGCCCGGAGGGCAAGTTCGACGGGCTCGAGGCGCTGGTTGCCCAGATGGACAAGGATTGCGCCGAAGCGCGACGGCTTCTAGGGCCACCGCCTGCCTGAAACCTGCCCGTTCGTCTCGAGCGGAGGTTCGAGCGCAGCCGAGAACCGCAGTCGAGAGACCCGCGCGCGTGTCTCGACTTCGCTCGACACGAACGGATAGATTTGCGCCCGATGGCTGAACGCGATTACCGAGACACCGTCTTCCTGCCGAAGACCGATTTTCCCATGAAGGCCGGGCTCCCGCAGAACGAGCCGGTGATCGCCGCGCGCTGGGCCGAGGAGAAGCTCTACGAGCAACTCCGCGAGGCGCGCCGGGGCCGCGAGAAGTTCATCTTCCACGACGGCCCGCCCTACGCCAATGGCGACATGCACATCGGCCACGCGCTCAACCACACGCTCAAGGACATGGTCTGCCGGACGCACAACGCGATTGGGTGCGACGCGCCCTATGTGCCCGGCTGGGACTGCCACGGCCTGCCGATCGAGTGGAAGGTCGAGGAGCAGTACCGCAAGGCGAAGAAGTCGAAGAACGACGTCCCGCCGAAGGAATTCCGCGCCGAATGCCGCGCCTATGCCGCGCACTGGGTGGGCGTGCAGCGCGAGCAATTGAAGCGCCTCGGCGTGCTGGCCGACTGGGACAATCCCTACCTAACCATGGACTTCCAGGCCGAGGCCACCATCGTCGCCGAGCTGATGAAGTTCGCCGAAGCCGGCAACCTCTACCGCGGCTCCAAGCCGGTGATGTGGAGCCCGATCGAGGAAACCGCCCTCGCCGAGGCAGAGGTGGAATACGAGTACATCACCTCGACCCAGATCGACGTGGCGTTCGAGATCGTCGAGAGCCCGATCCCCGAGCTGGTCGGCGCGCATGCGGTGGTGTGGACCACCACACCGTGGACGATCCCGGTCAACCAGGCGATCGCCTATGGGCCGGAGGTTGAGTATGTCGCGCTCAAAGCAACGACAGTGCACCTACGCGACGGTCCGAGCCGGAATCTCGATCACACTTTTCTGATTGCCAGTGCCCTGTTTGACCAGTTCATGTCCCGACAACGGGATTATGCCCAGCGCGATGAGAACTCGGACGCGATAAGCGCGGCCAAGGAAGTCTGGCGCGGAAAAGGCTCCGACCTCGCCGGCACCCTCGCCCGCCACCCCATCTACAACATCCTCAAATCCCGTCACCCCGGCCCCCGAGCCGGGGTCCCGCTTTCTTCGAGCGCGGCGCTGGAAGGGAGCGGGACCCCGGATCAAGTCCGGGGTGACGATGAGAGAGAGGATGCGGCTCGGGAGCGGGCGCTGGAGTTCTACGCCAAGCCGCGCCCCTTCCTGCCGGGCGAGTTCGTCACCACCGACAGCGGCACCGGGCTCGTCCACATGTCGCCCGACCATGGCGAGGACGATTTCGAGCTTTGCCGCGCTAACGGGCTAGAGCCCGCCTTCGCGGTGATGGCCGACGGGCGATATCGCGACGACTGGCCGTGGCTGGGCGGGGCGGACGAGCGGCGGCGCAGCGTCATCAACCCCGGCTTCAACGCCCCCGACGGGCCGATCTGTTCGGATTTGCGCGAGGCCGGCGCGTTGCTCGCCGCCAGCGCGGACTACAAGCACAGCTATCCGCATTCGTGGCGCAGCAAGGCCAAGGTCATCTATCGCTGCACCCCGCAGTGGTTCGTGCCGATGGACCGGGATTTGGGTCAGGGTGTCTCGACTTCGCTCGACACGAACGGGATCGGGGAGGGAGAAGAACCCCAGCCGTTCGCATCGAGCGAAGTCGAGATGCCGCGTGGGACTTTGCGGGAGATCGCCCTCGCCGCAATCGCCGCCACCCGCTTCGTGCCCGAGAAGGGCCGCAACCGGCTCGCCAGCATGGTCGAGGGGCGACCGGACTGGGTGCTCAGCCGCCAGCGCGCCTGGGGCGTGCCGATCACGCTGTTCGTGAAGCGCGGGACCGGCGATTATCTCCAGGACCCGGCTGTCAACGCGCGGGTGGTCGCGGCCGTGCGCGAACAGGGCGTCGACGCCTGGGACGAGAGCCGCAAATCCGAGTTCCTCGGGCCCGACTACAACCCCGACGCCTACGATATGGTCACCGACATCCTCGACGTTTGGTTCGACTCCGGATCGACCCACGCCTTCGTGCTCGAAAGCGGGCGCTGGCCCGATCTGCGCTGGCCCGCCGATCTCTATCTCGAAGGCTCGGACCAGCACCGCGGCTGGTTCCAGTCCTCGCTGCTCGAAAGCTGCGCCACCCGCGGCCGCGCGCCGTTCGACACGCTGCTGACGCACGGCTTCACCATGGCCGCCGACGGGCGCAAGATGTCGAAATCGCTCGGCAACACCGTCGATCCGCTCAAGGTGATGGAGACCTATGGCGCGGACATCGTCCGGCTGTGGGCGCTCAGCGTCGATTTCACCGAGGATCACCGCATCGGCGAGGAAATCCTCAAGGGCGTCGCCGACCAGTACCGGAAATTGCGCAACACCTTCCGCTATTTGCTCGGCGCGCTCGACGGGTTCGATGGCGCGCGCGAGGGGATGGCGCCGGCGGACATGCCGGCCCTCGAGCGCTATATGCTCCTGCTGCTCGAGCGTCTGGAAACCACGCTGAGGGAGGCCGTCCATGGCTTCGATTTCAACGCCTATACCCGCGCGCTGATCGACTTCTGCAACGACGATCTCAGCGCGTTCTTCTTCGATATCCGCAAGGACCGGCTCTATTGCGACGCGCCGGACAGCCCCGAGCGGCGCGCCTATCGCGCGACGCTGGATATCCTGTTCCACGCGCTCGTGCGTTACGCCGCACCTGTCCTCGTGTTCACCGCCGAAGAGGTCTGGGGAAGCCGGTTTCCCGATGGCGGCAGCGTTCATCTGCTGGAATGGCCGAATATCGAGATCGCGGCCGATGGCCGGGCGGACACCCGCGCCTGGGAGCAATTGCGAAGCCTGCGCGAAACGGTGACCGAAGCGATCGAACCGCTTCGCCGCGACAAGGTGGTGCGCTCGAGCCTCGAAGCCAGCGTCACGGTGCGCGCCGAGGCGGTGCCCGAGGGCTTTTCCGACGCCGATCTCGCCGAACTGTTCATCACCGCGTCAGTCACGCGTGGCGATAGCGCCGAGGTGACCGTGACCCCCACCGCCGACCACAAATGCGGCCGCTGCTGGCGCCTGCTGCCGGAGGTTTCGGAGGACGGCGCGCTGTGCCGCCGCTGCGACGATGTGGTCGCGCGAATGGACGCGGTGGCATGAGCCCTCGCTGGATCGGCGCCGGGATCGCCTTCGCCCTGTTCGGCCTCGACCAGCTCGCCAAGTGGTGGGTGACCGGCCCGCTCGGCATCGACCGGATCGGCGACGTCATGGAGATCGCGCCGATCTTCGCGTTGCGTTTCACGCAGAACTTCGGCGTCTCGATGGGCATGCTCCAGGCGAGCAGCGACACCATGCGCTGGGCGCTGGTGGCGCTGACGGGGCTGATCGCGCTGGTCGTGACCGTGTGGATGATGCGCGAGCACAAGCTCGGCGAGATCGTGCCGCTCGCCCTGATCCTGGGCGGCGCGCTCGGCAACATCCGCGACCGCGTCCAGCTCGGCTATGTGGTCGACTATGCCGACCTGCACTTCGGCGACTTCCGGCCCTTCTTCATCTTCAACCTGGCCGACGCCGCGATCTCGATCGGTGTCGCCATAATGCTTGCGCGCGCCCTGCTGGTGCGCGACAAGCCCGACCGACCAAAGGACGGGGCCCCCGGTGGTTCCGCGGAGACGACACCATGACCAAGACGATAACCCTCGCTCTCGCCGGCGCGGCGCTGCTGCTGACCAGCGGCTGCGCCAGCGGCGGGCTGTTCAATCGCGACCGGCCCGACGAATTCGCCGTCCAGCGCCAGGCGCCGCTGGTGGTTCCGCCCGATTTCAACCTCGTGCCCCCCGCCCCCGGCGCGCCGCGCCCGGCCGAGGGCACCGCCGCGCAGCAGGCGATGGAAGCGCTGTTCGGCGGCCCGGCGGCGCGCAGCGGCGTCGAAACCAGCGCGCTCGACCGTGCCGGACGCGCCGAGCCGGGGATCCGCTCGGCGGTCGGCGACGCCGCCACCAACACCGTCGCCAAGGGCACGGTGACGCGCGACATCGTGGCCGCCCCCGAAGGCGCGGGCGGCGCGGCGCAGGCGGTTATTCCTTCGGCATAACCGTCTCTTGTTTTCCGCACGGCCTCCGGCGTGCGAAATCCTCGCGCCTACGGCGCGTAGTTTATCCAGAGCGGCTGCTGCAAGCAGCCGGCCGAAGGGGGCGCGCGTTCGCGCTTGCGGGCTGCGTCGCAGCCCGAGGTCCCCTTATTCCGGGTCGGATTCCGCGGTCAGGAAGCTGCGCCCCGGCTGCATCGTGAAGCTGGGGTCGAACTCGCGATAATCGCAGGTCAGCTCCTCGCCCGCGGCGATGTCGCGGGTGGCGTAGCCGACCTCGGGGCGCGTGAAGTCGGTGTTGGGGCACGGGCTGTGGTTCATGAAGCGGCCGTTGTCGAATTCGAGCACGGTGAGATGCGGCTCGCTCATATGGGGATAGCCATAGCGCTCGATGAAGCTCCGCTGCAGTTCGGGGAGGCGCGCCAACTGTTCGCGGGTGAGCAACAGATCGAGGTCGTCCGACAGCTCCCAGATCGCGGTTCCGACCTTGATCGCCGACGTCGCGAAGATGCCCACGCCTTCGATTTCGGAGGGTGCGACATAGGTGGGGACAATCATCATGCGCGGGCATCCGATGCGCGGGAATGCGGGCATCACGCCGCCCCCGCGGGATGGCGGGGACCGGCTCAATCGAGCGCGCGCCGGACCTTAAGGCAATCGACAAACAGCAACCCGGGCCGCCGCACACCGCACGCCTAGGGCGTTCTGTCCAATTCCGTCGCTTGTTCGGACTGCTGCGAAACCAGAAGCTTGTCGATCCGGCGTCCGTCGAGATCGAGGACTTCGAAGCGCCAGCCGTCATAGTCGAAGTGCTCGCCTTCGGCGGGCAGCTTCTTGAACACCGATAGCGCGAAGCCCGCGGCGGTCGCGAATTCGCGGTCGGCCTCGTAATCGATGCCGATCCGGTCCGACAGCGCGTCGGCGGAAAGGCTGCCGGACACCAGCAACGAACCGTCCTCGCGCTCGACCACGCCCGGCGCGTCGCCGTGCTCCTGGTCGCTGGAGAAATTGCCGACCAGCGCGGTCAGCAGATCGACCGGGGTCACGATGCCGTCGAGATGCCCGTATTCGTCGTGCACCATCGCCATCGGCACCTCGGCCTGCTGAAGCACGCGCAAGGCATCGACCGCGTCGAGCTGGTCGGGCACGACCTCGGGCTTGCGCATCAGCGCGGCGAGGTCGGGCGCATTGCCCGCCGCCAGCACCGCATA
>JAIETR010000063.1 GCA_019745075.1 Qipengyuania sp.
TCCGGCGACAAGACCAGCGCCTCGACCCGCCGCCCTCTCGTAACACCCTTGGCCATGCCCGTCCCTCCTGCCACTATGACAGAAGAATAGTATGGAACTTACTTCAGTTCCAGGTGACTAGAGCCAGATGACACCAGGTAGCACCACCGTGATTGCCCGGAGCGGCTTCGTGGCGAGGCGCGGCGCGCGGCGCGGGCCCGGTTGCCCGTGCAAGCGTCGCAACGCTGCCACGGGGCCGCTCCGGGCAACCGCGAAGCGGCGGGCCGATTTTGGCCCAGCGCCGCGTTGCTCTTCGGTCACCATGCTTCGGCATGGCTCCCTCCTCGCGCCTTGCGCTGAGCCAAAATCGACTCCGTCACGGCGGCGCCACCTGGTGTCATCTGGCTCTAGAAATAGTCGCGCACCGCCTGAAACACCCGCGTCACGACGCCCAGGCCGGCGAAGCGACGCACCGTCGCGGTGCGGCTTTCGACCGAGCGGATATCGACCGGATCGTCGGCGGCGTAGAGGCACAGGCCGGCCAGCGTCGCGAAGCCGGGGGTGGCGTGGGCCTCGGGCAGCCCGGCGATCTGCGGCGGCTTGCCCACGCGCACCGCGCGGCCGAGCGCGCCCTGCATGAAGTCGGCCGCGCCATGGAGCTCCGCGCCCCCGCCGGTCAACACCACCCGTCCGGCGTTGGCGCCGGAGAAGCCGAGCGTCTTCAGACATTTGCCGATCTCGCTGGCAAGGTAGGACAGGCGCTCGGTCACCACTCCGACCAGCTCGGCCCGGGCGATGCGGTTCTGCTCGTCGGCGCCGCGCGCCAGCGGCAGCACGTGCTCCTCGCCCGGGCCGCCGACCGGGACCATCTCGCGGTGATCGCTCGGGGTGGCGATGGCCGAGCCCGAGACGCATTTGAGCCGCTCGGCTTGGCCGCGGCGGATGCCCAGGCTCGACGCCAGCGCGTCGGTGATGTCGTTCGAACCGATCGGGATCGACTTGAGGCCGAGCAACATGCCCCCGGCGTGGACCGAGACATTGGTCACCTGCGCCCCGATCTCGACCAGCGCCACGCCGAGCTCGCGCTCCTCGGGCGAAAGGCAGGCGTAGGCGCTGGCGAGCGGGCTCGCGACCACCGCATCGACGTCGAGATGCGCGTTCTGCACCGCCTCGATCAGGTTCCGCACCGGCGCGCCCTCGGCCATCACCACATGGATGTCGACGCCCAGCGTCTCGGCATGGAGCCCCTTGGGATTGGCGACGCCATGCGCACCGTCGAGCGTGTAATGCGCCGGCTGCGCGTGGAGCACCATGCGCCCGTCGGGCTGGAGCATGTCGCGCGCGGCGGCGAGGAGGTGATCGATGTCGTCCTCCTCGATCCGCCGCCCGCCGATCGCGATCTCGACACTGGCGACCTTGCTCGACAGACCCGCGCCCGCGCAGCCGATGGTGACGCTGGCGATGGTGGTGCGCGCGGTCGCCTCGGCCTTCTCGACCGCCTGGCGGATAGCGTCGCTGGCGGCGGCCATGTCGGTGACATAGCCGCGCTTGACCCCCTCGGCCCGGCGGTGGCTGGAGCCGAGCACCTGGAACGCGCCGCTGTCGTCCTGTCCCAGGATCATGCAGCTCACCCGGAAGGAGCCGATGTTGACCGCGGCATAGGCGCGGGTGACGCGCGGGTTGGCGGCCATCAGTTCTCTTCTACCTGGGTCTCGTCCGCACCGTCGGCCAGCCTCTGGAGCGCGCTGGCGCTGCACGGCCCGTCCTTGCAGCGGAACGCCGCCTGGCCCTCGACGCGCATGTCGATCGCCGCCACGCGCCCGCCGAGCAGACGGTTGGCGCCGTCGAGCCTGGCGAAGCGCACCAGCGCCGCGGGTGCGCGGTCGCCTTCGGGCAGGGCGAGCAGCTGGCCGGTCTTGAAGGTCAGGTTCCAGCGCCGGTTCCCGACCCATTCGGCGGCGGCGACCTGCGGCTTCAAAGCAGGCGCGGCGTCGAGCAACCCGTCGAGCTCGCCAACCATCCGCTGCGCGCCGGGGCCGGAAATGACCAGCTTTCCCTTCGCCTTGGCAGACGAGATCGGCTCGAGCGCATTGCCTTCGTTATCGATCAGCACCAGACGATCGGGCTTGGCGAGCACCGCGTGTTCGCGCCGTTCGACGATGTCGATCCGCAGGGTGTCCGGGAGCTGGCGCGATACCCGCGCGTCGGCGACCCAGGGCAGCGCCAGCAGCTCGGCCCGCAGCGCCTCGAGATCGACCAGCGGCATCGGCTGGTCCCTCTGCGCCAAAGCGCGCTCATAGACCGCCAGCTCGTTCATCCTCACGGTGCCGGTGACGCGGACGTGGCGGACGCGGAAGCCCGCGTCGGCGGCGACGCGCGCCGCCTCGGCCCCCGCGAAGGCGGCGGCGCCCGAGATGCTCGCCAGCATCCACGCCGCCGCCAGCACCGCGGCGAAGATGATCGCGAGAAACGCCTTGTGGAGCTGGCTCTCGGTGAAGGGGAGCAGCGCCAGCGCGCGGCCCACCAGGCCCACCGAGCGCGAGCGCGCCGCGCGCATCGTCTGGTTGCGCCCCTTGGCGGCGGCGGAGCGGCGGATGCCGGGCGCGGCGCGCTGGACCCTAGCCATCGGTTCTCGTCCCATGGTCTCGCAGCGCGGCGGCGATGATGGTCTCGACCAGCTCGCCATAATCGATGCCCAGGTGGCGGGCCTGCTCGGGCACCAGGCTCAGCGCGGTCATGCCCGGCTGGGTGTTGGTTTCGAGCACGAACAGCCCGTCCTCGCCCTGCTCGTCGTCCCAGCGGAAGTCGGTGCGCGAGCAGCCGCGGCAGCCGAGCAGCTTGTGCGCGCGCAAAGCGTAATCGAGGCACAGGTCGCAGATATGATCGGGCAGCTCGGCGGGGCAGACATGCTCGGTCATGCCGTCGGTGTATTTGGCGTCGAAATCGTAGAAGCCCGACCTGGGGATGAGCTCGGTCACGGCGAGTGCGCGCGGGCCGCCCTCGAAATCGACCACCGCCGCGGTCAGCTCGCGCCCCTTGATATAGGGCTCGGCGAGCAGCTCGGCGAACTCCTGCCACGGTCCCACCGCGCCGCGCGCGATGGGATTGGCGTAATTGCTGGCGTCGGTGACGATCGCCACGCCGACCGAGCTGCCTTCGTTGACGGGCTTCAGCACATAGGGCCGCGGCAGGGGATCGCGCTCGAACAGCTCCTCGCTCGTGACGATCCGCCCGCCGGGCATGGGGATGCCATGCGGCACCAGCGCGTGTTTGGTGAGCTGCTTGTCGATGGCGATCACCGAGGTGGCGAGGCCCGAATGGGTATAGGCGAGGCCCATCAGGTCCATCAGCCCCTGCACCGTCCCGTCCTCGCCGGGCACGCCGTGGAGCGCGTTGAAGACGACATCGGGCGCCGCCTCGGCGAGCCGCGCGGCCACCGAACGGTCCATGTCGATCCGCGTGACCCGGTGGCCGCGTTCTTCGAGCGCCTTGGCCACGCCCTCGCCCGACATGAGCGACACCGGCCGCTCGTTGGCCCACCCACCCATCAGGACCGCGACGTGGAGCGTGGGCAAACTCATGAAAAAGTTCCGTTCGTGTCGAGCGAAGTCGAGACACGCTTGTGATGCGCTCGCGTATCTCGACTTCGCGCTGCGCGCTCCGCTCGATACGAACGGAGGTGGGTAGAGGGAGGAAAGAGAAGCATCACACCCGCCCCACCCGCTGGATTTCCCACTCCAGTCCCACGCCGCTCCTCGCATAGACCTTTTCGCGCACCAGCTCGCCCAGGCCCTCGATGTCCGCACTGATCGCGTCGCCGGTGTTGATGAGGAAGTTGGCGTGCTTCTCGCTCACCTGCGCAGCCCCGAGCTTCAGGCCCCGGCAGCCGGCCTGATCGATCAGCTCCCACGCTTTCTTTCCGGGGGGGTTCTTGAAGGTCGAGCCGCCGGTCTTGGTTCGCAGCGGCTGGCTGTCCTCGCGGGCGCGGGCGATGCGGTCCATCTCGGCGCCGATGGCCCTGGGATCGCCCGGCGTGCCCCGGAAGCGCGCAGCGACCACCACCGCGCCCTCGGGCAGCTCGGAATGACGATAGCTGTATTGCAGCTCGCTCGCGGGCAGCGTCGCGAATTCGCCATCGGGGAGCACCACGTCGCAATCGACCAGGATATCGGCGACCTCGCGCCCGTAAGCGCCGCCGTTCATCCGCACGAAGCCGCCCACGGTGCCGGGTATGCCGCGCAGGAACTCGAGTCCGGCGATCCCCGCGTCGCGGGCGCTGCTGGCGACGAGAATGCCGTGGGCGCCCGCCCCGCAGGCGAGCACATTCCCCTCCCGCACCTCGACCTTCGCGAAAGGCTTGCCGAGGCGGATCACCACGCCGGGCACGCCGCCGTCGCGGACGATGAGGTTGGAGCCGAGGCCCAGCGCCATCACCGGCAGCTTGCCCTCGAGTGCTTCAAGAAAATGCTCGAGATCGGCGAGATCGGCGGGCTCGAACAGCCAGTCGGCGGCGCCGCCGGCCTTGAACCACACCAGCGGCGCCAGCGGCGCGCCGCGCAGGATCCGGCCGCGCACGCCCTCGGTCGGGACCATCGCGTCGGCCGCGCCCTCGACTTCGCAGTCGGGCGCCCTGCCGTCGTCCTCGCGCGGCCAGGAGGGAATCGGTGCGATCATCATGCCGCGAGCCGCTCCTTGCCGATGGCGCTGGCGAGACCGGCGGCCCACCTGGTGATGTCGCCCGCGCCGAGGCAGACGACATAGTCGCCGGCGCGCACTTCGCGGGCGAGCGCCGCGGCCAGTTCGCCCGCATCCGCGACGGTCGCCGCGGCGCGGTGGCCACGCGCCTTGAGCCCCGCGACCAGTGCGGCGCTGTCGATGCCCGCAATCGGCTCCTCGCCTGCGGGATAGACGGGCGTGGCGAAGACCGCATCGGCCTCGTTGAAGGCGTTCTGGAACTCGTCCAGCAGATCGCGCAGCCGGGTGTAGCGGTGCGGCTGGACCACCGCGAGCACGCGGCCGTCCTCGCCAGCACTCTCGCGCGCGGCTGACAATACCGCTTTGATCTCTACGGGGTGGTGCGCGTAATCGTCGATCACCACCGACTTGCCGCCGCCTTCGATGGCGATCTCGCCGACCTTGGTAAAGCGCCGCCGCACCCCGCCGAACCTGGCGAAGCCGGTGCGAATGACTTCGTCCGCGCAACCCATCTCGATCGCCACCGCGATCGCCGCGAGCGCGTTCTGCACATTGTGGCGGCCCGGCATCGGCAGGTGGACGCCCTCGATGCGGCGATCCTCGGCACCGCGCTGGCGCACGATCACGTCGAACAGATTGCCGCCGTCCTCGGGGCGGACATTGACCCCGCAGATGTCCGCCTGGAGCGAGAAGCCGTAAGTGATGACGCGCCGGTCGCGGACCTCGCCGATCACCGCCTGCACCTCGGGATGGTCGATGCACAGCACCGCCGCGCCGTAGAAGGGGACGTTGTGGATGAACTCCACGAACGCCCGCCGCACGCCGGCGAAATCCCCGTAATGATCGAGATGCTCGGGATCGATGTTGGTCACCACCGCGATGGTGCCGTCCAAGCGCAGGAAGCTGCCGTCGCTCTCGTCGGCCTCGACCACCATCCAGTCGCTGTCGCCGAGGCGCGCGTTCGAGCCGTATTGCTCGATGATGCCGCCGTTGATCACCGTCGGATCCACGCCGCCCGCATCGAGCAGCGCGGCGATCATGCTGGTGGTGGTGGTCTTGCCGTGGGTGCCGGCGATGGCGATCGTGCTCTTCAATCGCATCAGCTCGGCGAGCATCTCGGCGCGGCGGACCACCGGGATGCGATGCTCCAGCGCCCACGCGACCTCGGGATTGCTGCGCTTGACCGCGGTGGAGGTGACCACCACGCCCGCTCCGGCCACATTCTCCGCCGCATGGCCGATCGCCACCGCGATCCCGCGCGCGCGCAGCCGCTCGACGCTGGGGCTGGCCGACAGGTCGGACCCTTGCACGCTGTAGCCCGAATTGTGCATCACCTCGGCGATGCCCGACATGCCGATCCCGCCGATGCCGACGAAATGGACCGTGCCGATATCGGTGGGGACGCCTTTCATCTCGCGCATCCGTCCTTCGACAGGCTCAGGACGAGCGGGCCTGGTCTTTCATTGGTATATCCCGCTCGTGCTGAGCTTGTCGAAGCACGCTGCGCGACGGCCGCGCCCTCGCCACCCCCGACGCGGATCACATCCATCAGCTCCTCGCCGCCGAAGCTCTCGACCAGGTCGGCGAGCTCCCGGGCGGCGTCGGGTCGGCCGCAGTTCCAGGCGGCGTGGGCGGCATTGGCGAGGCCCACACGGTCATCCGCCAGCGCCATGATCTGCTTGGCCAGCTCCTTGGCCGTGAAGCGCTCCTGCCGGATCATCCGCGCGCCGCCCGCCTTGACCATTTCCCGGGTGTTGGCCGCCTGGTGGTCGTCGGTGGCGATCGGAAGCGGGACCAGAATCGCCGGGCGGCCGACCGCGGTGAGCTCGGCGATGGTCGAGGCCCCGGCGCGGCCGATGAACAGATGCGCATCCGCCAGCCGCGTCGCCATGTCCTCGAAATAGGTGCCGAGCTCGGCGGGGATATCGTGCGTGCGATAGCGCTCGCGCACGGCCTCCATGTCCTCGGGCCGGCATTGCTGGGTCACCTGCAAGCGCATGCGGATCGCGGGCGGCAGCATCGCCAGCCCGTCGGGCACCACCGCGCTCATCACCCGCGCGCCCTGGCTGCCGCCGGTCACCAGAACGCGCAGCAGCCCGTCCTCGGGCAGCGGCGGATAGTCGACGTCGCGCAGCGCCAGGACTTCGGCGCGGACCGGATTGCCGGTGCAGTGGGTCTTGATCTCGTGGCTCGGGTTCAGCCGCTCGACCTCGGGATAGGCGGTCGCGATCGCCTCGACCCGGCCGGCGAGGAAGCGGTTGACGCGGCCGAGCACCGCGTTCTGCTCGTGAACGACGCTGGGGATGCCGGCCGAGGTCGCGGCCAGCAGCGTGGGGAGCGAGGGATAGCCGCCGAAGCCGACCACGGCGCTCGGCTGGAAGCTGTCGAACAGGCGGCGGGCCATGCCGCGCCCCTCCATCACCGCCGAAAGCCCCTTGAACCACCCGAAGGGGTTCTTGCCGAACCGGCCCACCGGGATGACATGCGCGGCGAGGAAATCGGGCTTGCCGGGGATCGCATCGCCGCGCGCATCGGTGATCAGCGCGACATGATGGCCGCGCCGCTCGAGCTCGGTCGCGAGCGCGAAGGCAGGGATCAGATGCCCGCCGGTGCCGCCCGCGGCGAGCACGAAATGGCGGCCAGCTCGGATCGACCCGCGCGTCACGGCACGATCTCGCGCCTGAGCAGCACCTCGCCGCTGGCGCGCTTCTCCGACCAGCCGATGAAATCGGCAAGGCCGCGCGTCTGGCGCTTGAGATGCGGGTTGCGGCGCGTCACCGCCAGCAGCAGGCCGACGGTCAGGCACACCGCGATGGTCGAGGAGCCGCCATAGCTCACCAGCGGCAGCGTCATGCCCTTCGACGGGAACAGCTGGAGATTGACGAGGATGTTGATGAACGCCTGCCCGCCGAGCAGCGCGATCAGCCCCGCCCCGCCGAGCAGCGCGAAGACATCGTCCTCGTCCATCAGTTTCATCAGCACGCGCACCACGATGGCAAGATAGGCCAGCACCACCAGCGCGCATACCACCAGCCCGAATTCTTCCCCGATCACGGAGAAGATGTAGTCCGTATGCGCCTCGGGCAGCGTCATCTTGCGGATGCCCAGGCCGTAGCCCGCGCCGAACCAGCCCCCGGCGCTCAAGGTGCGGCTGGCGAGATCGACCTGGTCGAAGGCGGTGCCGCCGCCCAGAAATGCATCGATGCGGTGGCGCGCGTTGTCGTAGAGGAAATAGGCCGCGGTCAGCAGCGCGACGCCCCCGCCCGCGAGCATCCCCAGCCCCTTCATCGGCGCGCCGGCGAGCAGGATCAGCACGAACCAGACCCCTGCGAACAGGATCGCGTCGCCCAGGTTCGGCTGCATCATCAGCAGGAGGACGATCACGCCGAGGAGAATGCCGGTCAGCGCCACCACGGGAATGGTCGGGTCGCGCAGCCGCCACGACAGGATCCAAGCCATCAGCAGCGCGCAGGTGGGCTTGAGGAATTCCGAGGGCTGGAAGCGCATCCCGAGGTTGAGCCAGCGCTTGGCGCCGTTGATCTCCTGTCCGAGGATGGGGACGAGGAACAGCGCGCCGAGCATCAGCGCCGCGATCACCACCGCCAGCCGCCGCGCCTGCTCGCGGTTGAGCATCGAGACCGCGAGCATCGTCAGGATGCCGACGAACTGCCAGGCGAGGTGGCGGGTGAAGAAATAGAGCGGCGAGAGCGTCTCCTGCGCGGTCGAGAGCCGGTCCGCGCTGGCCGGGCTGGCGGCGGCGACCGCGACCGAGCCGAACGCCATCAGCGCCAGGATCAAGCCGAGCAGCACCCGGTCGACCTCCCGCCACCAGATGCGCAGCTCCGCGAGGCGAGAGGTGCTGCGGCGCGGCACATAAGCGCGGCGGCTCGCGCGCGGGACATAGGGGCGCTCGGTCGGCGTCATGCGGCGGCTTCCTGGAGTTTCTTGACCGCGTCGCGAAAGACCTCGCCGCGATGCTCGAAATCGCGGAACTGGTCGAAGCTGGCGCTGGCCGGGCTGAGCAGCACGGTGTCGCCCCGTTGCGCGCGCTGTGCCGCCTGTTGCACGGCTTGTGCGAGCGTGTGCGAACGGGTCGTCGGCACGCGGTTTTCGAGCAGAAGGGCGAAATCTTCTCCCGACTTTCCAATGGTATAGGCCGCCTTCACATGCCCCAACCCGGCCTCGCATTCGCCGAGGAGTGTTTGTTCGGGCCCAGGCTCCTTGGCCAGCCCGCCGACGATCCAGTGGATGTTATCAAACGCCGCCAGCGCCGGCGCGGTCGCCGCGGTATTGGTGCCCTTGCTGTCGTTGACCCACGCCACCCCGCCAATCTCCGCGACCCGCTCCATGCGGTGCGGGAGTCCGCGAAAACTGACTAGAGCATCCGCAATCGGAAGCTCAGCGACCCCTAATGCTCGCACGGCCGCCAATGATGCCGACAGATTTTGGGCGTTGTGAGCCCCGGACAGATTCGGCCAATTACCAACGATCTTGCTGGAACTGGCTGGCCAAACTCGCTCGGCGTTGCCGGCCGCAATCTGAGTGGCGATCTCGCCGGTCATCTCGTCATCAGCTGCGAGCACGGCGATGTGATCATCAGCTTGCATTGCAAATAGCCGCGCCTTGCTCGCGGCGTAGTCCTCGAAGCTCTCGTAGCGGTCGAGGTGGTCGGGGGTCACGTTGAGCAGCACCGCCACGTCGCAGTCGAGGCTGTAGGTGAGGTCGATCTGGTAGCTCGACAGCTCGAGGACATAGACCCCGCCCTCCGGCAGAGGGTCCTGCTCCAGGATCGGCAGGCCGATATTGCCGCCCATGGTGGCCGGCACGCCCGCGGTCTCGAGGATGTGGTGGGTGAGCGCGGTGGTGGTGGACTTGCCGTTGGTGCCGGTGATGCCGACGACCTTGTGCGGCGGCAGCGAGGGCCGCGCCTGCGCGAACAGCTCGATGTCGCCGATCACCGGCACCGCGAACTTCGCCGCGTGCCCGGCGATGGGATGGGTGTTGAGCGGCACGCCGGGGCTGACCACGACCCCCGCATAGCCGGTGAGGTCGGCCTCGAGCGGATCGGCGACGGCGGTGCGGCCGACGAAGGCCTCGCGCGCTTCGGGCCGGTCGTCCCACACCAGCACCTCGGCCCCGCTCGCCAGCAGGGCCTCGGCGGTGGCCTTGCCCGAGCGGGCGAGGCCGAGCACGGCGTATTTTTTGCCGGACCAGGTTGGGGAGGTGATCATTGAGACTGGCCCCCTCCGTCGGCGCTGCGCGCCGCCACCTCCCCCAGAGGGGGAGATTCCGGAATTGCGCGACGCCAAGAAACTCCCCCTCTGGGGGAGGTGGCCCGAGTGCAGCGAGGGTCGGAGGGGGCCTGCGCAGTCACCGCAGCTTCAGCGTCGCGAGGCCGATCAGCGCCAGCACGATCGCCACGATCCAGAAGCGGATCACGACCTTGCTCTCGCTCCAGCCGAGCTGCTCGAAATGATGGTGGATCGGGGCCATGCGGAACACGCGCTTGCCGGTGCGCTTGAACCAGAACACCTGGATGATCACGCTTAGCGCCTCGAACACGAACAGCCCGCCGACGATCGCCAGCACCACCTCGTGATGCGTCGCCACCGCGATCGCGCCGAGCGCACCGCCCAATGCCAGCGAACCGGTATCGCCCATGAACACCGCGGCGGGGGGCGCGTTGAACCACAGGAAAGCCAGCCCCGCGCCCATGATGGTGGCGCAAAAGATCGCCAGCTCGCCCGCGCCGGGGACATGGGGGATGCCGAGATAGTGGGAATAATCCACCCGGCCCACGAGGTAGGCGATGATGCCAAAGGTGCCCGCGGCAATAATCACCGGCATGATCGCGAGCCCGTCGAGCCCGTCGGTGAGATTCACCGCATTGCCCGCGCCCACGATCACGAAGGCCGCGAACAGATAGTAGAACCAGCCGAGCGGGACGCCGGTGTAGTTGAAGAAGGGAATGTAGATCACGGTACTGGCCTGGTCGACGACGAGCCAGGCCGCGATCGTCGCCACCACGAACTCCATCAGCAGCCGCGTCCGGCCCGAGACGCCCTTGTGACTCGCCTTCCTGACCTTGTCCCAGTCGTCGAGGAAACCGATGAAGCCGAAGCCCACGGTCACCGCCACGCAGGCCCAGACGAAGGGGTTGCGCAAATCCATGAACAGCAGCAGCGAGAGCGTGAGCGAGGTCACGATCATCAGCCCGCCCATCGTCGGCGTCCCGCGCTTGGCCAGGTGCGACTGCGGCCCGTCCTCGCGGATCGGCTGGCCCTTGCCCTGGCGCACGCGCAGCATGTCGATGAACCTGGGCCCGATCACCAGCCCGATCAGCAGCGCGGTCAGCAATGCGGCGCCGGCGCGCGCGGTCTGGTAACGGATGAGGTTCAGGGGCCCCGCGTAATCGAGCGCCTCGGCCAGGAGGTAGAGCATCGCCTAGAATTCCTGGCTAGCCACTCCCCCCGCTCGTCCTGAGCTTGTCGAAGGACGCTGGCGCAACGGTCGCGCCAGACATGCTTCGACAAGCTCAGCATGAGCGGGGGTTGGTTGATGGGGCATGTTCACCGTTCCCGGCGTGCGAAATGGTCCACGACTCTGCCGAGGCCGACCGAGTTCGAGCCCTTCACCAGGATCGCGTCGCCCGCGATCAGGCCGAATTCCTCGAGCGCGCCGATCGCCTCGCCAGCACCGGCGGCATGGGTCATGCTGCCGCCAAAACCAAGGCCTTTCGCGCCCGCTTTCCCCAGTTCGCGCGCCAGCGGGGCCATCTCGTCGCCCACCAAGACCACATGGTCGATCTTCGCCGCCGCGATGGGCTCGGCAAGCATTGCGTGGAAAGCAGGTCCCAAGTCGCCCAGCTCCTTCATCGCGCCGAGCACCGCGATGCGGCGGCCCGCGGGCGTCTGGCCGAGCGCGGCGAGCGTAGCGCGCATGCTGGCCGGGTTGGCGTTGTAGCTCTCGTCGATCAGCAGCGCGTGGCCGCCCGGAACCGCGATCCGGTGGCGCGCGCCGCGGCCCTTGAGCCCGCCCATTTCGGCGAGCGCGAGGCCGGCGGACGCGAGATCGCCGCCCGCCGCGAGAACCGCCGCCATGACGGCGAGCGAGTTGGCGATCCAGTGCTGGCCCGGCTCGGCGACGGTGTAGCACAGCCGCCCGGTCGGGTGCTCGCAAGTCACGAGCGAGCCGCCGTTGGCGCTGGGGATGGAATCGAGCAAACGCATGGTTGCATGCGGCCCGGCGCCAAAGGAGACGACCTTCGCGCCCGCCCTTATTGCCGCCGCCTCGAGCCGCGCGAAATGCGGGCTGTCGGCTGGTATGACGGCCACCCCTCCCGGTTCGAACCCGGCGAAGATCTCGGCCTTGGCGTCGGCGATCGCCTCTTCGCTGCCGAGCATCTCGATATGCGCCGGAGCGATGGTGGTAATCACCGCGACATGGGGGCGGACCTGGCGGGCGAGCGCTTCGATCTCGCCGGCATGGTTCATGCCCATCTCGAACACCGCGAACTTCGCTCTCGCGGGCATCCGCGCGAGGCTCAGCGGCACACCGACATGGTTGTTGTAGCTGCGTGTCGAGCGGTGGGTGGCGCCGCGGCTGGCGCGCTCGAGCGCGGCGAACAGCGCTTCCTTGACCCCGGTCTTGCCGACCGAGCCGGTCACGCCGACGATCTTGGCCGGCGTGCGCGCGCGCGCGGCGCGGGCCAGCGCCTCGAGCGCCTCGGTCGTATCGGGCACGAGGATATGCGGATAATCCACCGGGCGATCGACCAGCGCCGCCGCCGCCCCTGCGGCGAAGGCGGCGTCGATGAACGTGTGGCCGTCCATCGCCTCGCCCTTGAGAGCGACGAACAGGTCGCCGTTGCGGACGTCGCGCGAATCCATCTCCACGCCCGCGCACTGGAATTCGCCGCTAGCCTTGCCTCCGGTCGCTTCCGCGATGGCCCGCGCATCCCACAGCGCCAGCGGCAGCCGGTCCTCGGCGAAGATCGGCCAGCGCTTGAGCGCGGGGTGCTTGAGGATGGCTGGCGTCATGCCGCGCCCCTCTCGGAACCTAGGCCGCCGGCGCATTCGCGCGCGACCGTTACATCGTCGAAGGGCAATATACGCATTTCGGTTCCCGATCCCACAATCTGCCCCTGTTCGTGCCCCTTGCCCGCGATCAGTACGATGTCGCCGTCGCCCGCCTCGGCGATGGCGGCGCGGATCGCCTCGCGCCGGTCGCCGATCTCGCGGGCATCCTCGCCCGCGCCTTCGAGCACTTGGGCGCGGATGCTCGCGGGGTCCTCGCCGCGCGGATTGTCGTCGGTGACGATGACCAGGCTCGAGCCTGCGGCGGCGGCGCGGCCCATCGGCGCGCGCTTGCCGTGGTCGCGGTCGCCGCCCGCGCCGAGCACGGTGATCAGCCGCACGCGAACATGCGGGCGCAGCGCGGCGATGGCGGCTTCGATGGCGTCGGGCGTGTGGGCATAATCGACATAGACGGGCGCGCCGGCGGGGGTGATCGCGGCGCGCTCGAGCCGCCCGCGCACCGGCTGAAGCCGCCCGAGCGCGTCCCACACCAGCGCCGGCGCGGTGCCCGTCGCCAGCGCCAGCCCCGCCGCCACCAGCGCATTCGCCGCCTGATAGGCCCCGATCAGCGGCAGCGCGATCTTGTGTGTCTCACCGGCGTGCTCGATCATGAGCGTCTGGCCGAGCTGGGTTGGCTCGCGCGCGGCGAGGCGGATGTCCTTCCCGCCCTCGCCAACGGTCATCACGGCCAGTCCGCGCCGCTCGGCATGCTCGACCGCGCGTCGCGCCCAAGCGTCGGGCCCATCGCCGCCATCGGGGCCCATCCACACCACCGCGGCGCCGCCATCGGCAACGACTTCGTCGAACAGCCGCATCTTGGCGCGGAAGTAGTCATCCATGTCGGCGTGGTAGTCGAGATGATCGCGGCTCAAGTTGGTGAAGGCCACCGCCTGCGGCCTCACGCCTTCGTTGCGGAATTGGGTAAGCCCGTGGCTGCTCGCCTCGAAGGCGACGTGGGTGACGCCCTCGCGCGCCAGGCCCGACAAATTCGCCAGGAAAGTGACGATGTCTGGCGTCGTGAGCCCCGTCGACACACTCTCGTCGGGGGTGGTGACGCCGAGCGTGCCGATGCTCGCGGCGCGCTCGCCCGCCATGCGCCAGATCTGGCGCGTCATCTCGACCGTCGAGGTCTTGCCGTTGGTGCCCGTCACCGCGACGATCGTCGGCGGAACCGGAGTGAAGAACCGCGCCGCGAGCTGCGCGAAAGCGCGGCGAGGATTGGCGTCCGCGACATGCAGCACGCCGTCCACTCGCGCTTCCGGCCGGGCGACCACCGCCACCGCCCCCGCCTGCACGGCATCGGCGATGAAGTCCTCGCCGTTGACGCTGGCGCCTTGGAACGCGCCGAACACGGTGCCCGGCGCGACCTTGCGATGGTCGATCGCGAAGCCGGTCACTTCCGCCTCGCCCGCGTCGCGGTCGTCGAAACCCGCCGCCGCGAGCAGCCGCGCCAGCCTCATTCCGCCCCCGCCGCGAGCTTCTTCTGCGCGGCCGGGATCAGCGGCACGAGATCGCTGATGTCCACGTCGCGCTTGTCGTCGGGCAGCACGCCCAGCATCGGGCCGACGCGCGGCACCAGCCGCCCGACGATCGGCGCGGCGTTCCAGGCCGCGGTGCGCTGGAAGCTGGAGGCGACGGTGCCCTTGGGCTCGTCGAGCATGGCGATCACCACATAGCGGGGCCGATCCATCGGAAAGGCGGCGGCGAAGGTCGAGACCAGCGAGGTCTTCTTGTAGCCGCCCGCGCCCGGCTTCTCGGCGCTGCCGGTCTTGCCGCCGACCCGGTAGCCCGGCGCATCGGCGTTGCGCCCGGTGCCGTAAAGAGTGATCGTGCGCAGCAGCTGACGCATCCGCGCGCTGGTCGAAGCCTTGAACACGCGCCGCCCGCGCGGGGCCGCGCCGGGGGCGAGCTTGTGCATCGTGGCAGGGCGCCAGATGCCGCCATTGACCATCGCCGCATAGGCGCTGGCGAGGTGCAGCGGCGTCACCGCGATGCCGTGGCCATAGCCCACCGTCATGCCGCGCAGCAGCGGCCATTCGCCTTTCGCCCACAGCGGGAATCCCTTTGCGGGCAGCTCGATATGCGGGCGCTCGTTCATGCCGAGGTCGGCCATCACCTTGCGCAGCCGATCGGCCCCCATCTCGCGGACCATGTGCGCGGTGACCACGTTGGAGGAATGGATCAGCATTTCGGGCGTGTTCAGCGTGGCGCCCAGCGGGTGCAAATCCTTGATCGTGAAACCGCCGATGGGGAACGGGTTGGCCGGATAGCGCCGGCCCATGTCGCGGATGGTGCCCGCGTCGATCCCCGCCGCCACGGTCAGCGGCTTGAAGGTCGAGCCGAGCTCGTAGACCTGGTTGGTGACGCGGTTGAACATATAGCCGACATTGGCCTCGCTGATCCGGTTGGGATCGAACGAGGGCAGCGAGGCGAGCGCGAGCACCTCGCCGGTGTCGACGTCGAGGATGATGCCCGCCGCGCCGACCGCGTCGACCAGCCGCATGCCGCGCGCCAGCTCGTCCTCAAGCGCGCCCTGGACGCGCAAATCCACGCTGAGCTCGGCCGGCCTGGTGAGCTGCGCCCGGTCGCGCAGCCGCGCGTCGAGCACCTGCTCCATGCCGATCCGGCCATGCCCGTCGGCGCCGACATAGCCGAGAATATGCGCGCCCATCGGTCCTTGCGGATAGTGCCGATCGATCTCCTCGGGCATTTCGAGCGCCAGCTCGCCGATACGCAGCACCCGGTTGGCTTCCTCGGGCAGCACGCGCTTGCGCAGATAGGCGCCCTTGCCGGCGGATAGCTGGCGCATGACCTTGGCTGCGTCGAGATCGCGGAAGATGGCCTTCAATTCGCGCGCGACCTGGCTCGCCGGCTTGATCAGCGCCGCCTCGCCCTCGCCCAGCGCGCCGGGATTGAACCATAGCGAATAGGCCGGGAAGGCGCGCGCCAGTGGGGCGCCGTTGCGATCGACGATCTCGCCGCGCGGCGGCAACAGCGCCTCGTCGAAAGGGGTGGCGGCGACGGCATGGCCGCTGAGGCCGATGATGCCCACGCGCAGCAGCGCCAGCGCGGCGACGAAGACGAAGCCGAGCGCGACCCACAGTACGCGCTGCTTGGCGGTCAGCAGCGCGACCTGCCGAACGGTAACGAGCTGCACGCGCCTGACCGGCGGGGCGATGCGCGGCTCGACCGGGAAAGCCGGTGCGAAGCCGATAGTCCCCGCGGTTGCCGGCGCGGTGAAGGCATGCGGGCTGTAGGCGTTCACTGGCCGGCCTCGACGAGCTCGCCGAACTCGCCGTCTCCGGTCATCGCCAGCCGCTCGGCCAGCGTCGCCGCGCCCTTCGCGGCGGCGCGGCGCGCGCCAGCGGCCACCGCCTCGCGCGCTTCGGCGGCCATCGGCTGGCCGGTCAAGGGGGAGACCCAGTCGGAGAGCGGGCTATCGTCCTCGATGGGGGGAGCGACGCGCGCCACGCGGATCGGCTGCGGCGCATCCGCGCGCGGCGGCGTGCCGAGGATGGCGAGCTGGGTCTCGTTCTCGAGGAACTGCCCGGCGCGCGGCGCGACATAGCCGAATTCGACCGCGTTCCATTCGGCGAGCTGGCGCTGGCTGGCGCGCGACTGGAACTCGGTTTCGAGCAGCAGCTTCTCGCGTTCCAGCGAGACGATGCGGCGCTCGGCGAGCCGGACCTCGCTCTTGATCGCGTTGACGTGGAAGGTCAGCGCCAGGAACAGCCCGAGCGCGACCGAAAGCGTGGCCGCCCAGCTCGCCTGGCGCATCCGGCTGCCGGTCTTGATGGGTTGCGAGGCCATCAGGCGACCGCCTCATAGGGCGCGGCGCTGCGTATGGCGCTGCGCAGCACCGAGGAGCGGGCGCGGGGGTTGCGCGCGATCTCCGCCTCGGACGGCTTGATCGCTTTGGCGACACGGACAAAAAGGGGCTCGCGCATCTCGGGAAGGGGGAGATGGCGGGAGCCCGAGCGGGTCTCGGACGCCTCGCGCAGGAAGCGCTTGACGATGCGGTCCTCGAGACTGTGGAAGCTGACCACGGCGAGCCGCCCGCCTTCACCCAGCAGCGCGGTCGCGCCGCGCAAGCCGGCTTCCAGCTCGTCGAGCTCGCCGTTCACCTGGATGCGGATCGCCTGGAAGCTGCGGGTGGCGGGATCCTTGGGCGCACCAGGACGATAGCCGAGCGCCTTGCGGACGACGCGCGCCAGATCGCCGGTGGTCGCCAGCGGCCGCGCGGCGACGATCGCGCGGGCGACGCGGCGCGACTGGCGCTCCTCGCCATAGCGGAACAGCACATCGGCGATCTCGCCCTCGGCGGCGCTGTTGACGAAATCGGCGGCGCTCGGCCCCTCGCGGCTCATCCGCATGTCGAGCGGGCCCTCGAGCGAGAAGGCGAAGCCGCGCCCCGCCTGGTCGAGCTGCATCGAGCTGACCCCGATATCCATCGCGACCCCGTCCACCCGCGCGATTCCGGCCTCGCGCAGCGCGGCGGCGATTTCGGAGAAGCGGCGCGGATGGAGAACCAGCCGGGGTGGGCTTTCCCCGGTTTCGGGCCATTTCCGGCCCGCCGCGATGGCCTCGGGATCGCGGTCGAAGGCGTGAACCGTGGCGCCCTTGCCGAGCAGCGCGCGGGTATAGCCGCCGGCGCCGAAGGTCGCGTCGACGATCAAGTCGCCGGGCTGCGGATCGAGCGCGGCAATCACTTCGTCGAGCAGGACGGGGACGTGTGGAACGCTCACTTGCGCGCCTCGCCGACCAATGCCTCGCAAGCCGCCTTGGCCGCGGCCCAGTCGTCGCCCATCTTCCTGAGCTCGGCTGGGTTCCAGAGCGTGAAGAAGCGCCCACCGCCCTGCACGAACAGCCCGTCGCCGATGTTGGCGAGCCTACGCAGGTAGTCGGGCATGACGAAGCGGCCGCTGTCGTCGAAGGGGATTTCGACGAAACCGTTCAACTGGCTGGAGCGGGTCTCGCGGTCGAAGTCCTGGCCGCGCCTGAGGGCCTGGTCCTCCTCGCGGTCGAGCTGCGCCTCCAGCTCCTCCTTGCGCGACAGGCCGAAGCCGACGAGGCAGTTCCAGCGCTCGTGCTTGGCGAGGCAGAGGACGCGCCCGCCGCTGCTGTCCCTGACCGCCTTGCGGAACTGCGGCGGCAGGACATAGCGGGACTTGTCGCCGGCGGGCGCATAAGCCTGTCCACTGTATCCCGCAAAAGCCACGCGCGCCTGTCCCCCGGCATCCTGTGCCGGACCGGGAATGCGGGGCAGCGCCCGAAGGCGCGCGCTTGCAGCCTCCGCACACCCCGCGCGGAGACTCGACCCAGATCACCCTGTCCGATGTGGGCGAGGCATATAACGCCACGCTCGGGGATGGAAGGGATTTTTACGGGATTTGACGGGATTTATCCACAAAACCTTGAGTCAGCACGGAATCTTCGCGCGACACAAAGCCACGAAGACCGTCGGTTCACCTGTGAAAACGGAGTGCGCAAGGCATGAAGAACAGCGCGACCACCCACCGTCCCTTGAAATCCCGTCAGTCGAGGGCCAGCGCCAATAGTCGGCCGAGCGCGACCTTGCGCGGTCCGGTTTCGCCCTCCTCGGGGTCGTCGAGCACCGCCGCATCGGCCAGCACCACCACCTGGCCCTTGCCCAGCCGGCAGCGGGCCAGCAGCCCACCCCCCGCCAAGGTGCAGGCCGCCCCGGGGGAGAGGCGCAAGGTCCCCGCCAGATCGACGGGAATGGGCGCGTTCTCGATCTCGACCAGGCGCTCCCCGCGGGCCTGCGCATCGTCGAACAGCAGCTCGAGCCCCCAATGCGCCAGTATCGGCGAGAGCAGCGCGACATCCTGCGGGCGCCGCCGGTCGCCCACCGGGTAGCGCGAGTGGCGGGTCAGCATCGGATCGGCGAACAGCAGCAGCCTTCCGCCGCCGCGTACCCAGCCGTCGAGCGCGACATTTTCCGCCGGGCCGAGCGCGCGCGGCTGCGCCAGGACGAGCCGGTCAAGCGGCGCGAGCGAGGCCTCGTCGAGCGTATCGAGCGGCTCGATTGCGAAGCGCCCGGCGAGTTCCTGCTGCGCCCAGCCGCCGTCGGCCGGCGCGGCAAGAAGCTCGCCGACATCGGCGGCCTCGGGCCAGATCAACGGGAGCGTGGTCATCAGGCCGACCGCCGGTCGCGCGCCGGAAGGGGGCGGCTCGGGCGCGGCGCGGCAGGCGGTTGCCGCCAGCGAAGCCGCCAGCGCGAGCGGCGCCAGCGCCCTAGCGAACACCCGGACCCGTGGCCGGAGCGGGCGATCCGGCCGCCTCCGCCTCCCGCGCCGCGGTTGGATCGGGCGAAGGGCTGGCGGCGATCTCGGGCACGACCCCGGCCTCGGCAAGCGGGTCGGCCGCGACCGTCGAGGCGCCGGGCGAGTTGGTCGCCGCCGCTTCTCGCACCGAAGCGGTTTCGGTCTCGGCCGCGCGATCCTTGACGATACTGGCCAGGCCGACCAGCAGCAGCACCGCCACCACGCCGATCGCACCCATCTGGAGCCGTCGTAGCGCTTCGGCCCGGGTGCCGCCGAGCGGCGCCCGGTGCAAGGCGCTCGCGTGCTCGCCGGGAGGAGGCGGAACGCGCGATTTGGCATAGGATTTGAAAGACCGTGCCATCGCCGCCAGACTATCGGCTCGAGGCGCGCGGTCAATCCCGCGCGAGCCAGTCGAACACCGGCAAACCCCTGGCGCGCAGCCACTCGGGGTTGAACAGTGTTGAAAGATAACGGAAACCCGTGTCGCACAGGATCGTCGCCACGCGCGGATTGGCGCGGCCTCCGGCGGCGAGCTGGCGCCCCAGGGCTACCGCGCCGGCGACATTGATCCCGCTCGAAAGGCCCAGGCACAGCCCTTCCTCGCGCAGCAGCCGCGCCACCCACGCGAGCCCTTCCGCGTCCGAGATACGAAACTGGGTGTCGATCGGCGCGCCTTCGAGATTGCCGGTGATCCGCCCCTGTCCGATCCCCTCGGCGACCGAAGTCCCCTGGGCCTGGAGCTCGCCGTGGGCGTAATATTCGTAGAGCGCCGCGCCATGCGGATCGGTCAGCGCGATGACCACGCTCTCGTCGCGCTCCTTGAGGCCGAGCCCGACCCCGGCAATGGTGCCGCCCGTGCCCGCCGCGCAGGTGAAGCCGTCGATGCGGCCCTCCATCTGGTCCCAGATCTCGGGCGCGGTGGTGTCGATATGCGCGCGGCGGTTGGCGATGTTGTCGAACTGCGCGGCCCACACCGCGCCCGGGGTCTCCTCCGCCAGGCGGCGGCTGGTGTGGACGAAATGATTGCAGTCGGAATATTTGGTCGGCGGCACCAGCACCAGCTCCACGCCGAGCGCGCGCAGCGTGTCCATCTTCTCGCGGCTCTGATTGTCCGGCATCACGATGACGCAGCGGTAGCCGAGCGCGTTGCACACCAGCGCGAGGCCGATGCCGGTGTTGCCCGCGGTCCCCTCCACCACGCAGCCGCCGGGCGCCAGCTCGCCCCGCGCCTCGGCGTCGCGCACGATGCCCAGCGCCGCCCGGTCCTTGACGCTGGCGCCGGGGTTGAGGAACTCGCACTTGCCGAAGATCTCGCAACCGGCCTCGCGGCTGGGACCTTCGAGCCGCACCAGCGGAGTATTGCCGATCAGGTCGAGCGCGCGCTCGCGAGCTGGAGTCGTCGCCATCATCGGACCGCCGTTAGGCCCTGCGCGCGCCAACGCCAAACAACATCAATCTTCGGGGGCGATAGTAACCCTCAGTCCGTCGAGATCGCCGGTGAAGGGGAGCTGGCACGAGAGGCGCGAATTGGCCGCGCGGTGGTCGCTGCTCTCGAGCAGATCGTCCTCGTCCATGCTCATCGCCGGCAGCCGGCCGAGGAAATCGGGATCGACATGAACGTGGCAGGTCGCGCAGGAACAGCACCCGCCGCACAGCGCCAGCAGCTCGTCGAAGCCGTTGTCGCGGATCGCCTCCATCACCGTCAGCCCGTCGCCCACGTCGATTTCCGACGTCTCGCCCGCACGGGTGGTGACGATCAGTCTCGGCATTGCGAAAGGCTCCTGTGGTCTCGGTTCGGCGCGGCTGCTAGGGGCCAGCCCCATAGCTGGCACGGCACTTTTGGCAAGGATGGGCGATGGGACTGACGGCTGGGCAATTGCGCGAGGGGCTGGACCATGTCGCCGAACGCGAGCCGGCCATCGGCAGCGCGCTGAAGCGTGTAGGCTATCCCGAGCCGCGCATCCGCCCCACCGGCTACCAGACTCTCCTGAGGACGATAGTCGGCCAGCAGGTCTCGGTCGCCGCCGCCGCCTCGGTATGGAACAGGCTGGAGGCGGAAATCGGCCACGAGATGCTGCCCCAGGAACTGCTGGCGCGCGATTTCGACGCCCTGCGCGGCTGCGGTCTGTCGCGCCAGAAGCAGGGCTATGCGCGCAGCCTGTGCGAGCTGGTGGTCGCGCGGGAGCTGGACTTCGATTCCCTGCCCGCCGACGACGAGACGGCGATCGCGCAACTCACCCGCATCAAGGGCATCGGGCGCTGGTCGGCGGAGATCTATCTGCTGTTCGCCGAGGGACGCCCGGACATCTGGCCCGCCGGCGACCTCGCGGTGCAGGCGGGGCTGGCGAGGCTTCTGGAGCTGCCCGAACGGCCCGACGAGAAAGTGACCCGCGCGCGCGCCGAGCCGTGGCGCCCGTATCGCGGGGCGGCGGCAATCTTCACCTGGCATTGCTACAATAATCCCGCGCTTTGAGGGGTATGGGCCACACGCCCGCTTGCGCTCGAGGCGACTGCGTTATACAGCTAACACAGTTCGCACAGGGGAGAGTATCATGAGTCGCTTTATCCGCGCCGCCCTTCTGACGGCGGCCGCTTCGGCGAGCCTGGCCGCATGCACCACCATGACCGAAGAGGAACCGATGACCGCATCGACCGCCGCCGCCCCGATGAGCGCGACGCCCGTGGCGGTTTCCGCTCCGCTGATCCCGCGCGAGGTGCTGTTCGGCAATCCGGTCAAGGCAGGCGGCCAGATCAGCCCCGACGGCAAATGGCTAAGCTGGATGGCGCCCTACAACGGGACGATGAACGTCTATGTCGCACCCGTCAGCGACCCCACCGCCGCTAAGCGCCTGACCAACATCACCGACCGTCCGCCCGCTGGTTACTTCTGGGCGCCCGACGGCAAGAGCGTGATGTACATCCGCGACAAGGGCGGCGACGAGAACTTCCTGCTCTATGGAGTGAACGTCGCCAGCGGCGCCGAGACCACGCTGACGCCGTTCGAGAAGACCCGCGTCCAGCTCGTCGGCGCTTCCACGATCCAGAAGGACAGGGTGCTGATCGGGCTCAATAACCGCGACGCCCGCTACCACGACGTCCATTTGCTCGATCTCAACACCGGCAAGACCACGCTGGTGATGAAGAACGACAGCTATGCCGGCTTCCTGGCCGACAACAACCTCCATCTGCGCATGGCGACCCGCCCCAATGGCCAGGGCGGCACCGACTTCTTCCCGATCGTCAATGGCAAGATCGCCGACAAGCCGGTCGAGAGCACCACGCTCGACGACGCGCTGACCGTGCGGCCCGCGGGCTACACCACCGACGGCAAGACGCTGTACTGGGTCGACAGCCGCGGCCGCGACACCGCCGCGCTCTACGCCCAGGATGTCGCCACCGGCAAGCGCACGCTGATTGCCGAGGACGCCCGCGCCGACCTCGGTGGCACCTTGCGCAACCCGGTCACCGGCGAGGTCAAGGCCTATTCGGTCAACTACCTCAAGAACGAGTGGACGGCGCTCGACCCGCAAGTAAAAGCCTCCTTCGACTTCCTCGACAGCAAGCTCGAGGGCGACTGGGGCTTTCAGTCGGGCACCGACGACGACGCCAAATGGATCGTGTGGAACGATCCCGTCACCGCGCCCACTGCATCTTATATTTACGACCGCAAGGCGGGAACGCTGGCCCCGTTCTATGTCAGCCGCCCCGATCTGGAAGGGGCGGCGCTCCAGCCGATGCACCCGCGCGAGATCAGGGCGCGCGACGGGCTGACGCTGACCAGCTATCTGACGCTCCCCCCGGGCAGCGACAGCAACGCCGATGGCGTGCCCGATCGCCCGGTTCCGCTGGTCATGGTCGTCCACGGCGGACCCTGGGCGCGCGACGGCTATGGCTTCAACCCCACCCACCAATGGCTCGCCAACCGCGGCTATGCGGTGATGAGCGTCAACTTCCGCGGCTCCACCGGCTTCGGCAAGAAGTTCATCAGCGCCGGCGACAAGCTGTGGCGCACCGCCATGCAGGACGATCTCGCCGATGCGCTCGGCTGGGCGGTGCAGCAAGGCATCACCACCAACGACAAGGCGGCGATCATGGGCGGCAGCTACGGCGGCTACGCCGTGCTCGCCAACCTTGCCTTCTACCCCGACCGCTTCGCCTGCGGGGTGGACATCGTCGGCCCTTCCAACCTGGAAACGCTGCTCAAGACGATCCCGCCCTATTGGGTGCCGATCATCCGGCAGTTTCATGACCGGATGGGCAACCCCAATACGCCGGAAGGCCTGGCCGCGCTCAAGGAGATGAGCCCGCTCTACGCCGCGGACAAGATCAAGAAGCCCCTGCTGATCGGCCAGGGCGCCAACGATCCGCGCGTCAACAAGGCGGAGAGCGACCAGATCGTGGCGGCGATGCAGAAGGCCAACATCCCGGTCACCTATGTGCTGTTCCCCGACGAAGGGCACGGTTTCGCCAAGCCTACCAACCGGATCGCCTTCAGTGCGGTGACCGAGAACTTCCTAGCGCCGTGCCTGGGCGGCCGGGCCGAGCCGATCGGCGATGCGCTCACCAAATCGACCGCGCAGATCGTGACCGGCGGCGAGCATGTGAAGGGCCTAAGGGCGCCGCCCACCGCGCAAACCGGCGGTTGACGCCCCGCCGTTGGCGGGCGCAGGGATGAACCGCGCGGGGCAACCTCGCGCGGTTCACTTTATGACGGGTGCGACTATGACTCAGCGCAAGGCGATTTTCGTGACCGGCGGGGCGTCGGGCATCGGCCGCGCGATCGCAGTGCGGTTCGGTCGGGCGGGCTGGTTCGTCGGCCTGGGCGATCTCGACGAACCGGGGATGGCCGCGACCGAGGACTTGCTGCCCGGCGGGTTCAGCTTCGCGCACCGCTTCGATGTGCGCGACCGGGCCGCCTGGGACCAGGCGCTCGACGGCTTCGCCACTGCGGCCGGGGGGCGGATCGACGTGGTGGCCAACAATGCCGGCATCCCGCTCGGCGGCGCGCTGATCGAGAACAGCCCGGAGGAGATCGAACGCTGCCTCGACATCAATCTGAAAGGCGTGCTGTTCGGCGCGCAGGCGGCCTATCCGTGGCTCAAGCGGACCGCGCCGGGCTCCTGCCTGCTCAACACCGCGAGCGCCGCGGGCATCTACGGAACGCCGGGCGCGAGCGTCTATTCGGCCACCAAGTTCGGGGTGCGCGCGATCACCGAGAGCCTTGATGCGGAGTGGGCGGCGGACGGGATCGAGGTCCGCTCGCTGATGCCCGGCTTCATCGACACCCCGCTGCTCGATCACGCCCCCAACCGCGCCGCCAACGAGAACATCCGCGCCCGCGTGACCGAGGCGGGCCTGGAGATCACCCCGGTCGAGGACGTCGGCGAGGCGGCCTGGCGAGCGGTGCACGGCAAGCGGCTGCACACCCCGGTGGGCAAGACCGCGTTCCAGCTCCGCTTCGCCGCGCGCTGGATGCCCGAGCGGCTGCGCCGCCAGGTGCGAAGTTCCAACCGCCCGCTGGGCAAGTAGCTCAAACCAGCGCGTCGATCGCCTGGGCCATCTCGACGTCGCGCAGGCTCAGCCCGCCGGCGTCGTGGGTGGTCAGCTCGATCTCGACCCGGTTGTAGACGTTCGACCACTCGGGATGATGATCGCGCTTCTCGGCCAGCAGCGCCACCCGCACCATGAAGGCAAAAGCCTCGGAGAAATCGGCGAATTCGAACTTGCGCTCGATCGCCTTGCCCTCGCGCGCGAGCGACCAGCCGGGCAGCGCCGCCAGCCAGGTTTCGCGCTCTTCTTCGGACAATTGCTCGATGCTCATCGGGTCTCCAAATCTCGCGTCCACGATGCCGCGGCAGTGCCGAGACCAAGGTCTATCCGGCGACGATAGCAACGCCGACCAGCGCATTCCACGGGTCTTGCGCCACGAACACCGCCATCGGCGGGAGATTGATCGCCATCGCTACGGCGATGTGTTCCAATGTTCGCCCTCTCTGGGCGGCGTCATGCGGGCGGGGCGGCATGGAGGCAACCGGTCTTCCGCGCTTGGCAGTCGAGCCGCGCGCACATATGCCCGCCGGAAATGACCACCGCCCGCCTCGCCGCGACCGACCTTGCGTGCAGCCGCGGCGAGCGGCTGCTGTTTCGCGGGCTCTCGCTCGCGCTCGGGCCGGGCGAGGCGCTGCAGGTCACCGGTGCCAACGGGGTCGGCAAGTCGAGCCTGATCCGCGTGCTCGCGGGGCTTCTCCGATCCGTTGGGGGATCGGTGGAGCGCGCGGGCGCGATCGGCCTGCTCGACGAGCGCCATGCGCTCGATCGCGCTGTGCCGCTCGGCGCGGCGCTGGCGTTTTGGCGGGCGCTCGATGGCGCCGATGAAGCGCTCGACCGGGTGGGATTGGAGGGCCTGAGCGACGTTCCCGTGCGCTATCTCTCGACCGGACAGACCAAACGCGCGGCGCTGGCGCGCCTGCTGGGCCAGAATGCCCCGATCTGGCTGCTCGACGAGCCGCTCAACGGCCTCGACAGCGGCGGCGTGGCGCTGGTCGAGCGCCTGATCGCCGAGCACCTCGCGGGCGGCGGACTGGCGGTGATCGCCAGCCATCAGCGGCTGGCGAGCGGTGCGACTACCCTTGAGCTCGAAGACTACGTGCCTCCCCTCCCCGGCGGGGAGGGGATCGAGGGAAGGGGGAGCGAGGCCGCCAGGCCTCGCGTCCCACCGGCGTCGCACACCCCCACCCAGCCTCCCCCTCGAGGGGGAGGAGTTCGATGGTCGTGACCCTGCTCAAGCGCGATCTCGCCACCCTGCTCCCCGGCGGGCGGCGCGGCGGGACGCTGCTTCCGCTGCTGTTCTTCCTCGCGGTGGCGATGCTCTATCCCTTCGCGGTCGGGCCCGAGCCGGCGCTGCTGGCGCGGACCGGCGGCGGGGTTGTGTGGGTGGCGGCGCTGCTGGCCGCGATCCTGCCGCTGGAGCGACTGGTGGCCGCCGATCTCGAGGCGGGCGTGTTCGACCAGCTCCATCTGCGTGGGCTGACCGAGGAGCTGGCGATGGCTGGCCGCCTCCTCGCGCACTGGCTCGCCTTCGCGCCACTTTTGCTGCTCGCCACCCTCCCCGCCGCCGCCTTGCTCGGGCTGCCGGGCGAGACCGTCCGCATCCTCCTCCTCGGCCTCCTCGCCGGGACACCGGGCCTCGCCGCGATCGGCCTCGCCATCGCCGCGCTGACCGCGAGCTTGCGCGGAGGCGCCGCCCTCGCCGGCCTGATGACGATCCCGCTCGCCGTCCCGATCCTGATCTTCGGCGCCGGCGCCCTCGCCCGCCCCGATCCCGCCGCGCTGGCGCTGACGGGCGCGATCAGCCTGGGGTTGTGCGCGCTGGCACCGTTCGTGGCGGGGGCGGCGGTGAGGGCGGCGCGGGAGAGTTAGGCGGAAGTCGCGCGCATGCTTCGACAAGCTCAGCACGAGCGGAAACTGAAAAACCCCCAACCCCGCTCATCCTGAGCCTGTCGAAGGATGCCGCGCTACACTAGACCCAGGCGATGGCCTTCTGGACCTACATCCTGCGCTGTTCGGACGGCAGCTACTATGTCGGTCACACGGACGACATCGAATACCGCATGGCGCAGCATGAGCGCGGCGCGATCGGCGGTTACACGGTCAAGCGGCGGCCGGTATCGCTCCTGTGGTCCGACCAATTTCCTACCCGCGACGAAGCATTTGCCGCCGAGCGCAGGCTCAAAGGCTGGAGCCGCGCCAAGAAAGAGGCGCTTATCGCGGGAGACTGGCAGCGGATCAGTCTGCTGGCGCGAAACCGGCAGAAGTGAGTTGCGCGCGCGGCGGGCGTTGCGCGGCGTCCTTCGACAAGCTCAGGACGAGCGGGGTGGGTTGTGTCCTACCTCCGCTCATGCTGAGCTTGTCGAAGCATGCGCGCCAACAGTCCCTCACTCATAAGGCGGCTTGTGCTTCCCCGTCGGGCTCAGCGTGAAGATCTCGCACCCATCCTCGGTAATCCCGATCGAGTGCTCGAACTGCGCGCTCAGGCTCTTGTCCCGCGTCACCGCGGTCCAGCCGTCGCTCAGCATCTTGGCGTGAGGGCGGCCGGCGTTGATCATCGGCTCGATGGTGAAGAACATGCCAGGCTTGAGCAGCGGGCCGGTCCCGGCGCGCGCGGCGTGGATCACCTCGGGCGCGTCGTGGAACAGCCGGCCCACGCCGTGGCCGCAGAACTCGTGCACCACGCCGTAGCGATGCGCCCGCGCATGCGCCTCGATCGCCGCGCCGATGTCGCCCAGCCGGTTGCCGGGGCGCGCTTGCTCGATCCCGAGCATCAGGCACTCATAGGTCACCTCGACCAGCCGCCTGGCCTTCAGGGGCACCTCGCCGACGAGGAACATGCGGCTGGTGTCGCCGTGCCAGCCGTCCAATAACGGGGTCACGTCGATGTTGACGATGTCCCCGTCCTTCAAGGTCTTCTCGCCCGGAATGCCGTGGCAGATCACATGATTGGGCGAGATGCAGCTCGAATGGACGTAGCCCCGGTAGCCGAGCGTGGCGGGCACCGCGCCGCCGTCGAACATCATCTGGCGGATGGTGTCGTCGAGCGCGGCGGTAGCCACTCCGGGCACCACCAATGGTGCGATCTCGTCGAGAATCTTCGCGGCCAGCTTACCCGCGGCGCGCATGCCCGCGAAGCCCTCGGGCCCGTGCAGCTTGATGCTGCCGTCGCGGTGGACGGTCTCGGCGGCGGTGACGGTGTGGTATTCGGTCATGGGGGGGATGTAGCGACTGCGGGTCCAAAAAGCCACCGTTCCGCCATGCGTGTCTCGACTACGCTCGACACGAACGGGACCTGTGGCACTGAGTATTCAATCCGTTCGTGTCGAGCGTAGTCGAGACACAGAGCCGCTACCGCCCGGCCGCAAACGCCCCTGCATACTCCGGCTTCACCGCCTTCAACACCGCAGCATCGACCGGGAAATCGAGCTCGTAAGCCCCCTCCGCATAAGGCCCGGCGACATAGGGGTCGAACCAGATGCCGAGCCGGTCGAACCTGCCGCCGTTCGACGAACCGATCAGCACGGTCGCATCCTTCACCTGCTGGCAGCTGTCGAAACCGGTGTCGTCATCGCTCGGGACGACCGGCTCGCCGCGGCGCTTCTCGCGCTCGGCGTCGAGCGCGGCGCAGAGCTTCGACCCCAGCGCCGCCTCGAGCGCCTCGGGGGAGCGGAACAGTCCCACCCCGGGCATCGCGGCTTGCCTCGCCTTGTCCCACACCAGCGATTCCAGCCCATACATGCCGTGCGCGCCGCCGGTGTAGCTCGAGAACTCGCCCGAGAGGCTGAGATAGCCCGGCGTGTCGGCGACGACTTTCCACTGCTTGGCGAAGGAGCGGCCGCGGCAGGGCGCGCAGTCGATGGGCGAATCCGCCAGCGCGTCGGTCCACTCGACCTTCTCCCGCGCGAGGATGCGGCCGCGTTCCTCGGTCAGCAGTCGCGCCAACGCCGGATGCGCGCTGACCGCGGCGGGCCATCGGTAGGCGAACTCGCGGCTGCCCCCGTCGCGCTGCTCGTCGTTGGCGAAGGCGACCGGCGTGGCGGCGGGAGCCGGTGCGGCGCGCGCCTTCGCCCGCGTCTCCTCGACCCCGGTCGCCTCCTCGATCTCGCTGGCCGAGGAGCAGGCGCCACTCGACAGCAGCAGCGGAATCAGGAACAGGGGGCCGCGCATGATCGTCCTTCTCGCCGAGACCCCCGCACAATGACCGACAATGCCGCCTTGATCCAGCCCGACCGGGGGCAGGACGCGGTGCCGATCCACCTCGTCGACAAGGATGGCTTCGCAGCCTGGGCCAAGTCGCTGTCCGCCCCCCAGCGCGCCTCGCTGGCCGGGCAGAAGTTCGAGGGCGGCTGCTATCAGGTCGGCATCGTGCCCGCCAGGAACCCCGACGGCCAGAAGTGGTTCGCGGTGGGCGGCGTGGCGGACCCGGAGAATCTGGCGACCTGGTGCCTGGCGCGGCTCGCCGAGGTGCTGCCGGCGGGAACGTATCGCCTCGCGGAGGGCCATCCCGGCGCGGCGCTGCATGGCTGGCAGACCGGGCAATATTCCTTCACCCGCTACAAGACCCCGGAGAACCCGGTCGGCCCGCGGGTGCTGCTGACCAAGGATGCCAAGGCCGTCGAACCGGCGATCGCCGAAGCGCGGGCGGTCGCGCTGGTGCGCGATCTGGTGAACACGCCGGCCGAGGACATGGGCCCCGCCGCGCTCGAGGCGGAGGCGGAGACGCTCGCCAAGGCGCACGGCGCCAAGCTCGAGGTGGTGCGCGGCGACGCGCTCGAGAAGGACTACCCCATGGTCCACGCGGTCGGACGGGCGGCCGCGCGCAGCCATGCGCCGCGACTGATCCACCTGAGTTGGGGCAAAGCTTCCGATCCGGTGCTGGCGATCGTCGGCAAAGGCGTGTGCTTCGATTCGGGTGGGCTCGACGTGAAGAACGCCAGCGGCATGCTGCTGATGAAGAAGGACATGGGCGGCGCGGCGCACGCGCTGGCGCTGGCCGGGCTGGCGATGGGCGCGGAACTCAAGGTCCGGCTGCACTGCTTCGTGCCGGCGGTCGAGAACGCGATCGCCGGCAACGCCTTCCGCCCCGGCGACGTGCTCAGGACCCGCAAGGGGCTCACCGTCGAGATCGGCAACACCGATGCCGAGGGGCGGCTGATCCTTGGCGATGCGCTGACCCGCGCGAGCGAGGAGAAGCCCGAACTGCTGATCGATTTCGCCACCCTGACCGGCGCGGCGCGGGTGGCGCTCGGGCCGGACCTCCCCGCGCTGATGGCGCGGCGCGACGAGACCGCCGAGGCGCTGATCGCGGCGGGCACGGCGCATGACGATCCGGTGTGGCGCCTGCCGCTGCACGATGCCTATCGCGAATACCTCAACTCGGATATCGCCGACCTCAACAACGCGCACACCAACGGGTTCGCCGGGGCGAGCGTCGCCGGGCTGTTTCTCGACCGTTTCGTGGGCGAGGACATCGACTGGGCGCATTTCGACACCTTCGCCTGGCGCCCGGTGGCGAAGCCCGGCCGCCCGCGCGGCGGCGAGGCGCTGGGGCTGCGCGCCGCCTGGCACATGATCCTGGGGCGCTTCGGCAACTAATTAGGGACTGTCCCTAATTGGGCTTAAGGACGCCGGTGGGGAAGGACGCGCCTCTAATTAGGGACTGTCCCTAATTGAATGGCACCTCGGGCTGGGATGGTTTCGGGGCCCCGCTTGCTGAAACCGCGCCGCAACGGTAAGCGCCGCGCGCTTTGATGACATGGGTATCTTTTTCGTGACCGCTGCCCCGCCCCAGGAGCTCACCCTGATGGGGCCGAGCGAGAAGCTCGACGACGCGCATTGGCCGGCGCGCGGCGATCTCGCGCACATCCGCCTGGCGGGCAAGGTCTTCGTTCCCCATTACGCGGTGCCGCTGCCCTATGTGCTCGATCTGCCCGCCACCTTGCTGACCGCCCCGCGCGACGATGGGCTGGTGCGCGAGGACGTGCCCGCGGGCATGCCCTTCAACGTGCTCGACATCGCCGGAAAATGGGCCTGGGGCCAGGTCGGCGAGGACGGCTGCGTGGGCTACCTTCCGATGGCGGCGCTGCGACGATCGTAAACGCCGCTCCCGTCCCGCTCATGCTGAGCTTGTCGAAGCATGACTGGCGAAACCTTGCACCCGCATCCTTCGACAAGCTCAGGATGAACGGATGTTGGATTTGAGAAGTCGACATGCCCCACACCATCTTCATCGACGGCGCCGCCGGGACCACCGGCCTCGAAATCCTCGACCGGCTGGCCGACCGCGCCGAATTCGCCATGCTCGCGCTCGACGAGGCGTGGCGCAAGGACCCCGCCGCCCGGCGCGAGGCGCTCAACGAGGCCGACATCGCGATCCTGTGCCTCCCCGACGAGGCCGCGAAGGAGGCGGTGGCACTGATCGATCCCGGCAGCGCCACGCGCGTCATCGACGCCTCGAGCGCGCACCGCGTGCACCCGGACTGGACCTACGGCTTTCCCGAGCTGATCGGGCGCGAGCGGGTGGCGCAGGCGCAGCGCGTCTCCAACCCCGGCTGCTACCCCACCGGCTTCCTCGCGCTGGTCGCGCCGCTCGTCCGCGCCGGGCTGCTGCCCGCCGACTGGCCCTACACCGTCAACGCGGTCAGCGGCTACTCGGGCGGCGGCAAGGCGCTGATCGAGCGGTTCGAACAGGCCGAACCGGACATCGCCTTCCGCGCCTATGCGCTGGGCCTCGAGCACAAGCACCGCGCCGAGATGAAGCTCCATGCCGGGCTGAAACACGGCGCGATCTTCGCGCCCGCGGTCGTCCCGGCATACCGGGGGATGGTGGTCGAAGTTCCGCTGCATCTCGGCGCGATGGCGGGCGATCCCACCCCGGACCGGCTGCGTGACGCCTTGCGGGAATTCTACGCCGATTCCCCGGTCATCGCGGTCGGGGACCGCGACGACGCTCCCGAGGAAATCGTGCTGCGCTGCGAGGATGACGCCAGCGACGCGATGAGCCTGTTCGTGCTGGGCAACGAGGGCGGCTATCACGCGCGGCTGATCGCGGTGCTCGACAATCTCGGCAAGGGGGCCAGCGGGGCGGCAATTCAATCGCTCAACCTGATGTGCGGCCTCCCCGAGACAACCGGCCTGCGGCTAGGCCCTGCCTAGATTTCGGGCAGGTGCTGCCCACTCGCTGGGCAAGGTGAAATGCGCCGGCGAAAGCGATTGCGCACGGCGCGCCGTTCGCTTTGCAGAAGATGCGCCGAGACGGCCTTGCACGATGCGCGCCATGCTCTAGGCCGGTGGGCGCAGGCTTGGCACGATTCTTGGAAAAACCTTCGCGCGAAGGCGGCCGGGATCGGGCGGCGAGTGGACGAGGGCGCGACGTGAAAAAGATCGAGGCGATCATCAAGCCATTCAAGCTGGACGAGGTGAAGGAGGCGCTGCACGAGATCGGCGTGTCGGGCATCACCGTCACCGAGGCCAAGGGCTTCGGCCGCCAGAAGGGCCATACCGAGCTCTACCGCGGCGCCGAATATGTCGTCGACTTCCTGCCCAAGGTGAAGCTGGAGGTGGTGGTCGCCGACAGCCTCGCCGAGCGCACGGTGGAGGCGATCGCCGCCGCCGCGCAGACCGGGCGCATCGGCGACGGCAAGATCTTCGTCTCCGCCATCGAGAGCGCCCTGCGCATCCGCACCGGCGAGCGCGACGACGACGCCATCTGATTTCTTACGGGGCGCGAGCCCAGCCCACCACGACGGAGAAGTTTGAATGTCGAATGCGAAACAGGTCCTCAAGCAGATCGAGGACGATGGCATCGAGTGGGTGGACCTGCGCTTCACCGATCCCAAGGGCAAGTGGCAGCACCTCACCATGGTCGCCAGGACCTTGGACGAGGACCAGCTCGACGACGGGTTGATGTTCGACGGCTCCTCGATCGAGGGCTGGAAGGCGATCAACGAGAGCGACATGATCCTCAAGCCCGACCTCGAGCGGGTCTATGTCGATCCCTTCAGCGCCGAGCCGATGATGATCCTGTTCTGCGACATCGTCGAGCCCTCGACCGGCGACTGGTATTCGCGCGACCCGCGCACCACCGCCAAGCGCGCAGAGAACTTCCTCAAATCGACGGGCATCGGCGACACCGTCTATGTCGGGCCCGAAGCCGAGTTCTTCATGTTCGACGACGTCCGCTTCGAGGACGGTTACGCGGGCTCCGGCTACGCCATCGACGACATCGAGCTGCCGACCAACACCGGCCGCGAATACGAGGCCGGCAACATGGCGCACCGCCCGCGCGCCAAGGGCGGCTATTTCCCCGTCGCTCCGGTCGATAGCGCGGTCGACATCCGCGGCGAGATGGTTTCGACCATGATCGAGATGGGGCTGAACTGCGACAAGCACCACCACGAGGTGGCCGCCGCGCAGCACGAACTCGGCCTCACCTTCTCGACCCTGGTCCACACCGCCGACCAGATGCAGATCTACAAATACGTCGTGCATCAGGTGGCGCACGCCTATGGCAAGACCGCGACCTTCATGCCCAAGCCCATCAAATCCGACAACGGCAGCGGCATGCACACCCACATGTCGATCTGGGAGAAGGGCAAGCCGACCTTCGCGGGCAACGGCTACGCCGGGCTGTCGGACACCTGCCTGTTCTTCATCGGCGGTGTGATCAAGCACGCCAAGGCATTGAACGCCTTCACCAACCCCACCACCAACAGCTACAAGCGGCTGGTTCCAGGGTTCGAGGCGCCGGTGCTGCTGGCTTATTCGGCGCGCAATCGCTCGGCGAGCTGCCGCATTCCCTATGGCGCGGGCGAGAAGGCCAAGCGCGTCGAGTTCCGCTTCCCCGACGCGATGGCCAACCCCTATCTCGCCTATGCCGCGCTGCTGATGGCCGGGCTCGACGGGATCCAGAACAAGCTCCACCCCGGCGAGGCGATGGACAAGAACCTCTACGACCTGCCCCCCGCCGAGCTCGCCGATGTGCCCACCGTATGCGGCAGCTTGCGCGAGGCGCTCGAGGAGCTGGAAAAGGACCACGCCTTCCTGCTTAAGGGCGACGTCTTCACCAAGGACCAGATCGACGCCTATGCCGAGCTCAAGTGGGAGGAGGTCCTGCGCATGGAGACCACCCCCTGCCCGGTCGAGTTCGACATGTATTACAGCATGTAGGGCTTATGACATTGCCGCAGGGTGCGGCGGCGGGCGCGCGCGCGAAATGTGCTGTGGAAGTTTGCGACGGCCCCGCGTCCGAGCCGGCGCCGCGCGCTCAGGCCGTGCCGCGCAGGAGGCGCGTTACCGGCATCCACACCGGCCCGCGCTCCACCCGCGCCCGGGCGCGCGCCATAGCTTCGGGATAGATCTCGCCGAACAGCTTGTCGAAGGTGAGACGCCAACTGTAATTGCCTTCGACCAGGGTGCGCGCGGCCTCGCCGGCGGCGTGCCGATCGCCGTTCCAGAGCGCCACGACATTATCGGCCATCGCGGCCGCATCGCCGACCGGGCCGAGCAGGCCGGTGCCGGGGGCCACGCGAGCCGGCATCTCGCCTCCCGTCACACCGACGACCGGCAGGCCGCAGGCTTGCGCCTCGATAACCGACAAGCCGAAGGTCTCGCTGGGCATCGCCGAGACATAGATGTCGCTGGACGCCATCGCGCGGGCGAGTTCCTCGCGGTCTTCGATGAATCCCAGGAAGGCGACCGGCAAGCCGACAGCGCGATCCTTCAGCTCGTCGACCAGCTTGCCGTCGCCGATCATCGCCAGCGCCGCATCGAGACTGCGCGGCAGCAGGCGCGCCATCTCGATGAGCACACCCGCCGCCTTCTCGTTGTCCATGCGTCCGGCATAGACGAGCAGCGGCCCGGTCGGATCGAGGCCGATCTCGCGCCGAAATGCGGCGCGGTCCGCCTTGCCGGGATGGAAAACGCGGGTATCGACGCCCAGCGGCAGCATCTCGGCCGCGGCCTTCATTCGTGTGAGGTTGGCCAGCGAACTACGCCCGACCGTGTAGACCTTGTCGAACTCGCGATAGGTAATCTCGCCGTAGCAGCGACTGAGGAAGCGGAGGAAGCGCGCCACAGGCGCGCCCATCAGATTTCTGGCGACGCGATAGACCTGCGCGTCGGGGAAATCGGTATGATATCCCGCGACCAGGGCGCAGTCCGGGAACGCACGGCGATGGCGAATCGCGACCCATGGCAAGACCCACGGACACATGGATTCGATGATGTCGGGCCGGTGCCGCGCCAGCACCTCGCGAACTTTCTTCTTGCGCATGATGAAGCGATAGTTCGGACTGCCGCTGACAGGCTCCGCGCCGATCTCGCACCAGATGTGGCGCCCGTCGGTCGCGATGCGATCTTCCGGGCCCGGCACGATCTGCAGCAGCCGGTGCGGCGTGTGGTCGAGGACATAACGGCGCTTTTCCGCCAGGTAGACGCCGACCCCACCGCCTCCGTGCGGAGAGTAACTTTGCGTCAGGTCGCAGACCAGGAGAGATTGACTGCCGCTCATCGGTGAAGAAGCGTCCTTTAGTCGGGGAATCGTTATGCGAACGCCCCGACCGCAACATTATCCCGTTACAACCGTGACTTGCGACGGTTCGCCTGCGCGACCGCGCGCGGGCGTATCACGCGCGGCGCTGCTTGGGAAGACTGCGATATGTTGGCGCTCGCCGCCGGGGGAAAACGCGCGTCCCGCCCGATTATCGCCGGCCGGCCCATACATTGGCGAACTCGAATCCGCAGGACGGCAGACCCCGCTGCGTTAGTGGCCCTCGCGTCCCCAAGCATGAGGGTCCCCTTGGCGAGCGCGGGGCTGGCAGCGCCGAGCGGCGCCTCGGCGATCTTTCCCCCGAAGGTCTTCTGAGCAAGGCGAAACGATGACTTGTGACCTGCGCGCAGCGAGGCCCCGAGGCCGAGCTCGTCCCAGCGCTCCTTGCATGTGCCGCCGCCCAACCGCCGAAGGACAATTCGGGATTTCGAACGAGAGAGGCCTATCCGACCCCGGCAGCAGCCTGTCCCGGACCGGATCCGGGAGCGGCGCGCCGTGGACCATCGGCTGGGGCGCGACCGGGTCCGGAATTGGCCCGGGCACGGTGTGGACGCAGGCGCAATGCGATGCGCGTCTGGAGGCGGACCTGGCGCGCTATGCCGCCGAAGTCTCCGCCGCGCTGGGCGAGGCCCCGGCGACCCAGGCGCAGTTCGATGCGCTGGTGAGCTTCCACTACAACACCGGAGCGATCGGCCGGGCGACGCTGACGCGCGGGCGCGACGGGCGCGGTCAATAATCATCTGGCTCTAGCTGACCGGGCGGAAAGACCAGGCGGTCATTCGCACAGCCCCGCCGCGCGCTGGGCGATGCCGGCGAGGCCGCCCTTGCATTTGGGCTTCTTCGCCGCTTGCGGCTGGGCCTCCGCCTCGGCTTCCGCCGCGTCGCCGTCCATGCCGCCCATCGCGCCCATGTCCATGCCGAGCATCGCCATCGTCATCGAGCGGAAGCGGGCGCGGGCGATCCAGTCGGGCGTCCAGCCGGCCCGGGCGTTGGCGGGGCGCGGCGGGAAGGCGAAGTTCCTCTCCGGGCCATAGGCGTAGAGGCTCGTCATGGTCATGTCGCCGCCCATCCGCTTGATCTCGGCGGGGACCGTGCAGCTGGTCTGGCTGGGCGGCATCACCGTCCTTGCGCCGATCAGCCGCTGGACGGCGGCGGGAGAGAGCCAGTCCCACAGCGGCCCGCCGAAGGCCTGCGTGGCCGACGAGGCCCACCACACCATGTCGGCCGCCTCGCCGTCGCGCCCGCCGTCCTTCGCGCTGAACGCCCAGGCGTAATAGCCGGTGGCCGCTGGCACCGCGTTCCAGTTCAGCGCATGGGCGCCGCCCGGCAGCGCGCGGCTGCTGAGCGCGATCGGGGCCATGAAGTCCTGGTCGAGCGTGAAAGCGATGTCTGGGGTGTAATTGCCCGTCACCTTGTGCGCGCCGAGCAGCGAGGCGGTGGCGGGCACCGGCTTGGGATCGCTGGCATTGGGCCATTCGCCATAGGTCCGGGCATTGGCCTCGGTGATGCGCCATTCCTCGACCATCGTCAGCGCCTGGGCGTAGAGGCCGGGCGGCACCTGGCCCCTGGCCATCTTCGAGAAATCGATCACCAGCGGCTGGCCCGGCGGCGCCTTTTCCCCGCAGCCCCAGAACAGCAGCATCCGGCCCCGCGGCATCTGCGCCGGCCCCTGCACGTCCGGTGCTCGCCGGTTCGGCGGCGGAGTCCACAGCGGTAGCACCGGGCCGAAGCGCGCCGTTGCCGGCAGGGTATGATCCGCCCTGGGCGCGCCGGCGGGTGTGCGCGTGCTGCCGAGCCGCAGCACCAGCTCGTGCGCCCTGGCGCTGCTCGCGCCGCCGCGCATCATCGCCATCGCGGCGGCCATCGAGTCGCCGCGCCGGCCCATCGCCCCCATGCCCGAGATCGTCCCGGCATCGAGCGTGTAGCGCGCCACCGTGCCGCCAGACTGCGTCAGCGCCGGTCCCGCGGCCAGCGCGCCGCCGATCGCGGTTGCCGCCAGCACCCCCGCGCGAAGTTTCGAAGCCATCGCAACCCTCCCCCAAAGGCAACCCGGGCCAGCATAGCGCGCGTTCCGCGCCGGGGGAATGATTTTGCCCTCCGCATCTCCAACACAGGGCGAGAAAGCATTTTCCTACACGCCCGTCCGCTGTCTAATTCGGGTGCCTCGATTTGACCGCCGCCGAGGTGCCCGATGATTCGCCCCATGTTCCGCAAGCCCGTGTTCGATGCCATCCGTCGCCTGCTGGGCCGGGGTTTGCGCCAGCGCGAGGTCGCTGCGATCGACGCCGCGCTCGATGCCGGCGAGGCCGCCGCGGCCGCTCCCGCGCGCCGGATCGGCCCGGAGGGGATCGCGCTGATCCAGCGGTTCGAAGGCTGCGAACGGCGCATCCCCGGCGGTCTGGTCGAGGCCTATCCGGACCCCGGCAGCAGCCGGTCCCGGACCGGATCCGGGAGCGGCGCGCCGTGGACCATCGGCTGGGGCGCGACCGGGCCCGGAATTGGCCCGGGCACGGTGTGGACGCAGGCGCAATGCGATGCGCGTCTGGAGGCGGACCTGGCGCGCTATGCCGCCGAAGTCTCCGCCGCGCTGGGCGAGGCCCCCACCACGCAGGCGCAGTTCGATGCGCTGGTCAGCTTCCACTACAACACCGGCGCGATCCGCCGGGCGACGCTGACGCGCAAGCATGTCGCCGGCGATCATGCCGGCGCGGCGGCCGAGTTCGCCCGCTGGAACCGCGCCGGGGGCCGTGTGCTAAGCGGGCTCACCCGCCGCCGCGCCGCCGAGGCGGCGCTCTACCGGGAGGGGAATTGACGCCCGGGACCGCGCCAACCGTGTCAGCCTCGGGCGCCACGGGCGCGGTCAATAGTCCCGGGAAACTTTCGCGACCGCGCTCTGCCGTCCGACGGTCGAGACCGTGGCGAGCAGCGAGAGCCAGTTGGTGACGCGGAACTCGAGCTGGGTGGCCGAATAGCCGCGCCCGTCGGTGACGATTTCGACGTAGAACCGCCGCCCGATGTTCTTGCCCAGCGCCACCCCGGTCTGGCGATTGATGGTCGGATCGGCGGGCACGATGCGCAGGCGGTCGAGCCCGATGGCGCCGCGCAGCCGGTTGATGGGGTCCATCCCCCCGCCGCCGCGCAGCGAGGCCACCGCCGCGCCGAGCTGGAGCGCATCGGTGGCCGAGAGCGTGGTGATCGAACCGCCGAACAGCAACCGGGCGAGGATTTCCTCCTCGGGCAGCGAGGGCACCGAGGTGAAGTCGATCTGCGGCTGGACGGCGTTGCCGGTCACGCGCACGCGCACGGTGAGGCCGGTGGTGGAGGTTTCCGCGGCGATGTCGAGGCGCGGATCGATGGGGACGGTCTCGTCGAAGGTGATGATCCCGCGCGTGAGCTCGAAGCGCGTGCCCGCGAAGCTGTAGGCCCCGCGCACGACCTGGGCCCGGCCGCCGATGCGCGGCGCGTCCACGGTGCCGCGCAGCAGGATGTTGGCGCCCCATTCGCTGTCGAGGCCCATGCCGCGCACGTCGATCCGGCTGTCGGCGCTGGCGTCGATGAGATAGCGCCACGGCGCGCTGGCGGCAGTGGCCGGGCCGATGTCGTCGGGCACGTTGATCTCGCGCGTGGCGATGCGCGGCAGGCGGCGGTCGTTGGCCGCGCTGCCGAGCTGCCAGCTCGCCTCGTTCACCCGCACGCGGCCGGCGATGGTGCCGCCGAGCCCGTCCGAAACGATCCGCAAGGGTCCGGTGACCGTGGCCGACAATCCATTGGCGTCGAGGAGATGCGCGTTCCGCGCCGCGACGCGCAGATCGAGCCGGGGTCCGCGGACCTCGAGGAAGCGGCCCTGCACGCGCTCGCCCAGACCGGCGAGATCGACAATGCCGCTGCCCGAGACGTCGCCGCCGTTGCGCGCTTTGCCCGCGAAGCTGCGGATCGCGAGGCGCGAGCCGGCGAAGGCGCCGCGCACCCGCACACCGCGGATATCGGTGCCCGAGAGCGCGCTGCGTATCCGCAGATTGTCGCTCGAGACCGCGCCACGCACCTGCGGATTGGCGAGCGTGCCGGTGGCGTTGGCGGCCACGGCGACCGGGCCGGTCATGTCGAAGGCCTCGATCGCGGCAAGCCGCCACAGGCTTTCCGCCGCACCCTGGTAGCGCAGCTGCGCGGTCAGGCTCCCCGCGCGCAGCCGCCCGACGAGGTCGTTTCCGCCCGGCAGATTGGCGATGCGCGCCTGGAATCGGCCGCGCTGGATGTCTTCGTTGCGAAACACCGCCCGCGCGACGAGTTCGCGCGCGGTGAGATTGGCGACCAGCGCGAGACCGACCGGCTTCGAGGTCAGCACCAGACCCGAGCGGGTGAGGTCGTCCACCAGCACTCGCGCATCGGCGCGCGGCAATCCGTCGACGCCGCGACCGTAGTTGACGATGCCCGAGACAGTGCCGCCGACGCCGAGATCGGCGACCGCGATGTCGAGCAGCGAGAGCGGCATCCTCGCGAGCCGGAGGCCCAGCCGGAGCTCGGCGCCGCCAAAACGCCCCTCCGCGATCATCGCCCCGTCGCCATAGCTCACCTGCGTGGGCGCGAGCTGCCAGCCGCCGCCCTGGAGCGACGTCAGCACGGCGCGGCGCGGCATGTCGATCTTGCGCCCCGCCAGCTCGCCGCGGGCGGCGACCGCGATGCGGTTCCGCGCGAGATCGGCGTTGAGATCGAGCACGAAGCTGCTCGCGCGCCGCCCCGCGATCGAGGCATCGACGCGGCCGACGCCATTGGTCACCCGCCCCTGCGCGGCGAACCGCCCGATGAACAGCGTGCCGTAGCTCAGCCCGGCGCCGCGCGCGGTGCCGCTGAAGGTGGAATTGCCCTCCGCGAACATGCCCTGGCCCTTGATCTCGGCGCGGGCGATGGCGATCGGCGTGATGCCGCCGAAGCTGGCGTTGCGCGCGCGCAGATCGATATCCAGCCCCTGCCCGCCGCCGCGGGGGCTAAGCAGGATAGTCCCGTCGAGCCCCCCGCCGGCAAGGGCGAGTTTGCCCGCCACGGCGCCGCTGCCCAGCGTGAGGTTGCCGGTCACATCGGTGTTCGAGACGCGCACCCGCTCGATCGCGACGCGCGTCGCGCCGCCGCGCGGCATGACCAGGCCGAGCGTGCCCTCGAACGGCCCAAGCGTCGATTGTCCGCTGGTGGCGACACGGAAGCCCTCGGGCGTCGGCTCGAGCGCGACCCGCACGTCCTTGAGCCCCGCCGCCGGATAGGGGTTGGCGAAGACCAGCACGGCGCGCGGCCCGGCATTCGCGATCGTCGCCTCGACCGTGAACGGTCCGTAGTCCGCTTGCCTCCCGCGGCCCGCGAGCGTGGTCCGCCCACCCTGGACGCGGCCATTGAGGACCATGTCGAGCCGCGCGCCATCGACCACCAGCCGGTTGAAGGCGATCGGGCGATTGGCGCCCAGATTGAGCCCGCCGCGCACCCGGATGCTGTCGCCGGCGAGATTGGCGATCGTCGCATTGCTGACCGGGGCGATCCGCGCCGACAGGCCCGCGGTGAGCGTCCACGGCGTGCGCCCGCCGATGTCGAGCGTGAACTTGGCGCTGCCACTGGCGCGCCCGACGTTCTCGAGCACGAGCTGGCGCGCGCTGGCGGTGCCGTCGAGCCGGTAGACGCCGCGCGCCAGATCGCCCGCCAGCGCGAAATCTCCGCGGGTGTTGGGGAATACGATCCGCAGCCGGTCGGAGCCGAGCCGCGTGCCCGCCAGCCGCAGCGTGCCGTTCGCGCGCCCGCGCACCAGCCGCGGGTCGAGCATGGCGGTGCCCGTGACCACCCGCGCGACGCTGGCGTCGAGCGGCAGCGTCCACACCGTGCCCTCCCGTGTGGCGGTGCCGCGCTGAACCAGGCCGGTCAGCACCGTGGTGCCCGAAACCAGCCGGCCGACGCGCAGCGTGTGGTCGAGCGCGAGATCGGTGAAAGCGCCGTCGGCGGTGGCGGTCAGGTCGGTGTTTTCGAGCCTTACGCCGCCAAGCACGAGCGGAGCGCGCAGCCGGGCGTTCACCGCCAGATTCTCGGCGCGGTTTTGCGCCAGATCGACGAGGCCCCGGGCATCGAGCCGCAGCGCCCGGCTCGAAACGGCGTAGCGCCCGTCGATCCGGCGGTTGCCGATCCGCGCGGCGGCATCGACCGAGACCGCCTCGCCCGCCAGTCCGGCCAGCGTGCCGGTCAGCATCTCGCCCGGATAGGCCCGCCCCAGCAGGCCGAACAGCCCCGCGCGATTGGTCAGCCGGAAGGCGGCGAAGCGCTCGCCGTCGCGGCGCACCACCGCGAAGCCGTTCCAGTTCTGCCACGTCCCGTCGCCGCCCACCTGCGCGCGCCAGGCGGCATCGGCGCCCAGCATCTGCGCTACCGGGCCGTCGGCGGCGGCGCGATAGTCGAGCGCAAGGTCGAAGTCGTTGCCGTCGGGCTCGGCGTCGATGCGGAAGGCGTAGCTGTCGGTGCGCCCGAAGCGGCCGCGGGAATCGATCTTCAGCCGCCGGTCGGTGACCTGCACCGCGCCGTCGAGATCGACGCGCTGGGCGCGCGGCCCCGCGATCCCCGCCGCCAGCGTCAGATTGTCGATTTGCAAGCGATCGATCGAGATGTCGAAGCTGGGCAGGTACGGCTTGGCGGGATCGCCCGGCCGGAAACTGGGCACGCGCAGCAGCGTGGCGCGGCGCGCGGCGAAGCCGCGGATGTCGAGCCGGTTGGAGAGCCAGGCGGTCGGCCGCCAGTCCACCTCGGCGCGCGGAATGGTCGCGAACAGGCCCCTCAAATCGTAGAGCCGCACGTCGCGCAGCACCGCCTTGCCATAGAGATCGCCCTCGATCCGGCCGATGCGGATGTTGAGCCCGTTGGGCAGCGTCTGCGCGGCGATCCGCTCGGTCAGGGCGCGCTGGCCGATGGGGGTGTTGAGCACCACCGCCGCGGCCACGATCAGCAAGACGATGGCCGCGATCAGCCCCGCGGTCCACTTGCCCACCCGTCGCGTACGATGGAAGCGGCGGCGCGGGGTCTCGGCCGCGGCGATCTCCCCTTCCTCGGCCATCAGAAGGCCTGCCCCAGCGAGACATAGACCGCGACGAAGCTGTCCTCGGGCTCGGGATTGAGCGGGAAACCGACGTCGAGGCGCAGCGGGCCGAAGCCCGTGGCGTAGCGAAGTCCCACCCCGGCCCCGAACTTGAGCGCATCGAACCCCGGTGTCGGCTTCACGCCCACCGCGCCGGCGTCGAAGAACGGCACCACCGAGAGAGCACCGCCGAAGAACCCGGTCTTGATCCGCGCCTCGAGCGAAACCTCGCTCAGCGAACGCCCGCCGATCGGCTGCCCGATGTCGTCGCGCGGGCCGATCGCCTGATAGCCGTAGCCGCGCACCGAAGCGCCGCCGCCGGCGTAGAGCCGCCGCGAGGGCGCGATGGCGAACAAGGGGGCGCCGGGAATGCTCGCCAGCCGCAGCCGGCCGGCCAAGATAACATTCTGCCCGACCTGCCGGTAATAGGACGCGTCGGCCCTGGTGCGAACGTAGAAGAATTGCTCGCCCTGAGTGCGCGAAGCCTCGGGCGCGATGAAACCGGTGACGCGGAAGCCCTTGGTTGGATCGAGCAGCGAATCGCTGGTGTCGATGGTGGCCTGACCGCGTAGGCTGGCGATCAGATATTCCTGCCGCGGCCGCTCGATCCCCTGGACCATCCGGTTGCGCTCGTCGGTATAGAGCACCTCGGTGCCGAGCGCCCAGCTGAACGGCTTCTGGAACAGCAGGTTCGATAGCCGCTCGAAACTGGCGGCGAAGGCCACCGTGCGCGCATTGAAAGCGGTATTGTCCTGCGTCGATGCATAGGCGTCGAAGGCCAGCACCTGGTCGCGGGCGCGGAAATTGTTGAAACGCACGGTCACCCCGCCGAGTTGCTCCTGCGTGCCGGCGATGCCGCGGAGCCGCAGCAGGCCCTCGGGCGGGAAGAGATTGCGATGTTCCCAGCTTGCCTCGACGCGGGGGCCTTCTCTGCTGCCATAGCCGATCGCGCCCGCGATGGTGCGCGGCTTGGCGCGTTGGAGCGCGACGTCCATCGCCACCGTACCGGGCCGGTCGCCCTGCGGCGGCGCGGTTTCGCGCGGTGTGAGCGTGACCGAAGAGACGAGCCCGGTCGCCAGGATCGCGCGGCGGAGATCGAACTCGAGGCTGCGCTGGTAGGTGTCGCCGGGCTCGAAGCGCGCGATCCGGGCCAGATGCTCGCTCGAGAGGAAGTCGGGATTGTTGCTGACCACCGCGCCGAAATTGTATTTGCCGCGCGGTTCGACCGGCATGGTCAGGTCGCCCTCGCGGCGCTCGTGGTCGATCAGCAGCTCGGGATCGGAGACGGCGGCGAAGGGGTATCCGGTCTCGCCAAGCGCCACGTCGAGGTCGGCGCGCTCCTGAACGATGGTGTCGCTCTGAAGGAAATCGCCAGGCTGGATTTCGAAGGCGCGGCGCAGCGCCGGCCCGTCCGGAGCGCCGGCCAGATTGCCGAGGTCGATCGCGCCGTAGCGGTAGCGTTCGCCCGGCACGATGTCGAAGCGCACCACCGGGCTGGTGCGGGCCTGGTCCTTCCCAGGTTCGAGCCCCCCGATCGAGCGGATCACCCGGCCATCGTAAAAGCCGTAGACCCGCAACATGTTCTCGAGCAGCGTCTCGTCCTGCTTCGCGCGCGCGGCGATCTGGGCGAGATTGTCCGAATCGCTGTCGAGGTTCTTGATCGTCGACAAGGCGGCGAAGCGGTCGACGAAATCGCCGCTCGCCTCGAATGGCGGCTCCCGCTGCGGAAACCCCAGCACCAGATCGTCGCCGATCTTCTCGGTCACGGCTTCGCTGAAGACCAGCTCCGGGCCGGATAGCTGGAGGTCGGCGAATTCCACTTCGGGTTCGGGCGCCAGCTCGGGCAAGGGCGGCAGCTCGAGCGTGTCCGGCCAGGCCAACGTCACCCCCGGCAGCTCGTCGAGCGGCGTCTCGTGACCGATCTCGGACTGCTCGTTCGCCGCGGTTTCGGCTTCGCCCTGCTGGGCCCAGGCCTCGGGGTTCGCGACCGCGCCGTCGGGGATAAGCTCCTCGAGCGTCTGCGCCGTCGATGGATCCTGCGCAGCCAGCGGCGCGGCGATCGCCAACGCGCCGGTCAGCAGCGCCCCACGCAGACGCCGGCCCGCGCCGCCAGTGCGCGGAACCCTAAACCGCGAGGCGATATCCGGCCGGAAGCTTGTCCTTGCCGGGCAATCCGACCCGCAACCCGCCGCTGCGCGGGACGATGGCGGCGGCGATGAGACGATCGTGCTCCTCGTCTCCGATGCGTTC